>NZ_SDKC01000001.1:2958564-3589629 GCF_004123145.1 Blautia faecicola | reverse complement strand
GATTTCCTCCATAAGTGCAAGGCAGCTGATAGAACGAGCTACTTTCTCTACCATATCTTATAATAAAATGTGGATTTTAGCAACGACAAAATGTGGATAAGTCGATAAAAAAACGGAGGTAAAATACTTGTCCCGTGGATAAATAAAAAGGCAGCAGGAGTTATACACATCGAAAAATGCGGAAAAACAGGGAATTATGGGAATTGTCCAAAATGTATACACATCATATACACCACTTATCCACAAGTTATCCACATCCGGTGGATAACTTACGTAAACCATGTGTACAGGCTGTGCAAAGATGTGCGTAACCGAAAAAGGGGGGATTCGGTCTGCTATCGGGAGCACGGAAATCGGCGGAGCGCGGATGATCCCGGGAGCCGGATTTTAAGAAAAAAATGAAAAAAATCAGGAAAAAACCGCGATTTGACTTGACTTGCCATTTATTTATGAATATAATTGAAACGATGTTTTCTGACATACATGAAAAGACGATTATAACCGAATAACGGATATTAAAGGAGGTGCCTTAGATATGAAAATGACATTTCAGCCGAAAAAAAGATCCAGAGCAAAAGTTCACGGATTCAGAGCAAGAATGAGCACAAAAGGTGGCAGAAAAGTTCTGGCTGCCAGAAGATTAAAAGGAAGAAAAAGCTTATCAGCATAAGACATAAGACCGCATACATTGTGGTCTTTTCTTCTATCTAAAAGATTTTAAAAAATTTTTCTTTAAAGGTAAGGAATTTCTATGAAATATAAAGATGCAGAGAGCTTAAAAAAGAACAGAGATTTTCAGCTGGTATATAAAACAGGAACATCTTATGTAAATAAGTATTTAGTCATGTATGCGAAAGAGAATCAGCTGGGGAAAAACAGAATCGGAATCTCCGTCAGTAAAAAAGTGGGCAACAGTGTAGTGCGCCACCGGCTCTGCAGACTGGTAAGAGAAAGTTACCGGCTGCATGAGGATGTATTTCGTAGAGGGTTTGATATTGTTGTGGTAGCCCGCGTGAGTGCAAAAGAGAGAACGTTTCGTGAGATTGAGAGTGCATTCCTACACCTTGGCAGGTTACATCACCTTGTAGAGAAGGAAGAACATGAAAGCAATATTGATTAAAGGAATCAGATTCTACCAGAAATATATTTCCCCTTTAAAGAGTACCAAGTGTCCCTATTTTCCGTCCTGTTCGCAGTACGGACTGGAGGCAATTGAAAAATACGGAGCGTTTAAGGGCTCTCTTTTAGCCATATGGAGGATCTTACGGTGTAACCCGTTCTCCAAAGGCGGAGTGGATCCGGTTCCGTAGACTGATGTAATGGGAATTACATTTAAGGAGGAAACATAATTGAATATCGTAATGACGAAGGTTTCGATGCCTATTATCGGATGGGTAAGTGAGATTCTGGGATGGATGATCAATGTGATCTACAGCGGTCTGGAACTGATCGGTATCACAAACATCGGTCTGTCCATTATTTTATTTACACTGGTTGTATATCTTCTGATGACTCCGTTGCAGATCAAACAGCAGAAATTCTCCAAATTGAACGCTGTGATGCAGCCGGAGATCCAGAAAATCCAGAAGAAATACAATGGTAAAAAAGACCAGGATTCTATGATGAAGCAGAATGAGGAGATCAGTGCTGTATATCAGAAATATGGTGTATCTCCAACAGGAAGCTGCGTACAGCTGTTGGTTCAGATGCCGGTTCTGCTGGCTCTGTACCAGGTAATCTACCATATTCCGGGATATATCACCGGAGTAAGAAACGTATTTACCGGACTGACCGCAAAGATCATGTCTGTCGATGGATTTGGCAGTATCATCAGCCAGTTCTTAACCGACAACAAGATAACAATGACCGGAATCTCAGCCAATACAGAATTTACCAAGACAACAACGATTGATTTTCTGTACAAACTGTCCCCGTCACAGATGGAAAAATTCTCACAAATCAGCGATTTCAGCGGATTTTCCGATCTGTTCGATAAAGTAGCGCAGCAGACCAGCCATATGAATACGTTCCTGAACCTGAATATCTCAGATACCCCGCTGGCTATTATCAAAAGCGGTATGGCACAGGGCGGAGCAGCAGGATACCTTCTGGTATTTTCCGCTGCCATGGTTCCGATCCTTGCATGGCTGACACAGTGGATGAACTACAAACTGATGCCGCAGCCAAAGCAGGCTCCGAACAGTGAACCGAGTGCAATGGAAGCTTCTATGAAGAGCATGAATACGTTCATGCCGATCATGTCTGCCGTATTCTGTTTCTCTTTCCCGGTAGGTATCGGTATTTACTGGGTAATCGGTGCTGTGATCCGTTGTATCCAGCAGCTGGTGATCAACCGTAAGATGGAGCAGATGGATATGGAAGACCTGGTTCGCCGGAATCAGGAAAAGATGAAGAAAAAGATGGAAAAAAGAGGTGTGTCTGCACAGCAGATCAACCAGCAGGCAAGAATGAATGCACGAAACATTCAGGCACCTGATAAAACATCCGGTCTGAGTCAGGAAGAAAAAGCTGCACAGAGAAAGAAAGCAACGGAATATTATAATAACGCCAATGTAAAACCGGGCAGTCTGGCTGCCAGGGCGAACATGGTAAAACAGTTTGACGAAAAGAACGCGAAGAAGAAATAGGGGGAGAAAGGGCTATGGAATTCAAAGAGATTACTGCGAAAACCGTCGATGAAGCCATTACAAAGGCTTGTCTGGAGTTCGAGACTTCCAGTGATAACTTAGAGATTCAGGTTGTCCAGGAGGGTACTTCCGGTTTCTTGGGATTTATCGGCAGCAAACCTGCCGTGATCAAAGTTCGTAAAAAGGTGCAGGAAGAAGAATTCGACATCTTAAAAGAGCTTGCAAAAGAAGAGAAAAAGGAAAAGAAAGCCCCTGTTAAGGAAGAAAAGAAAGAACCCAAAAAAGAATTCAGAAAAGAAGTAAAAAAAGAAGCCAAACCGGTAAGAGAGCCGAAAAAAGAGACTGCTGCCAAACCGCAGACAGAAAATAAGGAAGTAAAACCGGTGGCAAAAGAAGCACAGCCGAAGCCGGAACCGAGAAAACCGGTTGTCCGTACCGAAGAACAGGTACAGCAGATGAAACAGGATGCAGAAAAATTCCTGACCGGCGTATTTGGTGCAATGGAACTTCCGGTGGAGATTACCATGAACTATGATAAGACCGCCGATTGCCTGGAAATCGATTTTGCCGGCGAGGATATGGGTATCCTGATCGGTAAGAGAGGACAGACACTGGATTCTCTGCAGTATCTGACCAGCCTGGTTGTCAACAAAGAGCAGCAGGATTATGTCAGAGTGAAAGTAGATACCGAAAACTACAGAAGCCGCAGAAAAGACACGCTGGAAAACCTGGCAAAAAACATTGCTTTCAAAGTGCGTAAAACAAGAAAGCCGGTAGTGTTAGAACCAATGAATCCTTATGAGAGAAGAATCATCCATTCTGCACTGCAGGGAAACAAGTACGTGGAAACATACAGTGAGGGCAATGAACCTTACCGTCATGTCGTAGTTGTTTATAAAGGTAAATAAGTTGTTGAATGGAAAAGATGTTATTTCACGGGGTGTGAGTAGCATCTTTTCCTGTTTTAAGGAGTAAGACAGAGATGACAGGAGATACGATTGCGGCAATTGCCACAGCGATGAGTGCTTCAGGAATCGGCATTATCCGTATCAGCGGTGACGATAGCATGGAGATCATCAGCAAAGTATACCGCTCAAAAGGCGGAAAAAAGAAGATAAAAGAAGCCGAAAGCCATACGATCCATTACGGATTTATCTATGACAACGATACCATGATCGATGAAGTCCTGGTGATGATCATGAAAGGACCGAGAAGTTATACCGGAGAAGATACGGTGGAGATCGACTGCCACGGCGGCGTTCTTGCCATGAAAAAGGTACTCGAAGCCGTGATCCATGCGGGTGCAAGACCGGCGGAACCGGGAGAATTTACCAAGCGTGCCTTCTTAAACGGAAGGATCGATCTGTCTCAGGCAGAGGCGGTGATCGATGTGATCCAGGCGAAGAATGAATACGCACTAAAAAGCTCGTTAAGCCAGCTGAAAGGCTCTGTCTTAACGTCCATCAAAGAGATCCGAAGCAGTATCCTGTATCATATCGCGTATATTGAATCGGCGCTGGATGATCCGGAACATATCAGTCTGGACGGGTACAGCGAAAAACTCGCGCAGACGGTAGAAGAGGAAAAGAAGAAGATCCGTCGTCTGGCGGACTCTTTTGACGAAGGAAAGATGATACGGGAAGGTATCCGGACCGTGATCGTGGGAAAACCGAACGCGGGAAAATCTTCTCTGTTAAATTATCTGGTCGGAGAGGAAAAGGCGATCGTCACGGATATCGCCGGAACGACGAGAGATGTCCTTGAGGAGACAATCGTTTTACAGGGAATCTCCCTTCGGATGATGGATACGGCGGGAATCCGGGCAACGGAAGATGTGGTGGAAAAAATCGGCGTGGAGAGAGCCAGAGCTTACGCAAAAGACGCGGATCTGGTATTATATGTCGTGGATTCCTCCATTCCGTTAGATGAAAATGATGAGGAAATTCTGGAGATTCTCCGGGATAAAAAAGCGATCATTCTGTTAAACAAGAGCGACCTGACTCCGGTGGTGACAAAAGAGATGCTGGAAGCGCGCACGGATATGCCGGTGCTCGCGATCTCCGCAAGACAGGAGCAGGGTGTAGAACTTCTCGAAGAACAGATCAAATCGATGTTTTTTGCAGGAGAATTGTCCTTTAACGATGAAGTATATATTACGAATGTCCGCCATAAGACGGCGCTTGAGGAAGCGTATCAGAGCCTTACGATGGTGGAAAACAGCATTGCCATGGAGATGCCGGAAGATTTCTTCTCTATCGATCTTATGAACGCATATGAGGCGCTTGGAAGGATTGTGGGAGAGTCGGTTGGAGAGGATCTGGTCAATGAGATCTTCAGCAAGTTCTGTACCGGCAAGTAAGAGTGGCAGAAGGAGAAAGAAATGAACAAACTGGTGGAATATATAGATGTCGCCGTTATCGGAGCCGGACACGCCGGCTGCGAGGCATCACTGGCAGCAGCCAGACTGGGGCTTGAAACTATGGTATTTACCGTCAGTGTGGACAGCATCGCGATGATGCCGTGTAACCCGAATATCGGAGGAAGCTCCAAGGGGCATCTGGTAAAAGAGATCGATGCGCTGGGCGGAGAGATGGGAAAGGTCATCGATAAGACCTTTATCCAGTCCAAGATGTTAAACAAATCCAAAGGACCTGCAGTCCATTCCCTGCGTGCCCAGGCGGATAAGAAAAATTACAGCAATACCATGCGCCAGGTGCTGGAAAATACGCCGCATCTGACGATCAAACAGGCGGAAGTGACGGAACTGATCGTGGAAGACGGTACGGTCAAAGGCGTAAAGACGTACTCCGGTGCGACCTATTATGCAAAGGCAGTGGTACTGTGTACCGGAACCTACCTGAAGGCGAGATGCATCTACGGAGATGTCAGCAATTATACCGGTCCGAACGGACTGCAGGCAGCCAATTATCTGACAGATTCCCTGAAGGCGAACGGTGTGGAGATGTTCCGTTTCAAGACCGGAACACCGGCGCGTATCGACAAACGGTCGATCGATTTTTCAAAGATGGAAGAGCAGAAGGGAGACGAGAGAGTCGTTCCGTTTTCTTTCTCCACTGACCCGGAAAGCGTCCAGATCGATCAGGTATCCTGTTGGCTGACCTATACCAACGAGAAAACCCATGAGATCATCCGGGAAAATCTGGATCGTTCCCCGCTGTATTCCGGTATGATCGAGGGAACCGGTCCGCGGTACTGTCCGTCGATCGAGGACAAAGTGGTAAGATTTGCAGATAAATCCAGACATCAGGTATTTATCGAACCGGAAGGGCTGAACACGAATGAAATGTATGTCGGCGGTATGTCCAGCTCCCTGCCAGAGGATGTCCAGCATGAGATGTATCACTCCGTACCGGGACTGGAACACGCAAAGATCGTGCGCAATGCCTACGCGATCGAGTACGACTGCATCAACCCAAGACAGCTGATGCCGACACTGGAATTTAAAAATATCAAAAATCTGTTCAGCGGCGGACAGTTTAACGGAAGTTCAGGCTATGAAGAGGCAGCTGCGCAGGGGCTGATCGCGGGTATCAACGCGGCATTGAAAGTCAAAGGTGAGGAACTACTGGTACTTGATCGATCCGAAGCTTATATCGGAGTATTGATCGACGATCTGGTAACAAAAGAAAACCATGAGCCATATCGTATGATGACAAGCCGCGCCGAGTATCGTCTGCTGCTCCGTCAGGATAACGCGGATCTGCGGCTCCGCGAAAAAGGCTACCGCGTCGGACTGATCAGCGAGGAACAGTATCAGGATATTCTTGAGAAAGAACGGCTGATCAAAGAAGAGATCGAGCGTGTGGAACATGTCAATGTGGGAGCATCCAAACCGGTACAGGAACTTCTAGAACAGTATGGAAGTACCCCGTTGACCTCCGGCTCCACACTGGGCGAGCTGATCCGCCGCCCGGAACTGAACTACGAAGTGCTGGCACCAATTGATAAAAACCGTCCGGAACTCCGCTATGACATCCGGGAACAGGTCAATATCAACATCAAGTATGATGGATATATCACCCGTCAGTTAAAACAGGTGGAACAGTTCAAAAAACTGGAAAGCAAAAAGATCCCGGAAGATATGGATTATGATCAGGTCAAGAGTCTGCGCATCGAGGCCGTACAGAAATTAAAACTGTACCGCCCGGTAAGCATCGGCCAGGCCTCCCGTATCGCAGGGGTATCTCCGGCGGATGTATCGGTGCTGCTGGTATATCTGGAAAGTCATCGCGCGTAAAATGAGATATATGTGTGGCAGCAGAAGTTTCTGCTGCCGCCTACCTTAGAGCGTGTCTGAAAAATCATTTCCGCAATCTGCAAGCCCCACTTTGCGGTATATTTTACCCTCATTCGGTTGCCGTAGCCCGCTACGCCGCCCTCATTCGGATAAAATCTCCCACAAACTGGGACTCGCAGCTCACGAAAAGCCTTTTTCAAACACGCTCTAACGCAGATGAAAGAAATATGAAAAAAAATGTAAGATAAGAAGTAACTATTCAGCAGGTAGAAACTGTGAATGTACTGGACAGTTACGATAAGAAAAGAAAGGAACAAGCATGGCTCAATACGATACCACATGGTTTGAAAAAGGACTTGCCGAGCTGGAGATCACATTAAATGAAAAACAGATCGAACAGTTTCTGACCTACTATGAACTTCTGGTGGAATGGAACAAAGTGATGAATCTGACGGCCATCACCGAATACGAAGAAGTCATCACCAAACACTTCCTGGACAGCGTAGCGTCTGTCAAAGTGTGTGATTACAGCAAACCGATGAAAATCCTGGATCTTGGAACAGGCGCCGGATTTCCCGGCATACCGTTAAAAATCGCTTTTCCGGATCAGGAGATCGTCCTTCTCGACTCCCTGAACAAGCGCGTCAAATTCCTGAACACCGTCATTGAAACCCTCGGTCTCACAGGAATCCGCGCTATCCACGGAAGAGCCGAAGACTACGCCCGTCAGGCAGACTACAGAGAACAGTTCGATCTGTGTGTCTCACGCGCTGTAGCCAACCTGAGTACGCTATCCGAATACTGCCTGCCCTATGTAAAAACAGGCGGTTACTTCATCCCGTACAAGTCCGGCAGAATCCAGGAGGAACTGACCGAAGCCCAAACCGCTATCAAAATCCTCGGCGGCAGCCTGGAAAAAACCGAAAAATTCCAGCTGGCAGATACCGACATGGAAAGATCCTTCGTAGTCATCCGAAAAACCAAACCAACCGGCAAAAAATTCCCAAGAAAAGCCGGTTTACCATCCAAAGAACCAATCAAATAACACATCAACACAAGAAAACCCCGTGAGAAGCCGAAAAACGGCTCAAAACGGGGTTTCTTTGCACAAGTCAACAAACAATATCGGATCACATAGTAAAAACGCCAATATAGGGAAAATACGAGGAGAGTAAAAATAAGATCATTAGAAATTGGTGGAAGAAAATAAAAAAGTTATATATCATAAAATTGAAAACTAAAATAAGACATAACCTGCGATTGAATCTGAAAAACTATGAAAAATAAAGACAGAGAACAGATATAAAGTGTCCGGCATACGAATCTGAAAACAGACCAGAGAAAAATCACTCCCATGAACATTCTTCTACTACGCGCATCTAAAAATCACACAAATCATATAAGCTATTCTTTCGAAAATGATTTTAAAATATCAACTCTGAATATAGGCCATAAATGTCACCCCGTAACGTTCCGTCTACACCACGCTACACATTTTGACTCTTACATTTTCAGACATATTCTCCAGTCAAAAAGCCAAAAATCGCCGTCCCCAACAGTTCCCATAAATATCAGCCAATAACGTTCCCCACACACCTCCTCTTCAGCTTTGAATACCCAGCTCAGATCCCTCGTATCTTCCCCAGATGAGCCGCTTGTCGAGCACGAGTTTGAGACTACAGGCTCAAACCGAGCGCAGACCCGGCCATATGGGGAAGATACGAGGGATCTGAGCGTCCGACTATTCACCTCCCCCTCAAACCGAGCGCAGACCCGGTCGCGTGGGGAGGAGCGTGAGTCCGGAAGCGTTCGGGTAATCAAAGTCACACATATTTCACAAAGAAAACACAAACATTTCGAAACTTCATCACACTTTCTCTATAAAATAATACCAATAAAGGAGGTAACAAATTGTGATAGAAGTGAAGAATTTAGTAAAGAAATACGGTGATCACACTGCTGTCGATCACCTGTCATTTCACGTGGAAAAAGGCCAGATCTACGGCTTCTTAGGTCCCAACGGCGCCGGAAAATCCACAACCATGAACATTATGACCGGCTACATCGCGTCTACATCCGGCGAAATCCTGATCGACGGACATAACATTCTGGAAGAGCCGGAAGCCGCAAAAAAATGCATCGGATACCTGCCGGAACAGCCTCCGCTGTACTTCGATATGACGGTAGCTGAATACCTGAAATTCGCGGCAGAACTCAAAAAAATCCCGAAAAACGAAAGAGAAACCCAGATCGAACAGGTTATGGAACTGACAGGCATCACCGCGATGGCAAACCGCCTGATCAAAAACCTGTCCAAAGGATACAAACAGCGAGTAGGACTTGCCCAGGCGATCCTCGGATATCCAGAGATCATCATTCTGGATGAGCCAACCGTAGGACTCGATCCGAAACAGATCATCGAGATCCGTGAACTGATCAAGAAACTCAGCGAAGAACACACCATTATATTAAGTTCTCATATTCTGTCAGAAGTAAGTGCTGTCTGTGATTACATCATGATCATCAACCACGGAAAACTGGTTGCAAGTGATACCACAGAAAACCTGATGAATCATTCACTGGGAAGCAACACCCTGGAACTTACTGTAAAAGGAGAAAAACAGGACGTTAAAAATCTGTTGCGCGGAGTAGAAGAAATTCAAAAAATAGAGTGGAAAGCGGAAGAAAACGAAAAAACAGTGAGTATGGTGATCACAACAGAAGAAAAGACGGATATCCGTGAAAAACTGTTTTATATGATGGCAGATGCAAAAATGCCGATCCTGAATATGCAGTTTACGAAAGTATCTCTCGAAGACATCTTCCTCGAACTGACACAAAACGAAACAGCCCCTGTTACGGACGAACAGGACACCGAACCGGAGTCCGTACCGGAAGATGAAACCGGTACAGACGTGGAAAAAGAGAATGAAACAGAACAGGAGGCTCACGATGAAAGCGATTTATAAGAAAGAAGTAAAAAGTTATCTGACCTCTATGATCGGATATGTATTTATATTTTTCATTCTGCTTCTGGAAGGCATCTATTTTACCGCCTATAACCTGCAGAATGCATACCCGTTATTTGGCAACACCTTAAGTGCCATTACCGTTATGTTCCTGATCCTGGTGCCGATTCTGACGATGAAAACCATCGCAGAAGAACGCAAACAGAAGACCGATCAGCTGCTTTTGACAGCTCCGGTATCGGTTGGTGAGATCGTTACCGGCAAGTTCCTGGCAGTATCTACCGTTTATGTGATCCCGCTGCTGATCATCTGTCTGTATCCGCTGATCATGGGAAAATACGGCACGGTATCCTATGCGATGGCATATACGGCAGTGCTTGGATTTGCCCTTCTCGGATTTGCTCAGATCGCAGTCGGAATCTTCTGGTCATCTGTTACGGAAAATCCGGTCATTGCAGCAGTTGTAACCTTTATCGTGCTGTTTATCTGCTACATGATCACCGGTATCGGATCCCTGATTCCGGACAGCTCCATGGCGTCTCTGACCTGCTATATGATCCTGGTTCTGCTGGCTGCTGTATGGATTTACCATATGATCCAGAACCTGTGGATTGCAGCGGTTATCGGTATCGCAGGGGAAGCGGCGCTTGCCATCACCTATATGGTAAAATCCACACTGTTTGAGGGAAGCATTCAGAAATTCCTGGATGTTTTCAATATTACCAGTCACTTTGATAACTTTACAAACGGTATTCTGGACCTGCAGGGAGTGGTATATTTCCTGTCTGTGATCATTATTTTCCTGGTTCTTACGGTTCAGACCATTACCAAGAGAAGATGGAATTAGGAGGCTGGAAGAATGAAAATCAATATCAAAAAGAAATTAAAATCAGCGGGAAGTACCATCAAGGAAATGGGAAGCATCAATAAAAAATCGCTGAAAAACGGTTCTTACAGCATGGCGGTGACTGCGATCGTGATCGCGGTTCTGGTTGTTGTGAACCTGATCGTGGGACAGATTCCCGAGAAATACACGCAGGTGGATGTAAGTACCCAGAAACTGTATACCATCTCAGATGAGACGGTAAGTTACCTGAAAAATCTGGATACGGATATTACGATCTACCATATCGTACAGTCCGGAAATGAAGACTCCATACTGGAAAAAATGCTGACGAAATACAAAGAGGAGTCCAAACATATCACCGTAGAGAAAAAAGATCCGGTGTTATATCCGAACTTTACTTCTCAGTATACGAGCGATGATGTGTCCGATAACAGCCTGATTGTGGTTGCCGGGGACAAGAGTAAAGTCATCAACTACAGCGATCTGTACGAAACACAGGTGGATTATACGACCTATCAGACCAATACGACAGGATTTGACGGGGAAGGTCAGATCGACAGTGCGATCTCTTATGTGACTTCCGAGAATCTGCCGGTGATCTACACGCTGGAAGGTCATGAAGAACTGGATCTGAACAGCAGCCTGACCGACAGTCTGGAGAAAGCAAATTACGATGTACAGAGCCTGAATCTGCTGACACAGGATGCGGTTCCGGAAGATACCGGATGCCTGCTGATCGCAGCGCCGCAGAAAGATCTCTCGGAAGAAGAAGCACAGAAGATCATTACCTACATGGAAGCCGGCGGAAAAGTGATGATTTTCACGGAATATACCGGAACAGATATGCCGAACCTGAAGAGCGTACTGGAAAATTACGGTGTGACTACCGGAGACGGTGTGATCATGGAGGGAGATACCGGTCATTACATCATGCAGAGACCGTATTATATTGTTCCGACCATTGACAGTTCGGATATTACCTCAGACATTAAGAGTAACAACCGCTATGTGCTGGCGCCGATCTCACAGCCGGTAAAAACACTGAGCGATTACCGTGATACGCTGGAAATTACTCCTCTGTTATCAACATCCGATAAAGCGTATACCAAGAAAGATGTACAGAATATGTCCACCTATGAGAAAGAGGACGGCGATGAAGAAGGCAGCTTCCAGGTTGGTGTTTCTGTAACCGAGCAGGTGGACGATGACAATACCACACAGCTGGTATATTTCGGCTGTGCAAGCCTTCTCGACGAGGCTACCGACCAGCAGGTATCCGGGGGCAATACGGATCTGGTGCTGGCAGCGCTGGGCTGGATGTGTGAAAATGATGCACCGGTCATCGATGTGACGAGCAAGAGCCTGACCATGAGCTATCTGACCGTTCCGCAGTTTGATGCGGCATACTGGAGCATCATCGTGTGCGGTGTGATCCCGGTGGCATTCCTGCTGATCGGTACCTTGATCTGGTTTAAGAGGAGAAAACAGTAATGAAGAAAAAAAGGGGCTTATTTGTAATCCTTGCGGGTGTTGTCCTTCTGTGTGTGCTGATCGTGTGCTATGTTGCACTGTTAAAAGTGAACAGCAGTGAGGGAAAGACAACGGAAGAAGAGACCGCGCAGGAAGAAGCGGCGGCAATCGCCAGTGACGATATCAGTACATTAACCTTTGAGGCGGGGGATCAGACCCTCACCTTCCAAAAGGGTGAAGACAGCTGGACGCTGGAAGGTCAGGAGGACTTTCCGGTGGATGCTTCGAAAGTAGACAGCGCAGTATCCTATCTGGCATCGATCAAAGCGGACCGTACCCTGACGGATGTGGAGGATCCGGAAGAATACGGTCTGGACGATCCGGTCAATGTGATCGAGGTTGTCAAAACAGACGGAAGTACAGAAAAGATTACCGTCGGTGATAAAAACAGTTCCACCGGCAACACCTATATCTGCCTGAACGATGACACCTCAACGGTGTATACCACAGGTACGGATCTTGGAAATGCATTTTCCGGCGGGCTGTATAACTATGCGGAGAGTGAGGACTATCCGACGATCACTTCCTCCACGATCAGCAAGATTGCGGTGGAAAAAGACAGCAATTCCTATACGCTGACCAATAATGGAAAATCATCGACTGGCTGGTATGTAGAGGGAAGCGATAAAGACAAACAGGAAGCGGATTCCACACAGGCGGGAACACTGCAGAGCACCGTCGCCGGTATTTCCTTTGCCGGATATTACGACTACAACTGCAAAGACTGGGCTGTGTATGGCCTTGAGAAGCCGAAAATGACCCTCACAGTCGATTATACCGAAGAAGTGGAAGCAGATTCTACAGACGACACAGAAAGCGATTCTGAGGCAAATACGGACGATACAGAAGATTCCAGTGAAACGACCACACAGACAGTGGACAAAGAACTGGTTCTGTATGTGGGAAATGTCAATGAAACCGATGGAAATTATTACGTGAGACTGGGCGATTCCAGTGAACTTCACGGAATTTCCCAGGCATCTCTGGATACATTACTGAACGGAAAAGCATTTGATTACTGGAAAACATCGATTGATTCGATGACGATCAGTGATCTGGATCATCTGGATGTGACCTATCAGGGAACCACTTATACGCTGAAACGGGTTGTGACAGAAGAAAAAGTGGAGAAGGATGAGAGCAAAGACACAGAAGCTGATGCAGATGCGGACAGCGAGGACGCAGACGAAGAAGAGACAAAGACCGTGACCACTTACTATGTGAATGATCAGGAAGCAGACAGTGATGCTTTCAACGCATTCTACCGGGCAGCGGCAGGTATGACATGCCAGAGCCGTCTGGAAGAAAATACAAACAAAGGCGACGCGGAACTTACACTTTCCTATTACGGAACAGATGGAAGTGAAATCACGATCTCCTATACGCCGAGAGATTCCAGTTTCTATGTGATGGAAGATCAGGATGGCAATTATGGACTAGTCAACAAGATGAATGTGAAAGATCTGATCGATGCGTTTTTGACGCTGACAGAGGAAGAGAAATAGTTGTAAAAAAGAATAAAATGAAAAAAAGAAACCGAACTGTTTCCGATGAGGAACAGCCCGGTTTCTTTTTTTTTTAACTGATGATACGGGTCATATTTTTAGCTGCACTTTCAATCAGTGCATTTGCGTTATTAACATAGATAACATCCTGAATGCCGTTTTCTTTTACAAGATCGATCAGGTTGCCGCTGAAGTAACGGTAGTCGACAACGTGTACGGTCTGGTAACTGTTGACCAGGAACGGTACGAAAGCATTACCGTAAGACTCTTTGATGACAACGCAGGAGGATCCGTCGGTGATATTCGGGTTATCAATACGTTCGTATGGCTGGTCACCACAGATGAAGCAGAGATATTTGTTACCTTCCGAATACTGGGTTGCATCAGAAACTACATGACCTGTTTTCTGATTACCGTCGGTATCGGTATAGGTCAGATCATTGCAGGTCGGTGTATAGGCAACGACTGTATCCGGATTATTTTTCAGGGTGTCGGACTGGTTACTGTACTGGTAGAAGGAACCGATAAATCCCGGATATTCGGTTCTGGTATAATCTGTCAGCGCAGAGGCTGTCATACCCTTGGCTTTCATCAGTTCCCTGTAAGCGTAATAAGCACCGTCAGCGGTCCAGTGGTGGTCGGTCTTAAAGTACAGGTATTCGCTGTTGTGCTTCTTTAAGGTATCCAGAACGCCTACCTGGTTGATGGAAGCGTCCAGATGACCGTTGACGTAAGCGAAAGTGTCTTCCTGACTGTTAGAACCGACTTTCTGCTGGTTTTCTTCATCGACATTGACGGCGATACTGGTAGGAACCAGAATATCGTATACAGTGGCGATATCTTTTAACTGAGCAGCAGCAGAATTCATCATATTGATGTAGGCGTCGGCACCGGCCCGGCTGAAGCCGTAAAGTTCAAAACCGCGGTTATCGGCAATATAGATCTTACCCAGTTTTTCCGGTTCCGCATGGATAGTTCCATCTTCCTCCGGAAGGTCCTCCTCTTCTTCCGGAGTGACCTCAGGTGTCGGTGTGGTCTCCATCTCGGCATCGGCATCCGGAATCTCATCACCCTGAGCAGCATCACCGTAGATTTCCTGTGTGGTAATGCCATACAGTTTTTTCATCTTTGCATTGGCGCTCATCAGAGTTTCCCGGAATGGAAACGTATCGGCGTACCAGGTACTGATATCGGAGAAAAATTCTCCGTTTAGTACCGTGGAAACGGTTGGTTTCGGGAATTTGGAAAGTTCACGCTTTTCCAGCTCCGATTCCTTCGGGCGGAGGGGAAGCAGAAGTCCGAGAAAAGCGATCACAAAAAGGAAAACGAAAAAGGTTCGGATCCCGATCTGCCAGAATCGCTTATGGACAGCATTATTTTTGAGAATAAATTTTTCTTTTTTATTAGTATTCATGTTCAGACAGATCCTTTAAAACTGGAAATATAAAAACGGATTGTAACTGTTTCCGACCAGTGCCAGGAGTGAGAGAATCAGCAATACAGGAGGTATTACGATCTCGTATGCGTAGGTCAGATAAGGAATCCGATAATGCACAAGGTCAAGGCGTTTGATATAAGTGCCGATATTTTTCAGTAACGGTGTGGAAGCGATAATACAGAAAATCAGCAGATACAGATTGTTCTGGAAAAGAACGGAGGTCGAAAGATCGATAAAACCGTTGTGGTTCAGACCAAACATTCCTTTCAGGATCGTTCCCAGATTACCCAGGGATTCGCAACGGAACAATACCCAGCCGAAGTAAACCACGATCATGGCATACAGATGGCTTACAAAACGCGGAAGGTGGGAAAGTTTTTCCAGAAGGAAGGTGTTCTCCATGTAGATAAACAGGAAGAAGTACAGTCCCCAGAAAATGAAGTTCCAGCTTGCTCCGTGCCAGAATCCGGTAAGACTCCAGACAATCAGAAGGTTGATGGTACGTCTGCGGGCACCTTTCCGGTTTCCGCCGAGTGGAATATAGACATAATCACGGAAGAAAGTTCCGAGGGAAATATGCCATCTGTTCCAGAATTCTTTGATGGAACCGGAGATGTAAGGGTAATTAAAGTTTTCATCGTAGTGAAAACCAACCATAAGTCCCATACCGATTGCCATGTCGGAATAGGCGGAAAAATCAAGATAAATCTGCAATGCATAGAACAACATACCAATCCACAGACCGGCTGCCGGAATCTCGGCAATGTCACTTGCAAGTGTAGGAACCAGAGTATCTGCAACCGTTGCACAACCGTTTGCCAGAATTGCTTTTTTGGCAAGACCGATGGTAAAACGCTTGATACCCTTGTATAACTCATCCATTTTCACTTTACGGTTTTCAATTTCATCGGCTACCAGCTGATAACGGACGATCGGTCCGGCGATACACTGATGAAACAGAGAAGCATACAGCAGCAGATTTACAAATTTGCGCTGCGGCTCCACTTCCTCGCGGTATACGTCAATGACGTAAGAGAGAAGCTGGAAAGTGTAGAAAGAAATACCGATCGGCAGAGCAATCTGCGGGATCTCTTTCGGAAAATGAAAAATCGTGTTCGTGATGGATGAAAAGAAGGTCAGGTATTTGAAAATACAAAGCAGACCTAACATAAATACACAGTCACAGATCAGAAAGAGTTTACTTCGTCCGGATTCACGGTACTGATCAATCAGCAAAGCAAAAATCCAGGATGCGAAGACCATGCTGAGCAGAAGCAGAAGATATTTTGGCCCGCCCCAGGCGTAAAATACAAGAGAAAAACCGAGGAGAACCATATTTTTCCGCTTAATACCATCAGCAAAATGATAGGCGATCAGATTTAATGCCAGAAAGAAAAAAACAAAAAATAAGCTTGAAAAAACCATAAAACTCCTTTTGTATTTGCAGATGTAAGCATAATGAAATTGTGCACAGGAAAAAATCCTGTGTTGGGTTAGCGGGTAAAGTTTTCAGATCGTTTAAGAAAGGCAGATACATTCTTGATACCGTCTGTCGGGGCACCGTTTTATATGGAAATCGTATGTGTAAAAGATATAAATAATCAGTAAAATAGATATCAGTCGAATGTAAAAACATATGTATCTATGCCATGATGCGACGAACTTCCACAAAAAACAACAAAAAGTGCTGTACCTATTATAATATAATAACGCAATAATGATGTCAACAAAAGAACAGCGGAAAAAGGGGGAAAAATGCTGATTTTAAAGGGAAAACAGGAAGTGAAAGAAAATGGCTGGGGAGGGTAGAAGAAGTGGAAGAGGAATAACTATTATGAACAGAGAAAAAAATGTAAAGGATGAAAAAAGGTCGGGCATAGTAGAAGAACATAATGGAAGAAGAGAAGAAATGTTGAAGTGTTGATCAGAATAAAATTTTGTGAATAACGAAAAAAAGAGATACCATATTTTCAGATGTGATACCTCTTTTCTACCATGTGCAATGTTAGAGCGTGTTTGAAAAATCATTCCTGCAATCTGCACGCCCCACTTTGCGGCATATTTTACCTTCATTCGGTTGACGTAGCCCGCTACGCCGCCCTCATTCAGGAAAAATCTCCCACAAACTGTGACGCACATCTTGCAGAAAGCCTTTTTCAAACACGCTCTAGTTTTATTTATGAAGCAAAAAAGATATTGACTGCTTCCAGTACCTGCTCCGGAGATTCTATTTGTGGCAGGTGTTTTGCATTTTTTATAATCTCGGATTCGATCGCGGGGTTTATAGAAGTATATAATGCAACACTTTCTCTCGCGCGAGGCTCGGAATCACCCTGCAGGATATAGATGCTGTTGTCGATGGTTTTTAATGCCCGCGTAATGTTGCAGTAGATATATTTTCCGGTAATGCTTGCCAGCAGGTATTTTCCGGCGCCGTTTTCCAGGTGTGCGGATTCGTAGTAAAGATCTTCCAGTTCGGTATCTACATGGAATGGGTTATGCAGATACTTTTCGGTAAAGGCAAGGTCAATATTCGGACGGGAATTCAGAATATTGTAAACCAGAGTACCGATCAGAGGAAGTTCAAGCAAAAATTTGGATGCTTTGGAGCGCCTGTCCGGAATCTGATTCAATACGGCAAGATCTTCCGGATTGATCATCATGATCCGGCGGATGATAGAAGTATCGTTTTTACATGCCATAACAACAAAAGAACCGGATAATCCGCTGGTGATCACATCGGTTGGCTGCTTGATTACGGATTTGATAAAATCGGTGATCAGCTGGACATATAAAAAGTTTGTGTAAGTGATTTTCGGACGATCGGAACATCCGCAGCCCAGAAGATCCATACAATAGACCGTATGATCTTTCGCAAGATGCTTTTTCAGGGATTTCCACTCGGCGGAATTGCTTACAGGGGAAAGATCGTGTAAAAGTAGCAGTGGAGAGCCGGAGCCTTCGATCGTGTAATGGATACGCCCAAATTTCCAGTCATAGAAATACTGAGATTTATTGTGCAACGCATTGCGGATTACAGCAGAAGCGTTGATCAGTTTATTTACAGCAAAAATACCAGCACCGGTCATAGAAGTAAGGATGCTGATCGTTAATAAACGCTGAACATTTTTCTTCATGATAGATTACCTCCTTGTTTGAATGGCAATTGTTACATCTATTATAAGTCATCCGGGGGGAAGTTACAAACATTTTTTGCATGGATTTTGAAGGTGGGAGAGGAGAATGTTTCACGTGAAACATTCTCCAAAAACAAGGGAGAACAAAAATAATAAAGCTAAAATGGTGGATAGTAATAGCATAGCTACTTATTATAATAGCGTGAACAGAAAATGCCAAATGTTTCACGTGAATCATTTGTAAAAAGAGAAAATAAAAGGGATAATATAAAAATAAGAAAAGGAACGGAATGGTGAAAAGGTTGGAAAATAAATGAAAATATGAGATGAAAAATGAGCGAATGTTTCACGTGAAACATTTAATTGCGTAAGTGCTTAATATGATAATTATTGTGACAGTAAGTGAAATTTACAAATCACACAGTGAAATATAAATATGAGTAATAAAAACAGAAGAAAAATATAAGGAATTTAATGATATGCTTTGAAATGGAAAAGTAATATTTTGATTTTTAAAATAAAATATAAATGTTTCACGTGAAACATTTTCAAAAATAGATAAGACAATGAGATAAACATTAAAAGACTAATTGAGATGTTTCACGTGAAACATCTCAGCATTATATGTGAGTATCAAATATAAATGATTTTACCGGGAATAAAAATAATTCTACCAAAACAAAAATCAGAAAAGCAACTTTTCTATGTAAAGAGAAAAAATGTTTCACGTGAAACGTTTTATATGGAATTATGGGAAATCAGGTGCTATAATAGAACCAGCAACTCAGGGATATATGAAAAAGTATAGAATATCCTAAATTTTCAAAGAAACAAATGAAAACAGGGAAAAGTTGTAAATTGAAAGTGAAAAATACAGATGAAAATGAAACTGGAAGGAGTACAGTTATGGGAAGAGCAATAGCGATTGCAAATCAGAAAGGCGGCGTAGGAAAATCTACGACAGCGATTAATTTATCCTCCTGTCTGGGTGCTATGGGACAGAAAGTTTTAACAATAGATCTGGATCCCCAGGGAAATACCACCAGTGGTCTGGGTGTGGATAAGGATGAAACAGAAAATACGGTTTATGAATTACTGCTGGGAGAATGTGAAGTAGAGGATTGCCTGCAAAAACTGGAATTTGAAGGAGTATCTCTGATTCCTTCGAATGTCAATCTGGCAGGCGCAGAGATTGAACTGATCAGTATCGAGGACAAAGAGTATATTTTACAGAATAAAATCAGTAAGATCCGGGATCAGTTTGATTTTATTATTATCGACTGCCCGCCGTCACTGAATATGCTGACAATCAATGCGATGACGACAGCCAATACTGTTCTGGTACCAATCCAGTGTGAATATTATGCGCTGGAAGGACTTTCACAGCTGATGCACACGATCGAACTGGTACAGGAACGACTGAATCAGGATCTGGAGATGGAAGGCGTTGTATTTACCATGTATGATGCAAGAACAAATCTCTCTTTACAGGTGGTGGAAAATGTAAAGAATAATCTGAATCAGACAATCTATAAAACCATCATTCCAAGAAATGTACGTCTGGCAGAAGCACCGAGCCATGGACTTCCGATCAATTATTATGATGCGAGATCGACAGGAGCAGAAAGTTATCAGCTGCTGGCGGAAGAAGTAATACACAGGGGGGATGAAGAATGGCAGTAAAAAAAGGTGGTCTGGGAAAAGGTTTGGACTCTTTGATTCCATCCGGAACTCCGAAAAATAAAAAAAGTGTTACAGAAGAAAAAAAACAACCGGTAAAAGTAGTGGAAAAAGTGGTAGAAAAGATTGTTGAGAAACCGGTAGAGTTAAAAATGAAAATCACAGAAGTAGAGCCGAACAGGGAGCAGCCAAGAAAGAATTTTGATGAGGATGCACTGCTGGAACTGGCAGAATCCATCAAACAGTTCGGCATTCTGCAGCCACTGCTGGTGCAGAAAAGAGACGATTATTATGAGATCATTGCCGGAGAGCGCAGATGGCGTGCAGCAAAACTGGCAGGATTGAAAGAAGTACCGGTGATCATTAAGGATTTCTCAGATCAGGAAGTTGTAGAGATCGCTCTGATTGAAAATATTCAGCGGGAAGATCTGAATGCGATTGAAGAAGCGGTTGCCTATAAACGGCTGATGGAAGAATTTCATCTGAAACAGGATGAAATCGCGGAGCGAGTATCCAAGAGCAGAACAGCGGTTACGAATGCGATGCGTCTGCTGAAACTGGATGATAGAGTACAGGATATGCTGGTACAGGATATGATTTCTCCGGGACATGCAAGAACACTTCTGGGAATCGATGACAGGGAACAGCAGTATAATCTGGCAATGCGGATCTTTGATGAGAAGTTGAGTGTCAGAGATACCGAAAAGATTGTAAAAGATTTACAGAAACCGAAAAAAGAAGAAAAGAAAAAAGAAGTCGATACACAGATGGAAGTGATCTATCAGCAGTTGGAAGAACGGATTAAGTCTATCGTGGGAACGAAGGTTTCCATCCAGCACAAGAATAAGAACAAGGGAAAAATCGAGATTGAGTATTATTCCCAGGAGGAGCTGGAACGGCTGATCGACTTGTTTGAATCTATAAAATAGAAACAGATCGTATACATACACATACTTGAGAAAACAGAAAGGGTAGAATCATAGATGAATAATTTTTTTGATGCAATAGGCATTGATCTGGGAATTCTGGTAGTCATGCTTATGGTGTTGGTACTGGTACTGATTGTACTGGTGCTGAATGTTTCTCTGGGACTGCACCGGCAGAAACGCCGTTACAACATGTTTATGAAGGGCGCAGACGGACAGAGCCTGGAGAGAGTATTTTCTCAGAAACTGAAAGAGGTGGACAGACTTTCAAGAGTCAATGAACACAGTCTGGAAGAGGTCCGGGGATTAAAAGATATGCTGTCAAAATCTCTGACAAAGTACGGAATCGTAAAATACGATGCATTCGATGATGTGGGCGGAAAACTGAGTTTTGCGATTGCTCTTCTGGATAAAAACAACACCGGATTTATCCTGAACGCGATCCACAGCAGAGACAACTGTTTCTTCTATATTAAAGAGATCGTAAAAGGGGAATCCTACATTCTGCTCAGTTCAGAAGAAATGGATGCACTGCGGCAGGCAGTTCATTTTGGAGAAAATAAAGTGCAATAAGAATAACAGAAGCAGATGGAACCGATAAAAGGTTTTGTCTGCTTTTTGTATTATTCGGGGGATTGTATTTATCAAAGAACCGTATGAATCCTACTTGAAAAAAAGGCAATACTATTATAAAATAAAGAGAATGATTACTTATTATAATAAAGAATAAGGAAAAGAACCAGTAACCTGAAAGAGGGAGGAAAATATGTTAGATATCAAGTTTGTCCGGGAAAATCCGGATGTGGTAAAAGAAAATATTCGTAAAAAATTCCAGGATCAGAAAATCCCGATGGTAGATGAAGTCATCGCTCTGGATCAGGAAAACAGAAATATTAAACAGGAAGTAGAATCCCTGCGTGCAAATAAAAACAAAATCAGCAAACAGATCGGTGCGCTGATGGCACAGGGTAAAAAAGAAGAAGCAGAAGAAGTGAAGAAAGAAGTTGCAGCTTCCGGTGCAAGAATCGATGAACTGTCTGCAAGAGAAAAAGAAGTAGAAGAAAAGATCAAAACGATCATGATGACAATCCCGAACATCATCGATCCTTCTGTTCCAGTTGGAAAAGACGACAGCGAGAACGTAGAGATCGAACGTTTCGGTGAGCCGGTGGTTCCGGAGTTTGAAGTTCCGTATCATGCAGAAATCATGGAATCTTTCGATGGTCTGGATTTGGACAGTGCAAGAAAAGTAGCAGGTAATGGTTTCTATTATCTGATGGGCGACATCGCAAGAATTCATTCCGCAGTTATCTCTTACGCAAGAGATTTTATGATCAACAAAGGATTTACTTACTGTGTACCGCCTTTCATGATCCGAAGCGATGTAGTTACCGGTGTTATGAGCTTTGCTGAGATGGACGCTATGATGTATAAGATCGAAGGTGAAGATCTGTATCTGATCGGAACCAGCGAACATTCCATGATCGGTAAATTCATCGATACCATCCTGCCGGAAGATACACTGCCGAGAACTCTGACCAGCTATTCTCCTTGCTTCAGAAAAGAAAAAGGTGCACATGGTCTGGAAGAGAGAGGTGTATACCGTATCCACCAGTTTGAAAAACAGGAAATGATCGTTGTCTGCAAACCGGAAGACAGCAAGATGTGGTTCGATAAACTGTGGCAGAACACCGTAGAACTGTTCCGTACTCTGGATATTCCGGTTCGTACTCTGGAATGCTGCTCCGGTGACCTGGCTGACCTGAAAGTGAAATCTATCGACGTAGAAGCATGGTCTCCAAGACAGAAGAAATACTTCGAAGTAGGAAGCTGCTCTAACCTGGGTGATGCACAGGCCAGAAGACTGAAGATCCGTGTAAACGGTGAAAACGGTAAATATTTCGCTCATACGCTGAACAACACCGTAGTTGCTCCGCCGAGAATGCTAATCGCATTCCTGGAGAACAACCTGAATGCAGACGGAAGCGTAAATATTCCGAAAGCACTGCAGCCATACATGGGCGGAATCGAAAAAATCGTACCGAAACATAAATAAGAAATAAAATAATAAAAAGAAACAGCGGCATAGTATGACAGACACCAGATATCCGGATAAAAAGATGGATATCTGGTGTTGGCATGCCGGGGGAAAGTTACCGGGTCATTCCTGTGATGCGGTAACAGAAAATGGATAATAAGAAAGGAGGAAGACTGTATGCACAGTTATCTTCGGGCTATAGGATTTTCAAAACTGGAGCAGAAAGATCTGGATCAGATCCTGCAAGAGGTGATTGTTTTCTGTGATGAGAAAAAGATCGCAGAGCAGGGAAAAAACGAGATTTTTGCGGAATTGTCCCGATATTTTGGTATGAATATCGGACTGCGTGTCTGTGGAACTTATGATGAGCAGGATCAGTTTCGGATGGAATATTATTTTCCGTATTTTGCCGGAAGCGGTATCACCAGTCAGGAAGATGTGATGGTAGAACAACGTTCTGAAAAAGTCTGTTTTTCCGGAGCGTGTGACGATGTGCGTGTGGGTGTGACTCTGATCTTTTATCTGGCAAATGCAGGAGAATATCTGACAGAACGTACCAAGGGGACACCGGGGGAAGGTTTCAGCAACCTGACCTTATCCGGTCTTTCTACGGAGGGCAAGATTTTGTTGCCAATTCAAAAAAATATTGCCCAGAGAGAACGGGATCAGCAGCTGACCCGGAAAAGAACGCAGATGATCTACGAAGCGCGCCGGGGAAATGAAGAAGCGATGGAAAATCTGACTATGGATGATATGGATACGTATGCCATGATTTCAAGAAGAATCGCTAACGAAGATATTTTTTCTATTGTAGATACGTATTTTATGCCTTATGGCATGGAGTGCGACCGGTATAATGTAATGGGAGAGATTCTTGAATGGATGGAAACCACGAACAAACTGACCGGCGAGAAGCTGTATCAGATGACGATCAACTGCAACGACCTGATCTTCGATATCTGTATGAACCAGGAAGATCTGATGGGAATCCCGGAAGTTGGTCGAAGATTCAAGGGAATTATCTGGTTGCAGGGAAGCCTGAATTTTTAAGGTTGTCATTTCAGGTATTCTATAGTAGAATAAATATATCTGTGAAGGTAGCGAACAGTTACCGAAATAATCTGTAGATTGACAACTCGAAAAAGAGTTGATAATCTTATATATGGCCGAAGGGAAAAATCCCAGAAACCCAGTAAAATCAAGGGTTTGCGGCATGAGTCGTCATAGCTCAGCTGGATAGAGCACTCGCCTCCTAAGCGAGGGGTCGGAGGTTCAAATCCTCTTGGCGACGGGCTTCAAAGCGTTCGAAAATGTTAGCTGGATTAGCTGACAACGAACGCTTTTGTTATTTTCTAATCACGTTCGTGACACAAAATTCCATTCAAAATAATCAATTTCCAGCTAACACAATCCGATTTTTGTTAGCTGACAGCTAATCAAAATTACCGTTTTGCAAACATGGGTTTTAAGAAGTCCAGCTAACATTTGGGTTATGAGTAATTTTTCTTTCAGCCGGAGCAAGAAGATCTATCTGGTGAAGTCCTTCCTGTTGACACCGATCCATGACAGTTTTCTTAAAAGTATTCATGAATTTATCCGTGGAACGATGCTTGTATCCGGTAGCTTCTTCATGTGTTTTATCCATATATGGCTGCCTTTCCACTGCAGTCTTCCTCACACTGTTGATGACGATGTGAGTATGGATATTTCCGGATTCATCTACAATCTTTTTCTCGGTTTTTTCATCATGTTCAAACAGAAGATAATTGATAGCAGCTGAGTAATTTGCATTTCTGCTTTTAATGTGTTTTACGATTGCCATTCATACCACCTGCCAGTTTCAGTACTTCTTTTCTCAATAGGAATAAGTCCGTGATGCACTGATGGATTTCATTTTCTATAGCACGTGACTGACTGCCACCACTGTTAAAATGCTTGGCGATCTGATTGAGATTCGATCCGATCTTTCCATATTCACTGACCAGTTTTCTGAGGTCGTTCATGTCTGCAACAACTTCAATCTGGTGATTGATTTGCTTTTCAAGCAGAAGTTTTCTCAGATATTCTGATCGGCTAATAGATAAACAAGTAGCGCCTTGGTCTAATAAATCCAGTTCGACATCGGTAAGACGTAATCCTATAAAATGTCTGTGATTCAGTTCTTTATCTTTGCTGTTTGTTCTCATACTCCTCCTTCCGCTGAGACTATTCCTCCCGCCGGGAGTCCACGTATTTCAATATCGGCTGTCCCTTCTGATATTAGAAATAGTGCTGTGAACACCTTCAGGTGGAACCAACAGACAAGTGAAACGTCTGTTATTGAGAGGGTATGGGGAGATCCCCATCAAGATAAAACCCATAGGTTGACGGGAGGCCAAATGGCAATACCGTTAAACATGGGTGGATCTTGCTCTGTATGTGTACCCCTCTATATAACGAAACGCTCAGAGGCTGTTTTACAGTGGGGGAAAAGAAAAAATATCAAAAAAATGATGATTAATGGTGAGCTTGTGATAGAATGAAAAAAAGAGAAAAGCATAAAGGATGTAGTTGTGGAGAAAATTTGTTATGATTAGAAAGTTGCTGAACGGAGATATCGATAGAGTTGCTGACATATGGTTAAAGACAAATCTGAAAGCACATTATTTTATTTCCAATCAATACTGGAAAAGTAATTATGAATTAGTAAAAGAAATGATGTCACAATACGAAGTTTATGTGTTTGAAGCAGATAAAATGATACAAGGATTTGTAGGACTAAATGATAAATATATAGAAGGTATTTTTGTCTCCGATGAAATGCAGTCATGTGGCATAGGTAAGCTTTTATTAGATTATGTTAAGGATAAAAAAGTTAGCTTACGATTAAATGTATACCAGAAGAATGCCAGAGCAATTTCTTTTTACCAAAGAGAAGGGTTCATTATTCAATGTGAAGGCTTGGATGAAGCTACTGGTGAAAAAGAGTACACTATGCTATGGAAACGAAAATAGAAATCGGTATTTATCAGAAAATGAGGAATAGTTGAAATGGAGGCGCTATAATAACATGAAGATTGAAGGGAACCAGAAAGAACTGGATGCAATGGTAGAATTTCATAAGGGAAACCGTGTCGAGGGACTGAGACTGCAAGAAGAATTTGCAGCGGAATTTCGTAAGGAGTATAAAGACAAAGATCACTGTCCTTGCCTGAAAGCCTGTCGTTATCACGGAAACTGTAAGGAATGTGTAGCAATCCACAGAGCGCATCAGGAACATGTTCCTAATTGTATGCGACCATTGATTAATAAAAAATTGAAATTGATGTCAGAATTAACAGAGCATACCTTGGCAAATGAAATAGAAGCTCCACATGAGATTTTAAGAAAATAGGCAAGTCAAATTCCCGTTTATTGGGAAGTCGCAGAGAACGAAAAATCGGAAGTTTACAGCGAGGTGAAAGATGTTGAACTATGTAGAATATGGAAAAGAAAACAAATATGATGATGATATATTTTTTCAAAAATACAGTCAAATGAGTCGCTCACAGCAGGGATTAGCCGGTGCAGGAGAATGGGAAACATTGAGAAAGCTGCTGCCGGATTTTAAAGATAAGCGTGTGCTTGATTTAGGATGCGGCTATGGATGGCACTGTATTTATGCGATGGAACACGGAGCGTCTTCTGTTGTAGGTGTTGATATTTCTCATAAAATGCTCGAGGTAGCCAAAGAAAAAACACATTTTCCACAGGTTGAATATAAATGCTGTGCTATAGAAGATGTGGAATTCCCAGAGGAGAGTTTTGATGTAATATTAAGTTCACTTGCGTTTCACTATGTAGCAGATTATGAGATTTTAGTAAAAAAGATATATAGAATACTGAAGTCTGGTGGCAAGCTAGTTTTTACGGTTGAACATCCTGTTTTTACTGCCTATGGAACACAAGACTGGTATTATAACGAAAAAGGAGAAATACTGCATTTTCCGGTGGATAATTATTATTATGAGGGCAAACGAACAGCTGTGTTTTTGGGAGAAAAGGTTACAAAATTTCATAGAACACTGACCACATATCTAAATACACTGCTTTCAAATGGTTTTATAATAAATCATATTGTGGAGCCGCAGCCGCCGGAATACATGATGGATATTCCGGGGATGCAGGATGAAATGCGCCGTCCCATGATGCTGATTGTATCGGCGAACAAAAAAGTGGATAGATAGAACTAAAACACCTATAAGGTATAAATGGGGGTAATTTATGTTTAAAGAAAAAATTATTATAGAGATGAAAGAAGTATTCAAAGAAATTCCTTTTGGCATAGAGCATACTCTCAAAGTTTTGAAAAATGCAGAAGATATAATGAAAGGAGAAAATATCGGAGAGGAAGAAAAAGAATTCATCAGTATTATTGCTATACTACATGATATTGGTGCGGTTGAAGCACAAAAAAAATACGGTTCTATTGATGGTGTCTATCAAGAAAAGGAAGGACCAGAAGTAGCGAAAGAAATATTAAAAAAGGTAGGATATAACAAAAATATTGATAGAATATGCTTTATAATAGGCAACCATCATACTCCATCTAAAATTGATGGACTTGATTTTCAAATACAATGGGAAGCTGATTTGCTTGAAAATTTAACGGTTATGGATAAAGAAAAAGAACAGGAAAAGATAAAAAAGTGTATAGATGAAAACTTTAAAACAAACACAGGAAAAAGGATAGCTTATAATCGCTTTATTTTAGATTAGTAGTAGATTATTACAGTTATGTATTTTATATCGCAAAGAAAAAATAGTAGTTAAGTTTAACCCTAGGGTTAAATGATGAATATGTTGAGGGCATTTTTGTTTCTGGTGAAATGCAATCGCAGGGTATAGGTAAAATTCTGCTGAATTATGCAAAGGATAAAAGGAATAAGTTGTACTTGAACGTATACCAAAAAAAAGAGACATCTGGACAGCGGATACATTGATGTGTGCGCTTAGTGTCTGTGAAGATGAACGATTAAAGCTCGCAATAAATCTATCGTTCTCATGCTCTTTACGACTTGGTGAGCTGCTTGGCCTTACCTGGGATTGTATAGATATTTCTCCGGAAGCAATCGAGGAAAACCGTGCATATGTATTCATTAACAAAGAATCACAGCGTATAAGAAAAGAATCTTTAAATGCACTGGATGGAAAAGATGTGTTGTTGGTATTTCCGACAAATCATAAGAAGAATTCTACGGTCCGTATTTTGAAAACATCGAAGACAGAAAGCAGTGTGCGTAAGATATTCTTACCAAAGAGTGTCGCTAATATGCTGGTAGATTGGAAAGCTGAGCAAGATGAAATGAAAGAAATTCTTGGTGATGAATATATGGACTATAACCTGGTTATGGCAAGTACCTTTGGGCTTCCTCTCGGAGATGGAGCAATCCGTGGTCCTTTAAAAAACTGATCGAGGACTATAATCTCCCACCGGTTGTATTTCACAGTTTCCGTCATAGCAGCGTTACTTATAAGCTGAAACTGAATGGTGGGGACATCAAAGCGGTACAGGGTGATTCCGGCCATGCTCAGGTCAATATGGTTACGGATGTGTACTCTCATATTCTGGATGATGACCGAAGGAAAAATGCAGAGCTTTTTGAAGAAGCATTTTATGAGAAGAAGAATCTGGATCCACAGATGCATGTACAGCAGGAAAATAATAATGCAACTGTTGCTGATGAAGTCGATCCTGAACTTTTGGCAAAAGTGTTGGCAAATCCAGAGATGCGGGCATTACTCAATTCGCTGGCGAAGACAATGAAGTAATGAAAAATAGTGAAAAAATAGTGTAATTTTAGTGGAAAAACAATTCATAAAACGATATAATATATGGATGAAATGGAGGTGGATCATGTGATTAAGGTTACGTTAACAAATGAAATTTTAAAAAAAATATCGGAAATAGACGAAAAGCGTTTTTCTCTTAGTACGATAGAAATGCCACCTGTTATAAAAAACAGACTTAGAAAAAACTCTAAGAAAAAAAGTTCCTATGCTTCTAATAAGATTGAAGGAAATCCATTAACTGAAAAACAGGCAAATGAGGCTATTGATAGTGATCCTCACAAACATTTTTTAAAGCCAGAACAGGAAGTTCGTAATTACTTTTTGGCTTTAAATTTTTTAGAAGAAAAACTGAAAAAGAAAGAAGCTTTTTCAAAAGAAATGATTTTAGAAGTGCAGGCAATGGTTGAAAAAGGTGCGTCAAAAGAAAAGATAGGCTTAAGAGGCCCTATGCCACCTGGAATGTTATTCGCAGTATATGATTCCGAAACAGGCGCAGCGGAATATATTCCACCAGAGTATATTGATATTCCAGACTTGTTGGATGAACTTGTTGAATATGTAAATACTACAGATGATCATCCGCTGATTATTGCTGCTGTAGTTCATTATCAATTGGTTACCATTCATCCTTTTGAAGATGGGAATGGAAGAACCGCCAGATTAATGTCAGGCTATATTCTTGATTATTATGGATATGGTTTTAATGGAATAGGTTCTCTGGAAGAATATTTTGCCTATGATCCAGATGAGTATTATGCATCACTGCAAATGGGGTTACCGGCGTTATATTATTCAGGAAGAGAAAACCCTCCTCATCCGGAAATTTGGATCAATTATTTTTTGCGGATGATGGAATTGTATTCTAAAAAGGTATATGAATTATCAAAAACATCCGAAAACGACGAGTTAGATGGAAGTCTATCTTATTTAAATGCAAAAGAAAAAGAATTCTTAGCATTTCTGTTAAAAAAGCGATTATATGAGTTTACACCAATTGAAGTCAGCAAAATGCTAGGTGTAACCAACAAAACGATTATTAATCGATGTGCAAAGCTGGTAAATAATGGTTTGTTAATTCCAATCATTGTAAAGACAAGAGTCCGATCTTATCGGTTAAGTGATTTTTCAAAGACAAATGCGAAAAAGATTTTGAAAAAAATATCGTAATAAAATATAAAATTTGCCAGTCAAAAACGCATGGACAAACCGTCTCGTATGCGTTATATTATTTATAGACAAGAAAATATCTTGTGCTTTCGATAGGAAGTTTAATTGAATACTGTTTACCATGATCGAACGTACGAAGCATGGTGGTCATATAACAGATGTCGATGGTAATATCAAGGCATTCCCCAATTATTAGCTGGAGCAAACAATCAGCTAACTTTCAGAGCTTTACAGAGCTTGACAGAGGGGGTATTCAGAATAACTCAAATTGAATCGGAAACAGTTTTTAATAGTGTCCCATATGGGTTTACCTTACCTCAGATTGACAGAGAGTGACAATAGGTTGGAGCTCTCCTAAGCGAGGGGTCGGAGGTTCAAATCCTCTTGGCGACGGGCTTCAAAGCGTTCGAAAATGTTAGCTGAATTAGCTGACAGCGAACGCTTTTCTTATTTTCTAAACACGTTCGTGACATGAAATCCCATTTAAAATGATCCATTTCCAGCTAACACAATCCGATTTTTGTTAGCTGACAGCTAATCAAAATCACCGGTTTGCAAACATGGTTTTTCAAGAGTCCAGCTAACATTTGGGTTCCGCTCTGTTGTCACCCCTTATTTGGGGATGTAAATCAGAGAAAAGGCGGGAAAAGAAACAATCTCTCCGAAACCTGCAAACATTAATTAGCTGAAACAGTATACAATTCTATTAGCTACAGCTAATGGTCAAACAGCAATGTCTGTTTGGAACTTTACCTACAACAAAAGTTCCAGGCAGGCATTTTTTATATCCTGAATCCTGGAGAAAAGGAGTCGAGATGATTGAGGCAAACAGACAATCAGAAGAAAAAGAAGAACGAATCATAGAAATTGAGATTGAACGTCTCCGCCCTTTTAAGGAACATCCGTTTCAGGTAAAAGATGATAAGGAAATGTTTCTTCTGCAGGAAAGTATTGAGAAGTATGGCATCTTAAATCCATTGATCGTCAGACCGGTACCGGATGGCTATTATGAAATCATATCCGGTCACAGAAGAAAACATGCTGCGGAGAAACTTGGATACCGTAAAGTACCAGTGATCATCCGGGTATTAAGTGAAGATGATTCGTTTTTAAGTATGGTGGATTCCAATCTTCATAGAGAGCGGATATGTGCAGAAATATGTGAAGCATAAGACTTTGGATGAGATGCTGCAAGAATGGTCGGGAGCAAGCAAGTTCATCCTTGCTATGGATACTTGGTTTGAAAGACTGATGGCGGAATAATATGATTTTACAAAGTGTTTGAGTGTAATCTTTTGAAGGCATTCAAACATTTTTTTAAATTCGATTATTAGTGAATTTGAAACAAAATAACAGAATTGTGCTATACTATTGTTCGACAAAAATTTACTGACATATTTCAAAATATTTAGGAGGATAAACAATCATGTGTACAGCAGCAACTTATAAATCAAAAGATTTTTACTTTGGAAGAACCCTCGATTATGAATTCTCTTATGGTGATCAGATTGTAATTACACCACGTAATTATTCGTTTCATTTTCGTTATATTGGAGATAAAAAAAGCATTATGCAATGATTGGAATGGCTCATGTTGCAGAAAACTATCCGTTGTATTATGAGGCGATGAATGAAAAAGGAGTGGCGATTGCTGGACTGAATTTTGTCGGAAATATCTAAATGATGTAGCAGGTGTTCGAATAGTTTGTGCATTTATTGATGATATTTATATGATATCTGATTTGATCACACAACAAGATGATATCAAAGTTATTGAAGTAAAGGATTATATAAAAAATCCCAAACCAAATGGCTATCGAAGCTATCACATGATTGTTGAGATTCCTGTATTTTTTGCTAAGGGTAAAACACCTATGCGTGTAGAACTTCAAATACGAACTAATGGGATGGATTTCTGGGCAACGTTGGAACATCAGCTTCGTTATAAAAAAGGCATTGAAGAAATGCCTGGATATGAAGAGATAAGTGAAGAATTACTTCATTCTGCAAGAGTTGTCATTGAAGCAGATAATGAAATGCAGAGAATAAAAGACAAAATTGGTATGTTCCACGAAATTTAAGCAGAAATTTGATCGAGTAGAAAGGTTGGAATATATATGAAACAAGATACTTTAGAAGGAAAAGCGAAAACAAAAAACGGAGTAAAACGATTGTGTTTTTCCATAATCTGCATTCTTCTAGAAGTAGTTTTTATTATTACTATTGTAACACGCTTAAATGAATATGCAGAAATCATAAATCTATTTACAAGGATTTTAAGTGGAATTTTAGTTTTGGGATTGTATGCATCAGATAAGACATCTTCCATGAAAATGCCTTGGGTTATATTAATTTTAATTTTCCCAATTATGGGTGTAGGCCTATATTTATTGATTGGTTTGAATGGCGGCACACATAAAATGCGTGAGCGATATGCAGAAATTGATAGCAAATTGTTACCAATGCTTTCCGATAATCAGGAGTGTTTAAACAGAATAAACGAAACGATTCCGAAGGCAGGAAATATTGCAAGTTATATACAAAGAAATTCGCAGTATCCAATCTATCAGAATACGGATGTGATGTATTTCGATGAAGCAGTAAAGGGATTAGAGACCCAGCTTGAAGATCTTGCAAAGGCACAGAAGTTTATCTTCATGGAGTATCATGCTATAGAAGATGCAGAGGCGTGGCATAAGATCCAAAAGATTCTGGAAGAACGAGTAAAAGTTGGAGTGGAAGTACGCATATTTTATGATGATATGGGTTCTATAGGATTTATTAATACTGATTTTGTAAAAAAAATGGAGTGCGTAGGAATTCATTGCCGTGTATTCAATCCGTTTGTACCAGGTTTAAATTTGTTCTTAAACAATCGTGATCATAGAAAAATAACGGTTATTGACGGGAAAGTTGGGTTTACCGGTGGATACAACCTCGCAAATGAATATTTTAATTATACACATCCTTATGGACAATGGAAAGATACAGGTATTCGTTTAGAAGGAGATGCTGTTCAGTCACTCACAGTGACATTTTTGGAAATGTGGAATGCGGTTAGTGATAAAGATGCGAATGATCCTGATTTTGGTAAATATATTTTTCATTATGATTACAAGGCGCAGCAAACGGGGTTTATTCAGCCTTATGCAGACAGTCCTATGGATAATGAACAGGTTGGAGAAGAAGTTTATATTAGTATGATAAATAAAGCTGAAAAATACTGTTGGTTCATGACTCCATATCTGATTATAACAGACGAAATGACACATGCGTTATGTTTGGCTGCTAAGCGAGGAGTGGATGTCAGAATTATTACACCGGGTATTCCAGACAAAAAATTTATTTATAATATCACTCGTTCTTTTTATCATGGATTGGTTAAACATGGTGTGCGTGTTTATGAATGGACTCCTGGTTTCTGCCATGCAAAAATGAGTGTGGTGGATGACTGTATGGCAACTTGTGGAACAATTAATCTGGATTATCGAAGTTTATACCATCATTTTGAAAATGGATGTTTTATGATAGATTGTCAGTCTGTTTTAGATATAAAGAGTGATTTGATAAAAACCATGGGTGAATGTCGTGATGTGACAGAACAATATTGTACCGGACGCAGTGCATATTTACGATTAGGACAATTATTTATGAGATTATTTGCTGGATTGCTATAAGAATCTGATGTAACGATCTCTCAAAAAACAGTTAATTTAAAAGTCGACTGTTTTTGAGAGGTCGTTTTGTTATATCGAATGATTTGTACAGAATTTCCGTTTAGGTGAAAAAAATAAATTTTGTTGAGGTTGAATTGAGATTGACATTGTATTATATAAGCATAGAAAAAAGGAATTAGGTGATATACAATGAAAAAGCATAAAATATGTAAAATTCTTCTTGCTATACTGGCAGTTCTTCTGTTTATGGCTTGTTATGAATTACTTGGAATCTGCATTGCATATAAAAAACAGCCAGAAATGTCCGAAAAAACCATAAAAGAAATACATAATGAGTCGTGGAACGAATGCAGTGAGAATCCAGAACGGGCAGTGATCATAGAAAAGAATTCGGAAGCTCTTTTACAAAGAGTGCGATTGATTAAGAATGCAAAAGAGGAAATTATTCTTTCTACGTTTGCATTCAAATCCGATGAAAGTGGGAAATTGATCTTAGGAGCTCTTCGTGATGCGGCAGACAGAGGTGTACATGTTCGCTTGTTGGTAGATGGAATGGAGAGTTGGATTGATATGGAAGGTAATCCGTATTTTTATGGATTATCTTCCCATGAGAATGTTGAAATCAAATTATACAATAAGGCCAATCCGTTGAAACCATGGAAAATGATGGGAAGAATGCATGATAAATATTTGATTGCAGATGGTAAAAACTATATTCTTGGAGGAAGAAATACATATAATTATTTCCTGGGCGATTTTCCAGGACACAAGAACTATGACAGAGATGTGTTGGTTATTTGCGATGAACCAAGGAAAGAAAATTCAGTCAACCAGTTGTTAGATTATTTTGAAACGATATGGGAACAAGAAGATAGTGGCTATTTTCATAATGATAAGAAACTTGCAAATAGAAAATCTGTAAAGAAGGCAGTATTAGAACTGCAGGAAGGATATCAGCAATATTTTAATGAAAACAAGGGAATGATTTTCGATACGGATTATACAGACGAAACGTTTGAGACAGAAAAGATTGCATTGGTATCAAATCCTATTCACACAGGTTCCAAGGAACCAGTAGTCTGGTATCAGCTGGGAGAATTGATGAAAAGTGCGAAGAATCGTGTAAAGATTCATACACCATATATTATCTGTAATGATATGATGTACAATACATGGGAGGAGATTGCAGAGAATGTTCCAAATTTTTCAATCATGACAAATTCGGTTGCAAATAATGGCAATCCATTCGGGTCTGCTGATTATGCAAAAAATAGAAATAAGATTTTAAATACAGGAATTGACATCTGGGAATATGAAGGCGGTTATTCTTACCATGGAAAAAGCATCCTGATTGATGATGATTTATCTGTGATTGGTTCCTTTAACATGGATATGAGAAGTACGTATCTGGATACGGAACTGATGCTTGTAATACGTAGCAAAGAAATCAATAAACAGTTGGAAGAAGGAATGATGGAATATGAAAAAGTATCCCGACAGGCATTAGAAGATGGCACGTATCATGATCCGTATCATGTAAAACCGATTGAATTAACAAAAAAACGTCAGAGAAATGTGTTTTTGGTACAGCATCTGCTTGGATGGGCAAGATATCTGTTTTAATAGATAACAGGGAGGAAGGAAAACGTGTTTCAGATATTAATTGTAGAAGATGATAAAGAATTAAGCCAGCTATTTCAGAAAGTGCTCGAGAAGAATGGTTATCAGGTTAAAAGTGCACCGGATGGAGCTCAGGCATTAGAAGTATTGGATAAGGAATATATTGATCTGATTATTTCCGATATCATGATGCCGGTTATGGATGGTTATGAGCTGGTGTCGGAACTTCGTTCAGCAGGATACCAGATACCGGTACTTATGATCACTGCAAAAGGAAACTTTGATGATATGCGCCAGGGATTTCTTTCTGGAAGTGATGATTATATGGTAAAACCGGTAAATGTGAATGAAATGGTTTTAAGAGTAGGCGCATTGCTCCGTCGTGCACAGATCCTGAATGAACATAAAATTGTGATTGGTTCAACAGAGTTTGATTATGATGCAATGACCGTTACAACGGATAAGGAAAGCCTTGTTTTACCGAAAAAAGAATTTCTGCTTTTATATAAGCTGGCAGCTTCGCCGGGAAGAACATTTACAAAACAGCAGTTAATGGATGAAGTTTGGGGATATGAGACAGAGGCAGACCCACATACGATAGAGGTGCATATAGGAAGAATTAGGGAGCGTTTTAAAGATAATCCAAATTTCGAAATTGTAACCATGCGTGGAATTGGATATAAGGTGGTGAAAAAATAATGAGTCAGAATAAAGAAAAAAGATTGAAGATTCGGTCCTGTCTGACTGGTGCAATCTGGCTGTCTCTCGTATTTTCAACAGTGATATCTGCTTTATTATTTGCATTTTTAAATCATTTCTTTAAGCTACCGGGGAGTATACCTGTGCTTGGCTGGCTTTTGATTTTTAATACACTGATCGCAGGGCTCATTACTTCTTTTATTAATGCAAAGTTACTGGAGCCAATTACCAGACTCAGTAAAGCAATGAAGGAAGTTTCTCAAGGAGATTTTGAACAGCATTTGGAAACGAACAGTCGTATAGCAGAGGTTGGTGAATCCTATCAAAGTTTCAACGTGATGACAAAAGAGCTTCGTGCAACAGAAGTGCTGCAGATGGATTTCGTATCTAATGTTTCTCATGAGTTTAAGACCCCTATCAATGCCATTGAAGGTTATACAATGCTTCTTCAGGGAGAAGAATTATCGCAGGAGCAAGAGGGATATGTAGAAAAAATCTTATTTAACACGAAGAGGCTTTCTGGGTTGGTTGGAAATATTTTGTTGTTGTCTAAATTGGAGAATCAGAATATACCAATGAAAAAAACGAAATATCGACTGGATGAACAGATTCGTCAGGCATTTCTTTCTTTGGAATCAAAATGGACAGAAAAAGAAATTGGCTTCCAGGTAGAATTGGAGGAAGTCAAATATACTGGAAATGAAGGACTTCTTATGCATATCTGGATGAATCTTTTAGATAATGCAATCAAGTTTAGTCCGGCAAAGGGAACAATTACGATGTTTCTGAAACAGGAAAAGAATTCTGTGAAGTTCATTGTGGAGGATGAAGGACCAGGAATCGAGGAGGATGTAAAGACTAGAATATTCGACAAGTTTTATCAGGTAGATGGTTCTCATAAGGCAGAAGGAAACGGTCTTGGTCTTGCACTTGTAAAGCGGATTGTAGATAGTGCGGGAGGAACGATCAAAGCAGAAAACCGGGAATATGGCGGATGTAGATTTGTTGTAGAACTTCCGATACAGACAAATGAGAATATAATATAAAAGTAGAAGATGGGAGGATTTATATGACATTTTATCAGGAATTACAGTTAAATCAGGCAGGATCGAAAAACCTGTTGAAAAAGAGTGAAACCACGAAAGAAAAAATGTATCATATACTGGTATATCTGATTAAGATAGCTGTTACAATGGTTTTTTGTTTTTTATTTGTTACTGTTTTCAGCATCCTGTTTGGAAATGAAAACAGTATTGTTGGTGTGGTAGTTTTATTATGTCTTATGGTATTTCGAAATGCGGATTTGGGAATCCACACTGGACAATCTACGATGCTTTTGGCTATGTTTTTTGTAATAATGGCCGTATGTCCGCATCTTGCAAATCAGCTTTCACCGGTACTGGGAATGCTGTTAAATATTGCTGCACTGGCAGTGTTGATATTTTTTGGATGTCATAATCCATTCATGTTTAACCAATCTACATTGGTTCTTGGCTATCTGCTATTATATGGATATGATGTTACAGGAACAAGCTATCAGATGCGATTGGCCGGAATGATTTTAGGCGCAGTTCTTACCTGTTTTGTATTTTATCGAAATCATAAAAATAGAACTTTTAAAAGAAATTTGAAAGATCTAATCCAGGAATTTGATATCACTTCATCGAGAACAAAATGGCAGTTATGCCAGATTATATGTGTACCAATTGTCCTTTGCATTGCAGAACTTTGCAATATGCCACGTGCAATGTGGGCTGGTATTGCGGCTATGTCAGCAATTTTGCCGTTTGTGGAAGACATGCAATACAGAGTCCGTAAAAGGATTGTCGGAAATATTGTAGGTGTTATATGCTTCACTGTATTATATTTTCTGCTTCCATCATCCATCTATGCTTATATAGGAATTCTTGGTGGAATTGGTGTAGGATTTTCAGCGCAATACGGCTGGCAGGCTGTATTTAATACCTTTGGCGCTCTCGCAATTGCTGCGGAAAGTTATGGATTAAAAGGAGCAGTTAGTCTTAGAGTGATTCAGAATGTTTTTGGTGTTGTATTTGCATTGGCATTTTGTGCTGTATTTTATTGGTTTATGTCGAAACAAAAGGAAAGTGATGTGACCGTACATGCAGAGTGAAGGAAGTCAGAAAGAAAATTTGAATAGAATTATTACAGTACCCAATTTGCTTTCTTTTTTTCGGTTTTGTCTGATTCCAGTAATTATATGGAGTTATTGTGTAAAGGAAAATCCTTTGTTAGCAGGAGAAATCTTATTGCTATCCGGTCTTACGGATCTCGCTGATGGATATATTGCAAGAAGATTTCATATGATTAGCAATCTAGGAAAGATTCTCGATCCGGTTGCCGATAAGCTGACACAGGCAGCAATGTTGATTTGCTTGTTTACTCGCTTTCCACATATGCTCCCGTTGATCGTTATAATGGCAGTTAAGGAACTTTATATGGCGGTTAGTGGATGCCTTGTGATACGAAAAACAGGAAAAGTGCATGGTGCAGACTGGCATGGAAAAATAGTAACCTTTTTATTATATGGAACTGTGGCTGTGCATATTATATGGTTCCACATTACACCAATGGTGTCAGATCTGTTAATTGGTTTGTGTGCTATAATGATGGTTGTATCAGTTGTTTTGTACATTATCAAGAATACCAGAACACTTAGGGGAGAGACTGCATAAGCAATTTGATTATATTGAGATGACTAGTACAGCGAATATTAAGTAACCGCCATATTGACTTGTCTGATTTTTCATCTGCTGCGTTGTCGTCAATCGTCGTAGCCACCGCTACGCCTCATTCCTCCGCCTTGCATATGAAGAAATCATCCTACGTCAATATAGCAGATACTTAATTTTCGCTGTACTAGATAATATTTAGGAGAACACAGATATGAACAGTAAGTCAAACGTACAAGCTATGGAAACAGAAAAAATACCACGTCTTTTGGCCCAGCTTGCAATACCTGCTGTTGTGGCTCAAATCATCAACCTTTTATATAATATTGTTGACCGTATTTATATCGGACATATTCCAGGTGTCGGTGCCGCAGCATTAACAGGTGTTGGATTGTTTACGCCAATTCTCATGCTGATCAATGCCTTCGCCATGCTGGCAGGATCCGGAGGTGCACCGCGTGCAGCGATTTCTATGGGAAAGAAAGATAATAAGACAGCTGAAAAGATTCTTGGAAACTGTTTTGCAATTCTCATGCTTATGGCCGCAGCTTTGACGGTGATATTCTTTACTTTTGCGCCACAGTTACTGACGATGTTTGGTGCTAGCGATAAGACACTTCCTTATGGCGTGGATTATGCAAGGATTTATATTCTTGGAAGTATTTTTGTTTTGATCGTGATGGGAATGAATCCATTTATTACGACACAGGGATTTGCAAAGATCAGCATGATGACAACAGTGATTGGTGCTGTAATCAATATCATTCTTGATCCGATTTTTATCTTCGTATTTCATCTTGGAGTAAAGGGCGCTGCACTCGCAACTGTTTTGAGTCAGGCTGTAGGGGCAATATGGATCCTTCGTTTCTTGTCAGGAAAGAAGACGATTCTGCATCTTAAAAAAGAAAACTTTAAACTGCAAAAAGAAATCATCTTACCATGCCTTGCTCTTGGTATATCTACATTTGTCATGTTATCTACGGAAAGTATTTTGTCTATCAGTTTTACTTCCAGTTTGTCAAGATATGGCGGAGATCTCGCAGTAGGGGCTATGACAATTATTACCAGTGTTAGTCAGCTTGCAACATTACCATTACAGGGAATTTGTCAGGGTGGACAGCCAATCATGAGCTATAACTATGGTGCAGGAAATAGAGATCGAGTAAAAAAAGCATTTTTTACTCAATTTACAGTTTGTACAATTTTTACGGGATGCTTCTGGTTGATTATGCTTCTATTTCCGAAGATGTTTGCAGGTATTTTTTCGAATAATACAGAATTAATCACGTATACGGCATGGGCGTTAAGAATTTACATGGCAGGTATTTTTTCTCTTGGATTCCAAGTTGCTTGTCAGCAGAGTTTCATGGCATTGGGCCAGGCAAAAGTTAGTTTATTACTTGCCTGCTTAAGAAAATTGATTCTGTTGATTCCGTTGATTTTTATACTGCCGCATTTTATCCAGAATAAAGTATTTGCGGTATTTTTGGCTGAGCCAATCAGTGATATTTTGGCAGCGATAATAACAACTTCAACGTTCTTTAGTCGGTTTAATAAAATTTTAGATAGAAAATAAAGCATTATAAAAAGATCCTGTTCAAACTATGCTATAAAGAACAGGATCTTTGTGTATTTATTTTGCTAGGAAATTACTCTGTATCTCCATCGGCATATGATAAGCCTGGCCTCGTTTTGTCAGGCTGTATAGTTTAAAGCTCATGAGTTCCGGAGTCGCATTCAAAGAGCTGCAGAGTCCGAAAGAATCCAGGTCTTCGTTCTGAACCATGTGGAATATACTACCGCCATTGATATTTCTTCGGCATTGACGGATCTTTCCACAACACTGGAAAGTATGGAAATCGGAGAACTTATTGTATTGGCGTTAGAAACCCTTATCGTCGGCTTCTGTATGAAGATCCTGTCTGTACTGATCACAGTGATTATGTATGGACGTATGATAGAGATTTACCTATATACCTCAGTTGCGCCGATTCCATTCGCAACTATGAGTAACAGAGAATGGGGACAAATCGGCACGAATTATTTCAGAGGACTCTTTGCCCTGGCTTTCCAGGCATTTAATTCAGACAGACGATATTATGAGCGTGTGCAGGAAACAGGTACATATCTGGATACGGTAGCAGCATCTACTGATCAGGCAGAGCTGAAAACAGTACAGGACTTCTTGGATCATATTGAGAATCAGGAATTGTATCATGTACTGATCACAGTGGACAGGCTTACCCTGCAGATCATTCTGATGAAGATCCAGGGGTACAGCACTCATGAAATCGCCAGGTATCTGAAGATTACCGAAAAGGCGGTTTACAGGCGTATGGACAGGCTGAAAGAAAAAATCAAAAAAATATTTTAATTATGAGGGGAAATTCATAGTTTCCCATTGGCGACAGGGTGAGAGGACGAAATCCTCCACCCTGTTTTCCTTTGTGTGGCGTAAACAGGATTGTTCCTTGACAACCGAATAGTCATTCGCCAAATATCAAGCCTGAATGAGTATTCCGTTCAGATTAGATTAGGTTCTAATCTGGGCGGATTTTTTTATTTCAGGAAGAAGGAGGATGCCTATGGCAGAAAAAGTGGATCAGATGGATCCAGATGAAAAAATCATTGAGATAGCGATTGAACGGTTAAGAGTATTGGCATTGGAACTGAGAAATTATATGAAAATTGCTCATCCGAGAACTTTCATTTCCAAACCAGTAAACTAAGTAAAATAAAAATTCTGCTTTACAAATAACAGATAAAGTATTAAAATAAACAAAAAATATCTTCAGGGCAGGGTGAAATTCCCTACCGGCGGTAAAGCCCGCGAGCCGAGAGGCATGATCCGGTGAGATTCCGGGGCCGACAGTACAGTCTGGATGGAAGAAGATGATAGTACAGTTGATTTTTTGTATGAATGAATGTAGTATCAGAGCTCTGAGATGGTGATCCATTTCAGAGCTTTTTATATAGGAAAATCAGACATTCATTTATCAATCATATGTAACAGATCAATTCCACCCTGCAGATATTTCTGCAGGCTTTTTTTGTATCTGGTACATCGTTTTCGAAATAACTATACCATTCACTTGTCTGTGAATCCGATTGCACATGTTTAAAAGCCTCGGCGTAGCCCAGGCAAAGAACAGGAATAAGAAAGAAGGAATAGAAATGACGGATCAGGAATATATGCTTCGGGCTATTCAACTGGCCAAAAAAGGGGAAGGCTGGACGAATCCCAATCCTATGGTAGGGGCAGTGATCGTAAAAGACGGAAAGATCATCGGGGAAGGCTATCATAAAAAGTATGGAGAACTTCACGCGGAACGTAATGCAATTGCTTCTCTTACAGAATCAGCAGAAGGTGCGGTGATTTATGTCACGTTGGAGCCTTGCTGTCATCATGGTAAAACACCTCCATGTACGGAAGCGATCATTGAACAGAAGATCAGAAAAGTGGTGATCGGTTCCAGAGATCCGAATCCGAAAGTGGCAGGAAAAGGTGTACAGATGTTAAGGGAAGCCGGTGTAACAGTAGTTGAAGATTTTATGAGAGAAGAATGTGATCAGCTGAACCCGGTGTTTTTCCATTATATTACTACGAAGACTCCTTATGTGGTAATGAAGTATGCCATGACACTGGATGGGAAGATCGCAACGAAAACAGGAGCATCAAAATGGATCACCGGAGAATCTGCACGAAAAGAAGTACAGCATATGCGGCATCAGTACATGGGAATCATGGCTGGTATTGGAACTGTGCTTGCAGATGATCCGATGTTAAACGTCCGGGTAGAAGGCTGGAAAAGTCCTGTCAGGATTGTGTGTGACAGTAAGCTCAGGATCCCGCCGGGCAGTCAGATTGTAAAAAGTGCGGAAAAGTACCGGACGATCGTGGCTTATGCAGAACAGAAAAATGCAGAAGAGAAAATAAAAATATTACATACCATGGGAGTTGAAACCATTTACTGTCCCGACGAAAAGAATCAGATAGACCTTAAGAAGCTGATGGCAGATCTTGGAAACAGAGGCATTGACAGCATCCTCCTGGAGGGAGGAGGTACGTTAAATGACAGTGCACTGCGAGCTGGAATTGTAAAGGAAGTACAGGCTTTTGTGGCACCAAAGCTGTTTGGCGGTGTGGCTGGGAAGACACCGGTAGAGGGTATTGGAGTTGAACTGCCGTCTGAAGCAGTGGAACTGAAATATACAGATATCTGCCAGATCGGTGAGGATATCCGGATAAAATGTCAGGTGTGTGATAAAAAACAGGAGGAATCATGTTTACAGGAATCGTAGAAGAGAAAGGAAAAGTCCGTTATATACAGCTGACAGGGGAATCAGGGATCCTGGCAGTGAAAGCCCGGAAAGTCCTGGAAGGGACAAGGATCGGTGACAGTATCGCTGTGAATGGTGTGTGTCTGACAGTTACGTCGATTCAGCCGGACGGATTTACTGCCGATGTGATGGCAGAGACGATCAGAAGAAGCAGTCTTGGCAGCTGCAAGGCCGGAAGCCAGGTAAACCTGGAACGTGCAATGGCTGCAGACGGCAGGTTCGGGGGACACATAGTAAGCGGCCATATTGATGGGACTGGCGTGATACGTTCCATGCTCCGGGAAGAAAATGCCATCTGGGTATCAATTGAGACATCGCCACAGGTTTTGCATCTGATCGTGGAAAAAGGATCCGTCTGTATTGATGGGATCAGCCTGACAGTTGCAAGGGTTGATGAAGCTGGTTTTCAGGTGTCGGTCATTCCACATACAGGAGAAGAAACCACTCTTTTGGAAAAGGTGCCGGGGGATCTGGTTAATCTGGAAAATGATGTGATCGGAAAATACGTAGAAAAACTGCTTGGCATCAGAAAAAACGAAGAAGAGAAAAAAGAATCCGGAATTACGATGGAGTTTCTTGAAGAATTCGGGTTTTAGAACAGGAGGATATACACTATGTCACAAAATTATCAGTACAACACAATTGAAGAAGCACTTAGGGATCTTAAGGAAGGAAAAATAATTCTGGTCACAGATGATCCGGACAGAGAAAATGAGGGAGATCTGATATGTGCGGCAGAGTTTGCGACCAGGGAAAATATTAATTTCATGGCGACCTATGCAAAGGGTCTTATCTGTACACCGATGAGTGCAGAAATTGCGGCGAGATTGAACTTTCCGCCGATGGTTGCGGAGAACACGGACAATCACAGTACAGCATTTACCGTGGCAGTAGATCACGCAGATACAACGACAGGTATCTCTGCGGAAGAGCGCTCCTATACTATCATGAAGTGTGTGGATGATCAGTCAAAACCGGAGGATTTCAGAAGACCGGGACATGTGTTTCCGCTTATTTCCAGAAAAGGCGGGGTTTTGGTACGAAATGGCCATACAGAGGCAACAACAGATCTTATGAGACTTGCCGGACTGAAAGAATGCGGCGTGTGCTGTGAAGTTATGAAAGAAGATGGAACTATGATGCGTACATCACAGCTATGGGAAATGGCAAAAGAGCATAACCTTACATTTATTACGATCCGTGATCTGCAGGATTATATAAGAATACATGAAAAGCATGTAAAGGAGGAATCCGTTGCAAACCTCCCAACGCAGTACGGTGATTTTAAAATGTATGGTTATATCAATGATATTACAGGAGAGCATCATCTGGCACTGGTAAAAGGTGATCTGGGAGATGGTGAGGATGTGCTTTGCCGGGTACATTCGGAGTGTCTGACAGGGGATGCATTCGGATCGCTCAGATGTGACTGTGGCCTGCAGCTGCAGACAGCGATGCGCCAGGTAGAAGCAGAAGGCCGAGGAATCATTCTGTATATGAGACAAGAAGGCCGAGGAATCGGACTGATCAATAAGATCAAAGCATATGCGCTTCAGGAGCAGGGATACGATACTGTGGAGGCTAATGTGAAGTTAGGGTTTGCACCGGATCTCAGAGAGTACTGGGTCGGGGCACAGATACTGTCAGACCTTGGTGTGAAATCATTAAGATTACTGACAAATAATCCGGATAAAGTCTATGGACTTGGCGAATTCGGACTGAAGATCAATGAGAGAGTACCTCTGGAGATTCCGGCACAAAAGTATGACCGGAAGTATATGAAGACGAAGCAGGAAAAGATGGGTCATATTTTTAAAGAAATAAATTTATAAAAAACAGCAAATATCAGGAGGAAGAAAAAATGAGACAGATCAATTTAGTAGAAGGAAAAGTAGTAGCACCGGAGGGAATGAAGGTTGGTATCGTGGCAGCGAGATTCAATGAAATTATTGTGAATAAATTATTGGGAGGGGCAGTCGACGGACTGGTAAGACATGGAGTAGAAGAAGAGAACATTACTGCAGCATGGGTACCGGGAGCATTTGAGATTCCGATTACAGCACAGAAGATGGCACAGTCAGGAAAATATGATGCAATTATCTGCGTTGGAGCTGTCATCCGTGGAGATACTTCACATTATGATCTGGTGTGTAATGAATCTGCCAAGGGAATCGCACAGGTTGAACTTGCAACAGGAATCCCGGTTTTATTCGGAGTGATCACGACTGAAAATATCGAGCAGGCTATTGCGCGTGCAGGAAGCAAAGCGGGAAATAAAGGCTATGATTGTGCATTATCTGCGATTGAGATGGTCAATCTGATGAAGCAGCTCTAAAAGACAGGAAAATAAATGATGACAAAAACGATCATATTCGATTATGATGGAACGATCCATCATACCCTTGGAATCTATGAACCGGCATTTCGTGAAACCTATCAGTGGCTGACAGAACAGAAGGTTACCGAAGAACGGGAGATAGGCTCGGTGGAAATTGCCGGCTGGTTGGGACTTAACAGTAAGGAGATGTGGAATACATTTTTGCCGGAACTGGATCAGAGCTATAAAGAGCAGGCAAGCAGGATGGTAGGAGATCTGATGGTAAGACAGATCAGGGAACATAAGGCAGTGTGGTATCCGGGAGCAGAGGAGATGCTAACAGCTTTGAAGAACCGGGGATATCACCTTGTGATCCTAAGTAACTGTAAAGCTTCATATCGTGAGGCACACTGGAAGGAATTTGGGATGGAACGATGGTTTGACCGTTTTTATGACTGTGAATCATACAGATTCCGTCCAAAGACAGAAATTGTGCAGGAAATCATCCGGGAATATAGTGGCCCTTATCTGGTAGTCGGAGACAGGAGACAGGATCTGGAATGTGCCAGGTCCTGCAAAAGCCCTTTTATAGGATGCCTGTATGGATATGGTGAGAAAGGGGAACTGAATGGGGCTGATTATTATGCAGAACATATAGAGGATATACTGCAGATGGTGATATGATTTTTGCAATATAAAAATCTGAAGGAAAAAAGTTAAAAATAAGTACTTCTCCAGTTGTACAAAGCGCTACTGCACGGGGAACCAGATGGAATGCATCTCCACTTCCTAAAAGAACTGCCATAATTCCAAACATGGTAAACTGTCGGTTTCCTTTGCCTTTGCGGATCATTTATAGATTTTACTGTGGAAGATTTTGCATAAAGTGTTTTCCGTGCTTGTGTGTACCATTATCTGATATCAAAGCAGTACAGGGTGATTCCGGCCATGCACAGGTCAATATGGTTACGGATGCGTACTCTCATATTCCGGATGATGACCAAAGGAAAAATGCAGAGCTTTTTAAAGAAGCATTTTATGAGAAAAAATCAGAAATTTGGCGAAGGAGTGTGAATGGATGAAAAAGAAAATGATTCTATCAATAGCGTTTCTGATCAGTTTATTACCAATGTTATTTAACCAATATGGTGGATTAAAAGGTGTACAGGAAATTACCGGCTTGATAAATCTGCTCAATCCTATTGGAATGGTGTCTGTCATTTTGTTTGTTTTAGGAGTATGGTTTCCCTTTAAGAAGCGAGGTATTAGTAAAGGTTTAGGCGTATTAGGCACGATTGGGATCGTGGTCTCCGAAATATATAAATTCCTCACCTGGCATACATTGACTGTCACCGGTGAAGTCAGTTTACAGAATAGCATTCGATTAGCATTCCCCGAGTTTTACATAGGATTGACCATTTCTTTGGTAATGGTGATTGCTTATTTTGTGATTGACAAGTAAACTTGGCATAAAGATAACTTCCAGTTTGACGGAGTAGTGGATATGATAATTCGAGAAGTAAATGAAAATAAAAAGCAGTTTATATCATTATTGTTATTAGCTGATGAACAGGAAAATATGATTGATCGCTATCTTGAAAAGGGTACTATGTATGTACTTGAAGATGGTAATGTAAAAGCTGAATGTGTCGTTACTGATGAAGATAATGGAATACTTGAAATTAAAAATATCGCAGTTGATCCAAAGAACCAAGGAAATGGCTATGGTAAAGCTCTGATAGACTTCCTTGCAGAAAAATATGCAGAAGAATATTCTATTTTGCAGGTTGGAACAGGTGACAGTCCATTGACAATACCATTTTATGAAAAATGTGGATTTATCCGTTCTCACAAGATTCCCAATTTCTTTATCGATAATTATAATCACCCAATCTATGAGGGCGGTGTACAGTTAATAGATATGGTATATTTGCAAAGATATTTATGAATTTAACATTCCTTTTGCAATAAACAGTTGGAAAACCTATTTAATATGTGGTAATATATAAAGAAAAATAACGCAGAAGATTCCCAATGGGCAGGATGGTATTCCGTGAAAATTCCGGAGTATCATCCTTTTTTGTGTGAAAAGGAGCATAAGAGATGGATATATTAAAAGGAAACATCAAATCAATTTATTTTAAGTATCTGATTGCAGCCTTCGGCGGTACATTGATTCCGTGCATTTATTCTGTTGTGGATGTTGCAATGGTAGGGAAATATCATGGTCCGAGCGGACCAGCGGCACTTGCAGTTTTTGCACCTTTATGGAATATCATTTATGGTTTGGGATTGCTGGCTGGTATTGGTGGATCTGTATTGTTTAGTACAATGCGTGGATCAGATGAAAAGAATGTTCGCAGAAGCAATGAAATATTTACGGCATCTTTATTTTTAGGCATATATATATTCCTGCGAATATTGACATAAATGAAAGTCAGCATCTGATTCTTTATATTCATGGTGGCAGCTTTAACTCAGGTGCAAAAGAGGACGGGGATGTTTGGTGTAAATATTATGCTTCTAAAGGCTATATTACCGCTACTCTTGACTATACGCTGCAAAATCAAGGAAAGAAAGCCGATCTGTTTTTTATGAATAATGAAATAAAGAACTGTGTGGATGCCATTAATCAGAAGTGTCAAGAACTGGGATATCGTGTTACAGGGATGGCTACCTGTGGTGTATCTGCGGGTGGAACATTGGCAATGAATTATGCTTATACCAGTGGGGAATATTCAGCAATACCGGTGAAATTTGTGTTCCAGCTTGCGGGACCTGCCAGCTTTGAACCGGAACATTGGGATATTCTCAAAAAAATAAATGGATTAAGTACAGATATAGAGTTTATAGAAATGATGACAGGAGAGGAAATAAGCGAGGAAATGCTTATTTCCGGTGACTATAAAACATATATTGAGAAAATATCTCCAACATATCTGGTAACAGAGTCCTCAGTTCCTACACTTTTAGGATATGGACTGAAAGATCATCTTGTACCTGGTAATCTGAAATATGGTTTGGTTGATGCTTTGGACAAGAATGAAGTGCCATATGATTATCTTGAATTTCCTCACTCAAATCATGGTATGTATGCAGATTTGGATGTTTTGCAGGATTTTTTGGATTTATCATTAGATTACTGTAATAAGTATTTTAAGGAATAACAGGTAATTAGGAGTATGATTTAAAATCTGTATTGTTAGATAAAAAAGCTGATTAAAAAATCGAAAGCTTCCTGTTTGCAGGGACGACAAGCAGTATATGGTCTTTTTTATATCTTTTGGGGAATAAGTTGTTGATTTATAGCTGGAAATATATGTTTCATCATAATCGGTGAAATAAGATGGGTTAATTCTTCGATTTACATATTTTTTTAGGTGTTCTGGCATGGTATTATGATACTTATAAAGAACCAATTATATCTGTTGGAGAGAGTGGTGAAAAGTTATGAAGTTATTATTTAAACAAAGGCTGTTTTCATGGTTTGACAGCTATGATATCTATGATGAAGCAGGCAACACTGTTTATGTAGTAAAAGGCCAGTTGTCCTGGGGACATAAACTTGTAATTTATGATGCCTATGGAAATGAAGTAGGAATGGTTGTTCAGAAAGTACTTACTTTTCTTCCTAAATTCGAAATTTATAAAAACGGCAGTTATATCGGATGCCTGAGCAAAGAATTCTCATTTCTGACGCCACATTATAATATTGATTACAATGGATGGCATATTGATGGAACCATTATGGAATGGGACTATAGTATTCTTGATCAAAGCGGATATTTAATTGCACGGGTCAATAAAGAACTGTTTCATATGACTGATACATATGTTATTGATGTACAGAATCCAGGAAACGCTTTGGATGCTCTGATGTTTGTATTGGCAATCGATGCAGAAAAATGTTCCAGAAATTAAATAGTTGATCTTGTTACTGTAATTATTCGGAGGATGAAGCATGGGAATATTCAAAAAGAAAATCGTGAAAAAAACATATGACCGAGAACATATGAAACCAGTAATTCGTGCAAGCATTTGTACCGGAGAAGAAGTAGCAGGGTTCAAAGATATACGAACCGGAAAAATCGAAGAAATCATGCTGATCAGATCACCGGAGGACTTAGAAAAATTCAAAGAGATATATGAGATAACAGAGAAAATAACAAAAGAATATTAGACATCTTCTATATTTCCCTACCGGTGGAGGTAAGACAGAAGCATATTTAGGCTTAATTGCGTTTATAATTGCATACAGAAGATTAACGTCAGATACAGATTCTGATTATGAAAAAGATGGTGTGGAGATTTCGGGGGTGTGTGGCACAGAGAGGCAGAAAGTAAAGAGGAAACGATGATATTGGACTGGCTGGATTCCAGACCATTTACTACGCTTTTTGTCTGTGGTAATCATGAGAATTTTGACCGTTTATATCAGTATCCGATCGAGAATTGGCACGGTGGCAAGGTTCATAAAATAAGAGAATCTGTTATCCATCTTATGAGAGGACAGGTATTTAAGATTGCAGAAAAGAAGATATTCAGCTTTGGAGGAGCCAGCAGCCACGATATCCAGGGTGGAGTGTTGGAACCAGATGATCCGGAGTTTGAAAAGAAATATGACACATTAAGCAAAGGGTATTTGCCGTTTCGTATTAATCATTGGAGTTGGTGGAAGCAGGAATTACCATCAAAAGAAGAGATGGAGGAAGGACGACAGAATTTAGAGAAGCATGATAATAAGGTTGACTTTATTGTCACACATAGTTGTGCTTCAAGCACCCAGGCCTTACTTGGAAATGGTTTTTATTCAAAAGACTATCTGAACGATTATTTGGAGGAAATACGTCAGAAGTGTACGTTCAAAAAGTGGTTTTTTGGTCATTACCATGATAATCGAAATGTAAATGCAGAGGAGATTTTGCTTTGGGAGCAGATTATAAGGATTGCGTAGAAAGAAAGCACATGGACGGAAAACAGGAATACTTACATGAGATACAGAAGAGTTTTTTTACCGGCTGGGATAAAGGATGGACTGAATCTGAAAAGTACAGTAAAATCAGTGATAGATACATTATCATAAAACATTTTTATTTGTTAATGACAGTTGAACTATATGAACAGTGTAGGTGGATAAATACATATTGTACATTGTACAGAAGGTAATAGGTGAAGAATATGGGAAATGATATTGTCTTATTTATGGATGGAAATATGCAATTAGAAGTACCAGTATCTCGAGATGGAGAATCGGTATGGCTGTCTGCGAATCAAATGGCAGTTTTGTTTGATAAGGATGAAACTAATATTAGAAAGCATATAAATAATGTTTTCAGATCTTCAGAAGTTGATAAAAATAACAACACGCAAAAAATGCGTGTTGATGGAGTAAAACAGCCGGTTGCATTTTATTCTTTAGATGTGATTCTGGCAGTTGGATACAGAGTCAATTCACAAAGAGGTATAGCTTTCAGAAAATGGGCAAATAATGTTCTTAAACAGTTTATTTTGAAAGGTTATGCAATCAATGAAAAGCGTCTTCAGGCTCTTAAGAAAACAGTTGATATTCAGTCAAGGATGCTTGCAGATGCACTTGATATAGAGGAAAAAGATGTGCTAAGAGCAGTAAATGAATACACAGATGCATTGATTCTTCTGGATCAATATGACCACCAGGCATTAAGTAAGCCAGAGGGAAGTACTCCGGTATACCGCATTACTTATGAAGAGTGTGTTCAGATGGTTGGTCAGATGAAGGATTCTTTTGAAACAGATGTATTTGGTGTAGAAAAAGAGGCTGGTAAAACTGATAATGAATCTATTGAAATTATAGTGGCATTGCATCGTTTTTATATTACAACAGTATATGATGAGATGAACCAACCTTGTGCCCACTGGGCACGAAGTTGGCACAGTCACTACGGTGTCAGGAGAAATCCTGGCATCTTTTTTTACTTACTGTGAAACATTAACTTCTGGGTAACTAAAAAAGCGCAGACTCTCCCTATACAAACTTTAATAGACTTTTTTCACTTAACCGGAAACTTTATGCGGCAACTACAGGGGCTTCCCATCCAAGAATTTTTAACTTTTTGAGATACGCATTGATCTTGCGTTCCTTATTGAACTGATTATAGTAATCCGCTCCCAGATCCTTGAAGTGCAGTTTACGGTGCTCAGCGGTCGTTGTTCCGTTTTAGAATGGCCGCTTTCCGAAATATAACGGTCGGCAATCCATTCCGCATCCTTTGTATCCGTCTTCCGGCCAGGTACTGCTATACACCTAAAATTACGGCAAGCAACTGAAAAACCAGTCATTCCTCATTTTGTGCAGAAAATGCATAGATTATTATTCTGTTTGAAATACCAGGGAAAGGTGTTGCGGGAGGAAAGGAAGGACAAAAAGGTCATCGTTTCACGATTATGGTAAAACGATGATCTTTTTTATTTCTTCCAGTAACAGATTAGCAACAGGAGTGAATCTCCTTTTTGTTGTTTACCTATAATAACGATTGGAGTAGTCGCTTATAGACACTGCAATCAAAAAAATCTGAAAATATATTTATCAACATCACATAAAAGTGTGTAGATGCACATAAAATGGGAATACACATTGAAATTCAGGTCGTTCTGTGATAGAATCTCATTACTAAAAAATGTGCAGATGCACGGAAATAGGGAGTGCAATGATGGAGATTAAAAGAGATGCTTACCTACAGCAGCTTACCCTGCGAAAAGATAATGGAATGATAAAGGTGATTACCGGCATTCGTAGATGTGGCAAATCCTTTTTGCTGTTTACCATCTTTAAGAGATACTTACTGGAGAACGGCGTTGATGTTGATCATATTATTGAAATTGCATTGGATGGTATTGAGAACGAGGAATTAAGAGATCCCAAGGTATGCTTCAAGTACATCAAGGATGCCATGAAAGACGACGGGAAGTATTATCTCCTTTTGGATGAAGTGCAGTTCATGCCACGATTTGAGAAAGTGCTGAACAGCCTGCTCCGCATGAGCAATATTGATGTGTATGTCACCGGAAGTAATTCCAAGTTCCTGTCCAGCGACATTGTGACCGAGTTCCGTGGCAGAGGTGATGAGATTAGAATCTATCCGCTCTCCTTTGCAGAGTTTTATTCTGTCTATGACGGCGATTATGATGATGCCTGGGATGACTACATGATCTACGGAGGATTGCCGCAGATCGTAAGTTTTCAGAGCGAACGACAGAAAGCGGACTATCTGAAGAACATCTTTGCAAATGTCTATCTGAAGGATGTTATTGAAAGAAATAAGATTCAGAACGTGGATGAGATTGGGATTCTGGTTGATGTGCTTGCATCTGCAATCGGCGCACCGACCAACCCTTCAAAGATTGCCAATACCTTTGCCAGTGAGCGCCAGATGACTTATGCTAATAAAACCATCTCCAAGCATATCGACCATTTGACAGATGCCTTTTTGATTTCCAAGGCAAGCCGATACGATATTAAGGGCAGAAAGTATATCGGTGCAAATCTGAAATACTACTTTACTGATCTGGGACTGAGAAATGCACGTCTGAATTTCAGACAGCAGGAGCCTACTCATATCATGGAGAACATTGTTTATAACGAGCTGCTGATCCGTGGCTACAATGTTGATGTGGGTGTCGTGGATATTTTCGATAAGGATAAAGAGGGCAAACGTGTTCGCAAGCAGTTGGAGGTTGACTTTGTGGTGAATCAAGGAAACCAGAGATACTATATCCAGGTTGCATATGACATGACTTCGGAAGAAAAACAGACGCAGGAGTTCAATTCTCTGCGTAATATCCCGGACTCTTTCAAGAAGATCGTCATTGTAAATGGCAGCAAAAAGCCTTGGAGAAATGATGAAGGTTTTGTTATCATGGGAATGAAGTATTTCTTGCTAAATGCGAATAGTCTGGAATTTTAAGTCGATTTGAGTTGTTGCTGTGGTGTTGTTCTATTGCAAAAAAGAGTGAAATGATATAAATAAGGCCACGGCTGATTTCGTGTTAGAACTGGAACAGCCGTGGCTCAGTTTATTTTTTTATCCGTACAAACGAGACTGTTCCGCAGATTATGTAGAACAGACAGAGTACGATTCCGATAGTGGGAACATACGAGAATAAAGATGAACTTAAGAACGAGATAAACAAAAGTTTGTTGAATTAAAATGAAATAAAGTTCCAGTAATCATAGAGTGTATGGATTCAATTCCATATGCTCTTTTTCTTTACTTAATTTCATGAAAAATGTAAAAATCTAATGTTACGAGTTTCTTACGAGTTGCATTAAAAAAATTCGCAAGAAAACTCGTAAGAAAAAAAGTAAAAAAATTTGCTTTTGACCACTGTAAAACATGCTCTGAGCGTTTCATTATATGAAGGGATAATTTTTCTTTCATATTTCAAAGAAAAGAGGATAAAGAAATGTCAGAAAAAAGATGTTATACAGTTCAAGAGTTACAGGAAATCTTAGGAGTCAGCAGACCTACTATTTATAACCTTTTAAAGAAAAAGGAATTCCGGTGGATCCAGTTGGATGGCGGAAAGTATCACATCTCTAAGAAGAGTTTCGATGACTGGCTCGATAACTTGGAACAATAAAAAACAGGGTGTTGATCAGGCAGATTGTTACTGTTCAAGTCCAGCTAACCCTTGAACAGTAACAAAATATAAAATTTGCCAGTCAAAAACGCATGGACAAACCGTCTCGTATGCGTTATATTATTTATAGACAAGAAAATATCTTGTGCTTTCGATAGGAAGTTTAATTGAATACTGTTTACCATGATCGAACGTACGAAGCATGGTGGTCATATAACAGATGTCGATGGTAATATCAAGGCATTCCCCAATTATTAGCTGGAGCAAACAATCAGCTAACTTTCAGAGCTTTACAGAGCTTGACAGAGGGGGTATTCAGAATAACTCAAATTGAATTGGAAACAGTTTTTAATAGTGTCCCATATGGGTTTACCTTACCTCAGATTGACAGAGAGTGACAATAGGTTGGAGCTCTCCTAAGCGAGGGGTCGGAGGTTCAAATCCTCTTGGCGACGGGCTTCAAAGCGTTCGAAAATGTTAGCTGGATTAGCTGACAACGAACGCTTTTGTTATTTTCTAAACACGTTCGTGACACAAAATTCCATTCAAAAGGATCAATTTCCAGCTAACATTTTAGTTTTGCTCTGTATTTGTACCACTCTATATAACGAAACGCTCAGATGCTGTTTTGCAGTAGGGAAAAAGAAAAAATATCAAAAAATTGATGATTAATGGTGAGCTTGTGATAGAATGGATAAAAGAGAAAAGCATAAAGGATGTAGTTGTGGAGAATATTTGTTATGATTAGAAAGTTGCTGAACGGAGATATCGATAGAGTCGCTGACATATGGTTAAAGACAAATCTGAAAGCACATTATTTTATTTCCAATCAATACTGGAAAAGTAATTATGAATTAGTGAAAGAAATGATGTCACAATCCGAAGTCTATGTGTATGAAGATGATAAAATGATTCAAGGATTTGTAGGACTAAATGCTGAATATATCGAAGGTATTTTTGTCTCCGATGAAATGCAGTCATGTGGCATAGGTAAGCTTTTATTAGATTATGTTAAGGATAAAAAAGTTAGCTTACGATTAAATGTATACCAGAAGAATGCCAGAGCAATTTCTTTTTACCAAAGAGAAGGGTTCATTATTCAATGTGAAGGTTTGGATGAAGCTACTGGTGAAAAAGAGTACACTATGGCATACGGTTTAAGCAAATGAGGATTTGTCATATGTGGGCTGGTGCAGGAAAAATCAAATTTGGAATTTATGCATGCAGTCCGGAAGATTCATCGTTTAAAGCGGTATTTACAGATATGAAATTGACGGAGTGTCAATGGAAAGCCCACGACGATCAAAAACCGGATGAGATGTAGCAGAATGTATTTGATATAAAAAACCAATATTAGTTAAAGTTTTTCAGTTTGTGTAACCGAGAAAATGAAAATTGCGGAGGTGGATTTGTTGAAGGAAAGTACATATCAAACTCCTTGCGGAATAATTCACTATTGGTCAAGTATTCTGAGTTTGGATACAACGACGCTTGTATTTCTTCCGGGGCTGACTGCTGACCATAGACTGTTTGATAAACAGGTTGCGTACTTCGATGGAAAATATAATATTATTGTATGGGATGCACCGGCTCATGCCTTTTCCTGGCCGTTCCGGTTTGATTTTGACTTGTTTGATAAGGCAAAATGGTTGAATGGGATTCTTGAAAAAGAAGAAATCATAAAACCAATTATAATCGGTCAATCAATGGGAGGATATGTAGGCCAGGCTTATGCACAATTGTATCCTGACCGGTTGGCAGGTTTTATTTCCATTGATTCAGCACCGCTCCAGAGAAACTATGTGACAGCAGTGGAGATCTGGCTTCTGAAAAGAATGGAACCAGTATATGCACATTACCCATGGAAGTTGCTTTTGAAATCCGGAACAAAGGGAGTTGCAACTTCTAATTATGGCAGAAACCTGATGAAGGAAATGATGCTGGTCTATGATGGTGATCAGCATCGTTATGCACAAATTGCCGGGCATGGATTTCGTATTCTGGCAGAGGCAATGGAAAAGGATCTGCCTTATGAAATCAAATGTCCTTCCCTGTTGATATGTGGTATAAAGGATCATGCCGGTTCATGCATAAGGTATAACAGAGAATGGCATCGAAAAACGAAAATTCCTTTAAAGTGGATTGAAGGGGCCGGTCATAATTCTAATACAGATAAACCGGAGATGATCAATAGTTTACTAGAAGAGTTCTTCTCGAATATTTTATGACAGGCAACCTAAAGTTATTTGAATTGAAAAAGTTGGAGGATACACGCATGAAAATTGTAATCATTAATGGAAGTGCCAGAAAAGGAAACACGCTGACAGCAATCAATGCATTTATAAAAGGAGCGTCAGAAAAGAATGAAATTGAAATCATTGAACCAGACAAACTCAACATTGCACCATGCAGGGGATGTGGTGTCTGTCAATGCTCTAAGGGATGCGTCGATAAGGATGATACAAATCCTACAATTGATAAAATTGCTGCCGCAGATATGATTCTTTTTGCTACGCCAGTTTATTGGTGGGGAATGTCAGCACAATTGAAATTAGTCATTGATAAGTGCTACTGCCGTGGATTACAGTTAAAAAATAAAAAAGTGGGCACGATTGTTGTAGGTGGTTCTCCCGTAGACAGTATCCAGTATGAGCTGATTGATAAGCAGTTTGACTGTATGGCAAAATATCTTTCATGGGACATGCTTTTCAATAAATCATATTATGCAACAGCCAGAGATGAACTTGAAAAAAATAAGAATTCCATGAACGAACTTGAGGGAATCGGAAAAAATTTATAAAGCACACTCCAAATTCAAGTTTGGAAAATTAAGAAAATCGGAATTTATAAAGGAGAATATTGATGAAACTATTTTTATGTTCGCACTTTTCAAGTGTGGGAAGTCTGATAAAGGAAGAAATTGAAAATAAGAAAGTCGCATTTATTCCAACAGCTTCACTGCGTGAAGGCTACACCGGTTATGTCGGCTCGGCTCGAAAATTATTCAAAAAGTTGGGAGCAATCGTAACTGAAATTGATATTTCAACGGAGGCTTATTCAACGATACAGTCTGTTTTTGAAGAAGCAGATGTGATATATTTTACCGGCGGAAATTCTTTCTTTCTTATGGACCAGCTCCGTAAAACGGGAACTGATGGGCTACTGAAAAAGGAATTGGCAAATGGAAAATTGATGATCGGCGAGTCGGCAGGCGCAATTATATGCGCTCCAAGCATCCAATATATCGAGCAAATGGATGAAAAGCCAGAGGACTACTCACAAGAAGATGATGCAGGGCTTGATTTGATTGATTTCTATGTTCTTCCGCATTATCTTACAGCACCATTTAAGAAAGTTACCGAGAAAATAATGACTGAGTTTTCGGATTTGAATCTATGCCCGATTAACAACCGTCAGGGAATTGTAATTGATGGTGAAGGTTCAAAGGTTATTTGCAAAGACTAATTTGAAAATTCTAATTTATCAGAAAATGAGGAATAGTTGAAATGGAGGCGCTATAATAACATGAAGATTGAAGGGAACCAGAAAGAACTGGATGCAATGGTAGAATTTCATAAGGGAAACCGTGTCGAGGGACTGAGACTGCAAGAAGAATTTGCAGCGGAATTTCGTAAGGAGTATAAAGACAAAGATCACTGTCCTTGCCTGAAAGCCTGTCGTTATCACGGAAACTGTAAGGAATGTGTAGCAATCCACAGAGCGCATCAGGAACATGTTCCTAATTGTATGCGACCATTGATTAATAAAAAATTGAAATTGATGTCAGAATTAACAGAGCATACCTTGGCAAATGAAATAGAAGCTCCACATGAGATTTTAAGAAAATAGGCAAGTCAAATTCCAGTTTGGAGAATTGAAAAAAACGGAATTTACCTATTAGGACATATAAACTGTTGACAATAAAGCTCCTATATAGTATGTTTTTGGTAAACTACTATATAGGAGCTTTTGTATGGAAATGAATGGAGGATTTCTTGTCACCAAAATAAAACAGCTTGGAGACCGGATTTTCGAGAAGATTCTCAGTGAAAAGAATATTGATGCGTTTAATGGAGCCCAGGGGCGTATTCTTTATGTGCTGTGGCAGGAGGATGGTATCTCAATCAGGTCACTCTCGACTAAATGCGGATTAGCGATAACATCTCTTACTACGATGCTGGAAAGAATGGAAAATCAAGGGCTGATAAGCCGTGTTCAGTCTGAAACGGACAAAAGAAAAACACTCCTGTTTCTGACTGAGAAAGCACATGCCTTAAAGGGTGAGTACGATTCTGTATCTGATGAGATGGGCAGTATTTACTACAAAGATTTTTCAGAGGAAGAAATTACCTGGTTTGAGGAATGCCTCGACCGCATCAGAAAGAATCTTGAGGAGTGGCAGAAGTCATGAGTATTTGTATCAAAGATCAGATTCAGAACATGAATATCGTCATTGGCTGCACAGTGGGGTGTGCATATTGCTATGCCCGCAACAACGTGAAACGCTGGCATATGATTGATGACTTCGCTGCCCCTGAATTCTTTCCGGGTAAGCTTAAGATGATGGAAAAGAAACGTCCGCAGAACTTTCTTCTTACCGGCATGAGCGATCTCTCCGGATGGAAGCCGGAATGGAGAGACGAGGTATTTGTAAAGATCCGTGAAAATCCGCAGCATCAGTTCCTGTTCCTTACCAAGCGACCTGATTCGCTGGATATTGATACCGATCTGGAAAACGCATGGTTTGGCGTTACGGTGACGAGGAAAGCAGAACTGTGGCGTATCGACGCCCTTCGGAAAAACGTCAGAGCAAAACATTACCATGTTACCTTTGAGCCGTTATTTGATGATCCCGGCACAGTTGACCTTTCCGGAATCAATTGGATCGTTGTCGGCACCATGACCGGAGCTCAGAGCAGGAAGATTCATACGGAGCCGGAATGGGCATGGTCTCTGACGGATCAGGCACATAAGCTCGGCATTCCGGTGTTTATGAAGGAAGACCTTGTCCCTATCATAGGGGATGAAAATATGATTCAGGAAATGCCGGAAGAATTTAATAAAGTGTTAGAGGTACAGAAATCATGGAAGAAGTAATGAATGGAATCCTCATTCGTGAGGTGGAAACAAAGAACATCATGACTAAGTCTAGTCTGCCGGTAGGCGGTTACTCGGTCAATCCCTATGTGGGCTGTACACATGCCTGCAAGTATTGCTATGCTTCTTTTATGAAGCGCTTTACCGGGCACAAGGAGGAATGGGGCACTTTCCTTGATGTGAAGCATTGGCCGGAAATTAAAAATCCGAAGAAATATGCCGGACAGCGGGTGATCATCGGTTCTGTGACAGATGGCTACAATCCACAGGAGGAGCAATTCGGGAATACCAGAAAACTTCTGGAGCAGCTGATCGGCAGTGACGCAGATATTCTGATCTGTACAAAGTCGGATCTTGTGGTACGGGATATTGATCTGTTGAAGAAGCTTGGACGTGTAACCGTTTCATGGTCGATCAACACACTAGATGAAAATTTCAAGAACGATATGGATTCTGCTTCGAGCATTGAGCACCGTATCGCTGCTATGAAGCAGGTATATGAGGCAGGTATCCGTACAGTCTGTTTCGTATCCCCGGTATTCCCCGGTATCACGGATTTTGAAGCAATCTTTGAGCGGGTAAAGGATCAGTGCGATCTGTTCTGGCTCGAAAATCTCAATCTTCGAGGCGGTTTCAAAAAGACAATTATGGATTATGTCGCCGGAAAATATCCTGATCTTGTACCACTTTACGACGAGATCTATAACAAGCATAACCGCAGCTACTTTGAAGCACTTGAAGTAAAAGCTGAGGAAATGGCTAAGAAGTATGATTGTCCCTTTGTGGATAATGAAATGCCTTATGGCAGAGTCCCGCAGGGACATCCGGTGATCGTAGATTATTTCTATCATGAGGAAATCCGAGGGACAGAGAATACAGGAAAAAGAAATCGTTAATCTAAACGAAAATTAAACTGATGATGGTGGAGAGATTTATTTATCGCCATTTGAAATCGAGAAGTTCTTGTTTGAAAAATAGAGGAATTGTAAAATTGAAGAAAAAAGAAATGCACAGTTCTTAGCTTATCTGGAACTGTGCATTTTTTGTGAATAAATACTTTTAATTAGCCGATTACAGCATCCTCTGCTGTAAAATGTTCCAGAGAATTTTCTTTTACCTGAATGCAGATATAAGTAATTCCAGAAACATCGGATGCAAAAAACTGACGCTTTGCAGCAGGTGCGATTTTTAGCCAGTCTCCAGTTGAAAGGCTGATTTCTTCTCCATCAATTATGGCTTTGCCGTTACCTGAAAGAATTCCATAGATTTCTTCATTTTCTTTATGAGAATGAACAAATGGGACATTTGCTCCTGCAGGTAGTTCGTTTAAACTGATTTCTGCACCTGTTAAAGACAACTTTTCATGCAGCTCAATTCGGTTTTCCTTTCCAATAGTTGTTTTTGTGTAATTTGTCATAATGATACCTCCATAGTTGATTTGTAGTTTCTGGTTGCTTGGTATTAGTATAGTGTGAGACACATACAAAAACAAGTACGCACCTTTTTGTAACTGTACACTCAAAATTGAATGTGTTACAATAGACTCGGAGGTGAGAATTATGCGAGCAAAAGAAGAATTACCGGAATGCCCAGTTGCAACAGCAGTATCTCTCATCGGAGGAAAATGGAAACTGCTGATTTTGCGTAACTTGAAAGAGCGCCCATGGAGATTCAATGAGCTACAACGAAGTATAGATGGTATTTCACAAAAGGTTTTGACAGATAGTTTAAGACAAATGATGAGTGATGGACTGGCATATCGCCACGATTACCATGAGCAGCCACCGAGAGTTGAATACGGATTAACGGAACTCGGAACAAAAATGCTTCCAATTGTTAATTCACTTGCTGATTTTGGTAACTACTATAAATCACTTATCGAACAGAATTAAGTACGTTAGTATTTGAAAATACCGAATAATTCCAGTTTTCTTAACTGGAATTATTCGGTATTAGCAGGAGGCACATTATGAGATTTTATAATATATTTTTCAGCCCAACCGGTGGCACAAAGAAAGTAGCAGATATTGTTGCCAAAGGGACGAAGCTGGAGGCTGAAAAAATCGACCTAATTAAAGAACCAGATAAACTCATGAAGGTGAAATTTGAAAAAAAGGATCTATGTTTGGTTGCTGTACCGTCTTACGGTGGACGCATTCCATCAGTTGTAACGGATATGTTCCGCAAAGTAAAGGCAGATGGTACGAAGGCAATTCTTGTGGCAGTATTTGGAAACCGTATGATTGATGATACTCTATTGGAACTACAGGATGTTCTGGAGGCATCAGGATTTGTATGTATCGCAGGAATGGAGGCTGTCGCAGAGCATTCCCTGATGCACCAATTTGGAACCGGACGCCCGGATCAGCAGGATGAAAAAGAATTGCTGGAATTTGCCGCAAAGATTATGCAAAACAGCGAAGCACAAAGGACACCTGCATTTCCGGGAAACAGACCATATCGAGAATATGGTGGTGTTCCGCTCAAACCTGTTGCAAATGGAACATGCACTTCCTGCGGTCTGTGCGCAAAAGAATGCCCGGCAGGTGCTATTCCCTTGAACAATCCGAAGCTGACCGATAAGGATAAGTGCATTTCTTGTATGCACTGTGTAGCAGTCTGTCCGAAGAAAGCAAGAAATTGCAGCAAGTTTATCAGCTTTATCGCCGGGAAAAAAATGAAGAAGGTTTGTTCTGGCAGGAAGGAAAACAAATTGTACTTATAAATCGAAAGTTACAGGTATGTATTATGAATATAGGATTTTGGTCATGTATAATTTTGGTTATACCATTTGTAATTATAGGTGTGTTATTTGCGATTTTTAAGGAAAAAGTAACTAAATTTGTTTCAGGATTTAATTCATTTTCTAAAGAAGAACAGGCGATGTATGATAAAGCTCAGATCTCTCGTGATATAAGAAATCAGTGCTTCATATGGACTGTTATAATGTTAGCAGGAGCGACATTATCCTGCTTTTTAACCCCATATATGGCTATACCAACCTATATTATGTGGTTAGTTCTGTTTTTTAGAGAAGTCCACTTTGATAATCATAAAGCGTTTAAAAAATATTTATTAAAATAAATTATTGTTTGCAGAAGATGCTTATTTATGAAAAAAGGAATAAACAAATCAATCTTATTTTATGTTGTATCAGCTCTGTTTTTGATAGTCTCAGCTATTGGCTTAACGACTGGAAATGAAAATTCTATGGCTATAGTATGGTTATGTCTTGGTTCTTCGTTTCTTTGCTTGGGTTCGACTCATAAGAAAAAGGAAAACAATGCAGATGATAAATAATTTCCTGCTTGTATTGCTGGAAAATCGGGATTCATAGAGTCCTTTTGTGATTTGCAACTGCTGGTTGACAGATTTACAGCCTGAAATGGTGGAATGCAAACAGCAAAACTGTTATATTTAGCTCATAAAATCTGCAAAAGGAGGAAAAAATGATTTTAGCTGATAAGATTACAGAGGAAAGAAAAAAGAATGGATGGTCACAGGAAGAACTAGCCAATCAGTTGGGCGTATCCAGACAGGCAGTATCTAAGTGGGAAAGTGCAGGAGCTGTTCCAGATTTGCAAAGAATTTTACAGATGTCGGAGCTTTTTGGTGTTAGTACAGATTACCTATTAAAAGATGAAATGAAAGCAGAAAATATCACCTATCACGAAAGTACTGAAAGCTATGCAGAACCGTTGAAAAAAGTAACTATGGAGAATGCAAATGAATTTCTTGACATGAAAAGAAATGGATCCAAAGTAGTGGCAAACGCAACAAGTATGTGTATCTTAAGTCCAATATTATTGATTGTTCTTGTGACAATGGCAGAAGATAGCGTATTTCATGTTTCGGAATCTCTGGCAACAGTATTTGGATGTGTTTTTTTGCTTGGAATGGTTGCGGCAGCCGTCTTTTTGTTTATTACATATGGAATGAGTGAATCACATATGGAACATTTTGAAAAAGAATGCTTTGAAACAGAGTATGGTGTATCTGGAATGGTACGAGAAAAAAAAGATTCCTATGAACCAATTTTTATCAGAGGAACAGCTGTTGGGGTAGTGCTTTGTATACTGGCAGTGATTCCGACAATTATTGCCGAATCTATGGAAGCGTCCGACTATTACTGTGGTATTTCCGTTGGATTACTGCTATTCATACTTGCAATAGGAGTGAATCTGTTGGTTCGTGTTGGGATGGTAAAAAGCAGTTACGATACCCTTCTTCAGGAAGGCGAATATACAAAAGAAGAAAAACTGTTTAAGAAAAAGACTGACACGTTTTCTGGTGTATATTGGTGCTTGACTACAGCGATTTACCTTGCATGGAGCTTCTGGACGATGAGCTGGGATATTACATGGATTGTATGGCCGGTTGCTGGTGTTTTGTTTGCAGCATTGCTTGGTGTGGTGAAAATGGTGTTAAAGAATGGCAGTGAAACTCAGCACTATATTTAAGATGAAGTTAAGTTTTTTTTCGCATATTATACGCATCCAGAAATTCAAGTTTACAGAACTGAATCAAAAGAGCTCGAAGGAGCTCTTTTTCCTTTTTTATAATAGTATCATTATGGTATAATAGAGACATTAAAATCGGAAGTTGTAGGGAGGTATCGTGATGAAACGAATGATCGCAATTTTACTTATCTCAATCAATATAATTTCTTTGACTGCCTGTACGCAGAAGGCAGGGGAAAATGAAAAATATCAAGTTGTTGCTGCTGAGTATCCGAGTATGGCAAAGTATCCAGATGAAAGTAAATATACGAAATTAAATGGGGACTTTGACAGTGATGGTTTTGATAAGGTTTACGATGCATGGTGGGCCGATCGCAAAAAACAGATGAATCAACCGGATGGTTATAGAGATGGTCTGGATAGCTATCTGTCCACGCTTGTGCTACAGCTGCTCAGTGAAACCGGTGGAGAAAACAAAGCTTGTTCTCCGATTAATATTTATATGGCTCTTGCCATGCTGGCGGAGGTGACCGATGGTAATAGCCGAAGCCAGATTCTGAACCTGCTTGATTGCAATGATATAAACTCTCTTCATGAGAAGGCGTCTGCAGCCTGGAATGCAAATTACTGTGATGACGGTGCCGTAACCAGCATTCTCGCAAATTCTCTGTGGATGAACGATCAAATCAAATTTAAGCAGAATACTTTGGATTCGCTGGCAAAATATTATTATGCATCCTCCTTCCGGGGAGAAATGGGATCTGCCGCTTATGATAAGGCACTTCAGGAGTGGATGAATCAACAGACTGGTGGACTTCTGGAAGAACAGGCCTCGAAATTGTCGATGGATCCGGAGACCATCCTTGCCCTGGCTTCTACCATTTATTTCCGCGCAAAATGGGATGGAGAGTTTTCTGAAAGTAATACAAAGCCGGATACATTTCATGCTGACAATGGTGATGTGACTTGTGATTTCATGCACCAGAGCAATACAAATACGTATTATTGGAGCGAGCGCTTTTCAGCAGCAGCCAAAAAGCTGGAAGGCAGCGGATATATGTGGTTTATACGGCCGGATGAGGGCATAACACCGGAGGAACTGCTTGCCGATGAGCATACCATGGAATTTCTTCTCAGCAGCGGTGAGAAAGCCGAAAGCAAATTTTTGATGGTGAATTTAGCAGTTCCTAAGTTTGATGTGGCATCCGATATGGAGCTGAAAAAGGATTTGATGAACCTTGGTATTACGGATATCTTTGACCCGGAAACCGCTGATTTTTCTCCTATGACCGATGATACAGCGGCATATCTTTCTCAGGCTAAGCATGCGGTGCGTGTTGCGGTTGATGAGGAAGGAGTTACGGCTGCGGCCTACACAGTGATGATGACAGCAGGTGCGTGCGCTCCGCCGGAGGAAGAGGTTGATTTCATTTTAAACCGACCGTTTATATTTGCTATCACAGGGACAGACGGATTGCCGCTGTTTGTGGGAATTGTTCATCAGCCGCAGGTGTAGTCTAGGTGGTTTCAAGAAAATTCTTCTTGTCCGAAGGGCAAGAAGGGGAGCTTCAGACCTTTGTACAGGAAGATATGCTTATAGATGGAGAACTGGCAATGGACGATAGGGGACATTTCTTGATACAAGCTGTTTGTGGAGACGATGCCTATGTATTATTTGACGAAATTGGAAAGGGATGTGCTGCTATGCTGAGAAAGTTGAATTGTTTTTTAAACATCGTTATTGGTTCATTTATAGGAGTTTTCATTGGGTTCGGAATTTATAAGTTTTGGCATTTTAAAATCTATCCAAATTTATATGCCATGCAGTCTGCACCGTGGTACACAGAGTTGCTGTTGGATGGTGTCTTGGTGACAGTTTTTGTGATTGTATGTATTACCCTAAAGCTGATTATTTTGAGGAAGTTAAATCCATAAATTCAAGTTTGTTGAATTAAAAATGAAATAAAGTTCCAGTAATCATAGAATGTATGGATTCAATTCCATGATATGAAAGAAAAAGGGTGAGTGTCGTCCAGTGGACGACGTGCTACGAACCGACCGAGCCGGAAGGCGAGACTGAGCAAGGGTGAATTCAATTCGGTTGCCCAGGCAAATGGTGGACTGGAAAACCCGCAGGTGATTAAGACACCGGTGGTCCGTAACGGAAAACAATCCACTCATGGATATCAGCCGGATGTCTGGAAAGCGTGGAAGATAGATAAAACATTCTAAATAATGAAAATGCAATGGTAGCTTCTTTTTTCGAGAAGAAGTTAATCGAGAGATATTTAAGGATTTTATTCTTGATTTACAAGCGATAAGCGTTGAAAAAATGATTGTGGAATAATATCCTGCTGTGATATGATGAAGTAAATAATTTGATTGGTATATTCGGATTTTTGGGAAGAGAATGAAAAGTGGATAAACTTTAAAATAAAACAAAAAACGTAAAGTCATTTAAGACTTTTTAAGCATGAGGGAACCGTATGGATGATTTCAAAAAACTCACAGAGCAACTTATGAAAATATATAGTAATGCTGAATCAGTAAATGATTTAGGTATAGAGAATTATTTTGATGAAAATATCAGTCTGATTGGAACTGGGAAACACGAGATTTTCAGGAACCTGCATGAGTTTTTAGAATCATTTGAATTTGATGTAAAACAAAGAGGCAAAATCAGAATTGAAGTACAAAATTTACATCAGGAAGAAGAACAGCTTGATGATGATCATGTTCTTGCTCATGGAACAGTAGATTTTATTGGTCTGTTTAAGGACGGTTCGATTTGTTTTAAAATGGAGACAAGATTTACGATTATCTATAGGTGGATAAATGGAAAATGGCTGGTTCAGCATCTGCATCAGTCAACACCGGATTTGGAACAGAGGGACGGTGAAGAGTTCCCTGTTACATTGGGAAAGCAGGTGAAGAAAACTCGACAGGCGTTTCATGCATTAGGTACTGCCTATTATTATATCTCAAGGTTGAATCTGAAAACAAAGAAGGTCGAACTTGTCAAAAGATCCCGAAAGATGGATTGGGATATTAAAGATAATACTGCAGATTGGGATCCTCAGTTCGAGGTTATCGAAGGTATTATAGCAGAACCGTTTGTACAGAAGTATATAGATTTTTTTGATATACAAACCATGGCGGCACGGCTTCATAATAAAGAATCTATGTCTTCCGAATTCAAAAAGAAGAATGGATCATGGTTTCTTTCCATGGTTGTTCCTCAGAGTTATGACAAAAATGGAAATGTTACATCCGTGCTGATTGCAAATCGAGATGTGACAGATGAAAAAATGCGGGAATTAAAACAAGAAGAGGAATTGCGGGAAGCTAAATTAAAAGCAGAATGTGCAAATAAAGCAAAATCGTCATTCCTGTTCAATATGTCTCATGACATCAGAACTCCTATGAATGCAATCATTGGATATGCAGAGCTGGCGTCCAGACATTTGATAGAAACAGAAAAACTTAGCAGATACCTTGAAAAAATTCGAATATGCGGAAAAGAACTTTTGTCGATGCTTAGTAATGTTCTGGATCTTGCAAGGATTGAAAATAATAAGGTCGAAATGGAATATGTTGTTTCAGATGTCCATGAGAACTTTGAAAATTGTGTCACTATGTTCCAACAACAGGCAGAAAGTAAAAATCAGACGCTCTCTCTGACGGAACAGATTATGTATCCGTATGTATATATGGATGCACCGCACCTGTCAGAAGTCTGTTTCAATATTATAAGTAATGCGATAAAGTATACAAATACAGGAGGTGCAATATCCTGTAGAGTGGTACAGAAACCCTGTGAAAAAGAAGACTGGTGCAATATGATCATTACCATTACCGATAATGGAATTGGTATGTCTGAAGAATTTCAAAAGCATATTTTTGAAGCTTTTGAAAGAGAACGTAATTCTACCGCCAGTCATATTGAGGGCAGCGGTATTGGAATGGGGATTACGAAAAAACTTGTTGAACTCATGAATGGCACTATAGAAGTGAAAAGTAAGCAGGGCGAGGGTTCTTCATTTACAGTGACTGTTCCTTGCAGAAAAGCGTTAAAAGAAGATATTCTGGAGAAGAAAAATACTAATCTGCACAATAAAAATTGTTTGAACGGTGTTCGAATCCTATTAGTGGAAGACAATGAAATTAATACAGAAATTGCAAGAGAACTATTGACGGAAGAAGGATGTATTGTTGAGACTGCAAATGATGGTGTTGCATGTATTGACATGGTTGAAAAGGCGGAGGCTGATTATTACAAGATGATCCTTATGGATATTCAGATGCCTGTTATGAATGGATATGATGCTACATTAGCCATCCGAAAAATGAAGGATACGAAAAAAGCCAGGATCCCAATTGTTGCGATGACTGCCAATGCCTTTGCAGAAGATATACAAAATGTTCTTTCTGTTGGAATGAATGATCATGTTGCAAAGCCTGTAGATATGAATATTCTTGTCTCAACAATGATGAAATATCTATAACAGACAGGTTTAATGAAAAAGTTACAATATCATACAAATAAAAGATTCGCCGGTAAATCAGTCGAAAGGCTGAGACGAAAAGCTATAGGGTCTGTAAAATGACAGCAGGCTGCAACGCCGATATAGGAGTTTTATACTCCTATACCGGCGTCTGTTGGTTACAAGAGAATGTGTTTTCCGCTTATTTTCCAAATGTATTGCTGGATTTAGCGGCAGCTTTTGCAGCCATGGTGTTGGTGGACTCAAACAAGGAAGTTGTCGGTGCGACCGGACACATCAGTACTCGTCCTGTTCCCCGATAAACATTTACCAGACCCTCTCCGCTAACTGCAGATCCTACAAGTGTTTTGGTAGATCTTTCTACGGTGAATTCAAGATTGGATGACCAGCATACAGCAAGATTTCCATCAATTTTCAGTTCATCATTTTCCAAGAGGACTTCAATCAATTCATCTTCAGGAACATTAGACTCCAGTGCAGCTACACCATTTCCCTGCAAACTCAGATTAAACAGACCTTCTCCACCTAGTACGGCTGATGAAAGGTTTTTTCTGGCTACAACTTTACTTTTTACATTTGCATCACAAGCCAGGAACATGCCATCTTCAATTGTCATTCCGGCCGGGCCCCATTTGCCGATGTCTGCAAGGATAATATACTTGTATGTCGGTTCTAATACCAGGCAGCCTTCACCAACATATTCCGGTTTAACTGCGGTTTCTTTTGTAACGGCACCTTTGATTGCTTTTCCAAGGAAATCTCCGATGCCTTTTACACCAGATGTAGCTCGTACATTTCCGCCCATCCATTGCATGGCACCGGCCTGGATAATAGCAGAATGGTCTTTATCAATATCAATAACAACTTGTCTTCTCCTGACCCCCATTTTGCTCATGAAATATTCGTTCATTGCGTTCATTGGTGATACACTGGCATCCTGTACATATTCAAGTACATGGAAGTTTCCGATACTTTTCGCAAATTTTCTGTTTTCATTTTGTAAGTTTTCAATTCTCATAGTACTACTGACTCCTTTGCCTTTCATAATAATTCATAGTGTTATTCAGATATGTTTATTATAATAGAGATAACATAGACAGGTATATACTTTGTATAGAGAATTATAAAGAGAGATTTCTCAAAATTCGAGAAATATAAAGGTGCAATTCCTCATGGTGGATGTGTATTATGAAAAATAAATTTGTTATAGTGACGATATCAACAAAAAAGCAGAATATAAATGGGGTGATCAGATGGAAGCGGCACAGAGAATTCGATTGATCCGGATATTAGAAAAGATGGAGAAAAATCCGGCATTCAGTAATAAGCTTGGTATAAAGAACACATCTGAATATTTATCAGAAAAAGAACAGAAAAAATGAAAGACACATATCAGAATGAGTTTCAGAAGGAGTAAAAAAATGTTATCGTTATTATTTACAATTTGTATGATTTGGTTTGTTGGAAAATTTTTTATATTTGGATTAAAAGCATCCTGGGGAATTATGAAATTACTTTGTACAGTTATTTTCTTCCCAGTGATATTGATCGGTATGGTTGTAGGTGGACTGATGTACATTGCATTTCCATTATTGATCATTGGTGGAATTATAGCATTGGTGACGTCACATTCATAATCGATCAGGAGGAAGAAAACGAATGGGATATGATATTGAAAAAGAAAAAAGAGAAGCAATTGAAGCTGGGCGCAGAGCTTTGAACAGTCTTCAGGCAGCAAAAGAAAATTTAAACAGTGCAAAGAACTGGGGACTGGTAGATATGTTTGGCGGCGGCTTTTTCACTACGATGTTAAAACATTCTAAAATGGATCAGGCCAAACGGAATATGGAACAGGCAAAGTATGATCTTCGTAATTTCAGCAGAGAATTAAATGATGTAAATATGGTATGTAACTTGAATATCGATACTGGAGATTTTCTTTCTTTTGCGGATTATTTCTTTGATGGATTTGTTGTGGACTGGGTGGTCCAGGATCGAATCAATAATGCAAAAAGACAGGTAGAAGAAGCTATTCGAAGAACAGAAAGTATCGTCAATCAATTACAGCGTATGTAAAGGAAAAGGCAATGAGTCAGAAACGGTTCATTGCCTTTCTTGGGGTTATGGATTATTTTAATTTTTCTTTCTCGGCATTTAAGAGATCAAGATTAAGCCCCTGTTCTCCGGCTGTCTTATCTACCCAAAGATTCAAAGAGTCTATGGCTAAAGAGACTTCATCAAGTTTTTTACTGATATAAGCAAAATCTTTCATTTCATCATCGCTGATCTTACCGTCACGGGCAATCTGGATCAGACGACCGGTAAGAGGATTGATTTCATTCAGACTGGCAATTGTCTCCAAAATGATATTGGACAGATCGGTCACTTCTATTTCCGGAACATAACGATGGCCGATTTCGCATTTGTGAGAGCAATAATAATTGCAAAGATCCGGTCTTTTATAGGCATCTGCCATCTGGAGGATATCATAAGGCGTAGGTTCTTGTGTTTCATATTCGAATTTTTCAATTTTTGAATCAGAGACAGCATCCATCTTTTCACTGGCCTCTGCTCTTGTAAGTCCTGCCGCTTCTCGGCAAAGCTGGTAAATTGTTTTGTTTTCCCTGGTGGATTGCTTACCCATGAGAATTTCCTCCCCGTATATCGCCAAACATGAGGAGTATCAATAGTTAAGTCCTCATGCAAGACGTATATTTCTCGTATAGAGTTTATTATACTTGAATTATCAATTAACAACAAGCTCAATAATGAACATGAAGTCAAAAAGAGTGAAAGAGGAAAGAGAGAGTACAGAATGAGAAAAGCAAGAAGTGATTGTAGCGTAGGAAAATTTGAAAAGAAGAATGGATTACCACCAGGGACAGTAAAAAAGCCAAAAACACCGTCTCCCAGTATTCCAAAGATGATTCAATATGCGGGTAGTGCAGCTGCTGTAGTTGCTATACCAATTGCATCGAGTCTAATTGTATCAAGTATTGATAATATAGTTGCTTTGTGTCGCAAACATCACAACGATGTGCATAGTGGTAAAATTGATATTTTTAAATTTTAATAAAGGAGAAAGAACAGTATGAACAGACAGGAAATCAATGAATTTATTGAAAAAATGGAAGAAGTATGTGATGTTTGGACGGAAGAGCAGGTAAATGATGTGTATGGTGACAGTAGTTTTGAGGATGCATTAGCTGATAGACAATACGGTCTTGACCATATGTCCGACATTATAAGTAAAGTTATCGACAAATAATAAAAGAAAAAATCAATAGTATCTGTAAGGGCGTCAGTGGAGTATTCCACTGGCGTTTTTGTTTTTTCTAATTTTTATGCTTTCTTTAAGAAAAAGGACTAATAGCTAGGCAGAAAGGAAACGAAAGCGATATTGCTTGGGGATAAAAGATGGACTGAGCCTAAAAAGTACGGTAAAATCGGTATTAGAAATGAAGCTCTGAAATCGGAGCAGATGGAGGATAATCGTTATGATCAGAAAGATGCAGAACATAGATATTAATAGAGTTGCTGATATATGGTTAAAGACTAATTTGAAAGTACATGATTTTATTTCTGAGCAATATTGGACAAGTAATTATGAATTAGTGAAAGAAATAATGTCACAAGCGGAAGTCTATGTGTATGAAGATGATAAAATGATTCAGGGATTTGTAGGACTAAGTAACGAATACATGGAAGGGATTTTTGTTTCTAATGAGATGCAGTCATGTGGTATAGGTAAACTTTTATTAGACTATATCAAGAATAAAAAAGTTAGATTACGATTAAACGTATACCAGAAGAATGCCAGAGCCCTCTCTTTTTATCAAAGAGAAGGGTTCGATATTCAATCTGAAGGTTTGCTATTGGAAGAAATATAAATAAATATCATCGTTTTTTATACGAAAAACTGAGAAAATTTGAAGGAAAAACTGCCTAGAAAAAAATGCGGCTAAAAAAATCCAAACAAGGATTTTTGCGGCCAAAAACAGAAAGTATTTATCAAAATAAAAATATCCTGAACAAGTTGCAGAGCCAGAAAGCTCTGTAACTGTCAGGATATTTTTGTTTGGTGCTGTCAGCTCTAAAAAACGTTATTTACCGACAGCTCCTTTTTTGCTGCATGGAAAGGTTAAGAACGCCCTGTGAGAAATCTTAATATTTTTTTGGTATTTACGGGAAATTTACTTATAGTTCCGAATTTGACAAAATCCATGGCAGAATCAAACAAAAAGAACGAGATGTGAAAAGAACGGATTGTTATAATAAAATCAAACTTGACTGAGAAAATCTGTGTGCAGGAAGAACAGGATTTCAGACGGGAAGGAGGTACATCATGAAGAATCGGAAAAAACAGTTCCTGAAGATCGGAGGCATCGTAGCAGTGTTTGCGGTTGTGGGAATTGTTGCCGGCGTCATGCAATATAAAAAGGATCATCGATTTGATCTGACTGTTGCGGAACATACCATCAGCAAAGAAGAGTATGTAAACTGCATGGAATCTGTAGAATATGATACCAAAATGCAGATTCAGCAGGATTACGACGCCGTTTATGGAGACGATTTCTGGAAGAAAAAGTATAAGGAAAAATACGGGTATGAAATTCTGGCGGAAAATACAGTCGAGCAGCTGAAATACATTCATACAGTGTATGATCTCGCAAAAGAAAACGGCGATATATCAGACAGTAGTTATGAGGCTCTGGAAAAGCGCTGGAAAGATGAGAATGCGGAACGAAAAGAAAAAGTGGAAAAAGGGGAAGTAATCTATGGACTGAAAGAGTATACGTTTCCACTTTATCTGGATTATGAAATCAGCACTTTGAAGGAAAAATACTGCAGTGATACGGATCGCGAAGGTATGGAACTGACAGAAGATGAGATCGTTGAACACTACAAAAGCCGGGACTGGATTTTTGGAGATAGTGAAGAAAATGCAGATCTGGAAACAGCGAGAGTTGCAGTAGAACGAGAACTGCGTGAGCAGAAATATGATGATATGATCGCGCAGCGGGAAGAAGATTCTCAGGTGGAAGGAAACATGAAGGATGTAAATCATTTTACCCTAGAGAATCTGCAATAACAGAAGGAGAAAAGGTATGAAGAAAAAATGGATGAGCGGAACGCTGGCTCTTCTGCTTGCAGGAACAACAGTTGCATCAATGATGCCGGCAGTTCCTGTTCAGGCAGCGGGAACAGACGGTACAGGAACAACGTATTACGTTGATTCCAAAGGCGGAAATGACAACAATGACGGAACATCAGAGAGCAAGGCGTTTCAGACACTGGATAAAGTGAATGAACTGGATCTGGAACCGGGTGATACGGTACTCCTGAAAAAGGGATCGGTATTTGAAGATCAGGCACTTGTCTTTACAAAAGAGGACAGTGGTAGTGCAGAAGCACCGGTAAAAGTATCCACATACGGAGAAGGAAATAGACCACAGATCAACACCAATGGTCACGGTCAGTGGGAACTGAACTACGGAAACCCGCTGGATAACCAGAACCACAAATGGAAAGGTACCGTATCTTCCAGTATTTTAATTGAAGATACCGAGTATATCGAGATCGACGGTCTGGAACTGACCAATGACAGAAAGAGTACCACCGATACCGAAAAAGACAAAGCATATAACGATGCGTATGCGATGGACAGAACCGGTGTTGCCGGCGTTGCGAAAGACAACGGAACGGTAGATCACATCGTGTTGAATGATTTGTATATCCATGATGTGACAGGTAACGTTTATAACAAACATATGACAAACGGAGGTATTTACTTCATCGTTGAAAAACCAACCGATGAGAGTGCAACCGGAATTGCAAAATACAATGATGTGCAGATCAAGAACTGTTCCCTTGATACGGTAAACCGTTGGGGAATTGCCGTTGGATACACCTATCAGTGGAGCAAATTTACAACCGCTTCCCTGTCAGATGATGTCATGGCAAAATACGGTTCCTCCAACGTGGTTATCGAGAACAACTATCTGAACCATGTGGGTGGAGATGCGATCACAACGATGTACCTTGACAGACCGCTGGTTCAGTATAATGTATCAGAGAATGCAGCGGAGCAGATCAATACCACAGATTACTCCCAGCAGCAGCCGAGACTGGATGCAAATGGCAACGAAACCGGCAAACAGGGTGTTGGGGCAGGACGAGTAGCAGCAGGTATCTGGCCATGGAAATGTAAAAATGCAATTTTCCAGTACAACGAATGTTTTGCAACACTGAATGCTTCCAATGGTAATGGAGACGGACAGCCGTGGGATGCGGATTATGGTGATGGAACAAACTATCAGTACAACTACAGCCATGGAAATACAGCAAGTACCATTATGTTCTGTGGCTGGGAGTCCATTAACAACACATTCCGTTACAATATCAGCCAGAATGAAGATATGGGACCTCTGGATCCGGCGGGCAACTCCGGAAACTGCCAGGTTTACAACAATACATTCTATATCAAAGAAGGTATCAATACCATCTGGCACTACACACACGGCAATGGCGGTCCGGTTACCATTGAAAATAATATTTTCTATTTTGAGGGCAGCACACCGGCTACTGTAAGCAACTGGAATATCAGTGGAAACAAGACTTACAGCAATAACTTATACTACAATGTAAGCTCTTATCCGAACGATGAGGCAGCAGTGAAAGTAGATGCAGGAACGGATGTACTTGTGGATGCAGGATCAGGTCCAAGCGCAGCAGCTGCCGACAAACAGGCAAGACGTCACGAAGATCCAACCGCTTCTACCGTATTTGACGGATACAAACTGGCGGAGAATTCTCCGGCTATCAATGCAGGTAAAGTGATCGTTGACAAGAACGGTTATACGATCGATCATGACTTCTTTGGTCATGCCATCACAGCAGTACCGGAAATCGGAGCAGCAGAAAGCGATGCAGTGACAGCACTTGTGCTGAGATCCAATGTATATACAATCTCCGGAACAAAAGTAAGTGACCTTCCGAAAAATACAACCGTAGCAGAATTCCTGAAGAATGTTATTGTTGATGTAGGAGTTAAGGTTACCATTAAGAATGGCGAGACTGTTCTTGGTGATTCCGATATTGTAAAAGGAGGAGCAACGATTGTTCTTTCTTATGAAGGTATGGAAGATGTTATTTATACAGTAATTGCAAGCTCTGACAAAGAACTGAAAGACAGTTACTATGAAGTAAAGGGAACAACCATGAACGTTCCTTATACCGATAAAAATCCGACAACTGTAAAGGAAATGAAAAACAATATCACAGTAGCGGATACCGCAACCGTTTCTGTACTCAATGGTGGAACAGAACTGGCAGATAAGGATGCAGTAGCAGCCGGAATGACACTTCGCATCACTGCGGAAGACGGAACAACCAACGATTATACCATCGGACAGAAAAATACATATAACTGGACTCTGGACTATGTGAACGGACAGCAGGGAAATGTGTGGTTTGGTCAGATGAAGAACGGAACCGGCAGCTGGGCAAATATGACAGAGGTCGACAGAGACGGATGGCCAAACTGGTGTGTAAATACCTATTATGGTCCTGGTATTGATGGACAACAGGGTACTGTGTCAACGACTGACACAACTGTACACGGATTACTTTCCGCACCGCCGAATACAAGTATCACAACCGCAATGGCATACAGAGTACCGAAGAGCGGAACAGTATCTTTCAATATAAAAGATGATGAGCCATATCTTCGTCAGAATGGAAACTCAGGTGGAACGGTTACCTTAAGTCTTCTGTTAAACGATACCGAATTACAGAGTGTAACACTTACAAACAGCCGGGTACAGGCAACAGACTGGAAGAGCTTTGATGGAATCGAAGTTAGCCAGGGTGATGTGATCCGCGTGACAACAAAGAGCAACAGCAATCCAACCAAACCATCTGTTCATGTAACTCCGATTATCAGTTATGTAGATAAAGCTGCAGCAGACACCGAAGCACCGACAGCTCCGGCAGCAGTAACAGCTACAGATGTTACCGAGACAACAGCAAAAGTTACATGGGATGAAGCAAGTGACAATGTAGGTGTTGTTGGATACAACGTATATGTAAATGAAAACAAAGTAAATGATGAACTGGTAACCGGAACCGAGTATGATCTGACCGGACTTGCTGAAGAAACTGAGTATACCGTAACGGTAACAGCAGTGGATGCAGCCGGAAATGAATCTGCAAGATCCGAGGCAGCAACCTTTACAACAGAAAAAGCAAAAGATATGGAAGCACCGACCGTACCGTCTGGTGTAACCGTAACAGACATTACCGAGACAAGAGCAACCGTTAGCTGGGAAGCATCTACCGATAATGTAGAAGTGGCCGGATACAATGTATATGTAAACGATACAAAAGTAAATGCAGTACCTGTAACCGGAACAACCTATGATCTGACCGGACTTACCGAAGAAACAGAGTACACCGTAATGGTAACAGCTGTAGATACATCGGAAAATGAATCTGTAAGATCCGAGGCAGCAACCTTTACAACATTGAAAACGGAAGATCCGAAGGATACCGAGGCACCGACAGTACCTGCAAATGTAAGAACTTCTGATGTTACCGAGACAACAGCAAAAGTTGCATGGGATGAAGCAAGTGACAATGTAGGCGTTGTTGGATACAACGTATATGTAAACGAAACAAAGGTAAATGAAGAACTGGTAACCGGAACCGAGTATGATCTGACCGGACTTACTGAGGAAACCGAATATACGGTGACCGTAACAGCAGTAGATGCAGAGAAAAATGAGTCCGTAAGATCCGAAGCAGTGACATTTACAACACTGAAAACAGAGGAACCGGCGGACACCGAAGCACCGACCGTACCAGCCAATGTAAAAGCATCTGAAATTACTTATACAAAAGCAACGATCGCCTGGGAAGCATCTACCGACAATGTAGAAGTAGCCGGATATAATGTATATGTAAAAGGTACAAAAGTAAATGCATCCCTGGTAGCAGATCCTACCTATGATCTGACCGGACTTACCGAAGGAACCGAATACACCGTAACCGTGACAGCAGTAGATGCAGCCGGAAATGAGTCTGAACCATCAGAAGCCGTTACCTTTACAACAGAAAAAGAAACCGTAGATCCGGATCCGAATCCGGAACCAATTGTTGTAGATAAGACAGCACTGAAAGAGAACGTAGCAAAAGCAGATACCGCACTGGCAGCAACAGACAAGTACACAGAGGATTCTCTGAAGAAACTGCAGGATGTTTATAAACAGTATGCAGGTGTGCTGAATGCGGAAGATGCTACACAGGAGCAGGTAAATGAGGCAAATAAAGCCATCAAAGAAGCTCTGAGTGCTCTTGAAGAAAAGAAAGCAGACGACAGCAAGAAAGATGATGAAAAGAAGGATGATACAAAGAAAGATAACAATCAGACTACGACTCCTTCCGATACATCCAAGAACAATAATAGCACGACAACAAAAGGAAACAGCACAGGTACAGGCCGTACAAATACAGGCAGTACAGGTGTGGGCAGCACAAAGACAGGCACTTCCACAACAGCTGTGAAAACAGGAGATACAACAAATGTAGCAGGTTGGGGATTTGCACTGGCAGCATCCGCAATTGCAGCGGCAGCCGGTGTTGCAGGAAAACGGAAAAAAGAAGACTAAGATTTAGTCGGAAATAAAAACAGGGCATCGCACGAAGTGCGATGCCCCTTTTTCGTTTATTTTAAAATAGCTTTTCTGTATTGCGATGGTGTTGCATTGATGACACTCATAAAGACCTTGGAATACTGCTGAGAGTCCCGGAATCCAACCTGCAAAGCGATCTCCGTCAGTGTCAGATCGGTACTCTGCATCAGTGCGATGGAGCGGTTGACACGGTAGATCGTAATGTAGTTGGAGAGTGTGACACCCATATAGCTCTTAAAAATCTTGCTCAGATATCGTACAGAAATCTGTAACTGCTGTGCAATATCTTCCTGCAGGATCTTTGTTGTGTAATGCTCCTGAATATAATTCAGCGCGTAAGCCACATAACTGTTTTGCAGCTGTGGTTTTGCATACTCGTGCACGGGTTCTGTATGATCAAGAATATAAAGCATCAGGTTCATCAGAGACACATTAATATTGGCAGCCGCAAACAGACTGTCAGAAGAAGTGTGCAGATCGATCAGTTTCCGGATCTGTTCATCAATTCGTTCATCAGAGTTGAGCCGGTAATAAAAATGGGAAGAAAACAACACAGCATGAAGAAGCGTGATCGGAAAGATCCCGTCATTTTCAAGGATAATCGTTGAGAACATATCCGGATTGAAATGAATGTGCTGAAATTCACAGTCGGAGGTATCATTCAGATAAAAGGAATGTACCACATCCGGGAGAATCATAATAAAATCTCCTTCTGTGCAATGAAGAGTCTCTGACTGAATGTCCATATAACATTCGCCGGAAAGAATCCGGTAAATCTCAATATTCGTATGCAAGTGCCGCATAAATCGGTAACCGGCTTTTCGGAATTCTACAACTGCTCCGGATAAAATAGAGTCAGACAGAGTCATCTGTGAGGAGACTTTACTTTTCTGGGGGACAGGAGCCTGATTGGCGAGCATGGAATGCTTCGGTGCTGTTTGAACAGCGTTGTTTTTTTTCATGTGTAAAAGCCTCCAAATATAAGTAGCGTTAATAAGCAGTAAGTATTATTATAGCAGAAAAACGGGGAAAATGCACGAAAAAGTGTAAAAAATATAAATGGTATTTAGAAAAAATATACGAAACATTAACATATATTGTGCAACGGATGGATGAAAAGAGGAAATATACAGGACGGAGAGTTTTTGTGCTTTTTTCGTTGACACACACCACCGTATTTGATATTATTTATCAAGTAATTAAATATTCCATGAGGGAGTAGTTAGCGCGAAAGTGTGGTTTGTCAACATTCTGATTGTAGTACAGAGTACAATCTGGCAAATCTTAAATAATGAGACTCATGTATATCTTTGCTTCGGAATAAGAAGTTTTGTCCGGGGTGAAGATATACATGAGTCTTTTTTTACGCGGGCAGCGGGTCGACGTCGTATCTGTACCAACCAGCAGAGTGCTGTAAGCTGCTGGAAGACAGGAAAAGATGTTGGGATGACGGAAACTCATGGAGAGAAAAAAGGAGGAAACTATGGAAAACTTTATTAACAATGCTCCATTTGCGCTGGTTCTGGTTGCACTTGTGATTGGGTTTGTGCTGTTGATCAAAGGAGCGGATTATTTTGTGGAGGGAAGTTCAAGTGTGGCAAAGCGTTTGCATGTGCCGGCAATCATCATCGGACTTACGATCGTGGCGATGGGAACGTCGCTTCCGGAGACGGCGGTCAGTGTGTCGGCTTCTCTTACAGGAAATAATGAACTTGCTGTGAGCAATGTCGTAGGTTCCAATATCTTTAATCTGATGGTGGTTATTGGTGTCTGCGGAGTGCTGGCTACAGTCAATGTGGCAAAAGAGACGATTCGAAGAGACATCCCGTTTTCACTGATCTGTGCCGGTATGTTATTGCTCTTTGGAATCGCCGGAATCGGAGATACATCTTCGATGATACTGGGGCATCTGGATGGCGTAATCTTTCTGGGATGCTTTGCCGGTTATATTTTCTATATGATCCGTACAGCGATGAAAGCCAGTAAAGAAGGAAAACAAGTGGAGATTGAAGGTGGTTCGGACGAAGAGATCAGGCTGATATCCATGCCGTTAAGTATTCTTTTTATCGTTGGAGGTGCGGTTGCTATTGCCATTGGTGGAGATGTTACTGTTGATGCGGCAGCAAGAATTGCCGGTGATCTTGGGATGAGTCAGACGCTGATCGGACTTACGATCGTTTCCATCGGAACTTCTCTGCCGGAACTGGTAACTTCAATCGTTGCAGCGAAAAAGAACGAAGTAGATATGGCACTTGGAAACGCAGTGGGATCCAATATATTTAACATTCTGATGGTTCTCGGTATCGCATCTGCGATCAGCCCGATTACGCTCATCAGAGAAAATATCATCGATCTGTGTGTGCTGATTGTATTTACCGTATGTGTGTGGATCTTTGCGGCGACAAAAAAACGGATCGGAAAAGTGGAAGGGTTCTGTATGATCGCACTTTATGTGGCGTATGCGATTTATATTGTGATCAGATAATAATTAAAAACAATTATTGAATCACAGAGAGGGAGAACATGTTATTATTTTTAAAGGTATTTTTCACGGAATTTATCGCGGAAATGGGTGACAAGACGCAGCTGATGCTGATCGCGCTGACTTCCAAGTATAAGTTAAAAGATATTATCATGGGAACGGCGGCAGCGATCCTGGTGCTGAATGGTCTTGCGGTATTGGCGGGCGGACTGGTCAGCGAATTTATCCCGGAATGGCTGATTAAGATTGTTGCAGCTTTTGCCTTCCTTTATTTTGCGGCATCGACGCTTGCAGGAGACGAGGATGAAGAGGAAGAAGAGGGCGGAAAGAGCAAGATCAAATTTGCTCCTCTGGCAGTGTTCTGTACGTTCTTTGTAGCAGAGCTGGGAGATAAAACACAGCTGACAGCCATTACCTTTGGTGCCAATGAAGGGATGGGGGCTGCGTTTATCGTATGGATCGGATGCTCTCTGGGACTTTTTTTAGCGGACATTCTTGGTATGCTGGTGGGATATCTGTTAAAGAGCAAGACTCCGGATGGACTGTTAAATACGCTGGCATTTGTGATCTTTGCAATTTTCGGTATCTACACAGCCTATCAGGCACTGAACCTGATCAGTGAAAGCGTCTGTCCGATCACCGTATGGCCGCTTCTGGCAGCTGTTACGGTGGCTTTCGTGGTGATTTGCGTCTGGCTTTATATGAAAAAGAAAAAGGGCTAGGATGTGTCAGCGGATAAAGGATAGTTTTTGAAGGATAAGAAGCCTGTGGGTGATCGAGGATACGATTGCCGGAGAGATTTCTGAGTAAAAATATAAGGGAACAGATCGTTGTACAGGTCTGTTCCCTTATATTTTTGCCTTATATTATTTTAATGTGAATTCGAGATATACCGGATCATGATCCGAATAGGTGTATCCGGTGTTGATGTTGTCGTAGGAGACGCATTCGATATTGTCTGAGATAATAAATCCATCCAGTGTTACGGTATACGTTTCACCCGGCACATATTCCATGTCAGCGTTTCTGGCGCTGTCCCACAGGGAATCCCGTTCCTCGTCCGTCAGCTGATCGATGCAGAAAGAAAAGTGGTCAGGAAGGCTGGCTCTCGGGAAGGGGTATGCCCAGGATTCACGGTCTTCGGAATCGTCCTCGGAGGCTTTCAGATCATGGTTGAAGTCGCCGCCGCACAGGACGTAATTACCTGCTTCATGTTCTTTCTGCATGTCTTCGGCAAGCATCGAGATCTGTCCTTCGCGGATCGCGTCGCTGTTGCCATAAGCGGACATGTGGAGTTCAAAAATCACCAGTTCTTTTCCGTTATCCACCGGAACTCTGGAGATGCTGTAGCAGCGGTCCAGATCAAAGAACTTACTGAAGGATGTAGACACCGGGAAACTTCTCCGAAGAGAATCGGTCACCTGATATCTGGAAAACAGGGCAAGCCCTGATTTGCTGCTTCCGTGTGGCTGTGTAAACGGATAGAAAAGAAATGCGGAGTCATAGTTCTGTGCGAAGACAGAATTATAGGAACTCAGACAGTCTTTTAAGATCGAATATTCGTTTACGTGATAACTTCTGGTGGAATCAAGATCCACTTCCTGAAGAAGAGCAAAATCCGGATCGTAGGAGGCAATCAGTTCACCGGCGCCCTGGATCGTATCCTGTACGCTTTCTTTGCTTTTTGCCCAGGAGGATTTGCCGCCGTCCATGAAGAAGCTGAAATCCGGTGTGTACGCACCGAAACCGAGGTTGTAGGTCAGTGCGGAATATTCCTGTCCGGTAGTCAGGGACGAATTATACAACGCGGAAGCAGATGCCGGACGCGCTCCGGAAGTCAGTCCCTCCAGATCCTCTCCGGCGTCAGGGGCAGGTTCCACTTCCAGAACCAGATTGTCTTCGATGCGATGGTAGCTGGCGTAGAGATAGATGATATAAGCAATCAGAGCCAGTAAAATTACCCCGAGTACGATACCAAGTACTTTAAAAATTTTCTTTACGGTCTTTTTCATAGTATGCCTTTCTTATCTAATGTAAAATACAGGTAAAATTCTATTTCCTTGAGTGTATCATATTCGGGGTAAAAACTCTATAAACTTCTTATTTTTGTTATTTATCCGATCGGCTCAAAATCAGCAGCTCCGTGTTTGCAAAGCGGGCAGATGTAGTCTGCCGGAAGTTCATCACCCTCGTAGATATAGCCGCAGACTTTGCAGACAAATCCTTTCTTTCCTTCGGTTTCCGGTTTCGGTTTCACATTGTTCTGGTAGTAGGTGTAGGTCATGGTGTCCTGGTTGCTCATCACGCGGGCTTCGGTCACGCTGCAGATAAACATGCCGTGTGTACCGAGATCCACATAGTCTTCTACTTTGAGAGACATAAAGGCATTGATGTATTTATCCAGGAAGACCAGTCCGTTGTCGGAACGGTGCACGGTCTGACCGGCGAATTTATCCACGCTTCTTCCGGTCTGGAAGCCGAACTGCTGGAAGACGGAGAACGGTGCTTCCGTGGACAGACAGTTGACATTTAACATACCGGTCTGTTTGATGACATGGTGTGAATAGTTTGCTTTGTTGATATTAACTGCTACACGGTTCGGAGTATCGGTCAGCTGGATGACGGTGTTTACGATCAGACCGTTATCCTTCTTACCGTCGTTAGAAGTTACCACATACAGGCCGTAACCGATCCGGAACAGTGCGGTCAGGTCATTTTTATTGGCAAGGATATCGTTCTGGGCAATGTACTCTTTGCACAGTTCATCTGCCATGGCTTCCAGCTGATCCTGATTGTCCTGATTGATGGCGGAGAGGATCTTTACGGTGGTATCGAGCCAGTTGATCTTTTTACATTTTGCCATCATCTCGCGCATCACTTTGGCAGCGAGAGGCGCCCAGGAACCGTTCTCGATCAGACCTACCGTGCGGTTCTGGAAGTTGTGTTCCACCAGACGGGAGATATAGTCGTGCATAAACGGATAGATGCTTGCGTTGTAGGTTGTGGTGGCAAGGATCAGTTTGCTGTAGCGGAAAGCATCGGAGAGAGCCAGAGACATATCGTCTCTTGCCAGATCGTATACGACAACCTTCGGACAGCCTTTGCTTCTTAATTTGTCAGCCAGCAGATCGACTGCTTTTTTCGTATGACCATAGACGGAAGTGTAGGCGATCACGATGCCTTCTTCTTCCGGTGTGTAGGAGGACCAGGTGTCATACAGACCGATATAATGTCCGAGATCTTCTGAAAGTACCGGTCCGTGGAGTGGGCAGATGATCCGGATATCGAGGGTTGCTGCCACTTTTAAGAGAGACTGAACCTGTGTGCCGTATTTTCCTACGATACCGATGAAGTATCTGCGGGCTTCGTCATCCCAGTCTTCTTCCACATCCAGGGCACCGAATTTGCCGAAGCCGTCAGCGGAGAAGAGCACTTTATCAGTGCTGTCGTAAGTTACCATAACTTCTGGCCAGTGTACCATCGGAGCAAATACAAAGGTCAGCTGATGGTTTCCAAGACTTAACGTGCCGCCGTTGGTAACTTCGAGCTTCTGTCCCTCCAGAGAAAGTCCGAAAAAGTTGTAGATCATCTGGAAGGTCTTCACGTTGGCGACAACGGTGGTGTCCGGGTAAACTTTCAGGAAATTAGCCACGTTGGCTGCATGATCCGGTTCCATGTGCTGCACGATCAGGTAGTCCGGTTTGCGGCCATCAAGTACCTGCTCCAGGTTATCCAGCCATTCGTGGGTGAAGTTTGCATCTACGGTGTCCATGACAGCGATCTTTTCATCGAGGATCACGTAAGAGTTGTAAGCCATACCGTTGGCTACCGGGTACTGGCCTTCAAATAAATCCACTTTGTGATCGTTGACGCCTACGTATTTGATAGTATCTGTGATTCTCATAAAAATCCTCCTGTAAAAACTATAGTTTGATAGTAACTATTCAGTAGCCACTGTACCGCGAGGTGTTTTGGCATGAATATGCCAAAATCCCGAGACATACAAGCCAAAATGTCATCACCGAAGGTGATTTTAAATGCATTTTGGCTCGTAACTGTGAAGGTACTGAACAGTTACGTTTGATAAAAAATTATCGAACTCTGAGTGCCAGAGTTTCTATGTTCTGTTGTAGATAGTATAACCGAAAAAAACAGAAAAATCTGTTGCAAAAGCAACAAAACAAGTGTATAGATAAAAAAGAAGAGAAAAGCAAAGGAAACAATCAGAGAAATATAAGGGAGGAATCGGTATGGAAAAAGTGACATTGTTTTCCCATATTTTACCGGAAGAGCAGGAACGGATGCGTGTCTGTTTTCAGATGCGGGAAGCAGTATATCAGAACAATGAGATTATCATGGAGTATACCAGTACGATGAAAAAAATCGGTCTGATTCTGGAAGGGCAGGCATCTCTTTATGGAAATGATGTAGAAGGCAGTCAGTATCTAATGGATGAACTGAAAAAGGATGATGTGTTCGGAGAACCCTTGCTTTTACCGGAACCGTCCCAACATTATTATGTATGTGCAAAAACAAGAACCAGGGTGATGTTTATCGATTATGAACACGTGATCAAACGCTGTGAAAATGCCTGCAGCTTTCACAGCCAGATGGTCAGTAATCTGTTACAGCTGATCGCCATGAGATCCAGCCAGCAGGCAAACCGGATCTATGTTTTATCCAGAAACAGCATCCGGAAAAAAATTATGGCGTATCTGAATGAAGTGGGAGGAGAGAAAAAGAAGCAGGTATTTACACTGCCGGTATCTTATACTACATTAGCAGAATATCTGTGTGTGGACCGGAGTGCCATGATGCGGGAATTTAAAAATCTGTCGGGAGAAGGAGTTTTGTTCCGGGAAGGGAAGAATATACGGATTTTGTTGTAAAACGATAGAAAAGAGATTTATAATTAAAAAAAATAAGGAAAAGAGGTACGTGTATGAAACTGACATTTTTAGGAACAGGAGCAGGGGAAACATATCCGGGATACTGGTGTGAATGTCCTCATTGTACTTATGCAAGAAAACACAGAGGAAAAAACCTGAGAACAAACAGCAGCATGGTGATTGACGAAGAGCTGCTGATCGATATGGGACCATCGTGTTTTGATAATGCAGCCCGGTTCGGAGTGAATTTATCAAAGCTCAAGACACTTCTGGTCACACATCCTCATGAAGATCATCTGTATCCGCAGCATCTGCGCTGGAGAAATACAGACGAAAGCTTGCTGCCGCTTACTTATGTCGAAAAAATGAGACATGGAGGTCCACGGTTTACCGATATCCCGCAGCTGAATATTTACGGGAATTCTTTCGTGATGGAAACGCTCAGAAAAAGTCTGGATGACATGGAAGAACTGAAAATAAATCTGCATGAGATCAGAGAGGGAAAGGAAGAGAAAACGGATGGGTACAGAATCTTGCCGGTTCGCGGAAATCATGGGTCGCAACGGGGATTTTCCCACAGTTATATCATTCAGAAAGATGGAAAAACGTTATTGTATGCGCTGGATTCCGGAAGTTATGACGAGGATCAGTTTGCATTGATACAGGAATATCAGTACGATGCAGTTATTATGGAAGGAACTACAGGACTGAATGAACAGTATGGCGGACATATGTGTCTGATGAACAATATCCGGATAAGGGACCGATTGAAGGAAAATAAGTGCCTGCGTGAGAATAGTAGATTTCTTTTGACGCATCTGTCCCCACACTGGTGTCCGCCGCATGACTGGTACGAATCGATTGTGGCGTCAGAGGGACTGGAACTGGCTTATGACGGTTTACAGATAGAGATCTGAAAGGAAAAAGAGATTCTGCATAAAAACAATGTGAATTTTTTGTCAAATATAGTGAATTGACCGGTGGTCAGTGTAATGTTACAGTGAAGGAAACCGGGAAACTGTTCTCAGTTTCCCGGTTTCCTTTTTGTTAGGGCAAGCCGGTGGTCGTGATTGTATACAGAATATGATCCGGTCAGGTATTGCGAAAATGGCTTGGTGAGACGCCATACTGTGCTTTGAAAGAACGGGAAAAGTTAAATGCATTTTCGTATCCGACCTGAGCAGCGATCTGCTGAATCGAAAGTCCCGGATCTTTAAGAAGCGTTAATGCCTGTTCCATCCGGAGCATCCGCAAATATTCCTGAAACGACATATGAAAAGTCTTTCGGAATGACTTACTCAGATACGAATAACTGATAAAGAAACGGTCGGCGAGATCCGTCAGCGTAAGATTTTCCATATAATGAAGATCTATGTAATTTCGGATCAGAGTCATGGAATCAAGGGTCTGCCGGGTGTGTATCGCTGTTTTTGCATATTCATTTAGCCGGTTATAAAAATATTCTTCCAGTTCTCTGTAGGTGGCAAAGTCAAAAAGAGAAACTTTTGGAGAATTTTTTCTGCCGGTGTTGGAATTTAAAATGGTCAGGTTAAGTATTTCATTAAAATACTGAAAAAAATTCCGAAGATCCGGCAGAGATAATTTCTCTATTTCCCTGTAAAAAGTGGTACGCTGCGCATTGCCGGAGATTAAGGAAGGATTTTCCAGAAACTGTGTGACCAGATGTTTTAATCTTGGGGACAGTTCCGCGCTGTGTCCCTGTTCCATCGTGGTAAAAATTTTTCCATAGCCATAAAGAAGCCGCAGAGCGAGCAGTTCTTCTGCTGTCTGGTACAGCTCTGCAACCTGCATGACCGGATATGCTGCGGTGACACTGCAGGCAAGTGTGGCAGAACTGCTGACAGAGGAAGAGAGAAAAGCCAGCAGCGATTCGTAATCTTTTGCATCACAGAGAATGCAAAGTTTGGATTCTGCTATCGTGTTGCACAGTACATGGTGAAAATTGTCGTAAATCTGGTTGCTATACGCGGTTGCTTCATCGGAATTCCATGGTGTCAGGGAAGCAACAAGAGCGATACAGCAATTCGGACCGATACCGATCTGCTCCATGTTGGTAATAAGTGAAGCAGGAACTGGAGCAGATATCGGCAGGGAAACTATTTTTCGAAGTACATCGGCGGAAAACTGAAAGAGAGTTCCCCGTTGTTTTCCGGGATCCCGATAATTCGCGTCCAGTGTGGAAAGTGCGGCAGCGACTACCCGTGTCAGATCATCGTTCAGAACCGGTTTCAGAAGATAGTCGATAGCGCCATTTTGAAACGCACCACGGACATATTCAAAATCATCATATCCGCTGAGAACAATGAACTGAACCGGATGGAGAGTTTCCCGCAGAGCATGAATCAGTTCAATTCCATTGATGCCGCTCATCTTGATATCTGTAAAAATAATATGTGGTTTATAAGTTTTGCACACGGAAATCGCTTCCTCACCGGAAAAGCAGGTGAGTATTTCACCGATGCAGGGATGGTTCAGCTGAACGAGTTTTTTGTGCAGCCCTTCACAGATATAGTACTCATCATCAACAATTAAAATATTATGTAAAGCCATGTTGTCACCTCGATATATTTTGTGTGGTGTTATGATTGCAGGTTGCCGGCAGTCTCTGAAAAAATCGCAGGAAAATGCAGGGTGATCATAGTTCCGCACTGTTCTTCACTTTCGATATAAAGCTGTGCAGACTGTCCGTAAAACAGTTTCAGGCGCCGGTAGATGTTCTGAAGACCGATAAAAGAACCTTTGGAAGAAGCCGGAAGTTCTTCGGAAGGATGCTGCATGTAGTTCAGAACTTCTGCAAGACGTTCCGGGGACATACCTTTTCCGTTGTCAGAGAGTTCGATATTAAGAAAGTCATCCGTAAGACATATGGAAAGAAAAATATCCAGAGAAGTACCCGGCTGATCAAGACCATGCAGGATGGAATTTTCCAAAAGCGGTTGCAGTAAGAATTTGATGATACGAAACTGTTTCAGAGCCGGGGGAACATCCACGGTGAGTTGAATCTGATTAAAATAACGGATATTGTATACATTGATCAGAGAGTATGCACAGTGTAACTCGGAATCAATGGAAGCATACAAACTGTCATTTTTAATATTATAACGCAGAATCTGACCGAAAGAAGCGATAGATTCTGCAAGGGTATCCTGTCCGTTTTGCGAGGCGTATCCGGAGAAAACACTGAGGGTGTTATAGATAAAATGCGGATTGATCTGATATTGCAGTGCTTTCAGCTGCGCATGTGACTGAGCAGTTTCTTTCTGTACGGTTTCCTGAATCAGGGCATTGATCTTATCAAGCAGAATATTGTATCGGTGAGCAATCATACCGATTTCATCAGTGCGGACTTCCGGGATTTTTTCGTGAAATCCATCGACGATGATCCTATCCATAAGCGTCAGATCCTTGTGCAGCTGATCAAAGGATTTTCGGATGAAAATGGTCAGAACTGTAAGCTGAATCAGAGCGGATACAGCCAGTATCAGAGAAAGACTGAAAGCAGGAAGCTTATAGGCATCTGTAAGCAAAGGCTGTGTACTGAAGACTGTAATATCAAAATTTTTCAATGAGCATCCGATGTATTGCTGGTGATCTACGGTAATAGAAAAAGCAGAAGTATCGGGGGAATGTTCCGGTAATTTATCTGTATCAGAAATACTTATATTTCCGTAACTTCTGTGAGAAGTTTCAAACCAGGCAAAATAATTTCCGTTCTGAGAAGAAAATGTGGATGGAAAGATTTTCGCCGGGGAACATTCGAAAATCAGATACCCCATACAGAAATCGGAGGAAGAGTTAAGAATCTTCTGAATAATCAGAATAATATCTTTGTCTGCAGAGGCAGAGGTGTAACCACAGACTTCATGAAAGGCTTTGGTATCTTTCGGATTCAGATAGTACAAAGCAGAAAACTGTTCGGATACTGCAAATTCCTGAAAAAAAGGAAGATCAGCCAGACGATGGAAGGACCAGAAGTAATCGCCCTCCTGTTCGGAGGTCTGTGTGGTAAAGATATTGGCTGCACTGATCCCGAGATTTTGGAATTTCAGAGAATATTTTATCGAAGAGATTACTTCATTTAATTGTTTTTTTGCCCAGATCGGATATTTTTCAAGACCGACACGATACTGCCTGGAGACAAAAGTAAACAGAGGATCACTGTATGCAAGATCATGTGACAATTCATTGATAGAGTACAAAACAGAATTGACAGAATTAGCGGTCTGTTCAATAGAAAGATTCTGCTCTTTTAACAGCTGACGATAGAATTCATTGGACTGCCGTTTATACAGATAAAAAGAAAAAAGCAGGGAAGGTATGGTAAGACAGAAAATAGAAATCAGACATATTTTATGCACCATGCTCCGGTTCTGGAAAATATTCATAAAAATCCCTCCAAAAAGTCAGATATATAGAATATGGTTATTATAACACATAAAAATGGTGAAAAGAACGATTCTATGTGCAAAATGACAAAAAATGATAGGGAATGGCAAACTGGGATATGTAGATGAAAGGAAGGAAATGATATAATTTCTGTAACAAATGGAGGAAGGAAGTGAAGGGATTCATGGGAAAAGGAAAAAAACGAGCTGTAAAAGAAAAATATTCGCGAAAAGAAAATATGATGGGTTTTCTTTTTATCCTGCCGGCAATGATACCGTTACTGGTGTTCTGGATCATACCGATCATCTGGTCCGGAGGGCTTAGCTTTACAGACTGGGATATGATGTCAGAAAATATTCACTTTATGGGGTTGAAGAATTATACCAGTTTGTTAAAAGATCCGAACTTTGGAAAAGTACTCTGGAACACACTGGTATTTGCGCTGGGAAGTACCGTGCCATCTATTGTGATCGGACTTCTGGTAGCACTGGCAATGAATGGGGCGAGAAGAGGAACCGGAATCTATCGAACGGTAATATTTGCTCCCTATATCACGCCGATGGTAGCGGTCAGTGTTGTATGGTCTTGGATCTTTGAACCGCGTGTTGGTATTCTGAACTTTGTATTGGAACTGTTTGGATTACCGGGTTCTCAGTGGACACAGAGCAGTGAGACAGCTATGCTGAGTGTTTTGATCGTGACAGTGTGGAAGTCCATAGGATGGACGATGATCTTCTATATGGAAGCCATCCGGAAAGTTCCGCAGAATCTGCTGGAAGCGGCAGCAATCGACGGAGCAAACAGTTTCTGGAGATTCTGGAAAATTATTATTCCAATGATTTCTCCTACTACATTTTTCCTGGTTATTATGTCAACCATCAGTTCACTTCAGGCATATGACCAGATCCAGGTGCTGACACAGGGAGGACCTGCCGGAGCTACGAGAACTTTGTTGTATTATTACTATCAGGAGGCATTTCGTAACTTTAATACCGGAAAAGCATCTGCGGTTGCAATTGTGCTGGTATTGATTACGGTTGTATTATCTCTTATAGAAACCGAAGTATCCAAGAAGACAGTATTTTATAATTAAAGGGGGAATCAGGATGCAGGGAAGAAAAAAAATAAAAAATTTTGCAGTGCATCTTGCACTGATATGTATCAGCTTCATTATTGCATTCCCCTTCTTGTGGATGTTTACAAACTCCATAAAAACAAAAGATGAGATCTGGGCTGTGCCGCCGAAAGTGTTACCGGCGATCGCACAGTGGGGGAATTATGCGGATGCTCTGGCAGATGGAACCTTTTTACGATATATGTGGAACAGTGCCTACACGGCGATTATTATTACCGTAGTGGTCCTGTTTAACTCAGCAATGTTCGCTTATGCGCTGACACATATCCGGTTTCGCTGGAAAAAACTGCTGATCACACTGATCATGGTGACTTATATCATGCCGGCTACAACAACGTATGTACCGTCTTATGTAATCCTGTCGAAAATGGGACTCATGAATTCTCATGCGGGATATGTGGTGTCGAGCTGTGCGAGTATTTTTAATATCTTCTTTTTAAGAACAACATTTACTCAGATTAATCCGGGAATTGTAGAAGCTGCAAGAATCGATGGAGCGGGGCACTGGAAGATTCTGTGGTGGGTGGTTGCACCGATGTCGGCATCTTCTTTTGTGACACTTGGACTGCTTTCTTTCCTGGGATGCTACAACAGTTATCTGTGGCCGTCACTGTTGTTACATAATAAGACGCAGTATCTGGTAAGTATGGGATTACAGTCTTTCTTTACTTCAGAAGGTGCGTATGGTCTGAAATGGGGAACGATCATGGCGGCGTGCTGTGTTATCGTATTCCCGCTGTTATTACTGTTTCTGATTGGGCAGCGTTGGATCCTGAATGGAATTACCAATGATGCAGCAGTGAAAGAATAAACGATGTAAGGAGGAAAAAGGATGAGGAAAAAAATGGCAATGCTACTGGCAATGGTGACACTGGTAACTACAGCGGGTTGCGGCGGATCCGGTGAAGGGGGAAATTCATCTGCCAAAACAGACAATGGAAACGAAGGAACAAACGGAGCGGTAGAAATCGAATTCTGGTATGGTCTGGGCGGAATACTTGGAGAGACCATGGAAGAGACAATTGCAGAATTCAATGCATCACAGGATGAAGTGGTTGTAAAAGGAGTCGTACAGTCCAGTTATGATGAGACTTCAAAGATGCTGCAGGCAGCAGTTGCCTCCGGTGAAGTGCCGGCATGTTATCTCGGAACCCATCAGACAGCAACGACCTTTGCGGAAAAAGGCGTTGTGGAGTATCTGGATGATTATATTGCTGCAGATCCGGACTTTGACAAGGATGATATCATTGATGCATTCCTGGATTACTGCCGGGATGATGAGGGACATGTATACAGTCTTCCGGCATGGGGTACTACCCAGGTAGTTTATTACCGGAAAGATATGTTTGAAGAAGTGGGACTGGATCCGGACGAAGTCTTTGCAACCTGGCAGAATGTAGCTGACGCAGCGCGCAAACTTCAGGAACATTATTCAGATGTAGATGATTTCTTTGGATTCGAACCGATGTCCGGTATGGACTGTCTGATGGATATGGCATACAGTAACGGAGCTTCGATTGTAAGTGAGGACGGAAAAACCGTTACGTTTAACAGCGACAAATTTGTTGAGGCGCTGGAGACAGCACGTCAGTGGATCAACGAAGAAAAAATCATGGGTATTCATTTCGGTGGAGATGGATGGGAGTATTGGTATAAAACCATTGATGATGTAATGCAGGGACGCGCAGGCGGTTATGTCGGATCCAGTGGAGATCAGGGAGATCTGGATTTTGATATTATTGCGGCACATGTACAGCCTGGATTTAATGATCATGAGCCAAATCCGTATGTAGACCCAATTGCGATGGCAATCGTAAAGAAGGCTCCGGAAGAGGAAAAACAGGCTGCCTTTAAATGGCTGACTTATCTGAACACAGTGGGAACAAAAGAATTTTCCATGAAAACAGGATATGTACCGGTTCGCAGTTCTGTAAAAGAGGATGAAGAGTATAAAGCATATCTTGAGGAAAATCCACAGGCGCTGATTCCGATCGAACAGGCGGAGATCGGTCGTAAAAAATGGGTCGATCCGACAGGTAAAGTGGAACAGGCGTTGTCAGATGCATGTGATCTGATCGAGATTGAAAATGTTCCGGCAAAAGAAGCATTGGACGAAGCAGCAGAGATCGCACAGCAGGCACTAGACGAATACTGGGCAGCACAGTAGAAATAGATTGCAGGGGAAAGCTATATGCAAAAACAAAAAGTATTGGAGAAGACCGGGCTGAGTGATAAGGGAAGTGTGATATTTTTTGGAGTCGTGTGTTGGGTTACATATTTCTCGATCTATCTGGGAAGACTGAATTTTTCAGCCAGTATGAGCGAAATGGCTCAGACCGGTATCTGGGGAAAAACACAGTTGGGAAGTGTTGCGGCGGCATTTTACCTTGCATATGGACTGGGACAGTTTCCCAGTGGCGTTCTGGGAGATCATTTTTCCGGAAGGAAACTGGTCATGCTGGGACTGGTGGGGGCGGCGTTGGCAAACGCCGCCTTTCCTTTTGTAGAAAGTATCAAAGGAATGCAGGTGATCTGGTTTATCAACGGACTCTGTCAGGCACTTGTATGGCCGCCGATGGCGAGACTGGTTGCAGATATGACACATGGAAAACAGACCGTATCGATTGTCCTGGCGTTATCATTTACCAGCCCGGTCGGGATGCTGAGTGCGTATCTGTTCAGTGCGGTTATGTTAGAGAAAAAGGGATGGCAGTATAGTTTCTGGTTTGCTGCAATCTGGCTTCTTGCAGTGGCTGTTTTCTGGTTTCTGTCCATCCTGAAAATGGAACAGAGAGCTGGTTTCATACACAGGAAAGCTGTAAGGACAGCAAAACCGCAGGAACAGCAGGAGAGAGAAGAAGCCGGAAAGAGAATCCTCGCTTCCGGTATTCTGTGGATAGGAGTGGCTACGTTTATTCATGGAGTTTTAAAAGACGGACTGACAACCTGGATTCCAACGTACCTGACAGAACGTTTTCTCATTGCACCATCTTTTTCGGTATTGCTGACGACGATACTTCCGATTGTGAATCTGTCAGGGGTGTATCTTGCAGATTATACAAACCGAAAAATTTTTAAAAATGAAACGGGAACAGCCGCTGCCGGATATGCGATTGCCTTTTTATTTCTTGTAACTATGATAACAGGAATCGGAAGTTCTGTTTATGGAACGGTTGCTGTATTTGCAGTTGTGACAAGTATGATGACAGCGGTCAATACCGTATTTATCAGTTTGTTGCCAATTCATTTTCAAAAAGAAGGAAAGGTGGCGACCGTGTCTGGCATATTGAATGCGGTTACTTATCTTGGCAGTGCTGTGGCAAGTGTTCTGTTCGGATGGACTGCAGAAAAAGCAGGCTGGACAGGGACAGAGATGGTCTGGTGTTTTTGCGCTGCGACAGGAATGATTGTATGTCTTGTTGTGTTAAAAAGATGGAAAAACAGCCGGAGAGATATTTATACCGGTTCATGAAAGGGAGGAGAAAGAATGAAAACAACACTGGAATATTATGATATTTTCCCGAAAATCCTGTGTACGGAACGGGAAGCGGAGATTACCATCCGTCCACTGGGAGTGCATGCGGCATTTGATGAAAAAAAGAAGTATCGGGTGAAGATCATACCGATGAATGAGACGCTGCTTAATTGTTCAGATAAAGGTTATGAAGCGCTGGATGTACAACACTGCAACGGGAATTTGCAGTTTCGGTATCGGTTTACACAGGAAGAACAATATGTAGTACTGTTACAGATTCAGGAAGACGGTGTCTGGACAAATTGTTGTGAATTGCGGGTATATTCTGTAAAACCGGATTATTTTAAATTGCGTCCGTATCGTGGAGATATGCATTGCCATACGTGCCGGTCGGATGGAAAGGAAGGACCTGCGATTGTAGCGGCAAATTACAGAAAGTCAGGATTTGATTTTCTGTCGATTACAGACCATGGACAGTATGAGCCTGCGCAGGAGGCAATCCGGGCATTTTCGGATATACCGATGAGTTTTCAGTTGTTCGCAGGAGAAGAAGTACATCCACCAAAAAATAACTGCCATACGGTGCATTTTGGCGGTACATACAGTATAAACCAGATCTTCCGGGAGGATCCTGAAAAATATGAGCGGGAAGTAGATGAAATAGAAAACAAACTGGAGATCCCGGAGGGGCTGAATACCCGGGAATATGCTTCTCTGCTGTGGGTTTACCGGAACATAAGAGAAGCAGGCGGTATGGCGATTATGGCGCATCCCTGCTGGATCCAGGACGAAGCGTATCATATCCGTCGGGATATGTACCGATATCTGTTACAGACCCATCCGTTTGATGCGCTGGAACTGACCTGCGGACAGTCGCTGGAAGAAAATCAGCTGCAGATCAGTCTGTGGCAGCAGATGAGAGAAGAGGGAAATGTCGTACCGGTTGTCGGAAGCAGTGATTCTCACGGAACAGTAAATTCCCCTTGGTTTGGATTGTCAAAGATGATCGTGCTTTCAGAAGAATGTACCAAAGACGCATTGATTGATGCTGTAAAAGCGCGCCGTGCGGTTGTACTGGAACAGTATCCGGGGGAACCACTTCCAAGAGTATATGGAGAGAACAGAGCACTTGAGTTTGTATTATTTCTTGTTACCGAGTATATGCCGTTACATGATGAACTGTGTTTTGAAGAAGGAAGACTGATGAAAGCATATGCCTGCGGAGATCAGGAGGCAGGAGAAGAGTTGCGGCGGATCGGAAAGAGAACGGATTTTCTGACAGAAAAATACTGGGCAAAAGAAGTCTGAATAGAAGAGTAAGGAGAGCTTTGAATATGAAAATAAAATATCTTGGGACAGCGGCTGCAGAAGGGATTCCTGCATTGTTCTGCCGATGTGATATTTGTAAGGAAGCCAGAAAAAGAGGCGGGAGGGAAATCAGAACCCGCTCGCAGGCGATCATTGACGAAAAGCTGTTAATTGATTTTCCGGCAGACAGTTACCTTCACATTCTGCACTATAATATGGATTTTTCCAGTATTGAGCATCTGTTGATCACACATTCTCATGATGATCATTTTTATCCGTTTGATCTGCTGATGCGTATGTCCGAGTATGGGCATGATATGGGAGCGAAAGTGTTACATATCTATGGAAACTCTGTTGTCGGAAATCTTTTAAAAGAATTTTCCGACCGATTTTCTGTTCCCGAAGTCTGGAACTATATGCAGTTTCATGAACTGACTCCATTTGAAAAATTTAAGATAGAAGATTATACCATATATCCACTGCCATCCAGACATATGCGGACAGAAACAGCACTCATCTATCTGATCGAACATAACGGGAAAACAATCCTTTATGGAAATGACAGCAGCATGTTTTACGATGAGGTCTGGGAATTTCTCAAAGGCAGAACGCTGGACTGCGTCAGTCTGGATTGTACGATGGGCAGGACCCCTTCGAATTTCAGCCATATGAATTATGAAGACAATGTTGCTGTGAAAAAAAGACTGGAGGAATTGGGATGTACAACTCCGGATACCAGATGGATCTGTGTGCATTTTTCGCATAACGGTCAGATGCTTTACCGGGAAATGACCGAACTTGCAGCTGTGGATAATTTTGAAGTTGCATGGGACGGGATGGAAGTGGGTTTTTAGGAGAAAATCGCTGTCGGATGAGTCGGATAGATGCTATAATTGCTACAGTTACAAACAAATTGTATTGGGCAAAGTTACTGTGGGGGTAAAAGTATGCGAAAACCTGAATTTTCATTTTTAACGACAAAAGAGATAAAGCCGGAAGGATGGTTGAGGCGTCAGCTTGAGATCCAGGCGGAAGGGTTATCCGGGCATCTGGATCTGATCTGGCCGGATATCAGAGACAGCAAGTGGATCGGCGGGGATAAGGACGGATGGGAGAGAGTGCCTTACTGGCTGGATGGTTTTATTCCGCTGGCGTGCCGATCGAGGCGAGAGTAGAAAAACTGGAATACATCCGGGACGGTGTGGAAAGAAAAGCACCATACTGCGATTACGAAATGTCCCCGGTTTCGAACTGGAATTATGGATTCTGTTCGGATGAATTGGAACTGATACAGGGAGAGATCGGTGAATATCCATTCTCTGTCGAACATCCTCCGGTGAAACTTCGGACGAAGATGGCGAAGGTTTTATGGAAGGAGAAAAACGGAATCTGCGCGGTAGTGCCGGAGGGAAGAACGGCGCTCGGGGAGGCAGAAGACAAAGAACTGCAGCCGTATGGATACACAAATCTGCGGATGACGGAGATGCCGTGGGTACACAAATAGAGTAATAGAGGGAAAGAGATATCTGGTATGTCGGTAAATAAACATTCCAGATATCTTTTTTGTTACGCAAAATATGATAAGCTTAATAAAATGGAATTGTAATATCCAAAGTGTTAAGTAAATAAAGAAAATATATACAATGCATTGATAATTTTGTGCAAATACTATACAATAAGAATATAAATAAGAAAGGAGAAGTTATATGGCGAAATCTTCAACCAGTAATGTTTGTATTCGTATGGACAGTAAGGTAAAGGCTGCTGCGGAAGCTCTTTATGAGGAACTTGGTATGAATCTCAGCACAGCGTTTAATATTTTTGTTCGTCAGTCTTTGCGTGAAAGAGGAATACCTTTTAAAATAACAGAAGGTTCCCCGAGTCAGGAAACCGTCTCAGCAATGCTTGAGGCAGAAAGGATTGCAAAAGATGCTACAGTGAAAGGGTATCATGATGTAGATAAATTTTTTGCAGACCTTGATGAATGACCAGATACGAAATAAAAAACACGACACAATTTAAAAAAGATTACAAGTTGGCCAGACGGCGAGGACTGAACATGGATCTTTTAAAAGATGTTGTTACCAGACTCGCCAATGGTGAGCCATTAGATCCGAGACATAAGGATCATCCTTTATCCGGTGAATGGTCTGGACACAGAGAGTGCCATATTCAGCCGGATTGGCTTCTGATTTATCGTTATGAAAATGATATTCTCGTCCTTGCACTTACCCGCACGGGTACACATAGCGATTTATTTAATCTATAGAAGTTTTAGTATCACATTTTAAGAGACATATCTTTTGCTTTATTCCATATTTCAAATAATTTTGTAAAGCTGTGAACGCTCTTTTGCATAAAAACAATGTGAAATTTTTGTCAATTATGCCAAATTGACCAACAGTCACCCACCATGCTACAATAATGGAAACCAGAAAACTATTTTGGGTTTCCGGGTTTCTTTTCGCTGACATATGATTGTATTCAAAACAGGAGAGAAAAATGAGAGAAAAAATCATTGATACGGCCATCGAGGAATTTACGAAAAATGGTTTGAAATTTACGATGAATGATGTAGCGAAAGCGTTGGGGATCAGTAAAAAAACCATCTATACCGTGTTCGAGAGCAAGCAGGAAGTTCTGGTGGCGATCGCGGATCGATATGCCGGGGACTTTACCGAGATGAGAGAGGAGATCGAGCGGGATGGCAGCCTGGATACGCTGGAGAAGCTGGAGCGGCTGTTTTGTGCGCTTCCTACGAAATATTATAATATTGGGCTGAGCAGGATCTTCGAACTGGCACAGAAATATCCGAAACAGTACAAGTACCTGATGGAAGCAGTCAATCAGGGCTGGGCACTTGCTGAACAGTACTTGGAGAAGGGGATAAGAGAAGGAAAGATCCGGAAGGATATCTCGAAACCGGTCGTTATGGCGATGATCCGGGGAACGGTAACCTGCTTTCTGGAGAGTGATATTCTCTACAAGAACGGGCTGACCTACGAACAGGGAAAAGAAGAGATGGTACAGATTATCATGAAAGGGATAAGAGAAGCGTGAAAGAGGTAAGAGTCCTTGAGATCAAGGAGAGCGTATTTGCAGATAATGACCGACAGGCGGATAACCTTCGCCGGGAGTTAAAAGAACAGGGAGTATTTCTGATGAATCTGATGTCTTCACCGGGATCCGGAAAGACTACAACACTGAAAGGAACAATCGAGCGGTTAAGGGATCGGTTCCGGATCGGTGTGATGGAGGCAGATATCGATTCGGATGTGGATGCAAAGGCGATTGCAGAAACAGGGGCCAAATCGATCCAGCTGCATACCGGGGGTATGTGCCACCTGGATGCGGAGATGACCCGACAGGGTGTGGAGGGTCTTGGCGTGGACGATGTGGATCTGGCGATCCTGGAAAATGTGGGAAATCTGGTCTGTCCGGCAGAATTTGATACGGGCGCATCGAAAAATGTGATGATCCTTTCCGTACCGGAGGGACATGACAAACCGCTGAAATATCCGCTGATGTTTCGGATCTGTGATGCGGTGCTGATCAACAAGATCGATGTACTGCCTTATTTTGATTTTGACATGGAACAGGTGAAAGAGTATATCCATCAGAGAAATCCACAGGCGAAAGTATTTCCAATCAGTGCGAAGACAGGGGAAGGCATGGATGCGTGGGCCGAGTGGCTGGCTGCGCAGGTAAATGCATGGAAAACCGGTGTCTGAGATGATATGACAGTGACAAAAGGGAAGTGTCGGCTATTCAAACTCAGCGATATCGGACGGTCTGTCCGAAAGGAGATAAGAAGGCTGGCGCTGTGTAGGAGGATGAAAATGAAGAAAGAACTGGATAAAGAGCTGTATCCGGATTATGTCTATCCGGAATTCACCCCGGATCCGAACGAACCGTTCCGGGAGCCGATCGCGAAACTGGGCAAAAAGATCACAGACCGGATTCCACAGAAACTGGGATTGAAAAAGATTACCAGAAACGATCCGGAGTACTGGGGACTTGCCGGCGTGCTTACCGATGAGGAAGCAGAACTGGCAGTAAAACTTGGTGTGAGAAAACCGAAGACACTGGCAGAGATCGTGAAACTCTCCGGTCTGGAAGAGAAAAAATGTGAAGCGCTGCTGGAAGAAATGTCAAGAAAAGGTCTTCTGGAATACAACTGGGAGAATCCGAAGCACGAAAAACAGTATGTGTTACCGATGTATGTACCGGGATGTGCAGAATTTTTCAACATGAACGCAAACATCCTGGACTCTAACCCGGAGATGGGAACTTTCTTTGAACATATGTCCCGTCTGCCGCTGGAGAAGATCACACCGTTCGTGCCGGAAGGCGGTGCCGGTATCGGTATGCATGTTATCCCGGTGGAAAAAGCAATCGAGATGGAAAATGAATCCGTAGATCTGGAACATATTTCCCACTGGCTGAACAAATATGAGGGAAAATACGCGGCAAGCCCGTGTTCCTGCCGTCGTTCCCGCCTGACCCACGGAGAGGGCTGCGCGGACGATCCGGAAGGCTGGTGTATCGCCGTCGGAGATATGGCAGATTATGTAGTGGAAACACAGAAAGACGGACGCTATATCGACAAAGCGGAAGCACTGGAGATCCTGAAGGCAGCAGAGGACAACGGATTTGTGCACCAGATTACAAACATCGATGGTGCAAATAAGATCTTTGCGATTTGTAACTGTAATGTGAATGTCTGTTATGCACTGCGTACCTCCCAGCTCTTTAACACCCCGAATATGTCCCGTTCCGCTTACGTGGCGAAAGTAGAAAAAGCCAACTGTGTAGCCTGCGGAAAATGTGTGGAATTCTGTCCGGCAGGTGCGGTAAAACTGGGTCAGAAGCTGTGTGACAAAGAGGGATGCGAAGTGCAATATCCGCGGATCCCTCTTCCGTCTGAGCAGCCGTGGGGTGAGCATATGTGGTCCCATAATTATCGTGATGTGAACCGGATCAATTGTTACGATACCGGTACTGCACCATGTAAAACTGCCTGTCCGGCGCATGTTGCCGTACAGGGCTATCTGAAACTGGCAAAAGAAGGACGTTATGATGACGCACTGGCATTAATTAAGAAGGATAATCCGTTACCGGCAGTCTGTGGACATGTATGTAACCGCAGATGTGAGGATGCATGTACCAGAGGAACCATCGATGAGGCGGTAGCCATCGATGAAGTAAAACGATTCCTGGCAGAACGTGACCTGAATGCGGAGACGAGATATATCCCGAAAAAGACGATTCCGTCCCTGAAAGGTGGATTTGATGAGAAGATCGCCATCATCGGTGCCGGTCCGGCGGGACTTTCCTGTGCATATTATCTGGCGCTGACCGGATACAAACCGACTATTTTCGAGAAAAATGAGGAACCGGGCGGTATGCTTCGTTACGGAATTCCTTCCTATAAATTAGAAAAAGATCTTCTGGCAGCAGAGATCGATGTGATTCGGGAGCTTGGCGTGGAGATCCGCTGTGGCGTGGAGATCGGAAAAGATATTACGATCGAAGAGCTGCGTGAACAGGGATACAAAGGTTTCTACGTGGCGATCGGATGCCAGCGTGGAAGAAAACCGGGTATCACAGGAGAAAATGCAAAAGGTACTTATGCAGCCGTTGATTTCCTGCGGGAAGCGGGAGCGAAAGAAAGCTTTGCGCTTGAAGGTGATGTTGTGGTTGTCGGCGGTGGTAATGTAGCCATCGATGCGGCAAGAATCAGCAGTCGCTGTGTGGATGCGAAGATCTCCATGTTCTGTCTGGAACAGCGGGAAAATATGCCGGCAAGTAAGGAAGAGATTGCGGAAGCACTGGAAGAAAGTATCGAGCTGAACTGCGGCTGGGGACCGAAAGAAGTGCTGGAAGAAGACGGAAAAGTGGCCGGTGTGGTATTTAAAAAATGTATCCGTGTACTGGATGAACAGGGAAGATTTTCACCGGAATACGATGAAGAACAGACCGTGACCATACCGTGTAAGCATGTGATCTTCTCCGTAGGACAGGCGATCGAATGGGGCAATATGCTGGATAATCTGGATCTGAAGAGACGGCCGAACGGCGGCGCACTGGCAAACAAACTGACCTATCAGACCTCGAAACCGGATATTTTCGTCGGCGGAGATGTGTATACAGGACCGAGATTTGCCATCGATGCGATCGCAGCAGGACGGGAGGGTGCGATTTCCCTGCACCGTTATGTACATGAAAACTGTACCCTGACCATCGGAAGAAACCGTCGTGATTTTGTGGAGCTGGATAAAAACAATATTTCCGTGGACAGTTACGATACATCCAAACGCCAGATCCCGGCGAAAGCAGATGAAAAAGCGCAGGCAGCGACCTTCCGTGATCTGTCTCACAGCCTGACGGAAGAACAGGTGAAAGCAGAAACTTCCCGTTGTCTGTCCTGTGGAGCTTCTGTGGTGGATCCGAATAAATGTATCGGCTGTGGAGTATGTACCACAAAATGTGTCTTTGATGCTATTCATCTGCACAGAGAGATTCCGGGAGCGTCTGTGATGCGGGCATCTGAGGATAAACTGAAGTATATTCTTCCGAATATGGTGAAACAGTCCATCAAAGTGAAGTTTGCGAAGAAGAAATAGGAGAATGCAGATATGCATGAACTTGGCGTGACCTTTCATATCATGGATCATCTGGAAAAGGTGGCAAAGGAGAATGAAGTGGAAAAAATACGGAAGGTAGTGCTGGAACTTGGGGAGGTCTCGACGGTGATCGGATCTTACCTGCTAAACTGCTGGACGTGGGCGGCGAAGAAACGGCCGCTGTTTGAGGAAGCGGAACTTATTGTGGAGACACTTCCTGCGATTACATACTGTGAGGAATGTGAGAAGACCTATCCGACCATAGAATACGGAAAGATCTGTCCGCACTGTGGCAGCGAACACACGTATCTTTTGCAGGGGAGTGAATTTAACATTAAGGAAATAGAAGTGGAATAAAGATTCCGCGTAAGAAAAAGGAGAGTGAGTGTATGTTTTTTCAGATTTATGGAGAAACAGCAGGATGGCAGCTGCTTGGCTGGCTGTTCGTCTTTGCAGGACTGGTAATTATGAATGAGATCGCAAGGCGGTCGAAATGGGGAGGAATCGCATGTTTCCTGGTGCTCCCGGCGGTATTGTCTGTGTACTTTATCGCGATCTATATCGGAGCAGCATCCGGTGCGGAATGGGCGCTGAACAATGATACTTACGTACATATGAACAGCTGGTTCCACTATGCGAAGCTGTATGCGGCAACCGCAGGATGTATCGGATTCATGATCCTGAAGTACCACTGGGGAAAACTGGGAAAAGCACACTGGTTCAAAGCATTTCCGTTTGTGATCGTAGCAATCAACATCCTGATCGCAGTGGCATCTGACTTTGAATCTGCGATCCGTGCAGGTTCCCTGGCAGGTGGCTGGTGGATGTCATCGGAAGGCGTATGGCTGTACGGCGGCTGGTGGAATGTACTGAACGGTCTGGCAGGGCTTTTCAATATTGTTTGTATGACCGGATGGTGGGGTATCTATTCTTCCAAAAACAAACAGGATATGCTGTGGCCGGATATGATCTGGGTATACGTTCTGGCTTATGATATCTGGAACTTCCAGTATACTTACCTGAACCTGCCGACCCATTCCTGGTACTGTGGTCTGGCACTGCTTCTGGCACCGACCTTCGCAGCAGCACTGTGGAATAAAGGCGGCTGGATCCAGAACCGTGCAAATACCCTGGCACTGTGGTGCATGTTTGCGCAGGTGTTCCCGCTGTTTCAGGATGCGAGTCACTTTACAACCGTAACCTCTGTTTACGGTGAAGGCGGTATCGCAGCAGCGATGGGAAGCACCATGCCGACCGTTGCCAGTCCGACAGCACAGGGACTGATCTCGGTAGTATCCTTTGCTGTGAACGTGTTCGTATTTGCTTATATATTAAAGAGAGCAAAAGCACAGAAGAAGAACCCATGGAAAGAAGAGATCTTCGTGGATACGAAAGATTATCAGGAGGCTATGGCGAGAGCAAAATAAAGAAAACATATAGAAAAGATCCCGTACAGGTGAGGATAAAACTGTACGGGATCTTTTTCACTTTACAGGAAATTGCCAAGGCACATTCTTTGCTATAGATAAAACCTATAACCAATCCTAAAAAATTCCTATAACTACATTTATTGACATAAAAACGTATAAGTGATATTATCTCTACAACGAATACAACATACTAATTCGATAGGAATAATAGGTAATACAAAAACAGGCACAGGAGAGAGAAAAGGACGACAAGCTATGTATATTGAATTAAAAAATATCAATAAATCTTTCGGTGATTTTCAGGCATCGAAAGAGGTGAACTTTGCAATTGAAAAAGGAAAACTGGTTGGTCTTCTCGGACCATCCGGAAGTGGAAAAACAACGATCCTCCGAATGCTTGCCGGGCTGGAGCATCAGGATTCCGGTGATATCTGTATTAACGGAAATGTGGTGAACGACCTTCCTTCGAGTCAGAGAGGAATCGGATTCGTATTTCAGAATTACGCATTATTTCCTTATCTTACGGTATATGACAACATCGCTTATGGGTTAAAGATCCAGAAGAAAGATAAGAAATTTATCAAACAGAGAGTAACCGAGCTGCTGGATCTGGTAGGGCTTCCGGGGCTGGAAAAGAGATATCCGGATCAGCTCTCCGGTGGTCAGAGACAGCGAATCGCGCTGGCGAGAGCACTGGCACCGAATCCGGAACTGCTGCTTCTGGATGAACCGTTTGCAGCAATCGACGCGAAAGTTCGACAGGAGCTTCGTACCTGGTTAAGAGAGACGATCGATAAGATCGGAATCACCAGTATTTTCGTAACACATGATCAGGACGAGGCGATCGAGGTGGCGGATGAGATCATCATCACTAATGAGGGCCGCGTAGAGCAGATGGGAGATCCGGTGGAGATTTATCTGCATCCGAAGACACCGTTTGTGGCACAGTTTATCGGAAAATCTTCGATCATTGAAGATTATGGAAAATTAAAAGGATTTGATTCGATCGGACCGGATACGAAAGCGATCATCCGACCGGAATTCGTAGAGATCAAGAATCCGAAAGATATAACCGAAGAAAGTTCGATCTATGAACATGCTACCGTAGAACAGAGTATTTTCCGGGGTAATTACTTTGAGGTACTGTTAAATATCCGGGGCATCACACTGAGAACGAATTCACCGCTGGTCAACGGACCGTTAAAGAGCGGCGACAAAGTATGGGTAGTCATCAATCAGATGTATGTCTTTGATGATAAGACAACAACAACACTGACAAACAAAGGACTGGATATATCCAGTATGTATTATATCTAGGAAGGAGGCAGAAAGCTATGGCATCACAGAAAGCAAATACAAAAAAGACAGGCAGTTGGGATCTGCCTTTGAAGGTTATCAAAACAGGAATCGTCTCCTGGCTGATCGTTTTTCTGTTCTGGGGACTGGGATCCTTACAGTATGATGAGATTTTCCTCCCAAGTCCGGCAGAGACCTGGGCAGCGATCAGGGAACTGGTAAGCAACGGTACACTGTGGGCGGACATCGCAGCATCCGTAAGCCGTGTACTGAAAGGCTGGGGACTGGCGGTAGTTATTGCGGTACCGATCGGACTGGTGGTCGGACATTTCAAACCGTTCCGCTGGATCATAGAGCCGATTCTGAGCCTGTTTCGCTTTATCCCGGCTATCGCACTGACATCACTGTTTCTGATGTGGTTTGGTGTGGATGACACTTCCAAAGTAGCACTGATCCTGTATGCGGCATTTTTTCAGGTGCTGGTCAACACGATCGCAGGAGTGGTTGCTACCGATCATTCTCTGATGGAGGCTGCATCCTGTATGGGCGCCAGCCGACTGAGAGTGTTTTTCACCGTGGTACTGCCTTCCGCAGTTCCGAATATCTTCACCGGTATCCGGCTGGGACTCAGCAGCAGTATCATCTGTGTGATCGCAGCAGAGATGCTGGTTGGCAATGACGGTCTTGGATATCTGATCCAGAGTTCCAAGATGTACTACAAAACAGCCTGGGCATTCGCAGGAATCGTTACTCTGGCATTGATCGGATTCGTTGCAGACCGTCTGCTTCAGCTTTTCGGTTGTACGTTCTTAAAACATTTCGGAGTGAGAAAAGCGTAGGAATCCGGAAGAGAAAAATACCTGCGAGATTGCGATATGAGGAGAAAGCAGTTTCGCGGAAACCATAAAACAGCTTTAGAAAGAGGAGGAAACATTATTATGAAAAAAAGAATCATCAGCTTGGCAGCCGCAGCAGTTTTTGTCATTGGAACACTTGCCGGATGCGGAAATAGCAGCACACAGACAACAGACAAAACAGCATCTTCATCCGGTGGAGATCTGGTGACCGTGAGAGATGCAGTGATGACCGGTCAGCTTGATCAGTATGCAACAGAAATTGGCCTCTGGCAGGGGATTTTTGAAAAATACGGCATTGACTTACAGACGACAGAGTTTGTAGCCGGTATCAATACCATCGATGCGGTAGTCAACGGAACCGCAGACATCGGAATGATGGCAGATTATGCAGCAGTCAATCGTCTGGGAAATACCCTGGATGCCACAAACCTGCAGATCTTTTCTCAGATCTCCGGTGGTCAGTCGGCCCTGTCCGGTGGTCTGTATGTAGATCCGAAATACGCAGATGATCCGAAGAGCCTGGATGGTTCCGCAGGATTCATGTACCAGGAAGGAACGGTAACTTACTACTATGCAAGTAAGTGCATCGAATATCTGGGTCTGGATGAAAGCAAACAGAACCTGATTAACACCGATTCTTCTCAGACCAGACTGGCGCTGATCCAGAAAGGCGGTGCATCCGCTGTGTATGCCAACGGTTCCGAAGCAAAGTATATCGAAGAAGCCGGCTGGGTACAGGTGGCAACTTCTCAGAAAATCGGTATTCAGACCGGATCCTACTTCCTGTCAACCGACAAATATATTTCAGAAAATACAGACACTCTTGCTAAGTTCCTGCAGGCTGTCGATGAAAGTACGCAGTATATCAACGATCATCTGGATGAATCTGCAGAATACCTGGCAGACAAACTTGGTCTGAAAGCAGAAGACTTTAAAGAAAACTGGAAAAACTACAGCTTTGAGCCTGGATTTTCCGAGGAAGCAACGACACATCTGGAAGACATCGAAAAATGGGGATTTGAACACGGAAGTTTCCCGAAAGATTACAATGTCCGCGATTTTATCAACACCGATGTGGCCAAAATCGCATTTCCGGATAATGTGACCATCGAATAAGAGACAAAGGAGAACCGCAGTTATGATACAGGAACTGAACGTAAATAATTTTGACCAGGAAATCAATAAAGACAAACCGGTGGTTGTAGAGTTCTACACCACCGCATGCAGCCACTGTAAGAAGCTGGTGGGTGCATTAAATAAACTTTCCGAAGAAAAAGGAGACGATGTATTCTTCGGAAAATGCAACATTGATCAGGAAGCACTGTTACAGAGCAGATTTGATATCTCAGCGGTACCGACCCTGCTGTTTATCAAAAACGGAGAGATCAAAAACAGACTGGTGGGTGAGGTTCATCCGCTGATCATTCAGGAAGAGATTAAAAAACTGGCATAAAAAGCAGACCACAGGAGGTAAAAGAATATGGGTTATCCAACTGTATTTCCAACAGGAGTTTTAGTATATAACAAAGAGAAAGCGTATAACGGCTACACCATCTATCCATCCGCAAAAGGAGCACTTCTGATCGATATGAACGGAAACGAAGTGAATCTGTGGGCAGGCCTTGGCGGATTTCCGAACAAGATCCTTCCGGGTGGGTATGTAATGGGAACTACCGGAGAGCGTGGTGGAAAATATGCATATCAGGATCAGCTGGATCTGGTGCAGGTGGATTATGACGGAAATATCGTCTGGAAATTCGATCACACGGAACTGATCGCAGATCCGGGAAAAGAACCGACCTGGCAGGCAAGACAGCATCACGATTACCAGAGAGAAGGAAATACCGTCGGATATTATTATCCGGGCGGCGAACCGAAAACCGACAGTGGAAATACCATCATCCTGACCCATGAAAATGTATACAATCATGAGATTTCCGATAAAAAACTGATCGATGACAAGATCCTCGAAGTAGACTGGGAAGGGAATATTCTGTGGAGCTGGCGTGCTTCTGATCATTTTGAAGAATTTGATTTTGATGAAGCTGCCAAAAATGTTCTGTTCCGTAATCCGGGACTTCACGGAGAAGCCGGTGGTGACTGGATGCACATTAACTGCGTATCTGTTCTCGGAGAGAACAAATGGTACGATGCGGGAGATGAGAGATTCCATCCGGACAACCTGATCTTTGATGCGAGAAATGCAAATGTTCTGGCGATCATCAGCAAGAAAACCGGAGAAATCGTATGGCAGATCGGACCTGATTTTTCTAAAACGAAAGAGCTTCGCAAACTGGGATGGATCATCGGCCAGCATCATTTCCACATGATTCCGAAGGGTCTGCCGGGAGAAGGCAATCTGCTGGTATTCGATAACGGTGGTGAAGGTGGTTACGGTAACCCGAACCCGTCCGCACCGACCGGTAACAACAACGCACACAGAGATTACTCCCGTGTTCTGGAATTTGATCCGATCACACTGGAGATCATCTGGCAGTACACCCCACTGGAAGCAGGAAACCTGTTATTTACCGATGCTTCCAAGTTCTACAGCTCCTACATCAGTTCCGCACAGCGACTGCCAAACGGCAACACACTGATTACCGAAGGATCAGACGGACATCTGATCGAAGTGACACCGGAACATGAGATCGTATGGGAATATGTGAACCCTTACTTTAAAAATATCGGCGGAAACTTCAAGATGAACATGGTTTACCGTGCATACCGTGCACCATACGAATGGGTACCGCAGGCAACACATGCAGAAGAAGTATCTATCGAGCCGCTGGATGTGGAAACCTTCCGTGTACCGGGAGCATCCAAAGGAGCAGGAACCGGAAAGGTAACCGTAGTTGCAGGGGTGGATCCGAACCGATCCAGCGTAACAGGCATGAATGGGGACGATGAAGACAGTGATGAAGAGAGACTGGACTTCTGCGTGGCTTCTGTAAAGAAGGGCGACCTGAAAGAAGAATAATAAGGAAACGAAAGATATGGTATATGATGTAAGTATCATCGGCAGCGGTCCGGCAGGTTTAAGCGCAGCGATCTATGCAAAGCGGGCGAACCTGTCAGCTATAGTGATAGAAAAAGAATATGAGGGAACCGGACAGATCGCAGAGAGCAGTCGGGTAGACAACTATCTGGGAATGCCGGGAATCAGCGGGTATGATCTGGGAGAGACATTCCGGGAACATGCCGTAAAACTCGAAGTTGAATTTCTGGAACAGGAAGTGACCAGGATCCAAAAAGAAGAGTCCGGACAGTTTCAGATGACCTTCTCAGACAGTTCTGTAATCGAATCAAAGACCGTGATCTATGCAGCGGGAGCATCCCCACGGAGGGCTGATATTCCGGGAGAAAAAGAATATGTGGGAAAAGGCGTTTCCTACTGTGCGATCTGCGACGGATCCTTTTACCGGGGCAAAAAAGTTGCCGTGCTCGGCGGCGGAGATACCGCACTGGATGATGCCGGTTATCTGGCAGGTCTGGCAGAGCAGGTGTATGTGATCCACAGAAGAAAAGAGTTTCGCGGTGCAGCTGCCACGGTAGAAAAGCTGAGAGAAAAAGAGAATGTCACATTTGTACTGGAACACCAGGTGAAAGAAATCACCGGAGAAGCGAAAGTAACAGGTGTTGCTTTGGAAGACGGAACAGCGATCGATGTAGATGGCGTATTCGTAGCCTTCGGATCGGTCCCACAGACGGCACTGGTAAAGGATCTGGTGGAACTGGATCCGGCAGGCTATGTGAAAGCGGACGAAACCGGAGAAACCAGTCTGGCAGGACTGTATGTGGCCGGAGATGTCAGAACAAAGAAACTGCGCCAGGTAGTGACAGCGGTTTCCGACGGAGCCAACGCAGCGACAGCGGTGGCTGAATATTTGAAATAAAAAGTAACGTTCCGCAGGATGATCCTAGAGCGTGTTTGAAAAATCATTCCTGCAATCTGCACGCCCCACTTTGCGGCATATTTTACCTTCATTCGGTTGACGTAGCCCGCTACGCCGCCCTCATTCAGGAAAAATCTCCCACAAACTGTGACGCACATCTTGCAGAAAGCCTTTTTCAAACACGCTCTAGAGCGTGTCTGAAAAATCATTTCCGCAATCTGCAAGCCCCACTTTGCGGGAGATTTTACCCTCATTCGGTTGCCATAGCCCGCTACGCCGCCCTCATTCGGATAAAATCTCCCACAAACTGAGACTCGCAGCTCACGAAAAGCCTTTTTCAGACACGCTCTAGAGGACGCGTTACTGAGAGAGAGGAATAAGCGTATGAGTTTTAATACAGACCTTCTCCGTGCAGGAGTGGTTCGGGAGGCAAACGGAGCAACCCTTCCCCCGGTCTATCAAAGCAGTGCGTTCGAACAGGACACAGCCGCAGATCTGGAAAAAATATTTGAAAATAAAGCTCCCGGCTACTGTTATACCCGCGTAGGGAACCCGACAGTAACCGCATTTGAAAACAGAATCACAAAACTGGAAGGCGGCATGGCTTCGATCGCCTGTGCTTCCGGTATGGCGGCGATCATGAACGCCATTTTAAATATTGTGCGAAGCGGGGACGAGATCGTATCTTCCGCAAGTCTTTACGGAGGATCGATCGATCTGTTCCGCGATATTGAGGAATTCGATATCAAAACCAGGTATATAAAAAATAATGACTGGGAAGCGATCGAGGGAGCTATCAACGAACATACCCGTCTGCTTTTTGCAGAGACGATCGGCAATCCCTGTCTGGATGTGACTGATGTGGAACGGCTGGCAGAGATTGCACATGCACATAAGATTCCACTGATCCTGGATAATACAACAGCAACGGCGTATCTGTTCCAGGGCTTGAAACACGGTGCCGATATCGTGGTCAATTCTTCTTCCAAATACATCAACGGAAGCAGCAATTCCATCAGCGGTATCCTTACTTACAGCGGAAGATTCCAATGGGATCCCCAGATGTATCCGCAGATCGCAGCCTATAAAAAGTTCGGACCGATGGCGTATATCGCAAGACTCCGAAACAGCCTTTTCCGTGACACCGGCGCGTGTCTGGCACCGATGAATGCGTATCTGAATCTGATCGGTATGGAGACGCTTGGACTGCGGATGGAGCGGCAGTGCAGCAATGCACTGGAACTTGCACAGTGGCTGGAAGAGACGTACCCGTCTGTTACCGTCAACTATCCGGGACTGAAAAGCAGCAACTGGTATGAGATTGCTAAAAAACAGTTTTCCAGAGGATACGGAGCGATCCTGACTCTGCGGGTGGGAAGCAAAGAAAATGCATTTGCACTGATCGATGCACTGAAGATTCCATACACACTTTCCAATATCGGAGATACGAAGACACTGGTGATTCATCCGGGATCTACGATCAGTCTTCACAGTTCGGAACAGGAAAAAGAAGACGCAGGCGTTTTCGAGGATCTGATCCGGGTGAGCGTGGGAATCGAGGATATTGAAGATCTGAAAGCAGATTTTGCACAGGCGATCGAAAAAATCGGAGCGTTGTAGGAGGAGAGAGCGATGGTACAGAAAGTAGATTACGCAGCCTTAAAAAAAGGCGGCTATATGAGACAGAAACAGAAAGGTTACGGTTCCCTGCGACTGGCAGTGATCGGTGGTAACCTGACTGCAGAAAATATCAAAAAAGTGGCGGAAGTAGCAGAAAAATACGGCCGCGGCTATGTACATATGACATCCCGTCAGGGGATTGAGATTCCATTTATCAAAGTGGAAGAACTTGCCGAAGTAAAAGAAGAACTGGCAAAAGGCGGTGTGGGAACCGGCGTGTGCGGACCGCGTGTCCGTACCATCACAGCCTGTCAGGGATCGGAGGTCTGTCCCAGCGGATGTATCGACACCTACACACTGGCGAAAGAACTGGATGCCAGATATTTCGGACGGGAGCTTCCGCATAAGTTCAAATTCGGTGTTACCGGATGTCAGAATAACTGTCTGAAAGCCGAAGAAAATGATGTCGGAATCAAAGGTGGCATGAACATCACATACAAAGAAGACGACTGTATTTCCTGCGGTGTGTGTGTGAAAGCCTGCCGACAGGAAGCACTGAAAATGGTGGACGGTAAAGTAGAGCTGGATGCAGAAAAATGTAATCACTGCGGACGCTGTGTCAAGAGCTGCCCGGTGGATGCATGGGAGGGAACTCCGGGATATATTGTATCTTTTGGCGGAACTTTCGGAAATAACATCTACAAAGGAGAAGAACTGCTTCCGCTGATCCCGGACAAGGAGACTCTGTTCCGTGTGACCGATGCGGCAATCACCTTCTTTGAGAAAAATGCAAATCCAAGCGAACGTTTTCGTAAGACGTTGCAGCGTGTGGGAGAGGAAGATTTCCGCAAGCAGTTGAAAGAAGCGTACGAGGGACAGTGAAAGGAGAAAAATCATGGCTGAATTAGATTTTGAAGTAACCGATGAGGTTGATATTACCGATAAAGTATGCCCCCTGACATTCGTAAAGGCAAAAGTTGCCATCGAAGAGCTGGAGGATGGAGAAGTCCTGGCTGTCCGCATGAACGACGGAGAACCGGTACAGAATGTTCCGCGAAGTATGAAAGAGGAAGGACATAAAGTACTGAAATTAATCGATAACGAAGACGGCACTTACACCATGTATGTAAGAAAGGTGGAAGAGTAATGGCAGTACGGGTAAGCAAAGCGGATTTTGAAGAAAAAGTATTGAAAGAAGCGCTTCCGGTTCTGGTGGATTTTTATTCCGATTCCTGTGTGGCGTGCAAAAAACTGGCGCCGGTGTTAGGAAACGCGGAAGACGATTATGAAGATAAGATCAAAGTATATAAGGTAAATACGAACTTTGATGTGGAACTGGCAGAGCAGTATGAAGTGCAGTCCAATCCGACCTTGATCCTCTTTAAAGACGGACAGGAAAAAGACCGGAAAGTGGGTGCACTGAAACAGGCAGATTTAAACAGCTGGATCGAAGAACAGATCTGAAGAGAGTATAGAGAAACATAAAGGAGAAAAGACATGGTTATCACAGTAGCAGGAGAGAAAAAAGAAGTAAAAGACGGACTGACACTGCCGGAGCTGATCGAGCAGGAAAATGTGGAGATGCCGGAATATGTAACCGTTTCTATCAATGAAGAATTTATTGCAACCGAGGATAAAGAGTCTACCGTGTTAAAAGAGGGGGACAATGTAGAGTTCCTGTACTTCATGGGAGGTGGATGCTAAATGGCAATGACAGATGAACAGATCGAACGTTATTCCCGCCACATCATCTTAAAAGAAGTTGGTGCCAAGGGACAGAAAAAGCTCCTGAAAGGCAAAGTGCTGATCATCGGAGCCGGTGGTCTTGGTGCACCGGCAGCCATGTATCTGGCAGCAGCCGGCGTGGGAACCATCGGTATCGTGGATGCGGATGAAGTGGATCTTTCCAACCTGCAAAGACAGATCATCCACAGCACAGCAGATATCGGAAAAGCAAAGGTAAAATCAGCGAAAGAGACCATGAATGCCATGAACCCGGATGTAGAGGTAAAAACTTACCGGATGTTCGTGGATGCATCCAATATCCGGGAACTGATCCGGGAATATGATTTTATCATCGACGGAACCGATAATTTCCCGGCAAAATTCCTGATCAACGATGCCTGTGTCCTTGAGAAAAAACCATTTTCTCATGCAGGAATCATCCGTTTCAAAGGTCAGCTGATGACTTATGTACCGAGACAGGGACCGTGTTACCGTTGTGTCTTCAAGAATCCGCCGCCAAAAGATGCCGTTCCGACCTGTAAACAGGCAGGTGTCATCGGAGCGATGGGTGGTGTGATCGGATCCTTACAGGCGATGGAAGCGATCAAGTATCTGATCGGTGTCGGTGATCTTCTGACCGGATATCTTCTGACTTATGATGCACTGACGATGGAATTCCACAAGATCAAACTGCCGAAAGACACACATAAGTGCCCGGTATGCGGAGACAATCCGACGATCCTGGAGCCGATTGATTACGAACAGGAAGTCTGCGAGGAGACAGCAGGGCGGTTTGCGACGAGAGACGAGCAGTAATGAAGAATATCAATATCAGCTTCCCGGAGTGCCTGATGTTTCCGGGCAGAAGCAGAGGAAACAGAAAAGACAGAGTGGGAAGAGGAGACAGTTATGGCGATTATAAGAATGAGAGATCATCTCTATGATGAGATTGTAAATTATGCAAAGGAACATCTTCCGGAGGAAGCCTGCGGGCTTCTCGCCGGGGTGGAAACAGAAGAGGGAAGAGAGATCCAGAAGGTGTATTTTCTGGAAAATAAGGATCATGCGGAAGATCACTTTACGCTGGATCCGAGAGATCAGATGAATGCAATCAAGGATATGCGCGCCAATGGGTTAAAACCGCTGGGAAACTGGCATTCTCATCCGTCTTCTCCGTCACGGCCGTCGGTGGAGGATATCCGGCTGGCGTTTGATTCGAAGGCCAGTTATCTGATTTTGTCGTTGATAGCGGAGTATCCGGTGTTGAACAGTTTTCATGTGGAAAGCGGAGTCTGGGAAAAAGAGGATCTGAGGATTTATTCGGAGGAGTATTTTTTCTGAGGCTTGCGGATACTTTATATGTAACTATTCAGTAGTCACTGTACCGCGAGGTGTTTTGGCATGAATATGCCAAAATCCCGAGACATACAAGCCAAAATGCCATCACCGAAGGTGATTTTACATGCATTTTGGCACGTAACTGTGAAGGTACTGAACAGTTACGTTTATATAAGATTAATGCTAAGAAGAGAAGTGCGAAGTGTATCGTTTGAAAGTAAGCGGTATGGTTCGTACTTTTTTTATGCAAGCAACGAGCCAAAGTCCATGCTTGCATGAAACCTTGGCGACTGCCGCGATAACTTGAGAAACTCGCAAAGCGTGTTTCTCATAGTTGTGGTTTGATGTGTTTGGATTCTTTCTTGTAAAGGGGTTGGGGGCGTGATATTATAGCATATGAATAATAAATAGTTAAGGGTTTTAATATAGGGAAAATACGGATTATGAATTATAGAGTGGTACGGATAGAGGAAGATGTGGATTTTGGCTGCGAGGAGCGGAAAGAGGGAGATCCGGTGATGGCAGTGGTTCGGCTGGAGGACGAGGATGGGGATGTAAAAATCGTTCTGCAGAGGGATCAGATGTTGTATGACAGAGATATTAATGAAGGGGATCGGGTTTGGTTTGATGAAAGGCAGGAGTTGGTAAAGTGAGATATTGCCTGCATGGACGAAAGACTGGCTGCACAGACGAAAGCCCGCACTGACCCGGTAAGGTCAGACAACCGCTGGCAACGCCAAGCTGAGCTAAGCGTTAACTGCAACTAAGACGCTCAGCAAAGGCTTCGCGCCTAAGTTTCCGTAAACGCTGGATCTCATCTTGGCTAAAGGCGTCAGCAAAAGGCTGTCTGTTCTTACCGGGTAAGTGCGGACTTTCTGGGCGTTGGAGACGGGAGGAGAAGGGTATTAACAGTTAAATATAGATTATAAAATTATATAAGTATATGTTGAGTTTTATAAGATATTAGAGTGGAATATTATTAAAAGGAGATAATACTTTGAGTAAATATTATTCTATACATGAATTTTCAAGAATCATAGGCGTATCTGCCCAGACATTACGAAATTGGGATGCCAATGGAAAACTTCATCCGCATCATATTACAGTAAGTGGCTATAGATATTATTCTGATGAGCAACTCAACCAGGTAATCAATGTAAAGCCTAAAAACCGCATTACAATTGGATATTGTCGTGTTTCCAGCCATAAACAAAAAGATGATCTGGAACGACAGATTGATAATGTTAAGACATACCTTCTGGCAAAAGGACGGCCATTTGAGATAATAAGTGATATCGGTTCCGGGATTAATTATAAGAAAAAAGGACTTCAGGATCTGCTCAGACGGATATCTCAAAATCAGGTGGAAAAGGTTGTTGTCTTATATAAAGACAGGCTATTGAGATTTGGCTTTGAGTTGATAGAATATATCGCTTCACTTTATAATTGTGAGATTGAGATTATGGATCATACTGAAAAATCCGAACAGCAGGAACTTGTTGAAGATCTGGTTCAAATAATCACAGTATTCAGTTGTAAATTACAAGGAAAACGAGCGAATAAAGCCAGGAAACTTATCAGGGAACTGATACAGGAGGAAACAGATGGTAAAAGCCATAAAAGTAATGTTGATACCAAACAATGTACAGAAAACTAAGATGTTTCAGTACGCAGGTGCTTCAAGATTTGCTTATAACTGGGCTTTGGCCAGGGAAAAAGAAAATTATGAAAAAGGTGGCAGATTTATTCCAGATGCAGAACTCAGAAAAGAATTTACAAAGCTTAGACATTCTGATGAATATGCATGGTTACTGAGTATTTCAAATAATGTAACCAAACAGGCAATCAAAGATGCCTGTACTGCTTATAAGAACTTTTTCAAGGGTTTGCAAAAATTCCCAAGATTCAAGTCCAGAAAGAGATCCATGCCGAAGTTCTATCAGGACAACGTTAAGATACGATTCAGTAATACCCACGTTAAATTTGAAGGCTTTTCCTCCGGCAGGAAAGCAAATAAGCAAAAAATGAATTGGGTAAGACTTGCAGAACATGGACGCATTCCTACAGATGCTAAATATATGAATCCGAGAATATCCTTTGATGGATTGAACTGGTGGATCAGTGTATGTGTGGAATTGCCTGACTGCAGGGAAACGCTTAATGATGATGGCGTTGGTATAGACTTAGGAATCAAAAATCTGGCTGTCTGCTCTGATGCTGTCCAATATAAGAACATCAATAAGAGTCAGAAAGTAAAGAAACTAGAAAAACAGAAACGCAGATTACAGCGTAGTATCTCTCGTTCTTACGAGAAAAATAAGAGAGGAGAAAGTTACTGTAAAACCAATAATGTAATCAAAAAGAAAAAACTTTTATTAAAACGAAATCACAGATTAACAAACATCCGTAAAAACTATTTGAATCAGACCATATCTGAGATCGTAAATCGAAAACCAAGATTTATATGTATTGAAGATCTGAATGTCAGCGGAATGATGAAAAACAGACATTTATCCAAAGCAGTTCAGGAACAGGGATTTTTCAGGTTTAGAAAACAGCTTGAATATAAGTGCAGTGATAAAGGAATCCAGCTTATAGTGGCTGATCGGTTTTATCCATCATCAAAGCTTTGCAGCTGTTGTGGAAACATAAAAAAAGATCTGAAGTTATCTGACAGAATTTATAGATGTGAGTGTGGGAATATGATTGACAGAGATTTCCAGGCATCTATAAACCTCAAGGCTTATGGAGAAAGATTTGCAAGCTGACACTGAAACGTTAATGCAAATATGTACGGATACGTTAATCCGGAATTTACGCCTGTGGAGAGTACAAGAACTTGTGAGTAGATTGATATTTATATCATCAAAAGCATACTCGTTGAAGCAGGAATGAAACATAAAAGTTTATAACTTTTTATAAGTTTTCAGTAACGGTGTAACCACTGTTTACAGGTGGTATCCTGTAAGGCGTTTTGTTATGGATATGATAAAATCTGAGACATGCGAGTAAAAGTTAGTACGGAAAGGAAAGATATAATAATATATGGATATGTATGAAGTTCTGAAAAGGTATTTCGGGTATGACGGGTTCCGGAACGGGCAGGAGGATCTGATCGGAGCGATCTTATCCGGGAGGGATGTTCTGGGGATTATGCCTACGGGGGCGGGGAAGTCGATTTGCTATCAGGTTCCGGCGTTGCTTTTGCCGGGGATTACGGTTGTGATTTCTCCGTTGATTTCCTTGATGAAGGATCAGGTGCGGGCGTTGAATGAGGCCGGGATTCATGCGGCGTATATTAACAGTTCGCTTACGGAAGGTCAGATTTATAAGGCGATGGAATATGCGGTGCAGGGGCGGTATAAGATTATTTATGTGGCACCGGAACGGTTGTTGACGCCGCTGTTTCTTGATTTTGCACAGCGGGTGCAGATCAGTATGGTGACGGTGGATGAGGCACACTGTATTTCCCAGTGGGGACAGGATTTCCGGCCGAGTTATCTGAATATTGTGGAGTTTGTGAATCGGCTGGCGGTGCGGCCGGTGGTGAGTGCGTTTACAGCGACGGCAACGGAGCAGGTGCGGGACGATATTTTGTGTGTGCTGGGGCTTCGGAGTCCGAGGGTGCTGGTGACGGGGTTTGACCGGGCGAATCTTTATTTTGAGGTGCGGACAGGGAATAAGAAGGCGGAGCTGCTGGATTATGTGAAGGAACACCGGACGGAGAGCGGGATTGTTTACTGTGCGACCAGAAAGAATGTGGAAGAGGTATGCACGATGTTACAGATGGAAGATATACCGGCGACCAGATATCATGCGGGGCTTTCTGCGGAAGAGAGAAAGACGAATCAGGATCTTTTTATTTTTGATGAAAAGCCGGTGATGGTGGCGACGAATGCATTTGGTATGGGGATCGATAAGTCGAATGTCCGGTATGTGGTGCATTATAATATGCCGCAGAGCATGGAAAATTACTATCAGGAAGCGGGACGAGCCGGGCGTGACGGAGAGCGGGCAGAATGTATCCTGCTGTATTCCCCACAGGATGTCCGGATCAATCAGTTTTTGTTAGAGGAAAAGGATCTTCGGGAAGATATGGACCGGGACGAGGCGGAAGCAGTCCGGGAGCGGGATGCCCAGCGCCTGCGGATGATGACGTTTTACAGTACGACGAAAGACTGTCTGCGTGGTTTTATCCTGAAATATTTCGGTGAGAAAGGTCCGAGGCGGTGCGAAAACTGTTCGAACTGCCTCCATGAGTATGTGGAGGAGGATGTGACGGAGATTTGCCGGGATATTATGGAATGCATCACGGAACTGCCGAGAAATTACGGTGCGGGAACAATCGCAGCGGTCCTCCGGGGAAGTCAGAATGCGAAAGTAAAATCGTATGGGCTGGAAGATGTGGAAAGTTATGGAAAACAGAAGCAGACTTCCGAGCCGCGCCTGAAGGAGATCATCGGGGAACTTCTGGCACAGGGGTATCTGTGGGCGACACCGGACAAATATGCGCTGATTCATCTGGAAGAAAAGGGCGAGGATTTTCTGGAGGAGGATGAGAAGATCGTGATGAAATTCTCAAAACCAAAGGAGAAAAAGACGAAAACGGATGGCAGCGGGAAAAAGATCCGGAAACGCGCCGGGCTTACGGAAGATCTGGATGCTGCCTCCTGGCAGCTATTTGAGCGGCTGCGTCAGCTTCGCCTCACGATCGCCGGAGAACAGAAAGTGCCGCCGTATATCGTATTCAGTGATAAAACGTTGATTGATATATGCGTGAAAAAACCCACCGACCGGGCTTCCATGCTGGAAGTGTCCGGTGTGGGCGAGGCGAAGTATGAGAAATATGGGGAGCGGTTCTTAGAGGAACTAGAGCGTGTCTGAAAAAGGCTTTTCGTGAGCTGCGAGTCCCGGTTTGTGGGAGATTTTATCCGAATAAGGGCGGCGTAGCGGGCTACGGCAACCGAACGAGGGTAAAATATACCGCAAAGTGGGGCTTGCAGATTGCGGAAATGATTTTTCAGACACGCTCTAGCGTCCCTGCGTTTTCAGCGGAAGCATCACAGTGATCAGCAGAGAGTGTTCATCCTGCGTGGTTGCTGTGATTTTTCCTTTATGGGCATTGACCACGGCAGCGGCAATGGAGAGTCCGAGACCGTAGCCGCCGGTCCGGGAGCTTCTTGACTTATCTGTCCGGTAAAAACGGTCGAACAGGTGTGGCAGCTGTTCACGGTCGATGGAGTCGGCGGTGTTGTATACAGAAAGTTTCACGTTGTTTCCTGCTTTTTCAAGACGAAGGAAAATCTCGCCTTCCGGAGTGGAGTATTTCATCGCGTTATCTAACAGGATCGATACCAGCTGTATGAGTGATTTTTCGTCTCCGTACAGGGAGATCATCGGCTGGATCGAAGTTTCAAAAGTCTTGTTCTGTGTGCGGGCAAGTGCCTGAAAAGACTGTACCGTTTCTTCTACCACATCCGAGAATGGGAAATCGATCATTTGCAGCCGGGTGCGTTCCTCTTCCATCCGGGAGAGTGTGATCAGGTTATTGGTCAGGGAAGTCAGGTGTTTTGTCTGCTCCTGAATATCTGGCAGCCAGAGCCCGGGACAGGGATTTTTCATCTTCTGCTATCAGTAATCGCATAAAACATACACCTCCGATTATGGATAACATATATTTTTCTGAACTCAGTATGGCAAAAAAAAGGAGAAAAATCAAATGAAAATTCTGTGTGCAGGGTCAGAGAAATTCTGTAGCTGCTGTGAATGGAGTGACCGCAACATCCTGTAACAACAGGTTGACCATACAGAAAGAATACATTATACTTGCAGATAGAGGAAAAAGGAAGGAACGACACTTATGAATTATATTGTCTTTGATCTGGAGTGGAATCAGTGTCCTTACGGAAAAGGCCAGGAAAATGAAAGAATTCCCTTTGAGATTATTGAGATCGGAGCAGTAAAACTGAACAGTGAGCGACAGATCATAGACCAGTATCAGGTACTGATACAGCCGCGGGTATATAAGAAACTTCATCACCGTACCAGAGAGATCATCCAGATGGATATGAAACTGTTGGAACGGGAAGGGATTCCTTTTTACCGTGCTGTCAAAGAATTCTTGAAATGGTGCGGTGAGGATGCCCTTTTTTGCAGCTGGGGCAATTCCGATCTGCTGGAACTGCAGCGAAACATGAAATACTACGGCATCCTGCAGCTTTTAAAAGGACCGATCCGTTATCTGGATGTGCAAAAATTATTCAGTATCGACCGGGAGGACGGAGACAGCAGAAGGTCTCTGGAATATGCCGTGGATGTACTGGAGATTGAAAAACAGCAGGAATTTCATCGGGCACTGGCGGATTCCTGGTATACGGCAAAGGTTTTGATGCGGCTCCGAAGCGAGATCGTGGACACGTTTTATTCTATTGACTGTTATCAGAATCCGAAACGGAAGGAAGAAGAGATCAAAGTCTTTTATCCGGGGTATGAAAAATTTATTTCCCGGGAATTTGACTCCAAAGAAGAAGCCATGGCGGATAAGGAGATCACCAGCAGCCGCTGTCATCTGTGCAGAAAAAATATCCGCAAAAAGATCCGGTGGTTTGCGGCAGGGCAGAAGAATTATTACTGCTTGGCGTACTGTCCGGTACATGGCTGGATGAAGGGCAAGATCCGGATGAAGAAGACGGAGCAGGGCAGAGTCTTTGCGGTAAAGACCATGAAATATACCACGGAAGAGGAAGCCATGGAGATACGGACCAAAAAAGAAGAAATCAAAAGAAAAAGACGGGCCCGTAAGAAAGGAGAAAAATAATATGTTGGTACAGGGAATTCATCATGTATGTATCCGATGCGAAAAATCGGAGATCGAAAAAGTAAAAGAATTTTATCAGGGGGTTCTGGGTATGCCTGTGATTCGTTCTTGGGGAGAACCGGAACTTGAAGGCTTTATGTTTGATACGGGTGCAGGCCTGGTGGAAGTCTTTACCGATGCTGAAGGACAGCTGCCTCAGGGAAGCATCCGGCATTTTGCACTGAAGACGGATGATGTGGACGGATGTGTGAAAGCAGTCCGTGAAGCAGGATATCCGATCACCGTAGAGCCAAAAGACATCGTGATTCCGTCCCAACCGGAATTTCCGGTTCGTGTGGCTTTCTGCAACGGACCGACAGGAGAAGAAATTGAATTCTTTCAGGAAAAATAAAACAGGAGCGTCAATTTGCAGGTGTGTTCCGGAAGATCCGGTGCGGGAAGCAGACGGAAGCGGAGTACGAAAAACAAAGGGATATAGAAACATCAAATATAAGTTTACATAATATTTAAGAGTAAAAGTTCTCGGACAGAATAAGAATCTCATAAAGAGATGGTCTGTCTGGGAACTTTTTGAATTTGCGCGGGCAACAGGCTTTAGCTCATGTTTTACGAACGAAAAAAGTAGATAGAATAATCTATCTGCGCAAATTGTCCTGAAAACCTCGACAATTTAATCAGATGATGTTATAATAATACAACCGTTTAAAGCGTTGAAGCGAGAAAGTGAAGAAAGAAGTAGAAAGTATGAAAATCGTAGTATGTATGAAACAGGTACCGGCGAGTTCCAAGGTGGATATTGATCCGGAAACCGGTGCCATGAAGAGAATGTCCGGGGAGACCAGGACCAATCCTTACGATCTGTTCGCGTTGGAGACAGCCCTTCAGATCCGTGAAAAAGTGGGAGGAACCGTAACGGTACTGACGATGGGACCGCCGCAGGCAGAGGAAATGATGCGCGATGCCTATACGATGGGAGCCGACAATGCGGTCATCCTCTCCGACAGAAAATTCGCGGGAGCCGATGTGCTTGCCACCTCTTACGCGCTGGCGCAGGGGATTCAGGTGATCGGCGGCGCGGATCTGATCATCTGCGGAAGGCAGACAACCGATGGCGATACCGCCCAGGTAGGACCGGCGATCGCAGAACATCTGACGATTCCGCATGCCGCATGGGTGGCAGAGATTGTGGATGTGAATGAGAAAGCCATTCAGGTGAGACAGGATCTCGTCAGTGTATCCCAGATCTCCGAGATCCCATATCCGTGTCTTCTGACGATCGACAAAGATACCTGTGTACCGCGTCTGCCGTCCTATCTGTTAAAGAAAGCAACCGCAGACCGCCCGATCCGTATCCTGAGTTTTGAGGATATGCCGGATCAGGATCTGAGCCGATATGGTCTGGTAGGATCTCCTACCTCTGTAGAGCGTATGTTTGCACCGCCGGAAGGCGAAAAACAGGTTTACCTGGAAGGCGGTGCGAAAGAAAAAGCAGAGGAACTTTTTTCTATTTTAACCGGAAAGAAGATCATATAGGAGGAACAGATACATATGGAATTTATGAAATTTGATGCAGACAAATGCAGTCTCTGCGGAATCTGCGTGGAAAAATGTCCCTTTGGTGCGCTGACCATAGAGGGAGCGGGAATCGTAGTCAGCGAAAGCTGCCGTATGTGTGGTCTCTGTGTGAGAAACTGTCCGGAGAAAGCCATACAGTTTGAGCAGAAAGCAAAAGCATTTAACAAAGAGGACTGGAAAAACTTCCTGATCTATGTGGAGCAGGAGCGTGGAGAGATCCATCCGGTGACCTACGAACTTGTGGGAGAGGCCAGAAAGATGGCAGGAAAAGTCGGTTACGAAGTCAACTGTGTGATCGTAGGCGGCAAAGGAACGAAGGAAAATGCCGAAAAGCTGCTTCCTTACGGTGTGGATCATGTGTATGTATATGAAGATCCGGGATTTGAAGGATTTCGGGCAGACTGCTATGCAGATGCAGTGGCAGACTGTATCGCGGCAAATAAACCGAGTTCTGTACTGATCGGAGCAACCGCACTGGGACGTTCCCTGGCACCGAGACTCTCGACCCGTTTCCATACCGGTCTGACCGCAGACTGTACCACACTGGATATCAAACCAAATACCGATATGATCCAGGTCCGTCCTGCATTTGGCGGCAATATCATGGCACAGATCGGAATCACAAAGTCCAGACCACAGTTTGCGACAGTGAGATATAAAGTCATGGATAAAGCTGAAGTGGTAGCGAACCCACACGGCGAAGTGGTTGTCTGTCCGGTCAATGAAAAGATGGCAGAATCGAGAATCAAGATCCTTTCTTCTGAGGTGATCGATAAAGTCAAGAGCCTGGAAGAAGAGGATGTGCTGGTGGTAGCAGGCCGTGGCGTACGAAATGAAAAAGATGTGGAAATGTGCCGGGAACTGGCAGAAGCCCTTGGCGGTCAGCTGGCCTTTACCCGTCCGATGGTGGAAAACGGATTTGGCGATACGGCGCATCAGATCGGTCTGTCCGGCCGTACCGTGCGGCCGAAACTGATCATCACCTGCGGGGTGTCCGGAGCGATCCAGTTCACCTCCTGTATGAACGGATCGGAATGTATCGTAGCGATCAACACAGATCCACAGGCACAGATCTTCGGTGTGGCAGATTACTGTATCGTAGATGATTTATACCAGGTTGTCCCGGAACTGACAGCATTGGCAAAAAAACAGAAGGAGGACTAAGTCATGGCATACCCTTATAAGAAAATGACTTCCCAGGATTGTGACTATATCCGTTCTGTCACCGCGCCTGACCGTGTATGGGCGGGAGCGGAGATCGCCAGCGAATATTATCGGGATGAGATGCCGGAGTACGGTGTATATCAGCCGGATCTGTACGTGGAAGTTGTAAACAAAGAAGAAGTATCAGCCATTATGGCATATGCATACAAAGAAAATATCCCGGTGGTCTGCCGTGGAGCGGGAACCGGTCTGGCAGGAGGTGCTACCTGCAAATACGGCGGCATCATGTTATCCATCATGCGGATGAACAAGATTTTTCCGATCGACCGGAAGAATCAGACGATCACCGCCCAGCCGGGTGCACTGTTGATTGATATTCAGGCAGCAGCCGCAGCAGGAGGGCTGTTCTACCCGCCGGATCCGGGGGAAAAGACAGCGTCCATCGGCGGTAATGTCATTACAAATGCCGGTGGTATGAAAGCGGTCCGTTACGGACTGACGAGAGATTTTGTCCGCTGTATCGAGGCAGTTATGCCGGACGGATCGATCATGAATTTTTCATCCAATGTTGTGAAAAATACGACCGGATATGATGTGAAAGACCTGATCATCGGTTCCGAGGGAACCCTTTGTATCCTGACGGAAGTGACATTAAAACTGCTTCCGGCACCGACCTGCACCTGTACGCTGGTTATGCCGTTTAAGAGCCTTGAAGAGTGTGCGGACATGGTTCCGAAGGTACTGGAACTGCCGTTTGTACCGACTGCGATAGAATTCCTTGAGCGAGAATTGATAGACATTGTAGAGCGGAACCTGAACAAAATGTTTCCGGTGAAAGAGGGTGAGGCGGTTCTGATCGTAATGTACGATGCTTCGAGTAAGCAGGAACTTGACAGTGCCGTGGAAGCTGCTGCAGAGGCAGCACTGGCAAACGGAGCTCTGGACTGTGCGATCGCCGGAACACCGGAACGCGCCGGAGCGGTATGGAGTGTGCGCGGGGGTATCCTGGAAGGCATGAAAGCGGATTCAGTGGCACAGGAAGAGTGTGATGTGGTTGTCCCGAGAGCAAGAATCGCAGAGTATGTAAAGGCAGCGAAAAAGATCGCAAGTGCCCATGGCATCCGTGTAGAGCCCTGTGGTCACTGTGGAGACGGAAACATCCACACCGAGATGCTTCGAGGACCGGAGATGAGTGATGAAGAGTGGAAGGCAGCAACCCACGCCAGTCTGACAGAACTGTATGCACTGTCCAAAGAATTGGGTGGACAGTTATCCGGAGAGCATGGTATCGGAAACGGCCGTCTGGAATTCCTGGAAGAGTTCGTGGGACCGCGGATGATCCAGCTGTACAAATCCATCAAGCTGGCGTTTGATGATAAACTGATCCTCAATCCGGGTAAGGTGATCGAGTTTAATAAATAATCAGAAATATTCCGACAATAAAGGAAATCGGGGGAAAGAAAGTATGAGTGAGAAAAAATCATTACTGGTCGATAAAAGTAAGATGCCTCTGGCGATGGGACTTGCGTTCGTGGCATTTACCACACAGTTTGGCGGAGGATTCGCATCCGGCGCACAGATCTATCAGTACTTTATTAATTACGGTATCTGGTGTCTGATCCTGCCACTGGTCACACAGGGCTTATATGCACTGTTTTTCTGGTATGGCATGCGTTATGCATACAAACACAAAACATACGACTACAGAAGTTTTTCAGACAGCATGTATGGTAAGACCCGCCACGTGATGTCCAACCTGTATGAGATCTGTTACCTGATCATGATCGGTACCGCGTCCGCTGCAGCATTTGCAACCGGAGGTTCTACCTTACAGACACTGTTTGGCATCCCATATTGGGTATGTACACTGATCATCGCAGCATTTATCTTCTTCATTGCTCTGTATGGAACCAATGTAGTAAGAAAATGTGCTTCTACCCTGAGTGTGCTGATCATCATCGGTCTGGTACTGGTACTGGTTCCGAATATCATCGCACAGTGGGGTGATATCACAGCCTCCATCGGGCGCATGACTTCCGGAGAGATGCCGGTGATCTCGTCTGAGACCGGTGCATTCGGTCCGGCACTGTGGTCCGCAGTCCTGTATTTCTTCTTCCAGCTGGCTTCCGTATCCGTTATGTACCAGCACATGGAAGATGTTACCGATGTAAAACAGATCAACAAAGCAGCCATCTGGATGTTCATCTGCAACTTCCTGGCGATGGAACTTTCCATCTTCGGTCTGCTTGCCATCGCATATGTCGCAGATCTGGCAACCGCATCCGTTCCGATGCTGGTTCTGGTACAAAACGGCGTAGGTGCAGGCGTCCTGACACCGATCATCTCGATCCTGATCATCCTAGGCGCTATCTCCACAGCCGTAAACATGATCTCCGGTATTGTAACCCGTTGCGTTAACGCGATGGAACGCCGCATGGACAGCAAAGAGAAAAAAGCAAAAGGCCATTTGGCAAGAAACGCAGTCTTCACTGCAATCTTTACCTTCTTGGCTTTCGCGATCGCACAGTTCGGTCTGATGACGGTTGTCAAGAAAGGATATGCTTACCTTGGTTATGCAGCACTGATCACACTGTTTATTCCGTTTGTGGTACATGTGATTGGAACGAAAGGGAAAGAGATTTAATCGGAGTGTAAAATACGAAAAAAGAGATTTGTCGTTCTATGATAGATAAAGGAAAATATACCGAATGCAATGATTTCAAAGATCCTTGGCGTAAATCAGGTAACGTTTGAAAAATGGATTGCAGAAGAAAAGTGGATAAGAAATAATTATTGGTATACGATGCAAAGAAACAGGCAGATATGATTTTATGAATTCATATCTGCCTGTTTCTTTATTTTACGTTTTTCTTTTTGGCTGGTTTTTTCTTCTTCCGTTTCTTCTTTTTCTTCATCGCAAGCACAATCTCCATAATGATGATCAGAAACAACGCACCGCCCAGTGCAAAGTAATACCAGGGGACAGCTGTAAAGACAGAGGTGACAAAAGAAGTAATCACCGTGCCCACAGGAGCGACAAATGCGAGTATTTTCTGAAAAATACCGGAAGCTGTTTCTTTTGCAGAATTTCCAAGATCAGATGCAGCAGCGCTCCCGGACTTTTTGCAGATGTTTGTGGGTTCACTGTGTAACAGTGCCTGGATCGCAGTGTCCGGGATGGATTCGCAGCCTACCGGATACTGGTTGTACGTATAGCTGCGGCAGAGGGTTCCGTCTCCCGGGTTGCAGGTGGTCTCTACGGAGGACAGATCCATGCCGGCCGGCAGCGTTACCGTGCAGGTCGGGCGGAGATTTGCAACTGTCTCGGGCTGTCCGAAGTACAGCGATGGGTATAGCATCTTTGCATCTGCCCAGGTTTTCCGGTTGAAGATGGAATAATTCTGGAAATTATTGAATCCGTAATCGAGAAGGGAAGTCGTATCCGTATAAATCTGTCTTCCGTTGGTTCGAAGCGATACACATACAAGCCGTCTGCCATTCCGCTCTGCGTAAGTGACCAGTGTGTTTAAGGCCGCCTGGGTAAATCCGGTTTTTCCTCCGGTACATCCCTCATACGTATAATCTCTGTCCGGGAGCATCTTGTGATGGTTGCTCAGCCATCGTTTTTCCCCACATTTGTTGGTGGTTCCGATGCAGTAGGTAGTGGTCTGACAGACCTTGCGGAAAGTGGCGTTATTGTATGCCGCCTGTGCGATCAGCGCCATATCATGCGCCGTCGTATAATGATTTTCGTCAGGAAGCCCGTTCGGGTTGGTAAAATGCGTGTTCGTACATCCCAGGGAAGCCGCTTTCTGATTCATCAGTTCCACGAATGCATCCACACTGCCGCTGATATGTTCCGCCACGGCGACACAGACTTCATTGGCAGATTCGAGCATCATGCCGTACAGACAGTCTTCCATAGTCAGGTTTTCTCCAAGCCGGATCCCGATATTGGAACTTCCCTGTTCGATGCCGTAGACAGCATTTTCCGAAAAAGTGACTTTTTCGGACGGACGGGAATGTTCGATCGCGATCAGTGTGGTGAGAATCTTGGTGATACTGGCAGGATACTTGGTGTCATCCATATTTTTGGAATACAGGAAAGCCCCACTGTCGAGATCCATCACCACTGCGGATTCTGCCCATACGGCAGATCCCTGTGGCCAGTCGGCGGTATCGTTGGACTGGATCGGCTCAAAGTAGGCATCCGGCTCTAGGCGTTCCGGTTCTGTGGTTTCTTCGGTTGTTTCCCCGTCTGCGGTTTCCACGGTATCAGCAGAAGCAGGATTCGAAGTGTCCGTGGAAGCAGCAGGATCGACGGTGTCCGTCACTGCCGGTTCTTCAGCGGTAATCTCCGTTGCACCAGCTATGGATGGAAACAGACTGGAAAGTCCCAGTAAAACAGCCGTCGACAGCGCCAGCAGGCGGCGGTAGAATTGTCTCTTCATAAAAAACTCCTTTTACATGATTTGTTACTGTATAAAATACAGGGGTCCAGACCCCAATCTCATCTATTATACCATAGCCACAGGTAAAATACGACAAAAAGCGCGGGAACGGTCAAATTGTAAGAAACAGAGCGCAAAAAGCGTGTTGCCGGGAACGGAGAGAACAGTAACAACAGGACTTGCAAATTACGGTTGGATTGTTATATAGTGAGTACAAATAGATATGCTGTGAGAGTACGAAAACATTTTCAGACACAGTATTAAGGAAATCAACATCAGAAAAAATAAAAGGAGAAGAGAAATGACAAACGAGGAGTTAACCGCTTTATTAAACGATATGTCACTGGAAGAAAAAGTCAATCAGATGAGCCAGGTAGTCGGCGGATTTTTTGATGACGATACGGTGATCACAGGACCGATGGCAGAGATGGGATTTACCGAAGAAAATATCGCACTGTCCGGTTCGGTGATCGGATCGATGGGTGCGGAGACGGTGAAAAAGATCCAGAAAGCCTACATGGAAAAACACCCGCATCACATTCCACTGTTGTTTATGCTGGATATTATCAACGGTTACAAAACCGTATTTCCGATCCCGCTGGGACAGGGAGCAACTTTTGAGCCGGAACTTTCAGAAAAATGCGCTGCTGTCGCAGCGAAAGAGGCATCCGTCAGTGGTCTACATGTGACCTTTGCCCCGATGACTGATCTGGTGCGTGATGCCAGATGGGGGCGTGTGATGGAATCCACCGGTGAGGATCCGTATCTGAACAGCCGTTTTTGTGAAAGCATGGTACATGGTTTCCAGGGAGAGGATCTGAGCGAGGAATACCGGATCGGCGCATGCGTGAAGCATTTTGCAGGATATGGTGCACCGACCGCAGGAAGAGATTACAATACGGTAGAGTTGTCCGAGCATACTTTCCAGGAGTTTTATCTGCCGTCTTACAAGGCTGGAATCGATGCGAAAGCTGCACTTGTGATGACATCGTTCAATACCCTGAACGGCGTGCCGACTACGGGCAGCAAGAAACTGATGCGCGATATTCTGCGTGATGAACTGGGATTTGACGGCGTGCTGATCTCCGACTGGGCAGCAATCGAGGAAATGATCTACCACGGTTACTGTGTCGACAAGGAAGAAGCAGCGATCCGTGCGGCGAAAGCAGGCGTAGATATTGACATGATGACAGGAATCTACAGCAACAACCTGTGCCGTCTGGTGAAAGAAGGAAAAATTTCCGAGGATCTGGTAGACGAGTGCTGTATGCGGATCCTGGAGCTGAAAAACAAGCTGGGACTGTTCGAACATCCGTATAAAGATGCCGACGAGGAGAAAGAAAAACAGGTGATCCTGTGTGAAGAACACCGCAGACTGGCGAGAGAAGCGGCAAGAAAATCCTTCGTTCTGCTGAAAAATGAAGAGAATATCCTGCCACTGAACAAAAACGAAAAAACCGCATACATCGGACCTTATGTAAACTCCAGAAACCTGATGGGATCCTGGTCGATCATCGGAGAAGCAAAAGATGTAAAGACGATCGAGGAAATGCTGAAACAGGAAGATCTGGCAGAGCATGCAGTCTTTGCACAGGGATCCCCGATGCTTGGCGCAGATGTGGTTCTGGAAGGATTTACCGAGGGAGCACAGACGTCTTCGAGCACACCGGAGGAAGAGGTACAGATGCTGGAAGAGGCAGTAAAGGCAGCAGCCGGAGCCAAAAAAGTAGTACTTTGTATCGGTGAAGACCGCCTGCAGTCCGGTGAGGCGACAAGCAATGCGAATATCCAGATTCCGGAGATCCAGCAGAAACTTCTGGATCGGGTAGCAGAAGTGAATGAGAATATCATCGTGGTTCTGTTCTCCGGTCGTCCGTTAGATATCCGTGCCATCAAAGCAAAGGCAAAAGCTATCCTGGAAGTGTGGATGCCTGGAACAGAGGGAGCCGGAGCAATCGCAGATGTTCTGTACGGCGCTTACAACCCGACCGGAAAACTGCCGATGAGCTTCCCGTACTGTGTGGGACAGGTTCCGGTACATTATAACGAGTACGCGACCGGCCGTCCGCATGTGGAAGGCAAAGACAAAGACCGTTTCCGTTCCAAATATCTGGACATCCCGAACAAACCGCTGTATCCGTTCGGCTACGGTCTGAGTTACACGACATTTGCTGTTTCCGAAGTCTCTCTGGATAAAAACAGCATGAAAGACGGAGAAAGCATCCAGGCAGCAGTAACCGTAAAAAATACAGGAACCTGTGCCGGAACCGAAACCGTCCAGCTGTATCTTCACGATGTTGCCGCAAGCGTGGTGCGCCCGGTCAAAGAACTGAAAGATTTCCGGAAAGTTACCCTGCAGCCGGGAGAGGAGACAAGCGTGGAATTTACGATCACAGAACCACAGCTTCGTTTCCTGAGCGAAAATCATATTTTCGAGAGCGAAGCAGGCGTCTTTGAAGTTTTCATCGGCACAGACAGTACGACAGCAAACAAAGCGAAATTTACCCTTGAAAAACAGTAAAATTCCTTGACAACCGCTTTGTAAGGTATATATAATGAAGGTTAGTAAAAACGAAGACGGAGACAGTAGTCTGTGCCTGAAAGCCTCAGCGAGCCGGGGGAGGTGGAAGCCCGGTGCCGGTCGGTCAGATGAATATCACTCCTGAGTTGCACTCTGAAACCCGCGGGCAGTAGGAGATGCCGGTTGTTCCGCCGTTAAAGGGAAGGTGTATCGGTGAAGAACCCGTACATTGTAAGAGGTGGTATAACGATGGTAATGTAGCCTTCGTCCTGTTACAGGGATGAGGGCTTTTTTGATTTACAGGAAATTTCTTTCCTGTAAATTAAAAAACGCTCCGCGGGGATGCACACTGCGGCGTATAAGGTAGATGTCGCAAGCGACCACCGCAGGCGCGAGAATGTGCCAAGGCACATTCCTTTTTATATATAAACCGCTTTTTGAAAATGATAAAAGGAGGATTCTGAGATGTATCAGAAAGTGTCAACCAATCTGAACTTTGTGGACAGAGAGAAAAAGACAGAACAGTTCTGGAAAGAAAATCATATTTTTGAAAAAAGTATGGAACAGAGAAAACAGGGAGAAACCTACACATTTTATGACGGACCGCCGACAGCAAACGGCAAACCGCATATCGGTCACGTGCTGACCCGTGTTATCAAGGATATGATCCCGCGTTACCGTACCATGAAAGGTTACATGGTACCGAGAAAAGCCGGCTGGGATACCCACGGACTTCCGGTAGAGCTGGAAGTAGAAAAGAAACTGGGTCTGGACGGAAAAGAGCAGATCGAAGAATATGGTATGGAGCCATTTATCCAGCAGTGTAAAGAAAGCGTATGGAAATACAAAGGGATGTGGGAAGATTTCTCCTCTACCGTAGGTTTCTGGGCAGATATGGAGCATCCATATGTAACATACGATGACAACTTCATCGAGTCCGAATGGTGGGCACTGAAACAGATCTGGGACAAAGGTCTGTTATACAAAGGTTTCAAGATCGTACCTTACTGCCCTCGTTGCGGAACCCCGCTTTCCGCACAGGAAGTATCTCAGGGATATAAAACCGTAAAAGAACGCTCTGCAATCGTTCGTTTCAAAGTGATCGGTGAGGACGCGTATTTTCTGGCATGGACCACAACACCGTGGACTCTGCCATCCAACGTGGCTCTGTGTGTGAACCCGGATGAGATTTACTGCAAAGTAAAAGCAGCAGACGGATACACCTACTACATGGCAGAAGCTCTGTTAGACAAAGTGCTTGGTAAACTGGGAGACGAAGAAAAACCGGCTTACGAAGTGCTTGAAAAATACACCGGAAAAGATCTGGAATACAAAGAATACGAACCGCTGTATGCATGCGCAGGCGAAGCAGCAGAAAAACAGAAAAAGAAAGCTCATTTTGTTACCTGTGATACTTATGTAACCATGAGCGATGGTACCGGTATCGTTCATATCGCACCGGCATTCGGTGAAGACGACAGCCGTATCGGACGCAATTACAACCTGCCGTTCGTACAGTTTGTAGACGGAAAAGGTCATCTGACCAAAGAAACACCGTATGCAGATATTTTTGTAAAAGATGCGGATCCGAAGGTTCTGGTAGATCTGGACAAAGAAGGAAAACTCTTCGAAGCACCGAAATTCGAGCATGAATATCCACACTGCTGGCGTTGTGATACACCACTGATCTACTATGCAAGAGAATCCTGGTTCATCAAGATGACAGCGGTAAAAGACGATCTGATCCGCAACAACAACACCATCAACTGGATTCCGGAGAGCATTGGTAAAGGACGTTTCGGCGACTGGCTGGAAAACGTTCAGGACTGGGGTATTTCCAGAAACCGTTACTGGGGAACTCCTCTGAACATCTGGGAGTGTGAATGTGGATGCCAGCATTCTGTAGGAAGCAGAGAAGAACTGTATGAGATGAGCGGTGACGAGCGTGCGAAGACCGTAGAACTGCATCGTCCATACATCGATGATATCACCATCAAGTGCCCGGAATGTGGAAAACCGATGCACAGAGTACCGGAAGTTATCGACTGCTGGTTTGACTCAGGAGCCATGCCATTTGCACAGCATCATTATCCATTTGAAAATAAAGACCTGTTTGAACAGCAGTTCCCGGCACAGTTTATTTCCGAGGCTGTAGACCAGACTCGTGGATGGTTCTACTCTCTGCTGGCAGAATCCACCCTGTTATTTAACAAGGCTCCGTACCAGAACGTTATCGTATTGGGTCACGTACAGGATGAAAATGGTCAGAAGATGAGTAAATCCAAAGGAAACGCGGTAGATCCGTTCGATGCATTGCAGACATACGGTGCAGATGCGATCCGCTGGTATTTCTACATCAACAGCGCACCGTGGCTGCCGAACCGTTTCCACGGAAAAGCCGTGCAGGAAGGTCAGAGAAAATTCATGAGTACCCTGTGGAACACCTATGCGTTCTTCGTACTCTATGCAAACATCGATGAATTCGATGCAACAAAATACACCCTGGACTACGACAAATTATCCGTTATGGATAAATGGCTGCTGTCCAAACTGAATACTGTGATCCAGACTGTAGATGACAACCTGAACAACTACCGGATCCCGGAAGCAGCAAGAGCACTGCAGGAATTTGTAGATGATATGAGTAACTGGTATGTAAGACGAAGCCGTGAACGTTTCTGGGCAAAAGGAATGGAACAGGATAAGATCAATGCCTACATGACACTGTATACTTCCCTGGTAACCATTTCCAAAGTTGCCGCTCCGATGATTCCGTTCATGACTGAAGATATCTACCAGAACCTGGTAAGAAGTATCGACAAAGATGCTCCGGAAAGTATCCATCTGTGTGACTTCCCGGTTGCCAACAAAGAATGGATCGACAAAGATCTGGAAGCAAATATGGATCACCTGCTGAACGTGGTTGTTATGGGTCGTGCCTGCAGAAATACTGCAAACATCAAGAACCGTCAGCCAATCGCAGCCATGTATGTAAAAGCTCCGTACGAACTGTCCGAATACTTTACCGCGATCATCGCAGACGAGCTGAATGTAAAAGAGGTAAAATTCACCGATAACATCGAAAGCTTTATTTCTTACAGTTTCAAACCGCAGTTAAAGACCGTAGGACCAAAATACGGCAAACTGTTAAATGGTATCCGTAAAGTTCTGAGCGAACTGGATGGCAACAAAGCCATGGCTGAGCTTCGTGCAAACGGCGAGTTAAAACTTGACATCGATGGCAATGAAGTTGTATTATCAGAGGGAGATTTGCTGATCGAAACTGCACAGATGGAAGGTTATGTAACCGAATCTGACAACGATATCGCAGTTGTTCTGGATACTAATCTGACTCCGGAACTGATCGAAGAAGGTTTCGTAAGAGAGATCATCAGCAAGATCCAGACCATGCGAAAAGAAGCTGGCTTTGAAGTTATGGATAAGATCCAGGTGTATGTGAAAGACAACAAAGTAATTGAAGACATTATGAAGGCACATGCGGAAGAGATTCAGGCGGAGGTACTGGCTGAGAAGCTGATTACCGATACCACACAGGGTTATGTAAAATCCTGGAATATCAACTCTCAGGAAGTAACACTTGGAGTTGAAAAAGTGAATGAATAATAACGGTTTGGCAGTCTGAAGACTGTATTCGGACATAAGTTATTCAACCAAGTATGTGGATCAGGGGGCGGGTACGAGCGTACCAGCCCCTTTTTTCAATGGTACAGGACTATTTGCATTCTGTATCACTATAAAAAATCATTGCAAATGAGGAGGTTTCTAATGTTAGACAGTCATTTCAAAAAAGAAGAGTTTAAGAAAGCGGTCAAAGAAAACGTAAAGATGCTTTACCGTAAAACCATCGATGAAGCAACACAGCAGCAGATCTTTCAGGCCGTTTCTCTGGCTGTGAAAGATGTTATTATCGACAACTGGCTGGCAACTCAAAAACAGTATGAGAAAGATGATCCGAAGATCGTATATTATCTTTCTATGGAGTTTTTGATGGGTCGTGCCCTGGGTAATAACCTGATCAATCTGACTGCATATAAAGAAGTAAAGGAAGCACTGGACGAACTGGGATTTGATCTGAACGTGATCGAAGATCAGGAGCCGGATCCGGCACTGGGTAACGGTGGTCTGGGAAGACTGGCAGCATGTTTCCTGGATTCCCTGGCAACTCTGGGATACTGTGCATATGGCTGTGGTATCCGTTATCACTATGGTCTGTTCAAACAGAAAATCGAAGACGGCTATCAGATAGAAGTACCGGATAACTGGCTGAAAGATGGTTATCCATTCGAACTGCGTCGTCCGGAATATGCAAAAGAAGTAAAATTCGGCGGATATGTAAGAGTAGAATATGATGCAGCTACCGGAAGAAACCGTTTCATCCAGGAAGGTTATCAGTCTGTTATGGCAATTCCTTATGATATGCCGATCGTTGGATACAACAACAAGATCGTCAACACACTGAGAATTTGGGATGCAGAGCCAATCACAGATTTCCGTCTGGACCTGTTCGATAAAGGTGAATACCATAAAGCAGTAGAGCAGGAAAATCTGGCAAAAAATATCGTAGAGGTTCTGTACCCGAACGATAATCACTATGCAGGAAAAGAACTGCGTCTGAAACAGCAGTATTTCTTCATTTCTGCAAGTATTCAGGAAGCAATTGCAAAATTCAAGAAAAATCACGACGATCTGCATGATCTGCCGAAGAAAGTTACTTTCCAGCTGAACGATACCCATCCGACCATGACAGTTGCCGAACTGATGCGTATCCTGCTGGATGAAGAAGGAATGGAATGGGAAGAAGCATGGGAGATCACAACGCATACCTGTGCATACACCAACCATACCATCATGGCAGAAGCTCTGGAAAAATGGCCGATCGAGCTGTTCTCCAAACTGCTTCCGCGTGTATACCAGATCATCGAAGAGATCAACCGCAGATTCATCCTGGAGATCCAGAACAAATATCCCGGAAATCAGGAAAAGATCCAGAAAATGGCTATCATCTACGACGGACAGGTTAAGATGGCACATCTGGCAATCGCAGGTGGCTATTCTGTCAACGGTGTAGCAAGACTGCATACCGAGATTCTGGAAAAACAGGAACTGAAAGATTTCTATGAGATGTATCCGGAAAAATTCAACAATAAAACAAACGGTATCACACAGAGACGTTTCCTGATGCATGCCAATCCACTGCTGGCTGACTGGATCACAGATCATATCGGCGATGGCTGGATCACCAATCTGCCGGAACTGGCAAAACTGAAGGTTTACGCAGATGACAAGAAAGCTTTGCAGGAGTTCATGAATATCAAATACCAGAACAAAGTACGTCTGGCAAAATACATCCAGGAGCATAATGGAATCGAAGTCAATCCGCATTCCATCTTCGATGTTCAGGTCAAGAGACTGCATGAGTACAAACGTCAGCTGATGAATATTCTGCACGTAATGTACCTGTACAACGAGATCAAGGCACATCCGGAAATGGATTTCTATCCAAGAACATTCATCTTCGGTGCAAAAGCAGCTGCCGGATATCGCCGTGCAAAACTGACCATTAAACTGATTAATTCCGTTGCAGATGTGATCAATAATGATGCTTCTATCAACGGAAAACTGAAAGTGGTATTTATTGAGAACTACCGTGTATCCAATGCGGAACTGATCTTCGCAGCCGCAGATGTTTCTGAACAGATCTCTACTGCAAGCAAAGAGGCATCCGGTACCGGTAATATGAAGTTTATGCTGAACGGTGCACCGACTCTGGGAACCATGGATGGTGCAAACGTGGAAATCGTAGAAGAAGTTGGTGCAGAGAATGCATTCATCTTCGGTCTGACCGCTGATCAGGTTATCAACTATGAAAACAACGGTGGATACGATCCAATGCAGTATTTCAACAACGACCCGGATATCCGTAACGTACTGATGCAGCTGATCAACGGAACTTACTCCAATGGAGATTTCAACATGTTCCACGAGATCTACGATTCTCTGCTGAACACAAACTGCAGCGATCGCGCAGATACTTACTTTATCCTGGCAGACTTCAAGTCTTATGCAGAAGCACAGAAGAGAGTAGAGGCTGCTTACAGAGACAGCGAAGGATGGGCTAAGATGGCTCTTCTGAACACTGCATGCGCAGGTAAGTTTTCTTCTGACAGAACTATTCAGCAGTATGTGGATGAGATCTGGCATCTGGATAAGGTTACGATTGAGGACTAATTCTCAACGGTTATGGACGCGTTAGAGTGTCTTTGTGGTGGAACGATAAAAATTTTTAGATATGTTGTGAAAATATTGCAGGCGTATGGATGAGTTTCGACTTGGAAATATGCCTCAGGGCGGACGCGGCCGGATGACCGTTTCCGGTCCTGGCAACGTGGGCAGGGGAACTTTGAACTAGCCACTAACTACGACTATATTCACGATGGTCAGCTGACCATCGCGAAAGTCTCCGTAAGTGTCGGATTTCAAAGCTTCCCCTAACCGCCCACAAAGTGTTGCCCGGCCCGGAAACGGTCATCCGGCCGCTGTGCGTTGGCGAAGGGTAAAATGTATGATTTAAAGTATGAGGAGTGGTTGTAGTGCAGGGGTTCAGGAAAGAGGATATAGAATCATAAGAACTTATGGAAAAGTCAGAAAATATGTTATGAGTAAAAAATTAGTTGGCTAAATCGTATATTCATGTACAACTTCGCAAGTCAGTTAGAAATGTGAGAACAACCTTTTGTATACCATAAGCGGAGTCAAAAAGAGCACATTCCTGGAAATTCTCAGATCATAGAAGAATATGATTTTGAGAATTTGCATAATTCCTTCTGAACTGGAAGCGTAACCTTCCCCACACCACAATCGTAGTCGAAGAAAGGCGGCCTCCCGGAAAGCTGGTAGCTTGTCGAGCACGAGTTTGAGACTACAGGCTCAAACCGAGCGCAGACCCTGCCTGCTTTCCGGGAGGTCGCCTTTCTTCGACGGACGGTTAGGGAACAATTAGAACCACCACCGTCAACCCCGGAACGATATCCTCTATTATACTTTAAATCGATATCCCACTCCCCAGATCGTTTCAATATACTGCGGTTTCGCCGTATTAAACTCGATCTTCTCCCGGATCTTCTTAATATGCACCGTAACCGTAGCAATATCCCCCACAGACTCCATATCCCAGATCTCCCGGAATAACTCATCCTTTGTAAATACTCTGTTCGGATTCTGTGCCAGGAAAGTCAGAAGATCAAACTCCTTTGTCGTAAAATTCTTCTCCTCTCCATTCACCCAGACTCTCCGCGCCGTCTTGTCGATCTTGATCCCGCGGATCTCGATGATATCATTTTCCTGCACGCCTGTTCCGATCAGCCGTTCGTACCGTGCCAGATGTGCTTTCACCCTTGCCACCAGCTCGCTCGGGCTGAAAGGTTTTGTCATATAATCATCCGCTCCAAGACCGAGTCCCCGGATCTTGTCAATATCATCTTTCTTGGCGGAAACCATAATGATCGGTGTATTTTTCTGTGCCCGGATCTCACGGCAGATATCAAAGCCGTTCATCTCCGGCAGCATCAGATCCAGGATCACCAGATTAAAATCCTCTGTCAGAGCACGTTTCAGTCCAACATCTCCGCGATGCTCGATCTCCACCTCAAACCCGCTCAGTTCCAGATAATCCTTCTCCAGATCCGCGATCGCCTCTTCATCCTCAATAATCAAAATCTTACTCATGTACCGGTACCTCCTGATATTTTCTCAAAGCCAGATACATTGTTGTACCTGTGCCCTCTTTACTTGTAGCCCAGACCTGACCGCCGTGATCCTCCATGATCTTCTTGACGATCGAAAGTCCGATACCGCTTCCGCCTTTTGAAGAATTTCTCGAAGCATCCGTGCGGTAAAAACGTTCAAAAATATTTGCCAGATCCTTTTGTGCGATGCCCTTGCCGTTATCTTCGATCTCAATCTGGATAAAATCACCTACATCGCGCAGGCGGATGTTAATGACGCCCTTCGGTTTGTCCATATATTTGAGAGAATTGCTGACGATATTGTTGATGACACGCTTCAACTGTTCTGCGTCTGCGATCACCACCGCATCCTCCTCCAGATAATTAAAATACGTCAGCGATACGCCGCTCGATTCCAGTTCCACGCTCAGTTCATCCACACAGTCCTCAAAATAATCACTGATATGGATCTTGTTAAATGTATACGGAATCCGGTTCGTATCGATCTTGGAATAAAAAGTCAGCTCATTGATCAGCCGGTCCATCTCGTTAGCTTTATTATAGATGGTGCGGATATACCGGTCCATCTTCTCCGGTGTGTCTGCTACGCCGTCCATGATTCCTTCCACATAACCCTTGACCGCTGTGATCGGCGTCTTCAGATCATGGGAAATATTACTGATCAGCTCTTTATTTTCCTTGTCAAATGCCACTTTTTCTTCCGCGGATTCCTTCAGACGCTTGCGCATCTCCTCAAAGTCATCACACAGATCCCCAATTTCATCGACACCCGTTTTCTCGATCGTAAAGTCCAGATTGCCTTCTTTGATATTTTTCGTCGCCTCTTTTAACTGATTCAGAGGTGTCATCACACCCCGGTACGTCCAGGTACAAAGTCCAAGAGCGGTAAGAATCAGGATCAGAACGATCACAAAGACGGTATCCAACAGAATTCTCTTTAGCTGCGGAACCATGGAATTCGAATGAAAGATGATAAATGCACTGCCTTTTGTACCGTCTGTAAAGGTAAAATCCACCTGTTTGACAAGGGACTGCACATCAGCACCGATATAGACGCCACGGTCATTGCCCGCCGATGCATCGCCGTATTCCGGAAGTTCCGAAAAGAGTAGTTCATCCTGGGTCTGTGCACCACAGTAAAATACATCATCATCCTTCCGTACCAGCAGATAAGCATTTTTCCCGGTCAGATTCTGGTTCAGTGAATCCAGATAAGATGTATCTTCCAGCTTTTCAGAATCCGAGGATGCCGTTTTCTCGAGTGTGGAGAATGTTTTCTGCGTCATCTTGCTTAACAACATGGTATTATTGGAGAGATTTTCATAAGTGACTCCCTCGATACCATATTTTTTTTCGAGTGACCAGACCTGATACATGGTAAAACCGGCAACAGCAACGCCGGTCAGGATCAGTGGAACCAGGATGATCACGAAAAATGAGATAACCATACGATTTTTCAGTTTCATAGTCTTAGTTTCACCTGTTTTCTGCTTTTATAGATGGACAAAATTGTCCATAATGATATCTTCAGTATAGCATACGACCTGTGTTTTTTCATCTAAACAAAGTGGGATATTTCTAAAGATTCTGTAAAGTTGTCGGAATTTTTCCGATTTACCGCAGGGATTCAGACAGAAAAAAAGAAACCGGCAACATCTGGATTTGCAAAGAAAAAGCAACAGGAAGCGAAAGAAAAGGATGAATGTCCCAAAAAACAGACATAGTATTGTAAGAATTTAGTTAAATTCTTCAATGAATTAAGTTTTCCTATGGAAATATGTAGCATAATAGCATAAAAAATAGTATAATGGACACAGAAATATGAAAGAGAGGGCTTACATATGAAACAAAATAACATGTTGGCTATGATCCTGGCTGGAGGAAGAGGAAGCAGACTTCATGACCTGACAAAAAAAGTTGCCAAACCTGCAGTATCATACGGCGGAAAATACCGGATCATCGATTTTCCACTGAGTAACTGTGCAAACAGTGGAATCGATGTAGTCGGCGTACTGACTCAGTACGAATCCGTCCTGCTGAACAGTTATGCAGCCGCAGGAAGAAGATGGGGTCTGGATACCAAAGACAGCGGCGTATATATTCTGCCACCACGGGAGAAAGCAGATGCAAACCTGGACGTATACAGAGGAACTGCGGATGCTATTTCTCAGAACATTGACTTTATTGATACTTATGCACCGGAATATCTGCTGGTTCTTTCCGGTGACCATATTTACAAGATGGACTATGATGAGATGCTTGCTTACCACAAAGAACATCATGCAGATGCAACCATCGCCGTTATTGAGGTTCCGATGAAAGAAGCAAGCCGTTTTGGTATCATGAATACAGAAGAAGGCGGAAAAATCGTAGAATTCGAGGAGAAACCTGCGGAGCCTAAGAGCAATCTGGCATCCATGGGAATCTATATCTTTAACTGGAAACTGCTTCGGAAGATGCTTCTTGCTGATATGAAAGATCCGGATTCCAACCATGATTTCGGAAAAGACATCATCCCAAGAATGCTGGAAGATCAGAAAACACTGTATGCATATAAGTTCAAAGGATACTGGAAAGATGTGGGAACCATCGATTCCTTATGGGAAGCCAATATGGATCTGCTGGATAAGAACAATGCACTGGATCTTGCCGACAGTTCCTGGAAGATCTATACCCAGGATACCGATGCGCTGCCACAGTATATCGGTGCACAGGCAAGTATAGAGAGAGCATTTATCACACAGGGATGTATCGTGGATGGTCTGGTTAAGAACTCTGTCCTGTTTACAGGAGCAAAAGTAGCACCGGGAGCAAAGATTATTGACAGTGTACTGATGCCGGGTGTGGAAGTAGAAGAAGGTGCAGTCGTAACACGCGCCCTTGTCGCGAACAACGTAAAGATCGGAAAGAATGCGGTTGTCGGCAGTGCAGACAGTGAAAATATCGAACTGGTTGCAAAACGTGTAAAGGGGGAAGAATAAGATGAGTAGAGCATTTGGAATCGTAAATTTCGCAGGCAATAACATACAGGGGAATCCGATGCAGGCTTATCGTCCGACCGGAGCGATCTCTTTTCTTGGAAGATATCGTGTGATCGACTTCCCGATCTCTAATATGAGTAACAGTGGAATTGATTCTATTCAGGTGTACATCCGCAGAAAGCCACGTTCTCTGGTAGAACATCTGGGAACCGGACGGCATTACAATATCAATTCCAAACGTGGTAATTTAAATCTTCTGTTCTGTGAAAACGGAGACGAAAATAGTATTTACAGTACGGATCTGGCAGCTTATGTGGAAAATCTGGATGCCATTGAGGAGATGAGTGAAGAATACGTGGTTATCGTACCAAGTTATATGGTTTATACTGCGGATTACGAAGAATTTTTGCAGAACCATATCGAATCCGGTGCGGATATCACACTGATGTATCAGAATGTGGACAATGCAAAAGATCATTTCCTGAACTGCCAGGTGCTGAATCTGAACAAACAAAAAGGTGTGCTGTCTCTGGAACCAAACCATGGAAATGTAAAAAACAGAAATATTTTCATGGACACCTATGTAATGAAAAAAGAGATCTTCCTGGATCTGATCGATAAAGGACGCAAGCTGTCTTCCGTATATACACTGGCAGATGCACTCAACGAATCCTGTAAAGAGATGGATATCCGTGGAATATCTCACAGAGGTTATTTTGCAGCAATGACCGATCTCAAGAGTTATTTTGATGCCAACGAAGAACTGATTGACCGCAGGAAAGCAAGAGAACTGTTTCATGAAGAATGGACGGTTTACACCCGTACCAACGATTCCTGCCCGACCCAGTATTTTGAAGGCAGCAATGTAAAATCATCCGTAATTTCCAATGGATGTCTGATAGAAGGAACGGTAGAAAGTTCAGTCATCGGACGTGGATGTGAGATCAGGAAAGGTGCGATTGTCCGCAACTGTGTGGTAAATGCAGACGTAGTGATCGGCAAAGATGTGCATGTGGAAAATATGGTCATCGACAAACATGCGAAACTGATCCACAGCAATCAGATTATTGCAGAGCCGGAAAAACCGGGTTATATCCGCAGGGGAGACAAGCTGTAAGAACAGACAGGATATTATAATGCAGATTGTGTGGCAGGATCACGGATCAAAAAATCCCATGGTTTATTGATCACGTAAATAATCGTATCTCTGTGGGAAAGTGACGAAGATGCATGCGAAAAGCGGAAGCTCTTTTGCTACTGAACGATCGGTAGAAAAAGAGCTTCTGTTACTTATTTTATTCTGATTATTTTTCCGGAAGTGTTCGAATTTTGAACTGTGCAATCGGATTCGTAGACAAGTGAATGATACAGTTATTGCGGAAATGATTTTTCAGACACGCTCTAGAGCGTGTTTGAAAAACATTTTAAGTTGTTCATTTTAACCAAATTAATATTGAAACGATACATAAGAAGCCTAAGTAGGTGAATGCTAATTTATCATAACGTGTTGCTATTCGGCGAAATGCTTTCAATTTCAAAAAATAATTTTCGACCAGATGTCTTTCCTTGTAAAGCCACCAATCGCAACAACGGTCAAATTTAGCTCCTCGACGGGATGGAATGGTCGGCTCTCCTCCGTGGTCGTAAATGTAATCCATCAGTTGATTACTATCGTATCCACGGTCCGCCAGAACCTTGCTGCCATCTATTCGGATATGATCCAACAAAGGGATTGCGTAATTGATATCATTACGCTGCCCTTCACTGATCATAAAATACACCGGATACCCATAGGCATCTACTACTGCATGGATTTTGGTACTGGCTCCTCCACGGCTATGTCCGACTTCATTTGGGAGCCCCCCTTTTTAGCACCTGCACTATGCTGGTGAGCCTGAACAATAGAAGCATCTATAGATAGTTCTTCCAATTCAGCTTCCAGACTTAGAACGCGAAAAATATTATCCAGAATCCCATCATCAATCCATTTGCGAAAACGACTATATACGGTTTGCCAGGATCCATAACGTTCTGGGAGATCTCGCCAGGGTGCACCACTGCGTGCCAACCAGACCATCCCATTAAGAATGATGCGGTTATCTTTTCGTGGACGTCCCTGTTTCCCTGTATTTTCAGGCGGGAGTAACGGTGCAATGCGGTTCCATTCTTCATCTGTTAACTCATATCGTCTCAACATAGTGAACACCCCTTTTTCTTTATTTTATCATGAAAAAGGGAAATGAAACATGCGTTTTGTGCAATTTTTATTTTTCAAACACGCTCTAGAGTACATGAGAAAGAAAAGGAGTGAGCAGATGGAAGGACACTCGGTATCCGGCGAAAGCCGGAAAAACGGATGGGTGGAACAGAAAAAGGAATTGACGAAGGTATTGAAAATCGCATGGCCGGCAGTCTTTGAGTCTTTTTTTATCTCGCTGGCGGGCATGATCGATGTCTATATGGTCAGTGGACTCGGTTCGGAAGCAGTGGCTTCGGTGGGACTGACGACACAGCCAAAATTCCTCGGACTGTCTTTATTTTTTGCGATGAACGTGGCGATTGCCGCGATCGTTGCCAGACGAACAGGAGAAAAAGACAAAAGAAGAGCAAATGAAACGCTGGCAGAGGCAATCCTTCTTACGATTCTCTTCGGCACGGTCATCACGGTTGCCTGTGTGAGTCTGGCAGGATGGCTGATGGAAAAGTGTGGATCCGCACCGGATACCCATGACGGAGCGGTGATTTATTTTCAGATTATTATGGGTGGGATGATCTTTAATATTATATCCATGGTGATCAATGCTGCACAGAGAGGGGCAGGAAACACCAAAATCGCGATGTATACCAACACCATATCCAGCATCGTCAATATTATTGGAAATTATCTTTTGATCGGTGGTCATCTTGGATTCCCTAAACTGGGGATCCGCGGAGCAGCACTGGCGACGGTGCTTGGAACGGTTGTGGGGTGTACGATCAGTGTAATGTCACTGTTTCGGAAGGATTCCTTCCTCAGTATTCCGTATATTATAAAAGAAGGGCTGTGGAAACGGTTCGAATCGGTAAAAATAATCTTAAAACTTTCAAGCAGTACATTCGTGGAGCAGATTCTGATGCGTATCGGTTTTATGTCAACCGCTGTGATGGCGGCTGACATGGGAACGGCGGCGATGGCGGCACATCAGGTGGGAATGAATGCGCTGAGTCTTTCGTTCTCTTTCGGTGATGGTATGCAGGCGGCAGCCGTGGCACTGATCGGGCAGAGTCTCGGAAGCAAAGAACCGCAGGAGGCAAAGCGACACGGGATGACCTGTGAAAAAGTGGCACTTGTGATGGCTGTTTTTATGTCCATGTTCTATCTGTTCTGCGGAAAGTGGCTGTTCGGACTGTTCTTTGCGGAAGCACATATCGTGGAGATCGGTGTGAGGATCAGCCGGATTCTGATAGTGATCGTGCTGTTCCAGATCTGTCAGGTGGTATTCACCGGAGCACTGCGCGGCGCGGGTGATGTGGTGTACACCATGATCAGTTCTACCATCAGCGTTACCTTTGTGAGAACGGCTGTTTCGTATATATGCTGCTATATTGTTGGCTGGGGAATCTACGGAATCTGGATGGGTATCGTAGCGGATCAGTTCTGTCGTCTGATGCTAAGCGGCATACGGTTCCGGAGCGGAAAATGGATGAAAATCAAGATTTAACTTATTTATAAAAATTTTATGGTGCCTGACACCGTTTCCCTCTTGACGAACAGGCAAAACTGCGTTATGTTATTAGACGTAAATTGTATAGAAAGCTTTTCTCTTATTCAGAGTGATGGAGATACATAGGATCTGTGAAGTCACGGCAACCCCGGATACGGAAGGTGCCTACCTGAGCGAGTAATCGAACAATAAGGGGATTTGATATATCGAAGTATTGAGTCCGCTTTTGGCGGGCTCATTTTTAGATTATACGTTGGAAAGAAAATGCGATATGACATTATCTTAAACGATAAACCCGGGAGAAAAGCACCCAGGGGTAAACCCCAAAAGAAAAAGGAGAATGAGAATGGAAAAACGTTTATTTACTTCCGAATCTGTAACCGAAGGCCATCCGGACAAAATCTGTGACCAGATTTCCGATGCAGTCCTGGACGCACTGATGGAACAGGATCCGATGAGCCGTGTAGCCTGCGAGACAGCTATCACTACCGGTCTGGTACTGGTTATGGGTGAGATCACAACAAAAGGATATGTAGATATCCAGAAAATCGTAAGAGATACCGTTCGTGAGATCGGATATGACAGAGGAAAATACGGTTTTGATTCAGAGAACTGTGGTGTGATCACAGCCATCGACGAGCAGTCCACCGATATCGCTATGGGTGTCGACAAAGCGCTGGAAGCAAAAGAACATAAAATGTCTGACGAAGAGATCGATGCCATCGGAGCAGGAGATCAGGGTATGATGTTCGGTTTCGCAACCAACGAGACAGAAGAATATATGCCGCTGGCCATCTCTCTGGCACACAAACTGACCAGACAGCTGACAAAGGTAAGAAAAGACGGCACACTGGGTTATCTGAGACCGGACGGAAAATCCCAGGTAACTGTAGAATACGATGATAACGGAAAAGCATACCGCCTGGATGCAGTCGTACTGTCCACACAGCACGATCCGGATGTAACACAGGAACAGATCCACGAAGATATCAAAAAATATGTCTTCGATGAGGTTCTCCCGGCAGAGATGGTAGATGCAGACACCAAATTCTTTGTAAATCCGACAGGAAGATTCGTAATCGGCGGACCAAACGGTGACAGTGGTCTGACAGGAAGAAAGATCATCGTAGATACTTACGGTGGATATGGCCGTCACGGCGGCGGAGCTTTCTCCGGAAAAGACTGCACAAAGGTTGACCGTTCCGCAGCTTACGCAGCACGTTACGTTGCAAAGAACATCGTAGCAGCAGGTCTGGCTGATCAGTGCGAGATCCAGCTGTCCTACGCGATCGGTGTTGCACATCCGACTTCCATCAACGTAGATACCGCAGGAACCGGTAAAGTGAGCGATGAAAAACTGGTAGAGATCATCCGTGAGAACTTCGATCTGAGACCGGCCGGAATCATCAAGATGCTGGATCTGAGAAGACCGATCTACAAACAGACAGCAGCTTACGGACATTTCGGAAGAAACGATCTGGATCTGCCATGGGAAAAACTGGATAAAGTAGACGTTCTGAAAAAATATCTGTAAGATATTCGTACGCAGAGTAAATAGAAAGATTGAGAAACGAAACTGCCGCAGGAATTTTAACATCCTGCGGCAGTTTCGTTTTACTTATATATAATTAGAAAAGGGAGGGCCGGGGCTCTTGTGCCCCGGCAGTATGAAAAAGTGTTTTGGCAGCTGGTGCAAACAGCTGCACGAATCTATATAAATGGTAATTGTTTTTTGTCGAGGTCCGACAGTCACAGGGCTTGTAAAAATGTTCCGGCAATGAGTTTCAGTCTTTGTTACCGGCTCTGGCTGTCATCATCTGCATCCGCCGTCCTCTTTGTTTTGATACTGTAAGTATACCGTGAGTTTGTGTCCATTTTATGGAAATGAGATAAAGGATTTCTAAACTCTTTTAAGAAATGTTTAAAATATCTGGAAGAGTTTTCGGTGGTCTGGTAAGATAGATGAGAGTGAATGGAAAGAGAGAAGAGAAGCTATGGGCAGATTATTTTATATTATGGGAAAGAGCGCATCGGGAAAAGATACGATTTATCAGCGCCTTTTAAGAAATTCGGAGTTTTCTCTGGAACGTCTGGTGATCTACACCACGCGTCCGATCCGGGACGGGGAACTGGATGGCAGAGAGTACCATTTTGTGACGGAAGAGGATTTTCAGAAGCTGAAAGCAGCAGGGAAGATTATCGAGGACCGGGGATATGAGACGGTTTACGGGCTGTGGAGGTATTTTACGGCGGATAATATGGATCTGGAAGAGAAAAACTATCTGGGAATCGGCACGCTGGAGTCTTATGAAAAATTAAAGGCATATTATGGAGAGGAAAAGATCCGTCCTATTTATATAGAAGTGGAAGACGGCGAACGGCTGAAGAGAGCAATCGCCAGGGAAGAGACGCAGGAAGTGCCGAAATACGAAGAAATGTGTCGGAGATTCCTGGCGGATGCGCAGGATTTCAGCGAGGAAAAGATCCGGCAGGCAGGAATTGACTGTCGTTTTTCTAATATGGACGGGGCGGGAGGATACTCTGAGATTGAAAAGTATTTAAGGAGTGTGCTATAATAATTATATTCCGCAGAAAGTCTGCAATATTAATATAGTATCTTTGATACATATAAATGTTGAGAAAGACCGGAGTGGGAAAACAAAAGAACACAGGAGGTGATTGTATGGCAGGATTTCATGAGATTATCGGACATGATGATGTTGTAAATCATTTACAGAATGCCATTCAGATGGGGAAAGTTTCACATGCGTATATTTTTAACGGTGAGGTAGGAGCAGGAAAGAAGATGCTGGCTTCTGCATTTGCCATGGCACTGCAGTGTGAAAAGCATGGAACGGATCCATGTATGGAATGTGACTCCTGTAAGAGAGCATTAAGCAAAAATCACCCGGATATTATTACGATCACACATGAGAAACCGAACTCTATCGGTATCGAGGATATTCGTATCCAACTGATCGATGATGTATCCATCAAACCTTATACAGGTCCTTATAAAATTTATATTCTGAACGAAGCGGAAAAACTGACGCTGCAGGCGCAGAATGCGCTGTTAAAGACGATCGAGGAGCCGCCGGCTTATGCGGTGATCCTGCTTTTGACCAGCAATGCGGATGCCCTGCTTCCTACGATTTCTTCCCGGTGCGTGACTTTGAACCTGCGTCCGGTGAAAGAGAACGAAGTGAAAGAATATCTGATGGAGCATATGCATCTGCCGGATTATCAGGCACAGATCGACGCGGCATTTGCGCAGGGAAATATCGGAAAGGCGAAACAAATCGCAGAGTCCACGGAATTTGCGGAGATGGCAGAGCGGGCTTTCCGGATCCTGAGAAAGAGCAATGAGCTGGAGCTGTATGAACTGGTGGAGATGATCAAAGAGCTGACAGCAGAGAAACAGAATATTTACGATTATCTGGATCTGTTTACCATGTGGTTTCGGGATGTACTGTTGTTTAAGGCGACAAAAGAAGTAGATGGTCTGATATTTAAAGACCAGTATAATTATATTAAAGAAAGAGCAAAGAAAAGTTCCTATGAGGGTATAGAAAATATTATTGATGCCATAGGAAAGGCCAGAGAGCGTTTACATTCCAATGTAAACTTTGACCTGGTGATGGAACTGCTCTTCATGACAATCAGGGAGAACTAGAATGGTAAAAATTATCGGTGTCCGGTTTCGGAATGTAGGAAAGATTTATTATTTTAATCCGAAGAGTTTTCAGATGAAACCGGGAGATCATGTAATCGTGGAGACAGCTCGCGGTGTGGAATACGGAACGGTGGTACTGGGTCCGAAAGAAGTAGAAGACAAGCAGGTGGTACAGCCTTTAAAAGATGTGATCCGCATGGCTACACAGAAGGATGATGCCAAAGAAGAGAGTAATCGTAAAAAAGAGAAAGAAGCATATCAGGTCTGTGTCAAGAAAATCCGTGCGCATCAGCTGGAGATGAAGCTGATCGATGTGGAATATACCTTTGACAACAACAAGATTCTCTTTTATTTTACCGCAGACGGAAGAATCGACTTCCGTGAACTGGTAAAGGATCTGGCGGCAATCTTCAAAACACGTATTGAGCTGCGTCAGATCGGTGTGAGAGATGAGACGAAGATTCTCGGAGGTATCGGTATCTGCGGCCGCCCGCTGTGCTGCCATACCTATCTGTCAGAATTTGCTCCGGTATCGATCAAGATGGCGAAAGAGCAGAATCTGTCACTGAATCCGACCAAGATCTCAGGTGTCTGCGGCCGTCTGATGTGCTGCCTGAAAAATGAGCAGGAGACATACGAGTACCTGAACAAACAGCTGCCGAATATCGGAGATCAGGTAATGACACCGGAAGGTATCAAGGGTGAGGTACAGAGTGTCAATGTACTTCGTCAGCTGGTAAAAGTGATCATGGATGTCAACGATGAGAAAGAGATCCGTGAGTATAAAGTAGAAGAGTTAAAATTCCGTTCCAGAGGATGCTGCAGGAAAGAGAAGATGAAGCTTTCCAAAGAAGAGCAGAAGATGATGAAGGAATTGGAATAATGACAGGAGAAAAAGATGAATATCCCATTGAAGGAAAATGAGCGTTTGGATGACCTGCAAAATGGCTACCATATTATTCAGAATACCAGGGATTTTTGTTATGGTATCGATGCGGTGCTGCTGTCTGACTTTGCCAGGGTGAAGAAAGGGGAACAGGCGTTGGATCTGGGAACCGGAACGGGAATTATTCCTATTCTGTTAAAAGCAAAGACGCAGGGAGAGCATTTTACCGGTCTGGAGATTCAGGAGCAGAGTGCCGAGATGGCAGGGCGCAGTGTGGTGTATAATCATCTGGAGGATGCGATTACCATCAGAACGGGAGATATCAAAGAAGCCACTGCCATCTTTGGCAGGGCTTCTTTTTCGGTAGTCACCTGTAATCCTCCGTATATGCATGGCAATCACGGTCTGACCAATCCCCATCTGCCAAAGGCAATTGCAAGGCATGAGATTCTGTGCACACTGGAAGATGTGATTTCTCAGACTGCACAGTTATTAAAGCCACGGGGACGGTTCTATATGGTACATCGCCCGTTTCGTCTGGCGGAGATCATGAGACTGATGATGCAATACAAACTGGAGCCGAAGCGGATGCGCCTGGTGTATCCATATGTGGACCGGGAGCCGAACATGGTTCTGATCGAAGGGCTTCTGGGAGGGAATTCCAGAATTACAGTGGAAAAACCGCTGATCGTATATGAAAAGCCGGGCGTGTATACACAGGAGATCCGGGAAATCTACGGGGATGGAAGATAGGAGGATACCGATACTATGGCAGGAAAATTGTATTTGTGTGCGACACCGATCGGGAATCTGGAGGATATCACCTTTCGTGTGATCCGGACATTAAAAGAAGTGGATCTGATCGCGGCGGAGGACACGAGAAATAGTATCAAGTTATTGAATCATTTTGAGATTTCGACGCCGATGACCAGTTATCATGAATATAACAAGATCGATAAAGGGCATTATCTGGTTGGTCTGATGCAGCAGGGACAGCAGATCGCGCTGATCACGGATGCAGGAACACCGGGTATTTCGGATCCGGGTGAAGAACTGGTAGCGATGTGTCATGAGGCAGGGATTCCTGTGACTTCTCTTCCGGGACCGGCGGCGTGTATCACGGCGCTTACGATCTCGGGACTGTCGACGAGAAGGTTTGCGTTCGAGGCATTTTTGCCGACGGATAAGAAAGAGAAACAGGCGATTCTGGAGGAACTGAAGGAAGAGACGAGAACGACGATCCTCTATGAGGCACCGCACCGGCTGGTACGGACGCTGGAAGAGCTGGCAGCTGCCCTCGGAAACCGGAGGGTGACGATCTGCAGGGAGCTTACGAAGAAGCATGAGACGGCGTTTCTTACAACGCTGGAGGATGCGCTGGAGTACTACCGGCAGGAGGACCCACGCGGAGAGTGTGTGATCGTGATGGAAGGCAGAAGCCGGAGAGAGATGATCGAGGAGAAGCAGCGGGCATGGGAAGAGATGTCACTGGAGGAACACATGAAGATCTATGAGGATCAGGGGATCGGACGGAAGGACGCTATGAAGATGGTGGCGAAGGACCGGGGAATCTCGAAACGGGAGGTTTATCAGGGCCTGCTGGAAAATTCTTAAGAGTAGTTGCAAGGGGACGCCCGGTGTGAGAACAACAAGGGGGCGGAGGCAGCGTGCAGAGCGACTTTAAGCTATCTGCCAACTACGACTCAGCCCATATTGTCAAAAAAAGCATACCACTCGCTTGTCTACGAATCCGATTGCACTAACAAAAAAGCCTCAGCGTAGCCCGCTACGCCTCCGTTTTTTTGTTAGCACACTCGAATCCGTATCCTACGCGATTGATATGCTTTTTTTGACAATATAGGCTGTTCACGAGGGTCGGCTGACCCAAGCGAAAGTCTCCGTAAGTCGAGGATCTTAAAGCTCACTCTAAGCGGCACGCAAAATGCCTCCGCCCCTTGCTGTTCTATCTCCGGGCTGTGTTTTGGCTGAAACTTAAATTGTCTGTAGAGTTTGGTTGTGGCAACCTCTGATAGGTGGAAGGGGGTGGATGAAAGTTGTATATGAATGAATATAGCTTAAAAATGATAATGCACTTTGTTGACATATAAAACCCCCTCGGGAGATGTGCTCCGAGGGGGTTTTGAAGAGTAGATTGTTAGATTGTATCCATAAGGTCTGCGCCGCTGATGATGCGGTGCCAGAGGTTTTCGCGTTTGGGGGTTCCCGGGAGGAAGTAGGGGAGGCGGTCGGCTTCCAGTTCTTCCAGGCGCTTTACTCTGCCGTCGATATAGTAACGGAGACGGAGGCGGGTGCTGGTGAGGCGGGCGATGACGCCGGAGAGTTTGATGTCTACGAGTTCATAGCCGAAAGGTTTTGCGTCCTGCATCCAGAGGTGTTCGCGCAGAAGTCTGGTTGTGGACAGATCGTTGATGATTCCGGGGATAACTTCTTCGCAGATGGTCTCCAGTGTGGATAAGTCATGGGCATCGTATGCTTTTTTCAGGCGGACGCCAAGGTCGGCCTTACCGGCGAGCGTGCTGGCGAGACTGTGATAGAAAGCAAACAGCGTATCATAAGCCGGAGTATGTTTTCGGCAGATTTCCAGGCGGTCTGCCAGATCCTGATAATAACGTTCAGTGTCCAGATCCAGATCTTCGATATGGCGGTCAAAGATGCCGAGAAGAGGATCCTGATACAACAGATATTTGGATGGATTATCGGTGTCCAGATTCGGCTGTCCGTTCTGGAACAGGGAGTCCAGGGCATCCAGTTCCAGGAAGTCGTTCAGGCCGGCACCGGTCACATCGTGGAATTCTTCTGCCAGTGCTTTCTCATCGAAGTCTTCATGGAAGCCAAGGTGAGCAAACAGCACCAGACCGGGCAGAACGGCATCTACAGGGGTTTCTGCACCGTTATCCATCCAGGCGGTACAGAATACTTCCGGCAGATGATATTTTTTGCATGCGGCAAGTCCCGCACGGGTGCAGGTAAAGGTCTTGGAATAGTTTGGTGATATTCCGTTCCAGATCCAGGAACCTCCGGCAAAGATGACTTTGTTGGAAAGCTGCTGATGAACGCGGATCATTTTTTCATAGATTTCCTGATCCGGGTTATAGTAGTCCCAGTAAACCAGTCCAAGCTCCGGATCCGGTTTTTCCCAGTCACTGCAGTCTGTATCGTCGGCAACATCATAATAACTGCCGCCGGTGTTGGCAGTGATATACATATCGCTCCAGATCATCGGTTCCAGTCCCAGCTTTTTGCAGATTTCAAAAACGCGGGCACTGTGTTCGCGAATCAGGACGGAACTTTTGGTATATCCGTTTTCCCGGAGGTACTTTCCAAGGCCGAGCTGTGCAGCTTCGTCCATACCCAGATGTACCCGGTTGGTGGAAAAGGACTCTTTTACGGAGCAAAGCATTTTTTCAATAAGGGTGTAGACTTCTTCTTTCCCTACCTGAAGAATGTCGGCGGTGTCCTTAACGGTTTCTCCAAGCGGCCATTTCAAAGCATTGTGAAGATGAGCCAGTGTCTGGATACACGGAACAAGTTCAATGCCGAAAGTTCTTGCATAAGCATCCATCTCGCGGATCTCATCCTGGCTGTAGCGGCCACGGTAGGCACCGAAATAAGGTTCATCCGGTACGGTGTAAGTCTCTTCGGTGTAGAGCATCAGGGTGTTCATTCCCAGTTTCGCCATGATACGAATAAAAGATTTTACCTTTTCTACGGTAAATACTGCATTTCTGGAGCAGTCCAGCATCACCCCGTTTCTGGAAAAGTATACAGGTTCACTTTTCGTGCTCCAGGTATCCCCCAGATGATGTACCGCCCAGTTCAGTCCCCGATAATAATGCGCCGGTTCCTGACAGGTAATATGCAGGTGATCGCCGTTTCGTGCGATGGTAAGCGGAGCATTTTCCTGAAACTCCACCTGAATCGCCAGTTCTTTTTCTGATTTGATATCCCCCAATAAAAGTTGCGTTCCTTCTTCCACTTTTTTCAGGTCAGTGGAGGAAGGGGAAAATGAAAATTTCATAACCTTCTCCTTTCTTCCGAAAAGTTTTCGGACAAGCTTTTGCTTTATGATTTATTGTAACGAATGGAGGGGGGAAAGTAAAGATAATGGGGGAGAAAGAAGTTTCAGAAATAAAAAATATACGTGTGATCATAAAAAGCTGCTGTATTACATGAACGGGAATATCGTCGCAGCAATGCTTTTTCAACATTACAGCATGTTCATAAAGAACGGTAGAGCAGTTACGTATATTTTTACGATGCAGGGCGTATACATAATAGAATCCAACAAAAACGGAGCAGCTTTTTATGAATTATCTCTGGGGCGGTATGATTCTGATCGGGATTATCTACGGGACAGTGACCGGGCATCTGGAGGAAGTATCAGAGGCGGCGATTCAGTCTTCAAAGGAGGCAGTGAGTCTGTGCGTGGTGATGGCTGGGGTTACGGCACTCTGGGTGGGGATGATGCGGATTGCAGAGAAGTCCGGACTTCTGGAGGCGATGGAGCAGAGAATGCAGCCGGTGCTGAACTTTTTGTTTCCGGAAATCCCCGGGAATCACCCGTCGAGGAAATCGATTGCAACGAATCTGCTGGCGAATATCCTGGGACTCGGCTGGGCGGCGACACCGGCAGGACTGAAGGCCATGGAAGAACTGGCAGATCTGGAGGAAGAGCGGCGGAGAAAAAAGCAGCGGGCGGTAGCTGTGGGTGCAGCAAGTAATGAAATGTGTGATTTTCTGATCCTGAATATATCTTCCCTGCAATTGATCCCGGTCAATATCATTGCTTTTCGGACAGAATATGGCAGTGTGACGCCAACGGCGATCGTTGGTCCGGCAATCCTTGCGACGGCGATCAGTACGGGTGCTGCCGTTTTGTATATCAAAACAAAAAACTGGATGGCCAGATCGGAAAAAGCTAACAATATTTTTACGAAAATGGTATTGAAAAATGAAAAAGCATCGCATATAATGGGTGAAAGTAAATAACGTGATAAAGATCCCGGGGCTGTGTCCCCGGATTTTTATCGCGCAAAATGAGGAGTTTTTATGAGAGGAGGAACTTTATGGAGAGAGATATGACGGTGGGAACACCGTGGAAGATTATCCTGAATTTTACGATTCCAATTGTTATTGGAAATATTTTTCAGCAGTTTTACAGCATGGTGGATACGGTCATTGTCGGTAAGTTCGTGGGAACGAAAGCACTGGCAGCTGTCGGCTCGACCGGAACGATCGGGTTTCTGATCCTGGGATTTCTGATGGGACTTACGGCAGGTTTTACGGTGCTGACCAGTCAGCGGTTCGGTGCCGGAGATATGCCGGGGATGCGAAAGACGGTCGGGTCTGCGGCAGTGCTTTCGGTGATCGTCAGCGTGGTGATGACGGTGATCAGTATGGCGTTTATGAAGCCTTTGCTGATTCTTATGAATACACCGGAGGATATTTTCCAGGATGCGTATAAGTATATTATGATCATTTGTGCGGGGATTTTTACACAGGTTATGTATAATCTGTTAGCGGGTATCCTGCGTGCGCTGGGGAACAGTAAGACACCGTTGTATTTTCTGCTGTTTTCCGCAGCACTGAATATTGTGCTGGATCTGGTACTGATCATTGTGTTTCACCTGGGAGCAGCAGGAGCGGCGTATGCGACAGTTATTGCGCAGGGAGTTTCGGCGTTGCTTTGCCTGATCTATATTATTAAGAAAGTGCCGATTCTGAAGCTGGATCGCTGGGATTTTAAACTGGATGGTCATCTGGTACGGCAGCAGCTGGCCATCGGTTTTCCGATGGCACTGCAGTATTCGATCACTGCAATCGGTGCGATGATGGTGCAGGCTGCGCTGAATGTGCTTGGTTCTGTGCATGTGGCAGCGTTTACTGCGGCAAATAAGATCGAACAGGTGGTAACACAGGTTTATGTGGCACTGGGTACTACGATGGCTACTTACTGTGCACAGAATATGGGTGCGGGTAAGGTGAAGAGGATCAGCAGGGGCTTCCGGGCAACAACGATCATGGGCAGCATGTATTCGGTCGTGTTCGGAGTGCTGGTGTTCTACTTTGGTAATATGCTGACCGGACTGTTTGTGTCTGAGAATCTGGATCAGATCGTGGGTCTGGTGGATATTTATATGAAATGCGTGGCGCTGTTCTTTGTTCCGCTTAATGTGGTAAATGTGTATCGAAACGGTATCCAGGGAATGGGATATGGATTCCTTCCCATGACGGCGGGGATTGCAGAACTGGCAGGACGAGGACTGACAGCTGTGGTTGCTTCGCATTATAAGAGTTATCTGGGGATTTGTCTGGCGAGCCCGGTGGCGTGGATTTTTGCGTCTGCACTGCTGTTGGTGATGTATTTTGGGATTATGAATAAGTATAAGAAGGCTGGGAATTTCCGGGAGTAAGGGAAGTTTGTTGTGGCAAAAGGGACGCGGCAGACTCCTGGCTTCCTGGTCTGGCAACGTGGGCAGGGCAACTTTGAGCTAGCCGCCAACTACGACTATATTCACGCGGGTCGGCTGACCCGCGCGAATATAGTCGTAGTTGGCGTCGGATCTCAAAGCTTGCCCTAAGCGCCCACAAAGTGTTGCCGGACCAGGAAGCCAGGAGTCTGCCGCTGTTTTTTGCGTGGGGGAGATAGTGGTTGAGAGCGGAGGGGGTTGGCTGGTATGGGAAAATGAATGAATGCTATAGGGGTAGTACAGGAGAAAATGTGTGCGTTATACGTTGTATCGGAAGTGGTTTTTGGGATAATTGGTGGTATAAGTAAGAGATTATAGGCATATGGTTGTTTTTATGTAAACCAGGTGAGAAAGTAAACGAATAGAGATTTACATAAGGTTTGCTATGACGGTGCTGGCGATGATTCCGGACAGGGTGGCGAGAAGGGCGCCGGGGAGGGTGTATCTGGTTTTTTGGACTTTGGCGGCTATGTAGTAGACGCTGAGTGTGTAGAAGATGGTTTCGGTGCTGCTGAGGATGAGGGAAGCGGTCAGGCCGGTGGTGGAGTCGGGGCCGTATTGTTTGTAGAGGTCGAGGAGGAGACTGGTGGCGGCGCTGGAGGAGAACATTTTTACGATGGAGAGGGGAACCAGGGCAGAGGGGAAGCCGGTGGGTTTCAGGAGGTTTTCGAGGAGGGATGCGAGGGCATCCAGGAAGCCGGAGGCACGCAGGATCCCTGCACTGGTCATCAGACCGATTAGCGTTGGCATGATTTTTATCACTGTTTTCAAACCATCGAAAGCACCAGTGACGAAGTCGTTGTAGATGTCCTTTTTCATCAGAAGACCGAAGCCGATGATGTAGAAAAAGAGGAGTGGGATCATCAGATCAGAAAGAAAAAGCAGGATACGCATACAAAGCTCCGGGAAGGATTGTTCTTTGTAAATACATGCGGAAAGAGGACAGGAAAGTACAGGGAGAAGAATAGAAAATAAATTTCATTTTTCAAAAAAGATCCTTTGTAAGGAGAACGGTGAAAAACCTTTTCTTACAGAGGATCTTTTTGATTTCCGAAGGGAGGGTGAAATGTGGTATTAGCTGACAGCTCCTTTGCGTCATTTATGCAATGATAAAATTAATTAGTGTGTACATTTCACATATGTTGCTGTAGATATTTTTACCATATTTTTTTTGTAGTTGCATTTTGTACATATTTTTGCGGAATAGCGGGTAATAGTACAGCCTCCATTTTTATTTGCTGTGTGGAGGTAAACATATCCATTTTCATATGTATGTGAGCAACTGACACGTGACTCTCCCGACGAATTCGAAACAGCACCATCAAGCACGGATCCATCTTCAAGAACGATACATTCGTTTGAAGATGAAAAATCAACCAGTTCGTCATATGGGTCAGCATAGTTAGAAGGTGTTTCATCGATAAGTGTTATGATTTCTTCCGTTGACTTTGAATATTCGTCCGGAGAAAATGTTGAGGTTTGTTCCAGAGGAGTATAGGCATAGGTGGTTAGCGGTAAAATCATAAGACATAAAAGTGATAGAGCACCATATAACACTATTCTTTTACTCAGAGCTGTAGTGTTCATAATATACAATAATCTCCTTTTTACTATTTTTTTTGAAACAGAAAAGTTATTTTGCCAAATCTTTGGAAAAGGCGATTCTGTGGAAGCAATATTTAATAATAGAGTGGCGTATTCTTTTCGCTCTGCATGAGAGGAAAATCGCTGGATTACTTTATAATCGCATAAACATTCCGCAGAATATGAGTACACCGGTAAAAAAAACCATACGAATGGGTTGTACCAGTGCAGGCAAAAACATATCATAATCAGAAATTTAAAAATTGAATCTTTGTTTTCAATGTGCGCCGTTTCATGAATAAAAAGCATTTCATTTTGAGAACCAGTAAGATTTTGATCTGGAAATAAAATATAAGATTTAAAAAATCCAATGGTACAAGGTGTTTTCAATAAGGGATTCTTATATACCCACGAATGTTTTTGAAAATGGAATGGCATCGATGTTTTTAAAAGTATGTTACATGTTTTTCTGTATGTTCGGAATTCATAAATACAGAATATAAAAATACTGCCCGTAACAATCAGAAGCAGAAAAAACATCCAAAACGGCACCAATACTGTTTTTGCATGGAAATGCAACTGCAATTTATTTTTTAAAGAAAGAATATAAGTATAATTATTATCAATGGTAAATAAATTATGAGTTACAGGAATCATGTTTTTAATAAGCTGAAGTGGTAGCAAATAAAGAATAACACTCAGTTTAAACAATGAATTTACATAATAGAAATTTGTTTGCTCTTTTCGGAGTATCATAACAAACAATCCGATACAAAGTGGGATTGACCCGGCTAAAGACATTGAAAAAAACAGTGGCATATTATAATCCTTTCAGAAAATCCATTAATTCTTCCTTATCTGAAGCGGATAATTTTTTATTCCCGGTAAATGCGCTGATAAAAGAAGTTAAAGAACCATGGAAAGAGGTTTGGATTATCTGAGAAGTGTATTGTTGGTAATATTCTTCCGAAGATAATGCCGGATAATAAGTGACTTTTGCTTCTTGATGGTTGGCGTATAAAACCCTCTTTTTTACTAAGCGGAGTAAAAATGTGCTCAGCGTCTGTTTCTTCCAGTTCTTGTTTGTGGTAGCTTCAAAGAAAGCTTTTATTTCTGAAAAAGTTTTGGGGATGTTTTGTGACCATAGGTATTCCATAATTATAAGTTCTGTATCACTTAGTTGTTGAAACATAGAAGAACTCCTCCTTTCATTTTTGTACTACAGATTATAATACTGCAAAAAAATAGAAAAAGCAATTGTGAAAACAGATGAAAACAGAAGAATATTTCTGTGAATATTGTCGATAGTAAAAAGCTTGTGAAGAAACATAAAAAATGTTATAGTAATCACACGGAATTACAACGTGTAGTACACAATCTTATTAAAGAGGTAGGATGAAATGTCAATATATAAGAGATATATGTTGCAAATATTCTATAATTCAAACTTCCAACACGGAGGATCATACTTAAAACAGCGCTGTGTCCATTTCTTTGGAAAAAGCTTTAAGTTATGAGCTAAAGAAAAATTATAACAAAAAGATAAGGAGGGAAGAACTCAGTCCACTAGTGTTGAAACTTAAGTAAGAGTGTGTTGAACAGCGTTGAAAATTGTCCAAAATACCAAGACATAAGAAAATTTGTATTCTTGGGAAAATGAGACAAATTATTTTGCTTATGAAGGGAGAAATGTGATGAGAAATATTAAAAAGATGATTGTTGTAGGCTTTACTTTAGGAATGTTAACGGCATCAACAACTGTTTTTGCAAATACACGAGAGTTTATTTTTCATATGGATCAAAGCTATTTGCACGGAACAAATAATTATAATACAGGCTATGTTGCCTCAAAAAATGATAATGAGCAAGCAGCATATATTACAGTAAGTAAATTTGAGAGAAGTAATAATGCCATAGTATCTATGTGGGTTTCACCAGCGGGGCGTGCCTCAACAGAATTAACGGATCCTTGGTCTTGGCAATCTACACAGCCAAGAAAAAGATTGCAGTATGCTGTTCAACGCAAAAAAGGAGATACACATCAATTATCAGCAGAACAGTTTCGTTCAGGAACAGCTGTATTAAGTGGAAAATGGACACCGTAGATTAAAGCTATAGTTATATAACTAAAATAGAATGTTCAAATTATTTGGACATTCTATTTTAATAGAGGGAGAAGCGTCATGAGACTAAGAAAACTGATATGGATATTAGCCGGATGTTGTCTGCTTTCCGGATGTAGATCTGGTAATGAAAATCTTAGTGAGAAAAATGTGAGTGATACTGAGGTTACAGAAGAATCTGCAGAGAGCAGGAAAGAAATCGAACAGGACTTTCCACAGAGGATTCAAGAGGATGTCGGGGAAAATGTTCATATAGATGCAGAATGTGTATATCCTGAGAATTTTCAGGAGGGGAAAGGGCTAAAAGCGGTTCAGTCCGGAAGCACCCTGTGGGAACAACGGGAGCAGATTGTAGACAAATTTGCGAAGGGAAATCCGGTACTGGATGTGGAAGAGACGTCATATGATGATTTTCAGTCAGAATCTTATACATTAACAGAAACGACAGGAATTTCCATTACATCTGAAAATGTTTTAAATTATTTCAGTGATCAGGCTACGTACATATTAAATACTATTATGGAAGATGACCGGTTTGATACCTATAATGGAAATGAGTTTCAAACAACAACAGATCTTGCTTTCATATCACAGGAAGAGGCATGGAATCAGATAAAGTCCTTTTTACAGGAAATAGGAGTAGAAGTTACAGATGCGTATACCTGTTATGTCATGGATTACAAAACGATGCAACAGGAGGAAGAAAAAATATATCAGCTTTTACAAGAGGAAGATACAAAGACATTCGAGAAGAAAGAACAGTGGTCGGCAGATGATGACAGTTATTATTTTAAAACGAGCATAGCATGGAATGGGTATCCTGTAATTCCTTATATGAGCGGTGAAGGAAATGACGAACAGAATGTAAGTGTTGTTTACGACAAAAGCGGGATCATCTCAATGATGATCATCGGTCATTATCCCATGCAGGAAAAAGAGGAAGTCGATATAGAATCACCGGTAAAGGTGGCAGAACTTTTAGCAGAACCTTTAAATAATATTATTTCAGATACGACATATGAGATACAGAAACTGACACTTTGTCAGGTCGTTATAGGAAAAAATCATGAAACGGGAATGGCAGAGATTGTTCCGTGCTGGAAGTGTTCTGTACAGGTAAAAAATGATCAGGAGGATCCGGGATATACGACCTACTATTATTATAATGCAGAAACCCTGGAAAGCATAAGTTAAGTGAACAACGGGAGGGTATAAGTGAAATCTATTATAAAGACGGATTTTTCCAGAGCATTCATAAATTGGAAATTTCCACTGGCGATTCTTCTGATGTTTCTTGTATGGGATCTTAACAGCAAACGGTTTGGTTTGCGGGAAGATGTTCTGTTTTATTTTATCAATGTTTGGGGGAGGTCAATTACTTATCTGATGGCTATATTGATCTCTACGATTCCATTTTTATCTGCACATATAGAAGAAAAAGAAAATCATTTTTTACGATATGCGATTCTACGGACAGGTGTATGGAAGTATGTTTGTTCCAAATTAATTGTATGTTTTATGTCAGCATTTTCTGTGTGTGTTCTTGGAACGGTTCTTTTTTTGATAAAACAGAGTTTCTATGTTCCGTTTCTGGCGGAAAATAGTGTTACGTTAGATAATTTTGCGCCTATGAGCTGTTTTCGTGGATTGATGATTAGTCATATTAAGTTAGCGGTCACGATACAGACCATATTATATGGAATGTTATGTGGCAGCATGGGTGTGCTGACTATGGCATTTTCTGCTTACATTAATAATTCTTTTGAAATCTACGTCATTCCTTTTCTTTTATATTATTGTTTTTATTTCTTATTTGCGGGATTCTTCAAATATTGTCCTATGTTAAGTATAGAGCATATCTATGAAGCAATTGGTTGTTATACGAAAAATCCTGTGTTATTTTTCAGCTACGCATTTTTCATAACGATATGTTTTGGGATAGTGGGTGGAAGATTGATGTATCGTAAGATGAAGGGGGAATTCCAATGAAGATGATACTGTATAGTCTGAAAGTATGTTTATATCAGATCCGTATTATGTCTAAAAATTACAAAATATATACAATCCCCGTATGTCTGTTTATTTTTATGAAAAGCTTCCTGGATCCTTTTCGTGAATTTCTGATTGCATCAGGGGAGAAAGCAACCCCTTTTTTATTTCCTTTTTTTCTGAATGGAAAATTCTGTGCGGCGGTGGTGTTTGCAGGGATAGTATTGTTTTTTGTGGATGCTCCGTTTTATGATAAAGATAAACTATTCGTAATGATCCGGTGTGGAAGAGCGAAATGGGTTACAGGACATTTTTTTTATATTATTTTTGTTAGTATTGGTTATATGCTGTGTTGGGTTGGAATTAGTGTTCTGATGCTGATACCGAGAATTGATTTCAGCAATGAGTGGGGAAGGGTGTGGACCACACTGGCACTTACAGACAAAGCATATGAGTTAGGATTATCATTTTATGTAACTCCAGAATTAGTTATGAATTATCAGCCTGTGCGGGCATTTTTTCTTGTGTTTGGCATGGGATGTCTGATCTGTATTTTTTATGGGTTATGTATGTGGCTCTTAAACATCTATTTAGGGAAAATTATAAGTTTTGCGGTGATCATGGCTTCTGTATTACTGGTTACAAGAGTAGAGTATATGCCGCCCTGGATGATTTATCTTGTTCCAAGTGGATGGGCAGATGTTGGAAATCTTTCGGCGTATACAGTTCATGGACTTTCAATAAATAAAGCGAACCTGATTTTGATTATCGGCAGTATATTCCTGGGAATATTAGTGTATTGGAAAACAATTAGAATAGATATGGCAAAGGGATGATAAAGAAAATGAGCAAACCGGTGATTTCTATAGAAAATGTAGTGAAAAGTTTCGGAACAGCTGTTGTCTTGGATGATGTTACACTTGCTGTGGAAAAAGGAAAAATTTGTGGAATCATAGGAAGAAATGGTTCGGGAAAAACGGTGTTATTTAAGTGTATCTGCGGGTTATTAAATATTGATTCCGGAAAGATACAGGCAGATCGGACACAGTTGGGTGTAATCATAGAGGAGCCTGGATTTCTACGGCAATATAGTGGAAAGAGAAATCTTCAACTTCTGGCGGGACTTTCTGATAAGCCACATATGGATATTACTGAAGTGATGACATTGGTTGGGTTAAAGGATGCAATGAGTAAAAAAGTCGGAAAATACTCTATGGGAATGCGGCAGAGGCTGGGAATCGCGCAGGCAATTATGGAGTATCAACAAATCTTGATTCTGGATGAACCTATGAATGGACTGGATAATCAGGGTGTGAAGGAGATGCGGGAGTTGTTGATGCAGCTGAAAGAGAAGGGAATAACAATCTTACTGGCGAGTCATAATCGTGAGGATATAGAAGTTTTATGCGATCAGGTCTATGAAATGGATGCGGGAAAGTTAAGTCCGCGCTCAGTAGGTGAAAGTTCTCACTGACTGTGGAGAAGTGGCTACATTTATAAACAAGTAGCGAGTGTCCGATTTAACAATTACATATGTATATAAAAAGGGGCTGTCGGAAATGACAGCCCTTTTTTATATGTTATACGAACAAACAGTGAAAGGATATTATCGGCATAAGATTAAGCCGTTTTTTTCGCATAAGATTTCGGCCATTTCTTTGCCCGGTAACAGTAGTAAACGATAAACATCACCGCCGTGATCGCCCAGGTGACCGGGTAACTGAGGACGATGGTGTTGAGACCCGGAGCGAGTGGTTCGATGAAGAAGAGCCAGGCGATACGCAGCAGGCAGACACCGAAACAGGTGATAAGCATCGGGATCACAACATCTCCGGTTCCGCGGAGCGCACCGGAGAGCAGTTCGATGAAGACGAACAGGCAGTATGCCGGAGCAACGTGGTGTAACATCTGCATACCGATAGAGACTACATTTTCATCGGAGGTAAACAGACGAAACAGCGGAGTGCCGAAGTTATAGAATATGAGAGTCAATGTCAGAGCTGTACAAAGTCCCATACAAAGTCCGATGCGGACACTCTTTTTCATGCGGTCATATTTTCCGGCACCAAAATTCTGTCCTACGAAAGTCGTAACAGCGATACCGAACGCATTATTGACCATCCAGTAGAGAGAATCGATCTTTCCGAAAGCACTCCAGGCAGCTACGGTATCGGTTCCCAGATTATTCAAGAACGTCTGGATCAGCATGTTGGTGACACTGTATAAAATGGACTGGATGCCGGTAGGACAGCCCACCCAGATCAGACTGATCAGAGCAGATTTGTGGAAGCGGATCTTTTGGAACTCCAGCTGATACAGATCATCGGAACGCATCAGGGCGCGGGTGACCAAAACAGCACTGACTCCCTGAGAAAAAATCGTGGCGATTGACACACCGGCAACGCCCATGTGAAAAACGATCACCAGAACGATATCCAGCACAATATTCAGGATACAGCAGACGATCAGATAATATAACGGTCTGCGGGAATCTCCCATCGCACGAAGGATACTGGAACCCACATTATAGATAAAGACAAAGATAATACCGGCGAAGTAGATCCGCAGATAGAGCAGTGCATCCGCCATGGTTTCCTGTGGTGTGTGCATCAGTTCAAGCATCCAGGGAGCGGTCAGAATTCCCAGAGCGGTGATGAAAATACTTCCAACGATAGAGAATGCATAGGCAGTATGCAGGGCACGGTTCAGCTGCGCTCTGTCCTTCGCACCATAAAACTGGGAAATAATAACCGAAGCACCGGAAGCCAGTCCGACGAAGAATCCCACGATCAGACCGACAATCTGTGCGGCGGAACCACCGACAGCGGCAAGAGCTTCTTTGCTGACAAAACGCCCGACAACGATCGTATCTGCCGTGTTGTACAGCTGCTGAAAAAATGTTCCCAGAACAATGGGAAAAAAGAACAACAAAAGTTGTTTCCAGATTACGCCCTCGGTGATCTGATTGGTTGTAACAGTTTCTTTTTTCATTTGTGTAAAAACCCTCCTGTGTAAAAAAACGCCCTGCATTTTCCCCCATGAAACATGCAGCGCTCTTATGTTCAGCATAAGCGAAACCATCCGGAAAGTCAATGGGTGGAAGGATGGAATTATGAATTTTCAAGGAAGATGAAAGGACTTGAAAGTAAAAGAAAACATGTTATACTGGATGTAGAAATACAATACTTATTTTATGACAGGAAAAGGTAGCTGTGAATGAACGGAACAGCTGCAAGCAGATGCCGGAAAGGATTGGAAGATGAGTTATTACAGAAAAACAATAGTACCCAACATAGAAGCCCATTATGAAAATCTGTCTGCAGTGGAAAAAAATATCGCTGATTTTTTTATTTCCAATGAGGAAGATATGGATTTTTCATCCAGACATATTTCTTCGATGCTGTATGTGTCAGAGGCATCTCTGTCCCGATTCGCGAAAAAATGTGGTTATAAGGGCTATCGGGAATTTGTGTTCAAATACAAAGAATCATTCGGAGAAAAAGATCACCAGATCACAGGACAGATGAGAGAAGTATTTGACTCTTATCAGGAGTTACTGAACAAAAGTTATAATCTGGCAGATGAGGCGCAGCTTCGCCGGATTGCCGGGAAGATGTCAGAGTGCCGGCGGGTGTTTGTTTACGGGAAAGGCAGTTCCAGCCTGGCAGCCAGAGAGATGCAGTTCCGGTTCATGCGTCTGGGGCTGGATATGGATGCGGTAGATGAGACTCATACGATGCGATTTCATTCGACGATCGTACAGGAAGACTGTATGGCGATCGGCATCAGCATCAGTGGCAGAACCGAGGAAGTAATAGAATGTCTGAAACAGGCACACCGCCAGGGGGCTTATACCGTGCTGCTGACTGCAAATGACCGCCCGGAATACAGTGAATTCTGTGAAGAGGTAGTGTGTCTGGCGGCAAAGAAAAATCTGGACTTTGGAAATATCATTTCTCCGCAGTATCCGATCCTTGTGATGACGGACATTTTATATGGATACTATCTGGAGATCGATTCATCGGTGAAACGGGCACGGCATGATAATTCCGTCATGTTGATAAAATCAAGGCAGATTCAGGATAAGGACGAAGGAGGAGAAGAGGAACAATGATCATCAAGGGAGCAAAAGTCTATACCGAAGAGGGAACATTTGCAGAGAAAGAAGTCTGCACAGAAGGGGAAGTTTTTACAGAAACCAGTGGGGACGGAGAAAAAGTGGTCGACGGCAGCGGCTGCTATCTGATTCCGGGACTGACAGATATTCATTTTCATGGATGCATGGGAAAGGATTTCTGTGACGGAACGGAAGAATCCATTCAGGTAATGGCGGATTATGAGGCCAGTCAGGGTGTGACAACGATCGCACCGGCAACCATGACGTTTGACGAGGAACGCCTGACCCGGATCGCAAAAGCGGCGAAAGCCCATAAAAATGAAAAAGGTGCGATTCTCTGCGGAATCAACATGGAAGGACCGTTCATCTCCATGGCCAAAAAAGGAGCACAGAACGGAAAATACATCCATAAACCGGATGTGGCAATGTTTGAACGGCTGCAGGAAGCAGCAGGAGGTCTGTTCAAACTGGTAGATCTGGCACCGGAAGAAGAAGGTGCGATGGAATTTATCCGGGCGGAAAAAGGAAAAGTCGTGCTGTCGATCGCACATACAACAGCGGATTATGAGACAGCAAAAGCAGCGATCGAAGCAGGTGTCACTCATATGACCCATCTGTACAATGCGATGAACCCGATCAACCACCGCGCACCGGGACCGATCATTGCGGCAGCAGATGACGCACACTGTGAGGCGGAACTGATCTGCGATAACGTACATATCCACCCGGCAATCGTGAGAAATACATTCAAGATGTTCGGAGAGGATCGTGTGATCTTCATCAGTGACACCATGGAAGCAGCTGGTCTGGAAGATGGCATGTATGAGCTTGGCGGACAGCCGGTGATCGTAAAAGGAAACCGCGCGACCCTGGAAGACGGAACGATTGCAGGGTCCAATACCAATCTGATGAAATGTATGCGTACCGCTGTGAAGCAGATGGGAATTCCTCTGGAAAAAGCAGTAAAATGTGCAGCAGTCAACCCGGCAAAAAGCATCGGTATCTACGACAAATACGGCAGCATCACACCGGGAAAAGTGGCAAATGCAGTACTCCTTGACCAGGAGACTCTTGAAATCAAAGGGGTTATCCTGAAAGGACAGATGCTGTAAATCATGAGAAGAAACCCATAAGGACGGAGCATACAGATCTGACCGGCAGAGAGTATGCAACGGAGAGAAACCAGAGATACAGGAAGAAAAAACAGGAGCAGAGACGGATGCGATACCGTTTTGCTCCTGTTTTTTGTCTGGCATGATAAAAATCACCGTTTCAAATGTTCCCTCAGATTATCATCTTCATAATCAAATACACAGCGATCGTAAGCATTGATCACATGAGTCTGATTATACTGATCGTAGCGTTTTTGATTCCGTCCGTAAGACATATGTACATGCCCGTGGATAAAAAATCTCGGGTGATACTTGTCCATCAGAGTGTTGAAGACCTGAAATCCCTGGTGTGGGAGATCCAGACCATCGTTTAACTGGTAGGCGGGAGAATGGGTCAGAAGAATATCAAATCCACCGCGGTACAGCAGTGGAAACCATAGTTTTTTGACCCGTTTTTTCATTTCTTTTTCAGTATACTGATTAATCCCGGGGCGGTAGCGCATGGAACCGCCCAGTCCCAGAATACGAACCCCTTCATGGACATAGATCTGATCTTCGATACAGATACATCCGTCCGGCGGTGTCTTTTCGTACTTGTCATCGTGATTTCCCCTTACATATAAAACCGGTGCTGTGGTAAAGGTGGCGAGAAAAGACAGATAGTTGGGGTTCAGATCTCCGCTCGAGAGGATCAGATCGATCCCCTCGAGTTTCTCTTTCTGGAAGTAATCCCAGAGATATTTGGATTCTTCGTCTGCAATTGCTAATATCCTCATAGTTATATACCTTCTATAGTAAGCCGAGCTTTGCTGTCTAAATCTCCGGGTTGTCGATTCCCTGCAGCATTACTACAGGTTTTGCTTTCTCGATCAGATCTTCCATCTTTGGAATATAACCGATGACATTCTCAGCCAGCCAGTCCATGGTGATGATCTCTTCCGGATCCATAACGGCATCTGCATTTTTCTGGACAATGCCGGACTGAGAATACAGGACACCGGAGAATGGATTATAATTCATTTCGCAGATACTCTTTTTTAACAGAGCGACCAGACGGGCGGTACCGATCGGCAGGTGCTGGGAGCAGATCACATCGATGATGCCTGCGGACATACCCCACCAGTAGTTCAGACCTTTGGTGGAATCGTTGGTGTCGTCGATTTTCCATGCTCCGTTCATGATGTTACGAATCATCTGTTCATAGAATTTGCCCCAGTGCCAGATCGGCATGGCAAGGTTCAGCGGCATATTTTCGGAGTCACGGTACAGACCGAAATGTCTGGACGGTTCTCCGGGAATCGTCATATCCTGACCGGAAATATAGTGAACTTCGTTTTCGGCGAAACTTTTTGCCACATCGTGATCTTTCAGGGTGGACCATTCCAGGTATACTTTCGCACGTGGATTAACCATTTTTGCACCAAGAGCGAAGGCATTGATGTTGGCAGTCATACCGAAAATCGGATAGTCGGCAATATAACCGATCTTACCGTTTTTGGACATTGCACCTGCGATAGCTCCCATCAGAAATTTTGCTTCATACATACGTGCATAGTAGGTACGGATATAGCGATGGGAGGTGTTCAGAGAACAGTTCAGGATCTTCACTTCCGGGTGCTCGATGGCTGCCTTCAGGCTGGCTTTCAGAAGCGGCGGGGAAGTGGTAAAGATCAGGTTGTTGCCGTCGGCGATGGCTTTTGCAAGCAGATCGTCAGCATTTTCTTCGGTGGCGTTATCGTAGCAGGTTGTGGATATCTGATCCTCAAAGGTCTGCTGCAGATGCATACGGCCAAGTTCATGTGCATAAGTCCAACCGGATATTTCAGCGTTTTTCTCGTGGATGAAAGCCACAAGAAGTTTTGGGGTGCTGGTAGGGATCAGACGGGCGAGGAAGTTTTTCTTTACTTCGCTTTCGTCGGTAGGATCCATCTGCAGTTCCACAGATTCGTCGGTAGTCAGAAGCCGGAACTCATCCCAGGATTTTGCCAGCTGTTCTTTCAGCTCCACGGCAGTCATATTGTCGAGTGAACGGTAGTCATACAGACCGATAAAATACAGGAACGCATCACCGGTAGTAATCGGGATCTTATCACCACCATTTGCCTTGTATTCGGCACGGAAACGGTTATAAGAAGATGCAAAATCCAGTCTGTCGTCATCGCTCCATGCTTCATCTGGACGTTTGCCAACGAGACGCTGCAGTTTGGCAAAGCTCCCCAGTTGGGTGAACCAGATATAGTTGATATGAGACAGGGCGTAAAAGTCCATGAACTCATAATAGATTTTATTTTCTTTTTCTTCCGTTCTCGGGGGAACGATACGGGTAACATTGCCCGGAATAGATACTGCATCGAAGAACTTTAATACGCTGACCCGTTTGTTCCCTTCTTCCACATAGAATTTGTTCATGAATTCATATGCTTTGATGGGTTCACGGATCCCTTCATTCAGATGCGCCTTGTACAGGGCCATCCATTTGTATGCAAATTCTGTGTTTTCTTTCAGCAGAGGTTTGAAACTTTTGCTGAATGCGGAACTTCTGCCTGCAGTTTTGGTTCCTACGATCAGTTCAGAAGGGATCTGAACCAGTCCAAGAGGAACCTCCCGGACAGCGACAATGTTTTTTTCTTTTAATATATCATCAAGATTGGGAAGAATCTCGCCTTCTCTTTTGCCGGCGCGCATCGCTTTATAATAGTCGTTTTGTGCTTCGGCCATGGTTGCTGTTATTGCCATAGTTTTACCTCCTGTAAAAATAAAGTGAAGCTGTTATCTGTAAATTGCACTCTTGTAATGATCAGATAGTCGGAATACATTGCGACTCGTAATTGTAAGAGTGTCAAACAGTTACGATGTTTTATAAAAATATCGTATCATCGTGATAAAGAGAAATCAAGCGGTTTTTGTTGAGGAATGTGACGGGAGTGTGGTATAATTACAGAAATGGATGTCCATCGACTGACATATTTAAGATACAACAGAAAATCCGGATGTGAGAGGTGAGATTTATGGATCAGGCGTATGAAATGTTTCATGAGGTGTTGGTAAAACTGTTCAATGATATTATGAATATCGAAGCGAAAGCAATTATAACGCCGGAATTTAAGGATATCACCAATAACGATATGCATGTGATCGAAGCCGTGGGCATCAAAGAGCCGAGAAACATGACTTCGGTGGCTAACACCCTGGGGATCACGGTGGGAACGCTGACGATATCGATCAACGGTCTGGTAAAGAAAGGCTATGTGCACCGGGTGCGAAGCGATGCAGACCGGCGGGTGGTGCTGGTGTCTCTGACGGAAAAAGGGGAGAAAGCATATCATCATCATGAGAAATTCCACGAAGATATGATTCAGTCCCTGCTCAAAGACCTGTCGGAAGAAGAGACGAAGACGCTGGTATCGGCGCTTACGAATCTAAGGGATTTCTTTCAGAATTACAAATAACAGAAAACAGGATATGATAAAAAAGAGAGATTTTACAGGTTATGGAAAAACCGTAGAATCTCTCTTTTGCATGTATAGTTACGTTTTACTTACTGCATCTTTTTGATCTGCTGGATCAGTTCCAGATCGGAAGCGGTCACTTTCAGGTTGGTTTCGAGTGTCTCACCGTCCGGCGTGGTGATTTGCATCGCGATGATGGATCCCTCTGCCAGTACCCCCTTGCGGGAAGCAGCGGCAATAAACTTTGGAAATTTTGGGTGGTTCGCAGTAAATGTACTCCAGAGACCGGAGAATTTCATCATATCTAATGGGTTCATCCCAGAGTTCCTCCTTTGATTAGTTATATGAAACTACAATTTCCTCATAAGCATATCCGGGTTGGTCGCATAAGTCAAGGCAATTTCTTTTGAAATCTTTCCGGATCGGTACAGGGCAAGCAAACTGTTGTCCATGGAGATCATATCCGGTTTGGCGGAAGAATAGAGGATTCCATCGATCTGTGGGATCTTATTGTCGCGGATCATATTGCGGATCGCCGGGGTTACGGTCATGATTTCAAATGCCGGAGCCACACCGCCGTCGACGGTAGGGATCAGCTGCTGAGATACCACGGCATTTAACACCATGGAAAGCTGTACGGCGATCTGGTGCTGCTGGTTTGGCGGAAATACATCGATGATACGGTCAATGGTGTTCGCCGCACCGATCGTATGCAGTGTGGAAAAGAGCAGATGTCCGGTTTCGGCAGCCGTCATTGCCACATGGATCGTCTCATAATCACGCATTTCGCCCAGAAGAATCACATCCGGACTCTGGCGCAGAGCAGCGCGCAGGGCGGCGACATAGCTGTCGGTATCCACATGGATCTCGCGCTGGCTGACGATACTTTTGTTGTGCCGGTGAAGAAATTCCAGAGGGTCTTCCAGTGTGATAATGTGTTTTTCCTGCGTCTGGTTGATCTGGTCAATGATACAGGCAAGTGTTGTCGACTTACCGCTTCCGGCAGGACCGGTGATCAGCGTCATCCCTTTGCCGCCAAGACCGAGATTGATGATCGCATCCGGGATTCCCAGCATATGATAATCCGGTAACCGGAAGGTGATCACACGGATCACTGCAGAGAGTGTACCTCTCTGTTTATAAGCACTGACACGAAAACGGGATACGCCTGGGATAGCGAAAGAAAAGTCATCGTCCCCGTGATCGAGCAGAGGTTTGATATCCCTGTTGTCAGCAAGTTCATAAATTTCTTTTAAAAAAGCGGCGGTATCATCCGGCAAAAGCCGTTCCTCATTCTCCAGGGAAAGGGCGCCGTTTTTCCGAAGCGAAAGCGGCCGCCCGGCAACCAGGAAAATATCGGATGCATTCTCTGCGACCGCCTGCTCTAACATGGCTCGTGCATTCATAAGTTATTACTCCTTTGGTGGAATAGAGAAATAATTCCTGCATTTTATTGTAATATAAGGAGAGAAAAAATGCAATGAAAGGAGAGGCGGGGAGATAAAAATGGCGTAGCAGCCACATTGACTGCTACGCCTGTAAAGTGTTATCTGCTGCGAACCCATGCACCAGAACCGTTTACATACCAGTTGCCGATCCAGGTGTTGGTCGCCATTTTTCCATTTTCATCGAGGTAATACCAGTAATTACCGACTTTCTGCCATCCGGTAGTCATCGCACCGCTTCCTGCGAAATAATACCAGTCATTATTCAGATGGAGCCATCCGGTAACCATCTGACCACTTCCATTCAGATAATAGGTTGCGCCTTTTACGGTGATAAATCCAGTCGTCATTTTACCGGTTCCATCGAGATAATACCAGGACTTGCTGTGTGCCAGCCATCCGGTCTGCATAGCGCCGCTTCCAGCAAAATAATACCAGTAATTACCGATTTTCTGCCATCCGGTAGCCATCTGACCGCTGGAGAGCATATAATAGCTGGCTTTTCCTACGGTGATAAATCCGGTCATCATTTTACCGGCTCCATCGAAATAATACCAGGACTTGCCGTGTGCCAGCCATCCGGTCTGCATAGCACCGCTGGATGCGAAGTAGTACCAGTTGTTATCGTGAGCAGCCCAGCCAGTCTCCATCCATCCGGCAGCGTCAAAGCCAAACCAGGAATTGCCGATCTTGCGTAATTCATTTGCCGGATAGGTACCATCGCTGTAGCGATACCACCATCTGGATCCGGAGTGAACCCATGCACCGGTTCTGCGTGCATTACATCTGGTACAGATATCATTCTGAAAATCATGTCCAAAAGCTTTGGCACCGGCTACGGTTTTTGTCTGTGCTTTAAATGCGGCATTGGTAAATACTGCACGATATGTGATGCTTCCGTCTTTGGTACAGGTCGGATCTGTCACTTCTTTTGTTGTTTCCACTGTCTCTGTTTCGTAAGTTCCATCTGTCTCACACAGCCGTTTTGCGGTTACGGAGCTGTAATCAGCAGCCCATTCATAAGTCGGCTCTCCGTAGACAGGAGCAGATTCATCATAAGAAGTCGCAGACATCGGGTAGGCAGTGACAAAATCGGATGCGGTATAGTCTGCGTTTCGGTCATGGTCGAAAAAATCATCCATATTTTTCAGAAAATAATCATACGGATCTCTGCCGGCATCCCAGGTGCTGTCCAGGTTATAATAACTGCCGTTGATCTTTACAATGTTCCATGCGTGATTTCCACCGCCTGCTACACCGGCGATGACTCTGGCATCCAGTCCGGCTTCGAGCGCCAGTCGATAAAATAAGGTTGCGTATCCCTGACACACGGAAGTTTTGTTGATCAGTGCGGCATATGCAGAAAATTTTAACGTATAGTTCGGATCATTCAGATTCTTATAATCATAAGTGATATTGGAACACATATAATCATAGATTGCTTTTGTTTTCTGATACTCGTTTTTCCCTGAAAGATTCAGAGAACTGATCAGACTGGAAACTGCCTGATCCATCTGTGCTTCCTGAGAAGCGTCGGACAGATAATACATGGTAAAGGTAAGATCCATGTTATATCCGGAAGAAGCCGAAGAGTAGGATGCACCAAGCGTCCATCCTTCGCAGTGCCAGCGAAGGTAATCGCCCTCTTTTCCGTTTCCGGTATGAGCCACTGCAAGATTAAAAAGCTGATCAGACAGCTGGTCCAAGGAATCCTGAGTAATTGCAGTATTGGAATGATAGTACAGATGGATCGTAGTTGTCCGGTTCAGCATCTGTTGCCGTAAGGTTGCTGCCAGCTGCTGTACATCATCTGTATACGAAACATTCTGTGGAGTTTCCATGCTGTAAGGTGTTATTGCTTCCGGAAGTGCATCCGACAGAACATCTTTGTAGACCGGATTGATATAGGTGTACGGTTCCAGTGGGGTTTCCGCTTGTACATTTACGTTGCCGCCGAATAGGAAAAACAGCATCGCAAAGACAAGCGAAAGAAAAAATGATTTTCTTTTCATATAATGGTATCCTCCCTCTTTTGATATGAAATATTATATTTATTCAAATATATCATGTGGAGAGAAAATTAGCAATGAAAAGAAAGGTCGATCAGCTGATTGGAGAAAGCAGCTGATACGTGTCGTCCCCATCCCAGCTATCCGTAGTTTCCGTAGTCCACTGCGTAATCCGGTAATATCCGTTCTGGCAGTCGGAAGGCGCCGGAAGTGTCAGAACCACCGAGAGCTGCTGGCTCTCACTGACAGGAACTTGAAAGGCCAGAGTTCCTTCGCCTTTTGTAAAATCCACCGTAAACGCAGAAACTCCGTCCACAGAACAATTCTCTAATTTTTCCGTTACTTCTTTCTGGTAATCGGCAGTGTCCGCGGATTCTGCACCGCAGTCGGTGTGAGCATCAGAAAGAATCGTATCAATCTGATCGAGTGCTTCTTCCGCCAGTGATGATGCCTGATAATATGTCTGGATCCGGTCGGCGGACTGCTGGCTGAGTGTCCGGTTGTTTTTTGCACTGGACAAAGAAAGCAGTGCGAAAGTAAACAGGCACAGCACCAGAAAAATCATCAGCAAGGACGGTGCACCCATATGAATAAAAGAAAAGGATGTCTTCTTGTACTTCATAGTCAGTCCCTCCTTTGCAAATGATGTTTGACAGGCAGTTGATAGAAAACATCTGCGTCGACGCCGGATGTCAGTTTTGCGACATCCAGCTGCACATCCAGAAGTTGTCCGTTCAGCGACCAGGTTCCGGATAACTGCCAGGCAGCCGTCTCCTGAGAACAGGGAGCAAAATCAGAATCATAGAAGACCGTGAAATCCTCTGACGAGATTTCCACCGAATCGCTGTAGGTATCTTCCAGAAGATTTTTCATATCATCCAGAGAAGTGGAGGCGGTGATCAGTTCTGCCACATCTTCTGCTCTCCGGGAAGCCTGCGTCAGATCGTGTGCCTCAGTGCTGAGCGTATGGGATTTTACAAAAACCTGTACGCAGACAGCACTTGCCACCGAAAAAAACAGAATGGCAAAGATCAGCTCCAGCAAAAAAAGACTGGATGGATTGGCGGTTGGTTTTCGTTTCATAGGTTTCTCCTTTATATACACATACTCCGAAAGTACATAGACTTAACGGGAGGAAGAGCGGATCGCATAGACCGCGCTTGCGGTGTCCCCGGAAGTATCGGTGCAGTGGAAGGTGATCACCTGATCGGCGCTTTCTTCCACAGAAAATTCTTTGACAGGGAGGATGCTCTTTCCGGCAGAAGGAGAGAGTGTTGTCCCTTCTTTCACATACAGTTCCCGGAGTTGTCCGTCCCAGGCGTACAGATAAGTAAGGTAGGAAGCGTCATCCGTTTCCTGCAGCAGGACAACCGCCTGCGTGCCGTCCAGCTCGTCCAGAAAAATCCCGTCCTCCCGGTCGTTCTGCCGCAGCTTTTCCGTCAGATAGGAAAGAGCAGTACCGGAGGTATAATTTCTCTGGGAATCATCCGTCGTTGACTGATAGATTTGCGCTGCCAAAAGGATCACGGTCAGAGCCGAGATGGTAAATACAAAAAATACCGTGACCGGAAACAGAAAATCAATGGCATGGCGCTTCTGGGAAAATGATTTCATCGTTTACCGTCCCCTTTCTATGATTGTAACTTCCGGATAAATATTAGAGCCCTGTGTCCGGTAGTCTACAAAAAAGAGGGAATCGTCATAGATCAGCCCGTAGTCTTTTTTGATGGCTTCCAGACTTTCCGGATACTGTCCGGTTGTTGCATAACAGTAGGTGATATCCCGGTTCAGCGCCTGGGTCAGACTGTCCTTTTGTCTGCGGACTGTATTTTCTGAAAGGGAAGAGGTTCCCAGAGAAAACAGCAGAATCAACAGAATGAATAAAAACAGAGAAAACCACAGTTTTTTTCCGGATTTCCGTTGTGGTGTGATCTGAAACCGATACATAGGCAGTCCCTCCTGTTAAATACCGGACATAATGCCCATCAGTGGAAGCATGACCGATAACAGAATGATACCGACGATCAGAGAGAGTCCGATGATCAGGGACGGTTCCAGAACCGCCAGTGTGTTGCTGATCCGGGTATCGATCTCTTCCTGGTACATATCGGAAACCTGTTTCATCACCTGATCCATGGAGCCGGTCTTCTGCCCGATCGAAGCCAGGCGCGCATAAGTACCGGTAAGGATCCCGGAGGTAAATAAAGCATGAGAAAGATCTTCGCCTTCGTTTACCTGCTTCTGACAATCGTCCAGTTTTATCTGAAAATCAGGATCCTGATTCAGCATGGCGGCAAGTTCAAGCCCGCGTTCGGGGGTCAGACCGCTTCGGAGAGCCAGATTCATCACATCGGCAAACCGACAGCCCGCCTGTTGCTGTGCCATAGACGAAAAGAAACGAAAATGCTTCGCAAATTTTGCAAGCACTGCCTTTCCTTTTTCCGTACGACTTCCAAAAAACAGTGCAGCGGCGGTGGCGGCAAGAAGAACTACCAGGACTACAGAATAGCGGCTGATGGCGTTACCGATCTGCATCAGTGCACCGGAAAAGCCAGTCATCTCCGTCCCCAACTGGACAAATACCTGGTTGAAGATCGGCATGACTTTTACGAGAAGCACCAGAATGACCACCAGCATCATACCGATCATGATCATCGGGTAAGTCACTGCGTTGCGGATACTTTTGGCGATACTGTCCTCGCGTTCATAGTGTTCACCGAGTGCGGACATTACTTCGTCGAGAGTACCGGTCTCCTCACCGATCTGTACCATATGAACGAGATAGGACGGAAATAAGCCGGTTTCTTTCAGAGAAAGAGAAAAGTCGGCAGTTTCCATCAGGGTATCCAGGATTTTCTGGAGAATTTCTTTTTCCTGTTCGGATGTGGAATCTTCCAGCATAATAGTGATTCCTTCCAGTGGTGAGATACCGGAATGAAGGATCATCGCCATCTGGGAACAAAAACCGGAAAGTTCCGGGTTAAAAAATGGCTGTTGTTTTTTATTCATAAGAACCTCCCTGAATCAGTAGGAATATTTTACGGTGTAGTTGCTGCCGTCACCGATGTATTTTTTCACCGAGTCGGCACTGTTGCTGGCGGCAAGGGTGGGATCCATCAGGGACCAGTCTTTCCCGTCAAATTCTATGATATTGTCTACCCAGCCAACCTCGTCCAGATATACGCTGATCCAGGCGTGATAGGCTTCTCCCGAATATCCAACCTCCAGTTTTGTGGGGATATGCTGGGAGCGGAGCAGTGCGGTCATCAGGGAAGCATAGTCAAAGCAAATGCCTGTCCCTGCCTCCATCGTGGCATCCGGATCCGGAATGTAGCCGGATGCTACCGTTTCCGCTTTCTGTTCGTCGTAGGTAATATTTTCGATGACATAGTGATAAACTTGCTGTACATAGTCGAGATCATCTGCGGAAGTCTAGGACAGAGCCTGTCCCTTTTTGGTTACTTTGGAATCGTTGGTAAACCAGACATATTGATTCGGGTACAGGTACGGCTGAAATTCATCCTTCAGCGTCACATCGAGGCTCTGGGAAAAAATCAGTGCGTATTTGTCATCGGTGACATTTTCATAGAGATCCGCCTGGTAAGTACCGTTGCTCCCGGACAGAGGAAATGTCTCATATGTTCCATAGGCATCCGGATTCAGTGTGTAGGTGTATACCGTGCCGTCGGGAATCATAATCTGCAACTTTATCTTGGAAACCTCACCGGTATAGCAGAGCATCAGATAGCCGTTTTCCGTGTGGGAGGCATCCAGCGATGTGGTGTCATCTCCATATACAGTGGTCTGGCTGGCTTCCGGTGTACAGACATCGGTGTAAGTTTCACGGGATGTCGTTTTTGCTTCGGTCTTTGTTTCGGTATCGGTCTGTTTTCCCGATGAGGAACCGGAAACACAGCCGGAGAGAGGGAAAAGAGTCAGCAAAAAAAGAAGCAGTAAATAAATCGTATGTTGTTTTATCTTCATTCGTATCGCATGTAAACTCCTTTCCCTTAGTATGGGCTCCCGGAAGCCGTTGCCGCTGTTCTGGCAGCAGGATTCCGGGAGTATCGTATGATTGGTTTCAGTATAGCATTTTTTTCGGAGAAATGCAGTAATGCATTTGGAGATTTGATGGAAAGCGGGTATGTATTGCACAGAAAGGTATTTGCATCAGGAAGAATAAGAGGTTATGACCGCCTGCTTTAATACTGGAAATTGACAGGGACCGATGGCGAGTACTTTTTTATGAAAATCCCGCAGGTTGAAAGCATCTCCGGCAAGTTCGCGTGCTTCCTGTTGCAGATCGAGAAATTGCAGGCAGCCGAGGTAATACTTCAGATAGTTGGCAGGATCTTCCACGATCACCTGATAGATTTCCTGTTGGATCGCCGTGTCTGTGACTCCAAGCTGTGATAAAAAGGTGGCACAGCGCGCCTGATTCCATCCGTTATAGTGGATCCCGGTATCGAGAAGGGACATGATGCACAGATTCAGGGAGCGGTTGAGCCAGGCAAACTGTCCGTCGGTGGTTTCCGGCTGATAATAGCGGTAGGCGAAGGATTCCGCATACGTTGCCCAGCCTTCCACATAACCACCCATAGGGAGCAGATGACGGACAGGATCCGGGCTGGAGGCAGCAAACGAAATGGTCTGATAAAGATGCCCCGGAAATCCTTCGTGTGCCAGCGTGGTATAAAGTTCCAGTCCTCCCATGTTCGCGTGACGGTTGATGTAAATGTCATTGGGACTTAACGTGTCAATTGGCGGCGTGAGGTAGAAGGCAGGGCTCAGATGCTCTTCCAGATCCGGGTGGACATATTTTACTTCATAAGAGGTGGAAGGGGCGTCTGGGAAATCGTTTTGGATCTGCTTTTGCAGTGTCTTCAGGATCTGTTCGGGGGAGCCTTCGGCGGAGGCAGGTGTGGAAGTAAAGGACAGGCCGGAGGCTGTGTCAATCAGTCCGGCTGAAAATGTGAGTGCTTTCGAAGCGTTACCGCCGGTTTGGGTATTTATTATAGGAAGAAATACCTCACTGGCAAATGCCTGTGTAGCGGTGTTATCGCCCATAAGCTGTGAGGCAGCAGAAAGATCCGTCTGAAACTGGCGGATCAGCCGGGACTGAATCTCCGGTACGGTATCGTAGACACCGCAGCTGCTTTTGATCAGATATTCGTAGTAGGCACTGCCGCCGGTAAACTGACAGAGTCCGCCCGGATTTTTCCCGCTTCCTTTTAACAGGGACAGGCCATCGATCAGAGACTGGTAGGCAGGAAGCACCTGACCGGTAAGAATCTGGTGGTGAAGTTTCTGATAGGCTGCTTTTTTCTGGTCAGAGATGCCGGAGAGGCTCTGGATTTTTTCGGAAAATACGGAATCCAGGTAGTTATCCTCCGGGTTCTGGATAAATGCACTGCATTGGTCAATGATGCGGTCGACGGTGGTATCGCTCATAAAGGTTCCGTTTTTGGCTTTTTGTTTTTCGAAGGTGAGGATGCTTTCAAAGTAGGTGTCCACGGAGGTGAGCATTTTCAGGTAGTTCTGGACATCGTCCTTGTTGCGGAAGGTGTATTCGGCGAGGAGAACAGGAAGCTGCGCCTGAGTGCCGAGGGAGGGACTTAAGGTTTCATCTAGGAGGTACTGGTTGGCGGGGAGCAGTTGGGTTTCGTAGTAGAGGGAGAGGATCTGCTGGGTCAGCTGGTTGTCGGGGGAAAGATCTTTGGTTGGGAAGGAGTTTATCAGATTGCGGCGGTTTTCGAGGAGGATCTTCTGGGCGGAAAGCTGGGTGGGGTCGAAGGCTCCGAGGGAGAGGGAGTAGTCCTTGATACCGGTGGACTCGGGGTAGGCGAGGGTGTAGTGGAGGTTCAGAGGGTTGGCGGATACATCGGCGGTGAAGATGGTATTGGTGCAGGCGCGGAAACGGCGGTTGATGAAGTAGGAGTAGGTGAGGACACGCACCAGGAGGAAGGTTAGGAAACACAGGAGAATTAAGAGGGGGATGAAAATTTTTTTGGAGAGTTTTGAAATATGCATAGGACTCCATGGGAGGTGGGAATTACTATCAGTGTATGGGAATCGATGAGGAAATATGTTAGAATGTAGCCAGTGGGGACGGAGAAATATGGGCTGAAAAAATGATTTCTACAAATTTTAATGGAATGGGGGAAATGGTTGCTGCAATCGGTGTTGGGTGATGGGCAATCCAGTGAAGGTTTTATGATAATTCATTTATGAGATAAAGGAGACGAAGTGTATGTGTGAGAATGTGTATGATATGATTATTGTAGGCTCTGGGCCGGCGGGGTTGACGGCGGGGGTTTATGGGAAGCGTGCCGGGTTGAAGGTGGTTATTCTGGAGAGTGGGTTTATTCAGGGCGGTCAGATTGTGAACACGTATGAGGTGGATAATTATCCGGGGCTGCCGGGGATTGGGGGACTGGAACTGGCGGAGAAGATGAAGGAGCATGTGACCGGGCTTGGTGTGGAGATTGTGAGAGGGAAGGTGAAGGGGATTTCACTGGACGGAGACTGGAAGGTTGTTCACACGAAGAAGGCGGATTATCGTGGAAAGGCGGTTGTTCTGGCGGCGGGTGCGGTGCATCGGAAGCTGGAGGTTCCCGGGGAGGAAGAGTTGTCCGGGGTGGGAGTTTCTTATTGTGCGACCTGTGACGGGGCTTTCTTTAAGGATAAGACGGTGGCTGTTGTCGGTGGCGGTGATGTGGCTGTGGAGGATGCAATTTTCCTGGCGCGAAGCTGTAAGCAGGTATATCTGATCCACCGGAGAGATCAGTTGCGGGCGGCGCAGGTACTGCAGGATGCGCTGAAAGGTTTCCACAATGTCACCTGTATCTGGGATACTACGGTGGAAAAGATCGGCGGAGAGCAGCAGGTACAGTGGATAACTCTGAAACAGACAAAGACTGGTGAGGAACATCAGCTGGATGTGGACGGTGTCTTTATTGCCGTGGGAACCGTACCGGATACGGGATTTGTAAAAGGACTGGTGGAACTGGATGCGTACGGATATATCAAAGCCGGCGAAGACGGAAGAACCAGCGTGCCGGGCATCTACGCAGCAGGGGACATCCGAACCAAGGAACTGCGCCAGATCATTACGGCGGCAGCAGACGGCGCTAACTGCGTGAATTCGGCACAGCAGGATCTGTATGATACCAGGGGCAAAAGGGCAGAAGGTTGACGCAAGTTTGCTTGCAGAAAGATTTTGAGTTTGTCCGACATCTTTGGACAGGGGATGAAACAATAGAAACAGAAGAGGAATGTTGAAAGCATATAGTACAGAGAAATAGAAAAAGTATCTCTTTGCACTGTATGCTTTTTACTACAGTAATAACAAATCTGTAGAGCGACAAGGCTTGTGAGCTGTGTATTGTGATGTGGATAACAGAAAAATTGACGAAAGCCGGGGGAAAGATATGACGAACCGAAGTGTCGTTACAAGAAAGACACAGATCCGCCCTGTAAAAACGCAAAACGGACAGGTGCCACATAGGAAAAATGCCGGTGAGAAACCGGCGAAAACAGCGATAAAAAGAGGCTTTTGTTAAAAAGTACCAAGTTGTGTCTGAAATTCACACAATTGCGGTGGATAGTGAAAAAGTTATACTCCAGTTATCCACACAGGAAAATGCTGGAAATGCCGTAAAATCAAGTTATACACAAAGTTATCCACTTTATCCACATTTTTTCGTGTGGACAACCGTGATTTACATAACGAAAAAAGAAACAAATGTTTTGTGAATAAGTGATAAATCGCTGTTTCGACAAAAAGAGTGTGGAAAACCTATTGACTTTTTTGTAGTCAAATAGTGGAGAAAATTGTAGTGAATTTTCAAACAATTTAAAGAAAACACGATTTTGTGTGAAAGAGGAAATTTAACACTTTTTATCTTGCAATAGAAGTCGAGAATGGTAAAATCTCCCACAAACTGGGACTTGCGGATTGCGGAAATGATTTTTCAGACACGCTCTAGGATGACGTAGCCAGCGTAGCCTACTGGTACCAGACCGCCCCACACAAAAAATTCCAGCCACTTCCGAAGAAAGAGGACCGGTGGCCGAGGTAACATAATCAAAATTGGTCCACTGGACCAATTATTGATATGCAATGCAACAAAAAAGGAGCCGGGGTTTACCCCCCGGCTCCTTTCATCCTCTTAATCACCTTCAGCCTGGTAAATTCCTCTCTCTCCTTCTCCTCCAGTGCATTGCTGATGTCTTTCGTCAGCTGCTCATAATGAGGAATCGTGATATTCTTCAGCGCGTTTGCCCGTTTCTGCGTCTTCTTGATATTCGCTGCCAGCCGGTACGCTGCATTTTCCACCATGGAGAGCCGGATCGTCAGCTCTTTCACCTTCTCAAACGCATGCTTCGCCGCATCCAGAGATTCCTTTGTGCTATAAAACGCATACGTCGGAGCATCCCCGGAAGATTCCGATTCCACCAACGGAATCTCCGTACCCATGATACTTCTGGTCTTGATACGAATCGAATCCTCGATCGGAACCGTATAAGAAATCGTCTGTACCGTATTAATACCGATCTCCATATTTGCCCGCTGCAACGCCGCATACGCCTCACGGAAGGTCACATCGATCTGCGACTGGATACCCTTCGCCTCATCGATCAGGTTCATCATTTCACGGATCAGGATATTTCGTTTCTTATCCATCAGGTCGAATCCCTGGAGAGAAAGCGCCAGGGAATTCTTGGCAAGGATCAGATTTCCCTTGGTAGGGAAGGTATTTGGATCCATAAAATCCCCCCTTTTATTCCATCATAGACTTCGCGTCAGCGACAGCCTGTTCCACAAGATCAATGTCGGTCGGCTGATAATACTGATTCAGCACCTTCGTATCGATACGGTCAAGTTCCTCTTTCGGAAGCAGACCGAGCAGTTTCCAGCCGATATCCAGCGTTTCTGTGATCGTACGGTTTTCCATCGGTCCCTGACCGACAAATTCATGTTCAAAAGCATTTCCGAAAATCAGATATTTCTTATCCAACGGAGAGAGTTCATCTTCACCGATAACGGAAGCAAGTGCTCTGGCATCTCCTACTTTTGCGTAGCAGGAGAACAGCTGGTTCGCTACGTCCTGGTGATCTTCTCTGGTATATCCCTTACCGATACCATCCTTCATCAGACGGGACAGAGACGGCAGTACGTTGATCGGTGGATAGATCGCCTGTCCGTGAAGCTGTCGGTCCAGAACGATCTGACCTTCGGTGATATACCCGGTCAGGTCAGGGATCGGGTGGGTGATATCGTCGTTCGGCATGGTCAGGATCGGGATCTGTGTGACCGATCCGGTGCCGCCCTGTACGATACCGGCACGCTCGTAAAGCGTAGCCAGTTCACTGTAGAGATAACCCGGATAACCTTTACGGGAAGGAATCTCGCCCTTGGAGGAAGATACTTCTCGCATCGCCTCACAGAAAGAGGTAATATCGGTCAGAATAACCAGAATGTGCATACCTTTTTCAAAAGCCAGATACTCAGCGGCAGTCAGTGCCACCTTTGGTGTGATCAGTCGCTCGACGACCGGGTCATTTGCCAGGTTCAGGTACATGACTACGTGGTCAGATACACCGCTTTCCTCGAAGGTACGGCGGAAGAACTCAGCGACATCGTATTTGACACCCATCGCTGCGAACACGATGGCGAATTTTTCATCAGTGTTGTCACCCAAAGAAGCCTGCTGTACGATCTGTGCGGCAAGCTGATCGTGAGGAAGACCGTTTCCGGAGAAAATCGGAAGCTTCTGTCCACGGATCAGGGTGGTCAGACCATCGATTGCGGAGATACCGGTACGGATATAGTTACGCGGATATTCACGGGTGACCGGATTTAACGGCAGACCGTTGATATTTGCCTTGGTGTCTGCCACGATCGGTCCCAGACCGTCGATCGGGTTGCCGATACCGTCGAAGGTACGTCCCAGGATCTTCTCGGAAAGACCGATCTCCATCGGGTGACCGGTCAGACGGGTGTGGGTGTTGTCGAGGGACATATTGTCGGAACCCTCGAAAACCTGGATCACGGCTTTGTCCTCGTAGACCTCCACAATTCGTCCCAGTTTCTTTTCTTTTCCGTCGATGGTAAATTCTACAATCTCTTCATATGCTGCATTTTTGACACCCTCCAGAACTACCAGAGGACCATTGATTTCACTTAAGCCAAGATATTCAATTGCCATAATTCCATCCTCCTTATCCGTTCTTTTCCAGTACTTTATCGTAGAAGGTATCTACTGCTTTTTTATAATCATCAAACATTTCCGGTTTGTCGTTTGGCACATCGTATTTGATGGCGATGATCTTTTCGAAAATATTGTCCTCTTTCAGGACAGACATAGGCATACCCATGGTTACCAGGGCTTTTGCTTTTTTATACAGATATAAAATGATTTCCATCATCTTATACTGCTTTTCCAGCGGTACGCAGGTATCGTCTGCATGGAAGGCGTTCTGCTGTAAGAAGCCCAGACGGATCACACGGGCGATCTCGAGGATCAGTTTCTGGTCATCCGGGAGAACGTCGCTGCCGATCAGTTTTACGATTTCCATCAGGCTGCTCTCGGTATTTAAAAGAGCCATGATTTGATTTCTAAGATCAATAAAGTTTTTATTTACATGGGTCTGATACCATGGTGCCAGATCATTCAGATATTCGCTGTAACTGGTCAGCCAGTGGATCGCCGGGAAATGTCTCGCGTAAGCCAGTGATTTGTCCAGTCCCCAGAAACAGCGGACGAAACGTTTGGTGTTCATCGTAACCGGTTCGGAGAAATCGCCGCCCTGCGGGGATACGGCACCGATGATCGATACGCTTCCCTCGGTTCCGTTCAGGTTTTCCATCATGCCGGCTCTCTCATAGAAAGCGGACAGACGGGAAGCCAGATAAGCCGGGAAACCTTCCTCGGCAGGCATTTCTTCCAGACGTCCGGAAAGCTCACGCAGCGCCTCTGCCCAACGGGAGGTGGAGTCTGCCATGATCGCGACATCGTAACCCATGTCACGGTAATATTCTGCCAGTGTCAGACCGGTGTAGATTGAAGCCTCACGGGCAGCAACCGGCATGTTGGAAGTGTTGGCGATCAGAGCGGTACGGTTCATCAGCGGATGCCCGGTTTTCGGATCCACCAGTTCCCCGAACTCTTCGAGTACCTGTGTCATCTCGTTCCCACGCTCGCCGCAGCCGATATAGATGATGATATCCGCATCGGACCACTTGGCGATCTGGTGCTGCGTCATGGTTTTTCCGGTACCGAAACCACCCGGGACAGCGGCAGTGCCGCCTTTTGCGATCGGGAACATGGTATCCAGGATACGCTGACCGGTGATCAGCGGTTTGGATGCCGGGAAACGTCTTTTGGTCGGACGCGGGACACGGATCGGCCATTTCTGGCACAGCGTCAGTTCTTTTGTGGTTCCGTCATCAAGTTCCAGTGTGACGATCGGATCCAGGATCGTGTAAGCGCCGTCAGCGGCTGCTTTGATAACGGTTCCCTCCACATCCGGAGGAACCATGGATTTGTGAAGGATACTTGCAGTTTCCTGGGTTTCTGCGATGACGGTTCCGCCGGTCACATGATCGCCCTCGGAGACGGTCACATGAACATCCCATTTTTTTGCGGTGTCCAGAGAGTCGACGCTGACACCACGGGTGATGTATTTGCCGGAACGGGCGGCGATCTCACTTAACGGACGCTCGATACCGTCGAAAATGTTGTTCAGAATCCCGGGTCCCAGTGTTACGGAGATGGCATCTCCGGTTCCGACAACTTCTGCGCCGGGTTTCAGACCGGTGGTCTCCTCGAAGACCTGTACGGTGGTGGCTTTCTTTGACAGGGAGATGACTTCCCCTACCAGATACTCCTCGCCGACATGTACCATCTCAGACATACGAAGACCAGTATTTCCTTTCAGGTAAATAACTGGTCCGTTGATTCCATAAATGATTCCTTTTTTATTCATCTGTCATACCTCCGGCAAAGACAAATTCTTCTTTTGCTTCCCTGAGTAAAGTAGCAAATGAGTTGTCTATCAATATATTTTTGGAGCGGATCACGGCGCGCATACCGCCCATGAAAGCTTCTCTGGATACTACCGGGGCAAAGCCGAAGCGTGCGGCAAGTTCCGGGATCCAGTTCTGGTCTGCGGGATCAAGATAAACCACAAGGGCATCTTCTCCGGCAAAGTCGCGGGCTTCCTGGATCCGCCGGGAGAGATATTCCAGATATTCCGGTGTGGAGCGAAACTGTGCAAGACGCTCCGCCACATCGTGAAACAGTTGCTGCTTGATCTCTTCGGTCTTATCGGAAAGAAGACGGCGGTATTCCAGCTGTCTGGCAGAGACGGTTTTGTTGATCTCGCGTTTGAGATTGTCCGTTTCCGCCTGAATATGAGACTGAATCTGCCGTTCTTTGGTCTCTTTATGTTCCTGGAAAATCTTATCCAGGGCTTCCTGATGCTGTGTCTGCACCTGCTGTGCCTCCAGCATGGCACTGTCGATGGAGGCTGTATAAAAATGCTGTAATTTTTCTTCGATAGTCAATGTATTCACCCTCTTTGATTTATAGTTACAGTTTTAGTCCAATGGCTTCGTTGACATAAGAGGTGATAAAATCCGGTTTCCGGCCGGTACCGTGACGGTCGGGGATCTCCACGATCAGAGGTACCTTGTGATGGAGCTTCACCTCATCCACAATTTCCGGGAATTCTCTGCCGAACTTTTCTGTCAGCAGAAGAATCCCGATTTCTTTATCGGCCAGAGCCGTTTCCAGAGCGGTGCGCAGTTCTTCTCTTTCGTGCACCACCACACCGTCCACCCCGGCGAGCCGCATGCCCGTCTGGGTGTCGATGTTGTCACTGATCAGATACATTTTCATAAAGCAAAACCTCTTTGTAAGGATTAAAGTTTACCTAAGATCATGAAGGAAATGATCAGACCATACAGAGCAATACCTTCTGCCATGGCTACGAAGATCATGGATTTACCGAACAGGGAACCGTCTTCACTGATAGCACCCAGGGCTGCACTTGCAGAACTTGCTACGGCGATACCGGAACCGATACCGGACAGGCCGGTTACGAGAGCGGCACCGAGATAGCCAAGACCGGTTGCAAGACCACTTCCGGCTGCATCAGTAGCAGCCTGTACGTTCTGCGCACCGGCGAACATGGCGATGGTTCCTACAAGGAGTGTGCCAAAGAAGAAGAAACAGTTGACTGCCAGAGACTTTTTGTAACGTTTTTTGTTTCTCTCGCCCAGAAGAAATGCGCCTCCCGGGATGATGATGCTGAGAATCAGTGCTACGGCGGTAAGAATTTCGATAATAGTTGACATAATAATATCCTCCTGCTTATTTATTTTTGGATTTTTTTAAAAATGGCTGAAAAGCTCTTCCGCTTCCTTTATAGAAACGGCTGAACATCTCATAATATTCGAGACGGAGTACCTGGATACCTACGATAAGACCCTCCATCGCGGTAACGAAAATATTTCCAAGGATCACGACGATCCAGTTCGGGCTTCCGGCTTCTGCACCGGCAAGCATCAGTACGACTTCCATCATAGCGGCATGGCTGACGGCGAAAGCGCCGATACGGACGAAAGAAAGGGTGTTGGACAGATAACTTAACATGACTTCGAAGAGTTCAAAAAAGCTCTGTACAAAATACATGCCCTTGCTTCCCTCGATGACGGGACTTTCTTTTTTCACCATTCTTGCCAGAGGCTCCTTCAGCATAATGATCACTAACGGAATACCGAACATCACGCCGAGAACCGCACCTGCGGGAAGGGTGTGACCTGTCATAAACAGGAAGATCACAGCGACCAGGGAACCGTAGAACACCAGTCCTGCCACAGCATTCTGGTCAAACCAAATGCCTTCTACATCTTTCATGCGAACGGCATTAATAATATGAAAGATCATTGTAATCAGGATCAGGAACATACCGAAAGCGATTGCAACGACAAATACCGTATTTAACGTGCCAAGGAACGGCAGATTGGACATCGCCTCCACCGGACGCAGCCAGAGAGCGGGGATCACATCTTCAAAACCGAAGATGCTGCCGAACATCAGACCGAAGAAAGTGGAGAAAATACCTGCAGTACCGATGATGGCCGCCAGATCCATCTTCTTAAACTTATACAGAAGAAATCCACCGATCACCAGGCAGACTCCCTGACCGGCATCACCGAACATCGCACCGAAGATAAACATATAGGTCAGTGCCACGAAGATCGTAGGATCCATCTCGTGATAGGACGGCAGACCGTACATTTTCACAAACATCTCAAAAGGACGGAAGATCTTCGGATTCTTTAACTTGGTCGGCGGTTCGCCGTGTGCTGTGGAATACGGATCTGTCTCTACGAAACAGTAGAGATTCTGATCATCCGCGATTTCTTTCTGAAAAGCTGTGGCATCTGTGACAGACATCCAGCCGCACAGGATATAAAAGACTTCCCGGTTATCTTCTTTGGTGCAGGCGGCAAGCCGGCGGATATCGAAGTTGCGGGACTGACTTTCCAGTTTCCGTGTGGCGGCATAGAGTTTTTCACCCTGCTTTTGCAGCAGTTCGGCAATGGTATCCTGTAGTTTTGTCAGCTCTTTTTCTGTCTGCTGCAACTGTCCGGTTAACTGTACCTGTACCTGAGAAGGAATGCCGTAAAGCTTTTCAGGAACATCCAGCTGTTCAAAATGCATGGATGCGTAGACTGCATCGATCCGGTCAGTCACTTTGGTCGGGCAGAAATAAAAGCCCCAGATATACCGGTCATTTTTATGACATGGGTAGAAGAGTGTCTCTTCACTGCCATAGACATACGTTTCAAATTTGTTGTAATATTCCCTGCTGATACGACCAAACCGGCAGGTCATATAGCGGAACTGCAGAAAACGGGAAATATCAAAGTCAAGTGAGAGGAAAGGTTCCAGCTGTGTCAGGAGTTCTTCCAGCTCTTTTTTCTGATCTTCCAGCTCTTTTTTCTGTTCGTTGATTCGGGTCAGCTGTTGATCGAAGGATTCGATCAGTGCGACCGCCTCATCCAGCGTCATGGTGAGATTCGTCTGGATGTTTCCGGAGTCCAAAAGCTTTTCGTATTCCAGTGCTTTTGCCAGAAGTCCTTTGTAGGGATTGATCTGCAGATAAGGAGTCAGTGTTTTTAACGTCTGCAGCTGTGCAAGAGCATTTTCCAGATGGATCTCGTATCGGGAAAGATACTGATCCACCACCCGGTCAATATCGGCTTTTGGTCCGGTGATGCTTACAAATTGCATTTTTTCAATCATAATTACATCCCCCGGTGCTTTTTTTACTTACGATTTCGAGATATAGCGCATGGTGTCTTCCGGTGGGATACTGTAACGAATACATTCGAGTACCGTTGTCAGCCGGTCGATCTCATGTTCTTTGTGGTAGAGGTAGCAGTAGATTGTGGATACCGAATAAGGATCCGCTTTGCTTTCTCCGGAAAGGACATGTTTCATGATGCTGCTGTACATCTCTTCAAGCGTATGTGAGTTCAGTTTTTCGTAACGTCGTCCATAGTAGGTCCGGTCAAGAAGTGATTCGAATGCTGTCATCGTCTCAGCTTCTACCAGAGCAGCGATATCCTTTTTATGCAGCTTGTAATTCACAGGAATCAGCAGTGCATAGATATCGGCAGCGGTCATATGGTAATACTGTTTGGAACGGTAGATCCACTGAAGATTCAGCAGATCAAATTTGTTTCCGTAGGCTTTGGTGATCTCTTCCAAGTTCTTTTTGGAGAGAATCTTGTCTTTTGTCTTCCATATGGCAGAAAAATAAGAAAGATCCAGTGCCATCTCGTAGTCAAAAAGCGTTGGTGTTTCCAGACCGGACAGTGCTGTCAGTGGCTGGTAATAACTGGTTCCCCGCAGATGACTGACAAATTCTTCCATGGACTGGGACGCGGTCAGCAGGTTGATATCCAGCTGTGAGTGCTTATCAAAGAATGGTTTGAATAAAGAAAGATCCAGATTTACATCTCTGTGGTCAAAGATTTTATTCAGACATTCTTTCATGATGGACACTTCGTATCGTCCGAAATAAAGATTGAGAAATTTGCGCTGCTCCATGTTGGAAAACTGATAAATCTTGGTAAAATCGCGATAAATCGAATTCACCAGAAGCTGTTCAATCTTTCCGCGGTGCAGAGCCTCTTCTGAGAGAGAGTCCAGAATCGCTTCATAAGCGGGCTGCTGTTTCAGATAGGTAACTGCCTGGGGAACGCTTTTGAGTTCTGCCAGTTCCCGGTACTGCTCATCAGTCAGCAGTCTGCTCTGCATGGCTCGGATCTTCGTGGTCAGACCACTGTAAGATAATAATGATCCCATATACTTCACATCCTGATTATTTTGTGGTAAATCTTGTCGCATAACGCATCTTTATGTTCCTTATAATAAGCATCCATGTGCCTGAGGGAACGTTCGGTGGAGGTTTTCAGGTGTTCCAGTTCCTGATCGGCCTGTTCCTGCAAAGTGCGTTTGGCAGCTTCCAGTGTTCTGGCAGCCTGAGCATCCGTATCGTTATCATAAGTAGAGGTACGTTCCTCGGCCGCGTTGTCCTGACGTCGGGTTTCTTCGACAGCAGATTCCATAATGCGGGAAGCGGCTGTCTCGATTTCGGATAATTTGTCGATTACAGATTCCATTTTTCCCTGCTCCTTTGTTTAAAATTTATCATCATCATACACCTATTCGATCAGAAAGTAAATCAGAACTGTCTATATGTATACAAATTGTTGGAAATGTATAACAAATTTATTCATATTCATATTGAAAAATAGTTCTTTCCAAGTATGCCTCTTTTATAGTAGAATAAAGCGCGACATAGCTGTTTTACACAAGAAAATACCTGGAGGGAAAATAATATATGAGGTTAAGGAATATACCCGGCTCTAAAGAGACGATTGCAGCCAGCGATTATGTGGTACAGGAACCGGAGACACACAAGGGAACATGGGGACAGCTTTTTGGCGATGAGCAGCCGGTACAGATTGAAGTGGGAATGGGAAAGGGACGTTTTATCATGGATATGGCGCGCCTGCATCCGGATCGTAATTTTGTGGGGATCGAGATGTATGACAGTGTACTGCTTCGTGCGGTGCAGAAGAGAGAACTGCTCGAAGAAGATCTGCCAAACCTGTATTTTATCCGTATGGATGCACGAAATCTGCCGGATGTCTTTGAGAAAGGAGAAGTGGATAAGATCTATCTGAATTTTTCGGATCCATGGCCGAAGGAGCGTCATGCAAAACGCCGTCTGACTTCCCGCCGGTTTTTGGAGCGTTACGACAAGATCCTGGCACCGGAGGGAACGGTAGAGTTCAAGACCGATAACCGCCCACTGTTTGAGTTCTCACTGGAAGAAGTGAAAGAAGCAGGCTGGGTTCTGGACGCTTCGACTTTTGATCTTCATCATGATGCAAAGCTGATGGAAGGAAATGTAATGACCGAATACGAAGAAAAATTCTCCCGGGCGGGAAACCCGATCCATAAAATGATCATTCACCGATAAGAAGAGAAAATGATCCGGCGCAGCGGAATAACCCGCTGTGGACCGGATTCTTTCTCCTTCATATCATATTATAACAACAGAACTTTGAAGGATCCGTGAGAAGATGGGGAAAAAATGCTGTTGCCGCAACCGCTTCTACGACTGGAGTTACAACAACCCCAGAATCGACCGCAAACTGACTGATCTGCACAAACGTCTGTCAGAGCTGGACGATACCCTGTGTGCGAGAAAGAAAAATGAAAAAAAACGAAAAAAATTGTAAAAAAAGACTTGCATTTTTCTATACGGATGATATAATAGTTCTTGCGTTACAGATACAAGCGCCTTTAGCTCAGCTGGTAGAGCAGTAGACTCTTAATCTATTTGTCCAGGGTTCGAATCCCTGAAGGCGCACTTAAAGCACTGTTTTCGATGACATGGAGCATCGGGGACGGTGCTTTTTTAATGTCTGATACGAAAATTCAAAATCTATAGGTCGAAAAAGACCTTCTGAATAAACAAAAGGAGAAAACTTATGAACCGAGATGTACCGTTAAAAAAATACGCAAAAAAAATGAATCACTCCTACACCTTCGGCGCTTTCCCGACGATCGAACTGCTGAAAAATCAGCCGGAACATGTGCTGAAAGTCCTGCTTCACCCGGATATGAACAGTGAGACTCAACTGGAGATCATCACTGATCTGTGTAACCGGCACAATATACCGATTGAACGGGCCGCAAAAGTGGTTGAAAAGCTCAGAGACAAAGAGAACATCTTCGCTGTCGGTGTGTTTGAAAAGTACACGAACCAGCTGGATCCGACAGCGGATCATATCGTTCTTGTCAACCCGAGTGATATGGGGAATATGGGAACGATCATCCGGACAAGCATCGGTTTTGGTATTGAAAATCTTGCGATCATAGAGCCGGGTGTGGATGTATTTAACCCGAAAGTAGTACGGGCCTCGATGGGATCTTTGTTTCAGTTGAATTTCTGTTATTTCCCAAGCTTTGAAGCCTACAAAGAACAGGCGGGTAACAGAAGCCTTTATCCGTTTATGCTAAAGGGAGCTGTGCCGTTGCAGGAGCTTCAGAGAGACACCACTGAGACCTACTCCCTGATCTTCGGAAATGAAGCTACCGGACTGCCGGACAGTTTTGCGGATGAAGGACAAAGTGTGGTGATCCGTCATACCGATCATATCGATTCGTTAAACCTGGCCCTGGCTACCGGCATCGGTATCTACGAATTCACAAAATGATAAAAATAACTAAAAAAGATATAAAAAATAACTAAAAAAAGACAGGTTTCGAGCTGGCGAATTTTAAGAAAACCTGGAAAAATGAAAAATAGCATAAAAATACACAGGATTTTGTGAATAATAAAACGACTAATGGTCAGTTTCGCTAAAATACGGGAAAAATTGACGAAAACAAACATGAAAAATAGGAATGTTGACAAATGAAAAATTCAGAAGTAAAATTTGTAAAACTTCGGATTTATGGAGAGGATATAAATAAGAAGTTTTAAGTGACTATTCAGCAGGAAATATCCTACGAGGGTACGGAACAGTCACATTTTGCTTATTAAAAGTTAAGGAAAGGGAGGGAGAGAAACGGATTTAGCAAGTAAATTACTGGAAGAGCTGAACTGTGACACTGCCTTTACGATCCCCCTGTTTGGAGGAATTGAAATCGCAGAGTCGGTGGTTGTAACCTGGATCATTATGGCTGCACTGGTAGTAATTTCCATATTACTTACACGCAATCTCCAGGTGGAACCTGAAAACATCAGTAAACGCCAGCTGGCACTGGAAACAGTGATCGGTGTCATACAGGATTTCTTCAAAGATATTCTTGGTGAAAAAGGAAAAATGTATATTCCTTATCTGATGTCGGTGGCCATTTATATTGGCGTAGCCAATCTGATTGGTATTCTGGGATTTAAACCACCAACTAAAGACATGAATGTAACAGCAGCTCTGGCAATCATGAGCATTGTATTAATTGAATTTGCCGGAATCCATGCAAAAGGCGGAAAAAAGTGGCTGAAGAGTTTTGCAGAACCTACACCGGTGGTGTTGCCGATCAACATTCTGGAAATCTTCATCCGACCGGTATCCCTGTGTATGCGATTATTCGGTAACGTACTGGGTTCCTTCGTTGTCATGAAACTGATCGAAGCAGTAGCCCCTGTACTGGTGCCTGTACCGTTGACCTGTTATTTTGATATTTTCGACGGACTGATTCAGGCATATGTGTTTGTCTTTCTGACAGCACTGTTTATCAAAGAAGCTATTGAGTAAACTTAATTGAAAAAGTGAAAAGAGAAAAGGAGAAAACATTATGTTAGTAGCAATCGGAGCAGCAGTAGCAGTATTAACAGGTATCGGAGCAGGACTGGGAATCGGTCTGGCAACAGGTAAAGCAGTAGACGCAATCGCAAGACAGCCGGAAGCAGAAAGCAAAATCAGCAAATCCCTTCTTCTTGGTTGTGCACTGGCAGAGGCAACAGCTATCTACGGTTTCGTTATCGGTCTGCTGATCATCTTCTTCCTTGGCTAATCACCATTACCGAAACATGAGAAAAACGAGAAAGGCAGGTGAGTAAAGGGTGTTACGGATAGACTTAAATCTGGTTTGGACCATTATCAACGTCATCATTCTCTACCTTTTACTGAAAAAGTTCCTGATCAAACCGGTAACTGCGATCATGGATAAGAGAGAGCAGATGGTGAAACAGGGTCTGGAAAGTGCCAGAGCCCAGGAGAGCCAGGCGAAGGAACTGAAGGTTAAATATGAAGAAGCCCTTGCATCTGCGAAGGAAGAATCGCTCCAGATGGTTGAAAAAGCCAGAGGTAATGCACAGGTTGAGTACGACCGGATTCTGGGAGAAGCGGATGAACAGGCGAAAAAGATAAAAGAAGCGGCCAAAAAAGATGTGGAGTTGGACCGGGAAAAGGCAATGAAAGAGATGCAGTCCGAAGTTGCAGGACTGGCTCTGACAGCAGTATCCCGTATCCTGCAGGAAGGAACCGATCCACACAGCGATGGTGCGCTGTATGAACAATTTTTGAAAAAAGCAGGTGAGGCCAATGACACAGACCGCTGATCGTTATGGAAAAGTGCTTTATGATCTGAGAGTTCCCGCAGAAGATGTGGAACAGATGAAAGCGGCTTTGTGTGCGGCGCCTCAGCTGGTGAAAATTCTCAATGATCCGACTCTTACCAAAGAGGTAAAGCATGAGATTATAGAAACAATATTCCCGAAGAGTTTACACAACTTTTTAAAGACAGTCAGTGACCGGCGAAGATGTGATCAGATCGATGACATGCTGGAAAGCTACAGGGCCTGTGTAAGAAAGGAAAAGGGAATTGTGGCCGCTACGCTGTACTGCGTCCATGAGCCGGATGAGAATCAGAAAGCTCAGATGGAACAGTTCGTCAGGAAAACCTATGGCGTCAATGGCGTGGAAATGACTGTTGAACAGCAGCCGGACCTGATCGGAGGATTTGTTCTTCGTGTGGGAGACCGGGAATTTGACTGGAGTCTGCGCGGCAGAGTCCGTCAGCTGCAACAACGATTGATCCGGAGGTGAAAGAAATGAGCACAATCAGCTCAGAAGAAATTATTTCCATTCTGAAAGAGAAAATCGAAAATTACGATGCCATGTGTCAGGAACAGGAAACCGGTAAGGTTATCAGTGTCGGTGACGGAATCGCAACGATCTATGGAATCGATCATGCGATGTACGGCGAGATCGTAACTTTTGAAAACGGCGAAAAAGGAATGGTTCAGGATATCCGTCAGGATACCATCGGATGTATCCTGTTCGGTAAAGATACAGGAATCAAAGAAGGTACCCGTGTGGTACGTACGAAAAAGAAAGCCGGAATCCCGGTCGGTGAAGGATTTGTCGGCAGAGTTATCAATGCGCTGGGTGAGCCGATTGACGGAAAGGGAGCTGTAGAAGAAGACGACTACTATCCGGTAGAAAGAGAAGCACCTGGTATTATTGAGAGAAAATCTGTCAGTGTTCCTATGGAGACCGGTATCTTGTCTATCGACTCCATGTTCCCGATCGGACGTGGACAGCGTGAGTTGATCATCGGTGACCGTCAGACCGGTAAGACAGCGATCGCAACCGATACCATCTTAAACCAGAAAGGCAAAGACGTAATCTGCGTCTACGTTGCCATCGGTCAGAAAGCATCTACGATTGCAAAACTGGTAAATACACTGACCAAACATGATGCTATGGATTACACCATCATCGTTTCTGCTACAGCCAGTGACTGTGCACCGTTACAGTACATTGCACCTTATTCGGGAACCGCTATGGCAGAATATTTTATGCACAAAGGAAAAGACGTACTGATCGTATACGATGATCTGTCCAAACATGCGGTTGCATACCGTGCCCTGTCCCTGTTGCTGGAGCGTTCTCCGGGACGTGAAGCTTATCCGGGTGACGTATTCTATCTGCATTCCAGACTGCTGGAACGTTCCAGCCGGCTGAGCGATGAAGAAGGCGGCGGATCTATCACAGCACTGCCGATCATCGAGACACAGGCGGGTGACCTGTCGGCCTATATCCCGACAAACGTTATTTCCATCACTGACGGTCAGATCTTCCTGGAAAGTGATCTGTTCTTCTCCGGTATGCGTCCGGCCGTAAACGTTGGTCTTTCCGTATCCCGTGTAGGTGGTGCGGCACAGACAAAAGCCATGAAGAAAGCAGCAGGAAGTATCCGTATCGACCTGGCCCAGTACCGTGAGATGGAAGTATTTACCCAGTTCAGTTCCGATCTGGATGAGACAACCAAAGCGCAGTTACAGTATGGAAAATGTCTGATGGAACTGTTAAAACAGCCATTATGTAATCCGCTTTCCATGCCACAGCAGGTTATCACTCTGGTAGCTGCAACACATAAAGTTCTGGTAGATGTGGAAGTAAGCAAACTGAAAGCATTCCAGATGGATATGCTGCAGTATTTTGCAGATATGCATAAAGAGATCATCGATGAACTGAATGATAAAAAAGTTCTCAGCGATGAACTGACAGAAAAGATCGTAGAAGTGGCAGAGGAATTCAAGAAGAGCAGGTGTTAATATGGCAAATGTAAAAGAGATACAGGACCGGATCAAGAGTATCCAGGACACCATGAAGATCACCAATGCGATGTACATGATCTCATCATCCAAGATGAAGAAAGCAAAGAAAGCGCTGTCAGATACAGAGCCCTATTTCTTTGAGATGCAGTCCGCGATCCGCCGTATCCTGCGTCATGTGCCGGATATTGAGCATGCTTTCTTCGATGCGAGACCGGAGATTCCGAAAAAAGACCGGAAGATCGGTCACATCATCGTAACAGCAGACAAAGGACTGGCAGGTGCTTATAACCATAACGTGATCAAGATGGCAGAAGAGCAGCTGCAGTGGGAAGGAAAACACAGTCTGTTTGTTCTTGGAGAACTGGGTCGGCAGTATTTTTCAAAGAAAACACTGCCGGACGTGTCTGTGGATATGGATTTCCACTTTACGGTTCAGAAGCCTTCCATGCACCGTGCCCGTATGATCGGGCTGCGTATGGTAGAGGAATATCTGGAAGGAAAACTGGATGAGATCCATGTGATCTACACCAACATGGAAAATGCTGTGACCAATGAGACACAGACTCTTCAGCTGCTTCCGTTAAAGAAAGCTTCGTTCCATACCGAACTGAAAATGGGAATTCCGGCGGATGTACATCATGAGGAGATCATGCTGGTACCGTCCGCAGATGAAGTGTTAAATACCATCATTCCGAACTATGTAGTGGGAACGATATACGGCTGTCTGGTAGAATCCTACTGCAGCGAGCAGAACGCCCGTATGACAGCCATGGATGCCTCGAACCGGAATGCCAGCGAGATGCTGAAAGCCTTATCGATTCAGTATAACCGGGCAAGACAGGCAGCGATCACCCAGGAGATCACCGAGGTTATCGCAGGTGCGAAAGCACAGAAAAACAAACACAAATAGAGGCAAAAATATATAGAGAGATAAGAGAGGAGGAGCGAATCCATATGCAGACAGGAAAAATCGTACAGGTCATGGGACCTGTAGTAGACGTCCTTTTCGAAGGACAGACTCTCCCGTCCATCAAGGATGCTCTGGAAGTTGACAACGGTGGGAAAAAGTGTGTCATGGAAGTAGCGCAGCACATCGGAAACAATATGGTTCGTTGTATTATGCTGAATTCCAGTGAAGGACTTCACCGTGATATGGAAGTAACAGCTACAGGCGCAGGTATTCAGGTGCCGGTAGGAGAAAAGACACTGGGTCGTCTGTTCAATGTACTGGGTGACACCATCGATGGTGGAGAAAGCCTGGAGAAAGAACAGCACTGGGTAATCCACAGAGATCCCCCGACCTTTGAGGAACAGAGCCCGGTTGTAGAGATCCTGGAGACAGGTATCAAAGTAATCGACCTTCTGGCACCCTATGCCAAAGGTGGTAAGATCGGTCTGTTCGGTGGTGCCGGTGTAGGTAAAACCGTACTGATCCAGGAACTGATCCGTAACATCGCAACAGAACACGGTGGATATTCCATCTTCACCGGTGTAGGAGAACGTTCCCGTGAAGGTAATGACCTGTGGAGTGAGATGAAAGCATCCGGTGTACTGGAGAAAACCGCTTTGGTATTCGGACAGATGAACGAGCCACCGGGATCCCGTATGCGTGTAGCAGAGACAGGTCTGACCATGGCAGAATATTTCCGTGATGAAGAACATCAGAACGTGCTTCTGTTTATTGATAACATTTTCCGTTTTGTACAGGCAGGTTCCGAGGTATCCGCACTGCTTGGCCGTATGCCTTCAGCCGTAGGTTACCAGCCGACTCTGGCTAATGAAATGGGTGAACTGCAGGAGCGAATCGCTTCCACAAAGAATGGTTCCGTAACTTCCGTACAGGCTGTTTATGTGCCGGCGGATGACCTTACTGACCCGGCGCCGGCAACAACCTTCGCCCACCTGGATGCAACAACCGTACTTTCCCGTAAGATCGTAGAGCAGGGTATCTATCCGGCCGTAGATCCGCTGGAATCCTCTTCCCGTATTCTGGAAGCAGATGTGGTAGGAGAAGAACATTACCGCGTAGCAAGAAAAGTACAGGAGATTCTTCAGAAATACAAAGAGCTGCAGGATATCATCGCGATCCTTGGTATGGAAGAACTGTCAGAAGACGATAAACTGACTGTATTCCGTGCAAGAAAGATCCAGCGTTTCCTGTCCCAGCCGTTCCATGTGGCAGAGACATTTACCGGTGTTCCGGGAAAATACGTGCCGCTGGCTGAGACCATCCGCGGTTTCAAAGCAATCGTTGACGGTGAGATGGATGAATATCCGGAATGGGCATTCTTTAATGTAGGAACCATCGATGATGTTATCGAGAAAGCAAAGTCACAGGAGGCTTAAGATAAGGAGGTACCGGCATGAGTGGATTTTATATGCGAGTTCTTGCCAGTGACCATGTATTTTACCAGGGAAGGGTAGAAGCAGTGACTCTCCCGGGTGATGATGGTGAACGTACCGTACTGGCCCATCATGCAGACAGTATCATTTCCATCAGAGAGGGCGAACTTCGTTTCCGCGATGTGGAAGAAAACTGGCATGAGGCGATCGTAGGTCTGGGCTTTGCAGAGATGATCAATAACCGTCTGACCATTCTGGTAGACACCGCAGAACGCCCGGAAGACATCGACCGGAAGCGTGCGGAAGAAGCGAAAGCAAGAGCCGAGGAACAGCTTCGTCAGAAGCAGAGCATGCAGGAATACTACATGTCCAAAGCATCCCTCGCCCGTGCGATGACCAGACTGAGTGCGACGAACAAAAAGAATATAGTATAAACCAGAAACCAGCAGCTTTCGGATAAAAATGTCCGGGAGCTGCTGGTTTTTTACGTTGTTGCAAAAACAACCCGTCCCATATCTTGTTACATATAGACCGTAAAAAATGCCATCCCCCGAAATCTGTCGATAAAAGCAGGTATAATAGGAGAAAATACTCCAGTAACAGAGGCGAACGGGCGATGAACAGAAATTTACCATATATGAAGATAGCGGTCTGTACATCCGAGGTACAGATCGGCGAACAGATCAGAGAATATGTAGATGAATTTACAGGAAAAGGCAATGCACAGATTCAGGTGGATGTGATGAAAAACTGCTATCGGCTGGCGAAGAAAATCCTGAACAGAGAACACTATGATGTGATCTGTATTGGAAAAAACCTTCGGGATATCGACAGCTATACCTTTGCCTCCAGCATCCGTATGGCAGACCGGGAAACCATCTTTTTTCTTCCGGGATGGAACCGTCTGAATCTGAATCAGATAGAACACCTGGCGCCGGTGTCGTATCTCTCGATGCCGCTGTCAAAGGAAGAATTCCGAAAAGAACTCTACCGCACCATCAGCCACCTGGGACCCGGAAGCAGATATCTTTCTTTTGACGTACAGGGACAGAAAGGACGCGTCCTGTACCGCGATATCGAATACATCAGAAAAAGCGGTAACTCCGTCCTTGTCTTTACCATGAAAGAAATGTACCGGATCCCGGTTCCTATGACAGAGGTGGAACGGGAACTTGCAGGAGTGGAGGAACGCTTCCTCAGAGTCCACAGAGATTATCTGATCAACGGACGTTACCTCTCCTGGCTCTGGAACCAGGAAGTCGGTCTGATGGACGGAACCCGCATCCCCGTAAGCCGGATCTACCGGACACGCGTGGAACGGGTCGTTGCAGAGAACAGGAAAAAAATTGTGGGATAAAGAAAAAAAAGAACAAAGAACAGGCAGCCCTGCCGGAAAGAATTATGACTTTCCGGTGGGGCTGCTTTTTGTGCTGCGAAAATATACTATCAGGTGTGCATGGAATTTCATGGTGTTCCGGTGCTATGTTTTAAATAACAAAAATATTAGAGAAGGAGGTAAAAAATGAAGTGGTTTAATGAATATTATGGGGCATATCTTTTTGGAATCTATTTGCTGTTAAATGTGCTGGACTGGCTGACAGGCTGGTATAAAGCAAGAGTAAAGAAAGAAGCAAACAGTAAATCAGGGATGAAAGGTATTGTAAAAAAGGTAGGTTACTGGGTCATTCTTCTTATTGCATTTCTGATTCCCTATATGTTTCAAAGACTTGGAAAAGATCTTCTGGGTGTAGATCTTGGCTATCTGTCAGCACTGGGCTGGTTTACACTGGCAAATCTTCTGATTAATGAAATCAGAAGCATCCTGGAAAATCTGGTTGCCTGTGGCTACCGTGTCCCGGAAATTCTGAAACGGGGACTTGAAATCACAGAAAAAGTAATCAACGAAACAGAAAAATAAAGAAATATGCAAAAAATACCCAATTTGTCCCGGAGACTGACGAGTAAACATCGTAAAATGACACGTAGATTCTGTAAGACAAAAAATCTGTTAAGATAAAGATACATCAGTGAGGGAGGCTGTGAAGATGGCAGAAAAAAAACAGATGATGTATATGAATATCCTGATCTGTGGATCTGACAGTGATGAGATCATACAACTTGAAAACCAACTGGAGGAAGTTGGAAAAGAAGAAAACATTAGGGTTAATATAGATACGAATATTTGCATGAACCAACAACTTGTCAAAAATTGGGTGACGGAAAAGTATGATATTCTTTTTGTAAATCTTGATAATACGGAGAAAGATGGTTTGTACTACGCAGAAAAGATCCGTTTGAAAGATGAAAAGGTGTACATAATCCTGCTGTCGGAAAATCAGGAGAAGATACAGGAAACCTTTGAAATTATGCCGGCATCATATCTGATAACGCCTGTAGAAAAAGAAAATCTGAGACACTGGGTAAAAAAAGTACGGGAAAAAATAGAAGATCATCGATTGTATATTACATTTAATTATAAAAGAAAGACCTACCATATTCCATATCAGAAAATTTTATATCTGGAATCCCAGCAACATAAGATCCGGGTGGTAACAGAAAAAGAAAGCTACACGTTTTATGGTCAGTTATCGCAGATACAAAAACAGATGGAACAGGGAAAAGAAATCTTTCTGCGAATTCATCAATCGTATCTGATCAACAGCCGATATATTTATTGGATGGATGGAAATACCGTTCGTACACAGGACGGCAGAGAATTTTCAGTCAGTGGTTCCTGTAGAGAACAGGCAAAAACTGCATATCGTATGTATAGAAATCAATAATAAATACAGAAATTAGGTCCGAATAGGTTTTAGAACTTATTCGGGCTTTTTTTGTTTGCTGAAAAGACAGCAAAAGACCGGATTTTTACAAGATAACGGGAATTCGGGAATTTTCCTGTATGATAAGCAAGTCGTCAAAATCTCAAAGTAAAATAACAGACCGGTATTCATTCCGCACAGTCGGAAAGGATACCGGAGATGGAGAAGACACTGGCGGAGCTGATCCGTGAGTATAAGAGTGGAAATGAAAAAAGCTTTGAGAAAATAGCAGAGAAGATGAACCCTTTGCTTATGTTTTATGCAGACAAATTGTATACATGGGAGCAGGAGGATGCCAGACAGGAGATGCTGGTTACATTATTCTGTGCTCTGGAAAAGATGAAATACTGCAAAAGTGAGGGCGAATGTCTCAGCTATATAAAGACGGCAGTCAGACGCAGATATAAAGATCTGGTGCTGAAAGAATTACATAATAAAAAAGAGACTGTACATATGGAATGGACGGAAGTTCAGGATGCGGGCGATGGATTTGGTGAAGCAGAATTCTATATGGATCTGGAACTTGCGCTTCGCTGCTTTCATGGGAAAGAACGAAAAATTGCTGAACGGATGTTACTTTACGGAGAAAACGACAAAGAGCTGGCACTGCATGAAGGAGTCAGCAGACAATATTGTAATAAAATCAGAAAAAAGTTAATAAGAAAGATGTAAATAAAAAAAATAATTACAAAATCCGCAGGGTATCTGTGCTATAATAGTAAAAAGGATTGAAAAATGGAGGCACAAATGAAAATAGCGGTATGTGATGATGACAAGCTGTTGACAGGAGAAATCGATGGGCAGTTACAGAGAATTCGACAGAAAATGGGAATTTCTTTTGAGACAGACATATTTTTTGACGGGGCAACACTGTGGGAGTCAATCGAAAAAAACGGTTCTTACGATATTATCTATCTGGATATTGAAATGGACAATATGGATGGAATCACGGTAGCAAAAAAAATTCGAGAACAGGACCCCTATACCATTCTGTTGTTTGTATCCAGCTATGACAGCTATTATGAGCAGTTGTTTGAAGTAGAACCACTGCGGTTTCTTCGTAAACCAATCGATCCGGAAAAATTTGAAGAATATTTTCGGATTGCGTATGGAAGATTAATGAATCTGGATGAGCGATTACATTTTGAATTTAACAAACGGTTATATCAGATTCCTTATCGCGAGATCATGTATATGGAAAGCCAGAGAAGAGTCATTCGTCTGGTGGAAAAGAACGGGCAGGATTACCGGTTTTACATGAAAATGAAAGAGCTGATGCAGGAGATCAGCAGAGCAGGAAATATGTTTATACGGATTCACTGCTCGTATGTTGTAAATTATTACTACATAAAAACCTTCAGTGCCACAGAGGTAATTCTCTTAAATGGAGAAACATTGCCGGTCAGCACAGAGTATAAAAATGAAGCCATGAAAATCTATATGGATATGGTGGACTAAACCAAGGAAGGCTAATTTTTCTGTTTATACAAGATTATGTATAAACGGGACATCATGGGACAGTACAGACATTCTACAATAAAAACAAAAATGGAGAATGTCTGTAAATGGATACGTATTATAAGATACTGAAAAGACTGGAAGAATATCGACGAAAACTCAGCTATACACAGGAACAGATGGGCGAAATCATGGGTCTGGGGCAGGATCATTACCAGAGAGTGGAACAGGGAGCAGTGATTATTTCCTACAATGGTCTGCACCAAATAGAAGATCATGGTGGTGATATCTATTACCTGATTACAGGAAAGAGGCAGAAGCCAGGTTACATAAATAAGCTGCTGGAAGAGTGCGACAGTCCTGAAATGGAACGAATGTTACTGAGATGTTATCTGCTGTACCTTGAAGCTGGAATCTATAAAGCGCAGGGAAAGGTAGAAGAGGAAATCTGTCATTATCTTCGTATGGCAGAAGCTACATTGAAAGAAGATACCATATGGCGGGGGATTCGGATCAGCGAACAGGTTACACATATCAAGATGGCTGAGATGTTAGAGATTAACAGAAAAAGATATGCAAAACTGGAAAACAAAGTGATAGGTGCAGATGCATACCTTCTGAACCAGTTATATCGGAAGTTTCATTTCTTTCCTTTTCAGATTTTTGAAAAGGGCAATTTTTATCTGAACGAATTGAATCAGTTACAGGAAACACTTCCGGATTCAATACAGGAAGAGATAGAATGGAAATTGAAAGAATATATATGTTGGATGAAAAAAGAGGAGCCTTTACATTAAAAGTAAGGGCTTCTCTTTTTGAGTCAGAAAATATAGTAAAGTATCAGTTCGCAGGAATCGTCAGGTGTTCCAGGGCGTGCCGGTGGATATTGTGAATCTGGCGAAGACTGTAATTGAGTGTCTCAGCAATTGATTCCAGGGTATTGCCGTGGATATATTTTAAACGAAGAAGTGTCTGCTCCGTGGGGTCTTCAATTGTTGAAATACACTGAAGGATTTTCCGATAATATCGGATGGATTCCAGACGTTTTGCCTGTAGCCGCGCAATCTGCGTATCAATCTGTGTACGATAAGAAGTGTAATCAGTAAATGCCTGTGTTCCGCACACTGGATGAATAATGTAACTTGGAGTATTTGAAAAAGATTGAAACATGTGGATCTCATCTTCCAGAAGTTGGATGTTCCAAAGCGTGGAACGATAAGATTTGAGATATTGTTTCTTTTGATCGATAGATATGTTGTTTTGCATATGACTTTCCTCCCTTGGGTTTTAGGAGTTAAAAAGGGAGGAAAGAAGAAAGTGCAACTAAAAATGTAAGAGGTGCAATTGTGATATTAGAAATTATGGTGGATTCGGCAACAGTATTTGTTCAAGAAGATTTTTTTAGTACATTTTTAGAAAAACGAGAAAAAACATGGAGATATATTTGCGCATGGATTTTTTTCTTTTTTTATCATTTTACAATTATGAATCTTCATGACGGATACATGTGGAATTTTTTAGGGAATTTAATTGGTCTTAGTATTGTATGTACCATTGCTTATAATGCTGAGATGCGAACTAGAATTATGATGGTACTCTTAGCTGTTTCTTTAGGAGGAATATCAGAGGTAGTTATTAGCATAATTATACTGATAATACAGGGCGATATAAGTGGAGATATAAGATTATATGCAATGATGGCGAAAATCGTCTTTTGGATATGCGTGAGAATATTATCGTTGTTATATAAAGGGAAAGTTGAATCTTTAGAAGTTGGAGCTAATGGAATTTTATTTGCTATTGCTTTTGGATGCAATATAATATGGTCAATTATTATTCTGAATATTGCAGAAAAAACAGAAGATAGCATGATGAAAAACGGAACTTTAATATTGGTATTTGTAATATTAGTGTTCGATATTATTATTTTTAGGTTATATACTTTATATCAAGAAAGGCAAAATGCGGAAAGAGAGAAACAGGAATACGCATATCAAATAAGGATATATGATAAGGAAATAGAAGGAAGAAAAGCAGTAATGGATGAAGTTCGAAGAACAAAACATGATATGAAAAATAGTATGATTTATTTGCAAGAACTTTTAAAACAAAACCCAGACGAGGCAAGAAAATTCTTAAATAAATATATTGATAAAGACATAGATAATAGGAGTGAAATATCTAAGAGTGGGAATTTGCCTGTAGATGCGTTGATAAATTATAAAAATATTATTGCAAAACAAAAGGGAATAAAAATTTATCTTGAACAAAGTATACCAGTAAAATTGCCGTACGAATCTTCGGATATATGTGTCGTGTTAGGAAATTTGCTCGATAATGCGTTAGAAGCAGTAGAAAAGTTGGAAGATGATAGAACCATTTATATAAATATTTCATTTGTTAAAAAAAGATTGAAGATAATAGTAAAAAATAAATATGTAGGTGAACTTAAAAAAAACAAAAATGGATATTTTATGAGTGAAAAAAAAGATATAGAAAATCATGGAATCGGATTACGGTCTGTGGAAAAAACAGTACAGTCGTATGATGGATACTTTGAAATAAAAGCAGAGAATCAAACATTTATCGTAAATGTAATTATGTAAAAATTACAAATAAAACCAAAAAAATTACATGAATAAAATAACGAAAAGTATCTTTGTATAATATTTGAGTAAATATTGTATAAGGAGGAAAATGATGATTAACAAAAAAGAAATTTTGAAGATACTTGTAGCTATGGTAATTGGAATTAGTATAAAAGGTGGATGTCTACTTGTTTTACATCAACCATTGTATCCATCTGAACTTCAGGAGAACATTGAATAATGGAATATGTGTCTGGGGTAATTGCCACTAAATTTACTACATATCTGAATAAAGACCAACATTGGTGCAATATTTTCCAATATGCTGTTCAAGTTTTAATGGAAAAATGGATCAGTCTTACCGTAATGGGAATACTGGCGGGAAGTCTTGGATATGGAAAAGAGTATATGTTGTTTCTTATGGTGTTTATGCCTCTTCGGGCATACTGTGGAGGATTTCACATGAAGACATATGCAGGATGCCTTGTCTGTTCCTGTCTGGTGGTTGCGAGTGTTCTGGTAACTTCCAGAGCGATATCTGTGGGCAGTAATGTGTGGTATATCGGAATCAGCGCAATTGTGCTGTTGTTATTTCCGATGAACCGGATGGCTCCGGTTTTGCACATCAATCGACCTATGAAACAGAAAGAAATCGATATGTGCCGGAAAAACTGAAGTTGCTGACGGTTATACTGACAGGTGTAATATTATTTTTTAGTGCCTGTGGTATGGGCTGGATCGTAACACTGCTCAGTGAAACTGTCTGGATCGTACTGATTTTTATGTTTCTTGGAAAAATGGAATATGAAAAAGAAATACAGAAAAAAGCAAAATAAAACAAAAGTGATACCTCACAGCCGCAACTGTGAGGTATCTGTATTTTGAGGGGTATGCATCTGCAATGAACAGGAGTAGGAGTATGGAATTCATTACAGACGAAAAGTAAAGTTAGTACATGATTTTACAGGGACAGAAGTTTTCTCCAGGTGTTATTACCTACGATACCGTCGGCGGATAATCCGCAGTTTTTCTGGAAAGAAATAACTGCATTCTTTGTACCGGTTCCGAAATCTCCGTCGATACCACCGGAGACAGTGATACCGAAGAAGTAATACAGACGCTCCTGAAGCAGGGTAACCAGGGTTCCTTTAGAACCGGATTTCAGTGTCGGGCATGCTGCCAGAGTGTTGGAGCCAGCGACACCGTCAATAGTTCCCGGGTTGTAACCGGCTTCTTTTAATGCGGTCTGCAAGCGTTTTACCCATGCATCCCGACCGTCCCATTTACCGGCTGCATCAACGATATAGCCGTCTGGTGTCATCGTGTTTGTAACCATAGCACCGTCACTTCCTACATAATAATAGGTTTCCACCCATTTATTAGTAGCCATGACACCGTTATTGTACAGGAAGTACCATTTATTGGATACCTGAACCCAGCCAGTCTTCATCCAGCCATCGGCATCAAAATAATACCAGCTGCCATCGATGAATTCCCAACCATTCTTGGTGTAGGTATTATCGGTGTGACGATACCGCCATCTGCCATCACTTGCCTGAATCCATTCACCGGCTTTGGTAGTAGGTTCTGTAGGTGTGGTTTCTGCTTCGGCAGTGTAGCGAAGGACAGAAGTCCAGGCGTTAGATCCACTGGTAGAATAATTGTACTTGCTGACAGAAATCTCATGCCCTGTCTGATCTCCAGTCTTTCCTCCGGATATGCCACCATTCTCGTTAGAATGGGCAGCTACCATTTGATTGTTTCCGATATACATAGCAACATGTCCATCTTTGTGAAGGACATCGCCTCGTTTTAATCCAGCTCCTGTGCTAAGTGTGACACTGGAAATCACATTGGTGAAACCGTTAGCTAAGAAAATAGGTTTCATATCATGTGTAGAAGAAGCGCCTTTAGTTTTCACAGGGACACCGGCATACTGCCATGCAGAAATAACTGCTGAGGAGCAGTCATAATCTGGTCCCCATCGATGTGTCTGGTCATAACCGTGTGAATCATCATTTGCAAGATCGATCATCCACTGTGTAGCTGTTTCAATTTTTCCCATATTTTTTCTCCTTTGTAGTTTTTGAATTTAGAAATCGGATCCGTGTTTCTATGGCTTTATCATACGGGGAAGGCATGGTGAAATTCAATGCAATCCAAATGTTGCATTTTGATTGCATTTTATGCCAAATTGTTACGAGATATCACCAGAAATGCTACAATTTGCTAAGAAATATTAGCTTGTTATGCGGAGAAATTAAGTTTCAGTTACGTTTTTCAGATTCTGTTTACAGGGGGATTTTCGGGTGCTATAATCCAAGCAAATACTTTGATATGCAAATTATTCGAAATGCAGGAAGGGAAAAGATACCCGGGCAGAGGAGACGGACAGTAAGAGACAGAGGGGTTGAACCTGCAGGAACAAGTGGTTTGCGCCATCGAAAAGGATGGCAGAAATGGAGGAAGCTATGAAGAGAAAAAGCATGATGGTAGCAGTGTTGATGGCAAGTATGGTACTGGGAGCCTGCGGGAAAAAGACAGAGACGAGTGTGGTGGAAGACCCGGTAGTTTCGGAAGCACCGGCAGAGGAAACAACAACGGAGGAAACACCGACGGAAGAAGCGTCATCAGGTGAAACACAGACAGGGGAGACAACAGAAGAAGCATCCAACGAAGCAGCAACCGGCGAGACAGAACAGAGCACAAAAGGGGTTGATGTCGGTGATTATCTGGAGAATTTCGGAGAGCTGAAAAATATCTTACAGATGACAACGACAGAGTGCTGGCAGTTCCCGAATGCGCAGTCCTATGTGTCAGACGGATTTTATCTGGAGTGGCAGGGCGAGACATTCAGTATGAAAAATGAAGGCAATCAGGCAGTGGCACTGTATGGAATCCATATCGGGGATGAAGCGGGAGCATCCGGAAAAGCTATGACCGATCATGGTTGGACAGCATACCAGTATGGTGGCTATATCATGCAGACAGACAAAGCGCAGTATTATATGGAACTGGAAAGTGATGAGAACGGAAAAGTAACCTCCTGGTATCTGAACAACTGGCCGGAAGGGGATATCACAGAGGCATACGATTCTCTGGAAAAACAGTAAGTAATTGTTGCATTTAGATTGCAATTTATGCCGAATGATTATGAGTTGTGGCAGGAAATGCTACAATTTAATAAAAAGCGGTTTGCCATAGGGAGTAATGGCAGAAATGGAGGAAACTATGAAGAGTAAAAGTATGATCGTAGCAGTGTTGATGGCAAGTATGGTACTGGGAGCCTGTGGGAACAAAGCAGAGACAAGCACAACAGAGGATGCGGTAGTTTCGGAAGCACCAACGGAGGAGGCAACAACTCTGGAGCCGGAAGATACAACCGAAGATACTGCGCAGAGTGCAGGGGAGGCACAGACGGACAGCAGCAGTTCTTCAGGAAGTGCAAGTACCGGTTCAAACAGCACAACAGGAACAAATGGAAGTACATCGTCAGATAAGAACTCTGGTAATGCTGCTGCAAGCAGCACAACAACGGAAAGCAGTTCTGTAAAACAGGATACATCTTCCGGCAGTGAAAGTGCACAGGCGGAAACGGGCAGTCAGGACAGTACACAGACTACAGGAGTTGAGGCACAGTATCAGGTATATGAGGGAGTATATTTTGATGAAGTGATTTATACATGGTCGTTAGATGACAGCAAGGTCAGACCATATTATGAAATCCATGTTTCAAATGTAACGGATACATCTTTTGATTTTACCATTTATGAAAAAGACCTGTACGAGAACAGTACTTTAAAATTCAAAACAAATACAGCTGTATTTACGGGAGATGGAACACAGGCTGAGTTCAATGGAAAAGGTTATCATCTTGTATTTACATTCCCGAATGAGCGTGAATCCCTTCCTGTTGTAACAGAGATGCAGGTATCAGGATTAAGCTGGCTGGAAGGAAATATATATTGTAATAATGATATTCCGGGACATGAATTTGGCTGAGTAAAGAACAGAAGTTATAAAAAGAGAGTATAAATAAAGGTTATTATTGTAAAAAAACCATGACGAGTAAGAGCATACAAAAGTATTAAACGGTAACGGAGAGGGGAGAACTCCGACGCCGGAAAGACCGGGCAGCAGATCCAGGGGAGTGGAATCTGCGTGCCCGGTTTTTGGTGTATTTCATAGTGATTTTCCGCCAGGCGGAACCATTTTGATGATGCCGGGAGAAAAAGATTTGCAAAATCTACTTTCTATCTATGCGGTTTTGTGGGATAATAAAAAAAGAAACATGCGGGAAACCGTACAGGGAGAGGAGAATAGTAATTATGAGACGAAAAATAATGATGACAGGTATATTAGCGATGAGCATGGTATTTGCTGCGTGTGGATCCGGTGCATCTACAGAAGTTGAGCAGGAAGATACCGAAGTGATGCAGGAAGAAACTCCGGAAGCGGAGGATGAGCCGGAGGTTACAGAAACCCCGGAGGCAACGGTCACACCGGAAGAGTCGCCGGAGGCAATGGTGACAGCTGCGCCGGATGATGAAGAGGTACAGAAGGAGGAGACGATGCAGGCGATTCCGCAGGATCTTACACCGGTAGCTGCACAGTATCAGGTGTATGAGGGAACCTATAAAGATATAAATCTTAACGAGGCGATGTCCGCAGATGGCGGAAGTAATTCATACTGTCAGATTGAAGTGTCCAATATCACCGATCAGTCTTTTGATTTCACGGTATATCAGATGACCGACGGAAATAAGAAAGAAGTGCTGGATACCAGAACCGCTACATTTGTGGAAGATGGAACAAAAGCAGTATCAGAAAAGGGCGGAACGAATCTGGTATTTACCTTCCCGGACAGCTGGAATGCACTGCCGAAGGTTGTGGAGATGCAGGTGAGCGGTTTGGATGTACTGGAAGGAAATTCCTATGTCAATAACAATGTTCCGGGATATGAATTCGGTTAAAGAACAATCTGCAAAAAGATAAGATGATAAAAAACATGTCTGTATCTTCCCAGTTTGGAAGTACAGACATGTTTTTTCTAGAGCGTGTTTGAAAAAGGCTTTTCGTGAGCTGCGAGTCCCAGTTTGTGGGAGATTTTATCCGAATGAGGGCGGCGTAGCGGGCTACGGCAACCGAATAAGGGTAAAATATACCGCAAAGTGGGGCTTGCAGATTGCGGAAATGATTTTTCAAACACGCTCTAGTGTAAAAATGACAGGAACACGTTCAAAAATCAGGATTCGTGGACGATAATGTCTGCAAACTGTGCCCGTGTCACCTCTGCGAGTTCCTGGGGATTCAGGCAGATGGTTGTGCCGATCCGACCGCCGCTGACATAGATCTTATCAAAATTTTCCGCACTGTTGTGGATGAAGGTAGGGAAAAGTTTCTTCATTCCCAGCGGGCTGCAGCCGCCCCGGACATAACCGGTGATTTTTGTGATCTCTTTTACCGGGATCAGCTCCACGGATTTTTCTCCGGCTACTTTGGCAGCCTGTTTTAACTGCACTTCTTCCGCGATGGGAACCACGAAAACATAGTATTGTTTGCTTTTTCCCTGTGCCACCAGTGTCTTGAAAGACTGTTCTACCGGTGCACCTGTTTTTTCGGCGGTATGAAGACCGTCGATAAATTCATCACATTCATATTGAATCATGTCGTACTGGATATGGTGTTTGTCCAGCATGCGCATGGCATTTGTTTTTACTTCTTTACTCATGTTTATCACCTCAACAGGATTATACACATTTTTTTTATGGAGGGCAATATCCACTGAAATTTTTCTGTTATTTTTAGCTACTTTTGCCAAAAAGAAGAAAATTAGAAAAATCCACTAGACAAATCCGAAAAGGGCGGATATAATTAGCCCATAACAAATCCAGATGCAGCGATTCAGTTGCAGATTTCCAGAAAACGAATTGAATAAAATAAAGGGAAGTGGAGATTACTATGGACTTTTCTATGCTTTTTTGCATTATTTTTACCATGGGAGCAGTGTTTTTTGACTGCAAGTGGGAGAAAGTTCCCAATCTGTGGATACTGACCGGATGGCAGATCAGTATGACGGAGCATCTGTGCAGACAGGTTGCACAGGGGCTTGGTGAAGCGGTATTCCGCTTCTGGGGAGGGAGTTTGCTGGTGCTGTTTCTGTTCTTTCCACTGTTTTTGGGAAAGATGATCGGGACCGGCGATATCAAAGTGTTTGCAGTGCTCGGTAGCGTATTTGGTCCCGGAAAGATCCTTGGCTGTATCGTGTCGGCATTTCTGCTTGGAGCGCTGGAATCTGTATTTTTTCTGTTCTTTCGCTGCGACTGGCGGCAGCGGTTCTTATATTTTCTTCAGTATGTGCAGCGGGCATGTACGGAACGATCACTTCCACCATATCTGGTGCCGGGAAAAAGACCGGAAAATATCCATTTTACAATACCAATTTTAGGCAGCGTATTGCTGCTGTATCTGGGAGGGCGAGGATGAGCGAACGAAATATTTTTGCAGTGTGTGATCTGGATGTGGATTACGCTTATCATTTTATGGAGTACCTGAGTAAGAAGAAAAATATCCCGTTTGAGGTGCGGGTATTTACGAGTGCCGTGAGTTTTCAGGAATATGTAAAGGAGCATCCGGTAGAACTGCTTCTGATCTCCGAGAAAGCGATGAACAGTGAGATCCGGCAGGCGAAGATCGGACAGATCCTGATCTTATCGGATGGTGTGTCTGCCAGAAGATATGAGGAATATCCGTCGATCTACAAATATCAGTCATCGAATCAGGTGATCCGGGAAGCTCTTGAACACTACGGGGAGAGCGGCGCGGGAACGGTACAGTCGTTAAAACTGGAGAAGAAAAAGATGGAGGTGATCGGGGTGTATTCGCCGGTCGGACGGACGATGAAGACAACATTTGCGCTGACGCTGGGGCAGATCCTGGCGAAGAAACGGGCGTGTCTGTACCTGAATCTGGAAGCGTATTCCGGGTTTGAATATCTGATGGAACGGAAATTTGAGCAGACACTGGGTGATCTGCTGTATTACCTGCGGCTGGGATCGGATCAGCTGGTTACAAAGATGGGATCGATGGTGCAGAGTATCAACAATCTGGACTATCTGCCGCCGGTGCTTTCAATGGAGGATATCCAGAGTACAACGGCAGAGGAATGGATCCGGCTGTTGCAGCAGATCATCGATTACAGCAATTATGATGTGATCATTCTGGATCTGGGGGACAGCGTCAGCCAGCTGTATCAACTCCTGGAACAGTGTACCAGAATCTATATGCCGATCCGGGCAGATCCGGTTTCCCAGGCGAAGATCCAGCAGTTTGAACATACGCTTCAGGTGTGGGAGAAACAGGCGGTACTCGACCGGATCCGGAAGATCAAACCGCCGTATCATCGCAGTACGAGGAGCGGAACCGGATACATGGATGATCTGGTGTGGAGTGAGCTGGGAGATTATGTGAGAGAGATGATCCGAAAGGAATGGGAGGACGGATGATGAAACAGGAACAGTTTGCCGGCATGCGGGCGAGACTGATGGAACAGCTGCAACAGGGAGTGGAATGGTCGGATGAGGCGATTCTGGAACGGATCGATCAGCTGGTGTCGGAGGCAGCAAGAGAGAACCGGCTGCCGGTGAGCCGGAGAGAGGAGATCCGGAGAGAACTGTTTTATTCGGTGCGAAAACTGGATATTTTGCAGGAACTGCTGGATGATGACCGGGTGACAGAGATCATGGTAAACGGGTATCAGAAGATCTTCGTGGAGCGGAACGGACAGAAAAGCAGATGGGAAAAGTCTTTCGTGTCCAGAGAAAAGCTGGAAGATGTCGTGCAGCAGATCGCCGGAAAATGCAACCGCGTGATCAATGAAAATTCGCCGATCGTGGATGCGAGACTGGAAAACGGTTCCCGTGTCAATGCGGTCATCTATCCGGTCGCGTTGGACGGACCGATTCTGACGATCCGCCGTTTTCCGGATCATGCGATCACGATGGAGGATCTGATCGCGAAAGAGAGTATCACGAGAGAAGCGGCAACCTTTCTGGAACATCTGGTAAAAGCGGGATATTCGATCCTGATCGGCGGAGGGACATCCTCCGGCAAAACAACATTTCTGAATGCGTTATCCAACGCGATTCCCCATGAGGAACGGATTATTACCATTGAAGATTCGGCAGAGTTACAGATCCAGGGTGTGGAAAATCTGGTGCGTCTGGAGGCAAAACCTGCCAATATGGAAGGAAACCGGGAGATTACGATCCGGGATCTGATCCGCACCGCGCTTCGTATGGCGCCGGATCGCATTATCGTGGGCGAGATCCGCGGGGAGGAGGCGGTGGATCTTTTGCAGGCGTGGAACACCGGTCATGACGGAAGCCTTGGAACGGCACACGCCAACAGTACGAAAGATATGATTTCCCGTGTGGAGACGATGGTACTGATGGGGATGGAACTGCCGCTTGAGGCGGTGCGAAGACAGATTGCGTCCGGGGTGGAACTTCTGGTGCATCTGGAACGGGCAAGAGATGGAAAACGGCAGGTTGCGGAGATCGCAGAGATTCTCGGATTTGCAGAGGGAGAGGTGCGGATGCATGGGCTATACAAAAGGGAAAAGGATCAGCTTAAAAAGACCGGAGAGCTGGCACACAGGGAGAAACTGGAACGGTGCTTCGGTGAGAACGAATTATAAAACGTATGTATTTTCCAAAAAAGAGTGGATCTTTTGCCTGTTACAGAGCATCGGGATTACGGGAGTTGTGAATCTGTTCTGTTACCGTTCCTGGTGGGCGTGGGGACTGGTGATCCCGGTTGGCATCTGGTATACCAGATGGAAGCAGAAAGAGATGGCAGAGCGAAGACGGCGAATTCTGCAAAATCATTTTAAGGATGTGTTGCAGAGTTTACAGACGGCAGTACGGGCGGGATATTCGATGGAGCAGAGTGTAACGGAATGTCGCAGGGAGATGGAGCGGCTTTTCGGAGAGCGGGATGATCTGGTGAGAGAACTGCGGTATATGGAAAGTCAGATGCAGGTGGGTGTGCCGGTGGAGCAGCTGTTTTGGAATCTCGGACAGCGCTCCGGTGTGGAAGAAATCCGCAACTTTGGGGATATCTTTCTGATCGCGCGGCGTTCCGGTGGAAATCTCGGGAAAATTCTCGGCAATCTTGCAGAGGTACTGGGAGAAAAGATCCGGGTTACCGGGGAAATACAGGTGGCGATCGCAGGGAAAAAACTGGAACAGATGGTGATGAGCCTGGTTCCAGGGGCGATGATCCTTTATATGCAGCTGACTTCCCGTGGATTTCTCGATGTGTTATATCACAATCTGCCGGGGGCACTGGTGATGACTGGATGTCTGGGTGTGTATCTGTTCAGCTTCCGGATGGGAAGAAAGATTGTGAGGATTCAGGTATGAATGTAGTTCTGGGAATGGCTCTTTTGCTGCTGATAGCAGTGTTCAGCATCATAACTTCAAAAGAAAAAGGAAACCGGAGAAAAAAGGGAGCCAGATGGATCCACCGGTGGAGCCGGAAAAAGGGCTGGGAGCTTCCGGAATGGCTGACGGATGAATGTATCTGGCAGACAGAACTTGCGGCTCTGGCTGCGGGCATGCTTCTGATTGTAACAGGGATGGTCGGACACGCGGAAAACATGCAGGCAGTTTCCGAGCTGCGGCGTCCGGCGTACGGACAGGGTGTACAGGAAGAAAATCTTCAGGTGGAATGGAAAGATGAGCAGGGAAAACGCCAGAAAGAAGAAATGACCGTACAGGTGACAGAAAAACAGTTTTCCGAAAGCGAGATAGAAGAGATTTTCTCAGGGTTACGCGACAGGATCGAAAACGAGATGCTGGGGGAGAATGATTCGCTGGATCATGTGGATCATCCGCTGCATCTGTGTGAGGAACTGCCGGACTGTCCGGTAACGATCCGGTGGTTCAGCAGCCGGCCAGAGATCATGGACTGGGAAGGAATATATGGGGAAATGATCGGGGAAGAGGGAGAAGAAGTGATCCTCACAGCAACGGCCCAGCTGCAGGGGAAGGAATGGCAGGAGAGCTGGAATGTCCTTGTATTTCCCAGGGTTTTCGGGGAAAAAGAACAGGTGGAAGATATGGTGGAAAAGGCAAATGCAGATACGGCAGGAGGCTCGGAATGGATGCAGCTTCCGGCAGTATTACACGGAGAAAAACTGATCTGGAAACGGGCAGGAGACGGGATGCAGTACGGAGCGGCTTTGCTTGCGCTTGTATTTCCGGCAATGGTACTTCTGCACAGACAGCAGAAAGAAAAGGAACAGAAAAAGAAGGAACGGCAGCAGATGCAGCAGGATTATCCGGAGATTGTGACAAAATTGCAGCTGTTGTTAAGTACCGGGATGAATCTTCGAAAGTCGGTGGAGCGGATTGCGAATGATTATCTTTCTTATATGCGCAGAGAGGAGGTGAGAAAGGCTTATGAGATACTTGTGGAAATCTGCAGGGAGATGGAGCGCGGTCTCGGAGAAAAAGAGGCTTATGAACAGCTGGGAGAGCGCTGGGGACTGTTGTCTTACCGGACATTGTCTTCTATTTTGGTGCAGTGTCTGCAAAAAGGAAGTAACGGCGTGGAACAGGTTCTGGCAAAAGAGGCGGAGCAGGCACAGCGGCTTCGCAGGCAGCAGGCGCAGATCCTCGGGGAGCAGGCATCCACCCGGCTGCTCTTCCCGATGATTTTAATGTTGCTCGTGGTGTTTGTGATTCTGCTGGTGCCGGCATGGCTGATGTTTGCAGTCTGACGGTGTGGGACAGAAACGCATATTATTTTTGTGATAATAGAAGATTTGTAACTATTCAGTAGGTAGTATTCCGCGAGGTGTTTTGGCATGAACATGCCAAAATCCCGAGATATACAAGCCAAAATGTCATCACCGAAGGTGATTTTAAATGCATTTTGGCTCGTAACTGTGAAGGTACTGAACGGTTACGAAGATTTAAAGTAGTCAGTCCATAGTTGTATGTGATCAGGAAAGGAAACATGCTCTTTATATTACGCAGGTTACTGCGTGTTCACGAAACTCCTGTCTTGTATAATATGCGATTCTGACGATCAAAACACCTCCGGGCCGGAAAGGAGGGAAAACCATGGCACTTTTACAGAGATTTGTGCAGGAAGAAGACGCGCTGGGAACGGTAGAACTGATTCTGATCATCGTTGTTCTCGTAGGGTTGGTTGCGATCTTTAAAAAGCAACTGGTGAGTCTGGTCAATAACATTCTTGCGAAAATCACAAAACAAAGTAACAGCATCTAAACAGTAACGTATTAACCAAACACATATCAGTTACGACATATTTCCCAAAGAAAGAAGGTATCCCTTGAAGAAATCAGGAAGTATAACGGTATTCACCAGTCTTTTTCTGGCAGTCTTTCTGCTGGTCTTTCAAGTGCTTTTGCAGTCGGTACAGATTGCAGGAGGGCGCGTACAGGCGGAAGCCGGTGTGGAAGAAGGTCTGTATTCGGTATTTGCCGGGTATGACCGCGAACTGCTGGAAAGATACCATGTATTTATGGTGGATGGAAGTTATGGAACCGGCGTGTGGAAGCCGGAGCGCATGTATCGAACGGTAAAAAACTGTATGGAAGAGAGTTGCCGTCCGGGCGGAGTAGTAACAGGTGTTCGTGGGGAAAATCTGTGGAAATGTTCGTCCGTTTCGGGGGCAATTACCGCATACACACTGATGTCAGATCAACATGGACGTGGATACCGTGCGCAGGCGGTGGACTACATGAAGGAGACACTGGGGATTCAGGGGATACAGCTTCTTATGGAGAAGTACCGGCAGCAGAAAGATATTTTCGAAGAACAGGAGAAAGAAGGCAATGAGATCGATGTAAAACAGACGATGGACAGTTATGAACAGGCGAAAAAAGAAGCTGCGCAGAATCAGGATTCCGGTTCGGACAGTGAAAGTCAGCAGCGGACGGAGGTTTCGGTTCCTGCGGATTTTGTCAATCCACTGGATGTGATCCGCCAGTTACAGAAAAAAGGAATTCTGGCGCTGGTAGTTCCGCCGGGAAAAGAAGTGTCGCAGAAAGGGCTGGGAAAAGAAGAGTGGTTCAGTAAACGGGAAAAGCTTACCGGTATGGGAACGCCGTTTTATGGAACAGAAGAAAATACGCTTCTTGCAAAAGGGATCTTTCAGGCATATATGATGCAGCATCTTACCGATTATACCAGTACGGAACATATCTCAGATCCGCTTCGGTATCAGCTGGAGTATGTGATCGGTGGAAAAACTACGGATCAGGAGAATCTGAAAGCGGTGGTATACCGTCTTCTGGCAGCGAGAGAGGCTGCAAATATGATGTATCTGCTGCGGGATCCGACCAGACAGAGTGAGATTCATGAGATGGCACTTGTGATCTGCGCCGCAATAGGACTTCCGGCACTGGAAGGGATCGTAAGTCTTGCGTTACAGGCAGCATGGGCTTTCGGAGAGAGTCTGATGGATGTAAGACAGCTTTTAGCAGGAGGGAAGGTGCCGCTGGTAAAAACAGGAGCAACCTGGATGGTGTCGATCAATCAGCTGGCGAAGCTGACGGAATTGCTGAAAAATGGAAAATCTGTGGAACAAAAGGGTATGACTTACCACGAATATCTGGGGATTTTGCTGATGACCGGAAAGACGGATACACAGACAGAGCGAACGATGGATGTGGTGGGAGCGGTTATGCGGAGTCTGCCGGGAAAAGAAGGATTTCGCCTGGATCAGGGCGTGATCTATCTGGAGACAGAGATGGAAGTAAGCCTTGCAGGGAATACATTTTCACTGCTGAGAGATTATGGATACGCGATGGGAAACGGATGAAAGAGAGAAAGGAAAAAATGAGGAAAGGAATAAAGAAATACTCTCCGGGGATTGGAAAGAAAAGCAAAAATAAAAACAAAGGATCTCTTCAGGCAGCTTGCGAAAAGACGCGGAGAGTATCTCTTTGTTCCTTTCGGGCGGTGCTCACGGTGGAGGCGGCATTTGTTGTTCCGTTGTTTCTTCTGGCAATCTGTACGCTTTTAGGAATGATCGATCTGTATCGGGTGCAGGCGCTTGTGAGAACATCCCTGCATCAGAGTGCACAGGAACTCGGTATGTATGCCAGTGTGGAATCGGGCGACTCCGGGGTGAGTACGCCGGTGGGGGTGCTCTCTACCGGGATCTGTATTGCTTATACCAAAAGTCATCTGCCGGAGCTGGGTGATTATGTATCGGTGAATCTGATCGGATCGCGGTATGAAAATCATGAGATTCAGCTGAAAGCTACGATTACTTATCAGTTGCCGTTTTCGATACTTCCGGTGTCAAAGATCAAAGTGGGAAACGGCAGCGTGGTACATGCCTGGACGGGGTATGACTCCGGGGATACGGGGAAGACCGACGGGGGAGATGGGGACGAGATGGTTTATGTGTCGGATTATGAGAGCGTCTATCACACATCGGTGCACTGTACGCATCTGGATCTTTCGATTCATCAGGGAACGAAAGAGCAGGTGGAACGGCAGAGAAATGAATATGGAAAAAAATACCATGCCTGTGAACGGTGTGGAGGAGACAGCCATCTGGTCTATTATACGGAAAAAGGGGATCGTTATCACAGTGAGGCGTCCTGCAGCGGACTGAAACGGACGGTTCGACTGGTAGAAAAATCACAGATACAGGCACATACACAGTGTGAACGCTGTCGGGGAACAGGAAAGTAAATGTTTCGGAAAGGAAAAAGATGGAAGTATTGACAGCCGGTTATCTGCTGGTAAACAGCTGGACAGACTGGAGAAGAAAAGAAGTGGATAGTGTGTGGACCGTGGCAGTTGTTATTCTGACTGCATTAATATATGTAGGAACAGGTCAAAAACTTTGCTGGAGCGGACTGCTTCCCGGTATTTTTCTGTGGCTGGCATCTTTATGGAAGCCGGGACAGATCGGAAGCGGGGATGGAATTGTGCTGATGGGAATCGGCTGGATCCAGGGAATCCAGCAGGTATGTATGATTTTTCAGACAGCGATTCTTCTGGCGGCAGGTGCCGGGATCTGCATGCTGGCACTAGGAAAGGGAAGAAAAAAGGAGATTCCGTTTGTGCCGTTTTTACTGGCTGGTTATCTGATACAGTATCTTTGAGAGACAGAAAAAAACAGGGAGTGAACAGGTATGAACAGAAGAACAGATAGGCAAAGAAAAAGAGGTTCGCTTACCGTAGAAGCTTCGCTGGTAGTGCCGATGTGCGTCATGATTCTTGCTCTGTTGCTTTCTTTGACATTTTATGTATACCTTCGCTGCTGGTATACGCAGACTGCCTGTGAAGCAGCCGTGCAGGGGAGCGGATATGGCGTACTGGAGGGACGAAGCGGACAGGAGAAAGCAGAGAAAAAATGGGAAACAAGGCGCAGGGAGAGTGGATTTTCCGGACAGAATGTTACCGGTGGAGTAACCGGAAGCGGGAAGGAAGTACAGGTAAAAGTATCGGGTAAAGTGTCCGTGTGGGGAAGACAGAACCTGATATTTGAGACGGGAATCAGACAGAAGATCATAAGACCGGTGACATTTGTGCGAAAGGTGACAGCATTCCGGTCATAAAAAGAAGGTTTTGCGTATGAAAATGGATTACAGAAGAGATTTGCAGCATAATTATCTGGTGGCGGAGGACGGTGAGGATACGGAAAATTATATCACAAGAATGATGACAGAAAATCAGGTGCAGGGACTTCTGGGGTGTGAGTGCAGAAGGATGGATCAGAAGAAACTGTATTATTATGATATTACCTCGAAAATCTCTCTTGCGGAAAAATGCAGGTATAAAAAAATCAAAGGATCGGAAGTGCTTCTGGTTGTGCAGGGACTTTTACAGGTGTTGGTGCAGCTGGAGGAATATCTGATACCGGCAGATCGGATCTGTCTGGACTGGAATTATATTTATCTCGATCCGGCAAGCGGTCAGCCTTCGTTTTGCTGTCTGCCTGTGACGGAAAAGGAACTGGAGCAGGGAGTGCGGGAACTTCTGGAAGAACTGCTTCCCCGGCTGGATCATCAGGAGCAGGACGGGGTATCGGTAGTTTATGAACTGTATCAGTATGCGGTCCGGGAGTCATTTTCCGTGATGGAGCTGCAGGGCGTTCTGGAACGGCGGATGCTGGAACAGAGAAAATCGCTGCGAAGAGAATCACAGATGTATGGCGAGAAAGAAAACAGTTTTCCGTCGGAGGATGGGTATGCAAATACGGAAGAGGCAGGGCGGTCGTATCTCGCAGGGGAAAGAAAGAGTATACAGGAAGAAAGTGTCCGGTCATGGGAGAAGGAGAAACGAGCGGGTAAGAGTGCCGGTGGCAGGGAAGAAGAACAGTTCCGGACAGACAGGAGAAATCATGAACGGGCACTGGAAGATTTTTTCTCTGTGGAAGAAGAGGAGAACGAGACGGACCGGGAGCGGAATCTTCCGGTTGGACTGCTTGCGGGAATCTGCGCAGGGGTTCTGTATGGGCTGACCGGTTACGCCGTCTGGGAGTATTTTCCGGGGTATCTTGGCATCTGGGGAGCGATCGGAGTGATTGCAGCGTTAAGTTTTCTGATCTGGCAGGTGACAGTGAAGAGAAGAAAAAAAGAGGACAGTCAGATTGCAGAACAGTTTGCCATGTATCAGGAACCAGCCGGGAAATCACTGGATTTTCCCAAACAGGCTGTCGGGGAATGGGAAGAAAAAGAGGAAGAGGCAGAGGCAGAGGAAGTCTCCTCATGGGAAAACCGGATTCCGTGGGAGAATAACAACTATACGCAGCTCCTCTCCGCAGGAAGAAAAGAGGGAGGTCTGATCCTGAAAGAACTGCATCCGGTCAGCGGCAGGCAGTTCCGGATAGACAAAACACACCCAACGATCATCGGTCAGCTGAAAGATCAGGCAGATCTCGTTTTACCCTCCACAGCAGTAAGCCGGGTACACGCCAGCATCGAACAACGGGCAGGCAGCTGGTATCTGAAAGACCTCAACTCCCGCAACGGAACCTGGGTCAACGACCAGGAACTCTACGGAGAAGAAGAAAAAGAACTCACCACCGGCGACCAGATCCAGTTCGCAGATCTGGTGTATCGGGTGGAGATATAAAGTTATGGGAGATAACGCGGACAAGTGACACTATGGTTCATGGATTTTTCTTGTAAAACGCAAGACAGGGGCATATAATGAGGAAAAACGTTAACGGGGATGAGAAATAACCGTGACGGATACCTGACAGGAGGAATGCATATGAACCAATATCAGGATGACGACTGGCAGCAGGAGGAGCAGAGAAGGCGGGAAGCGTATTATCGGATGAACAGTCAGAACAGTAATACGCCGGATGCGCTGGAACAGATTTTCCGGGGACCTTTAAACTGGATGAATCTGTTGATGATTGGAATTAATATAGTAGTTTTTGTTATCATGGAAATACTGGGCAGCACAGAGGATACCGGGTTTATGTTGCAGTGGGGTGCTGCGTGCAGACCGTTGATCCTTGATGGGGAGTGGTATCGGCTGTTTACTTCTATGTTTCTGCATTTTGGGATTTATCATCTGGTGAATAACATGGCGGTGCTGTTGTTTATGGGAGATATGGTGGAAAAGGCAGTGGGACACTGGAAATACCTGATGATCTATCTTGGTTCCGGGCTGGTGGGTAATCTGCTGTCTCTGTACATGGATATCCAGTCGCAGAGCAATATCGTGAGCGCAGGTGCTTCCGGGGCGATTTATGGAATTATCGGCGGCGTTTTTGTTCTGATGATCAAAAACAGAAAGCAGGTAAGAGAAGTGGTGATTCGGCGGCTGGTGTTTGTCATTGCGGTTACAATCTACTACGGCTCGCAGGCGGCACAGATCGATAATGCAGCTCATGTGGGCGGGCTGATCGGCGGAATTGTGCTGACCGTACTGTTTACTTTACATTGGAATCACAGCAGAAAAGGGTATGTCGCAGAATAGCCGGATTTATTAGTGTTCAATGGTAATATCCCGCGAAGTGTGTTACTGGGCGTGGAGTGAACGGTAATGATGATTTTTTCAGTTAGTAAAAAAGAACGCAAGATGACTGGAAATTTTCTGACAATGCGTGTATCATGGTAAGAAAAAACAACACAAAACGGAGAGGAGAATAAAAATGAGTGATTGTATTTTCTGTAAAATTGCCGGTGGAGATATTCCGTCCGCTACACTGTATGAGGATGATGATTTTCGTGTGATCCTGGATCTTGGTCCTGCAACAAAAGGACATGCACTGATCCTTCCGAAACATCACTACGCAAACCTGTATGAGATCCCGGAAGAGATGGCTGCGAAAGCAATGGTTCTGGCAAAGAAGATGGCTACTGCCATGACAGAAGCACTGGGATGTGACGGCTTCAATATCGTACAGAACAACGGTGAAGTAGCAGGACAGACTGTATTTCACTTCCATATGCACCTGATTCCGCGTTATAACGGTGATCAGGCAGGTATCACCTGGAAACCGGGCGAGCTGAAAGATGAAGTGAGAGATGAGATTGTTGCGAAAGTGACAGCTGCACTGAAATAATTTTCGAAAATGAGAAAAGTGACAGCTTAGAAGAAAACAGTAAAGAAAACTAGGCAATAAAAATGGTCCATTGGATCAATGATTGATATAAAACAGAACGAAAACGGACAGGATGATAAGCAGATATGACTTATCATCCTGTCCGTTTTATAAAATACATAAGCAATTCACATATATAAGAACCAGCTTTTGCTTGTGAAATATTCAAATCACAAATCAGAAATCACTTACTTCGCACAATCCCACAGCATCCCAACAATCTTACCGATGGAATCCATTTGGCTGCTCTTGCTCATCGCCTCGATATACTGTTCCCGGTTCGCATACAGGTCACGGATTGTCTGCAACAGTTTTTCGTTGGTGATCTCTTCTTCTTCCAGAACTTTGCTGTAACCCAGTTTTTCAAAAGAACGGGCATTCAGGATCTGGTCACCACGGCTGGCGTTGGCGGAAAGCGGGATCAGCAGGTTTGGTTTCTTTAAGGCACTGATCTCACAGATCGCATTGGCTCCGGCACGGGAAATTACGAGGTCGGACAGAGCGAAGAGATCAGAAAGTTCATCTTTAATATATTCATACTGTACATAACCTTCTGTATCGGTAAGAGAAGTATCCAGTTTGCCTTTTCCGCAAAGATGGATCACCTGGAAATCTTTTAACAGATCCGACAGGATATTGCGGACTGCGGTGTTGACAGCAACGGAGCCAAGGCTTCCGCCGATGATCATCAGTACCGGTTTTCCGGCTTTCAGTCCGGTAAAGCGAAGAGCGGCTTCCGGATCACCCTGCAGAAGTTCCTGACGGATCGGAGTTCCGGTAAGAACCGCTTTATCGGCAGGAAGTTTGCTGACAGTCTCCGGGAAGTTACAGCATACTTTCACAGCGGAAGGGATACACAGCTTGTTGGCAAGTCCGGGAGTCATATCGGACTCATGAATGATCGCCGGAATCTTACAGCGCTTTGCTGCAATGACAACAGGAACGGTAACAAATCCTCCCTTGGAGAAAACAACATCCGGTTTCAGCTTTTTCAGCAGTTTTCTTGCCTCGGAAAATCCTTTCAGCACACGGAACGGATCGGTGAAGTTCTTCATATCAAAATAACGTCTTAATTTACCGGAGGATATTCCATAATAAGGAATTCCCATCTCTTCGATCAGCTTCTTTTCAATTCCGTTATAGGAACCGATATAAGAGATTTTAAATCCTTTTTCTTTCAATGCGGGAATCATAGCGATGTTTGGTGTTACATGCCCTGCGGTACCGCCGCCGGTAAGTACGATATGTTTCATAATGTCCTCCTGAATACATAATACGCTCCCGGAATCTTTTGCCGTCTGCTTTTACGGCTGATTTTCCGAAAGTACATTAGTAGAATCAATGTTTTTACATATAATATTTTTAATAGTTTCATTGTATCTTATTAAGAAAAAAAGTCAAGAAACCCGCAATTATTAAAAGAAAATAAACCGGCAAAGTTATTTTGCATTTCTATATGTATGCGCGTATAATAAGAATATAGAAGTGAAAACGTGATAAAATTCTGAAAAGTAAAACAGAAGGAGGGGTTTTTATGAAGATAACGTTCGTGGGTGCGACACATGAAGTTACAGGAAGCTGTTATTTTCTGGAAGCCGCCGGTAAAAAGTTTCTGGTGGATTTTGGAATGGAGCAGGGACCGGATAATTTTGAGAATATACCGATCCCGGTGCCGGCTTCGGAGCTTGATTTTGTACTGCTGACACATGCACATATCGATCACTCCGGAAAACTTCCGGTTCTGTATGCAGAGGGGTTCCGGGGAAATATTTATACGACCTATGCCACCGTGGATCTGTGCGAGATCATGCTTCGTGACAGTGCACATATCCAGATGTTTGAAGCAGAATGGAGAAACCGGAAAGGACAGCGATCCGGCAAGGAACCGGTACAGCCGCTGTATGATATGAACGATGCGCAGGGAGCCATCTCTCATCTGGTGGGCTGCCCATATCAGCAGATTCTGGAACTGGCAGACGGGATTCAGGTGCGTTTTGTAGATGCCGGACATCTGCTTGGCTCGGCAAGTATTGAACTGTGGCTGAAAGAGGATGATGTGGAGCGGAAAATCGTATTTTCCGGAGATATCGGAAATAAGAATCAGCCATTGATCAAGAATCCGACCTATCTGCAATCTGCGGATTATGTGGTGATGGAGTCCACCTATGGTGATCGCAGCCACGGACCGCGGGTAAGTTATGAAGAGGAACTTGCCAAAGTCATCCAGAGAACCTTTGACCGGGGCGGCAATGTGGTGATTCCTTCATTTGCCGTGGGAAGAACGCAGGAAATGCTGTACTTTATCCGTAAGATCAAGGCGGATCATATGATACAGGGACACGATGGCTTCCCGGTATTTGTGGACAGTCCGCTGGCGGTGGGAGCAACAACTATATTTAATGAACATCACAAAGACTGTTTTGATGAAGAAGCGATGGAACTGGTAAATAAAGGGATCAACCCGATCACATTTCCGGGATTGAAACTTTCCATCACCAGTGAAGAGTCCAAATCCATCAACTTTGATGACCGTCCGAAAGTCATCATTTCAGCCAGTGGCATGTGTGATGCCGGCAGGATCAAACATCACCTGAAACATAATCTGTGGAGACCGGAGTGCACGGTTCTGTTTGTTGGTTATCAGGCAATCGGTACGCCGGGACGGGCACTGGTAGAAGGTGTAAAAGAAATCAAACTGTTTGGAGAAGAGATTCAGGTCAATGCCGAGATCAAAGTTCTTCCGGGTGTCAGCGGTCATGCGGATAATGAGGGACTGATGGAATGGGCAGGAGCCTTTGCGGAAAAACCGAAACAGGTATTTGTGTGTCATGGAGAAGACACCTCCTGTCAGGTATTGACGGGAAGACTCGAAGATGAACTTCACTATACGGCGATGGCACCATACAGCGGAACCATTTATGATCTGAAAGAAGCCGCATTTATCAGTTGTCCGGAAGGTGTGGTGATCCGCAAACAGGAGACCAAACCGCAGTCGAAGAGTTCGAGTGTATACCAGAGGCTGGTGGCAGCCGGTCAGCGTCTGCTTACCGTGATCCGGCATAACGAAGGCGGAGCGAACAAAGATCTCGCCAAACTGACCAGCCAGATCAATAATCTGTGTGATAAATGGGACAGATAGACCTGAAAAATAAAGAAAAAAGCCCCTGTACAGAAGGCGACACATCCGAAAATGACCTCCGGTTGTGCGGCCTTCTGACAGGGGTTTTTAAACTCTTACTGGTTCAGAGCTTCTTTCAGCGCTTTTGCCAGCTGGTCCGGACATGAAGTGGATTTGAAACCACAGGTAGTTCCCTCCAGACGGTTGATGACATCCTGTGCATCCTGACCTTCTACCAGAGCTCCGATTCCTTTCAGGTTACCGTTGCATCCGCCGGTAAAACGTACATTGTATACTTTGCCGTCTTTCAGATCAAAATCAATCTGAGAAGAACAGGTTCCTTTTGTCTTGTATGTCATGATAATTCCTCCTTTGTTTTTGCTGTACCGCTAGAGCGTGTTTGAAAAATCATTCCTGCAATCTGCACGCCCCACTTTGCGGCATATTTTACCTTCATTCGGTTGACGTAGCCCGCTACGCCGCCCTCATTCAGGAAAAATCTCCCACAAACTGTGACGCACATCTTGCAGAAAGCCTTTTTCAAACACGCTCTAGGGTACATTTAAGTTCGCAAGATATTATAACAAATGTCAGACCTGATTTCCAGTAGAGAAAGTAAAATGGAAGGAAAAGGTTGAGGAAAAAATGAGGCTTTGTTATAATAAAAAACAGGTGTAAACTCCGAAAGATCGGGAGAAGACCGGAATTACAGTGGGTATGACTACTTTTTATAAAGAATAAGAAAGAAACGAGGAGAGAAAAATGAACAGAATCGGAATTATCGGAGCAATGGAGCTTGAAGTAGAAGAACTGAAAAGCCAGATGGAAGAGGTTACCGTAAAAGAAAAAGCTTCCATGGAATTTTATCAGGGTACATTAAACGGAAAAGAAGTTGTCGTAGTACGTTCCGGAATCGGTAAGGTAAATGCAGCTGTCTGCACACAGATCCTGGTGGATGATTTTCAGGTAGAAGCGGTGATCAATACCGGAATCGCCGGATCCCTGAAGGCAGAGATCAACATCGGTGATATTGTTGTGTCTACCGATGCTTTGCAGCATGATATGGATGCCAGAGAATTCGGCTATCCAAAGGGCCAGATTCCACAGATGAATGTATTTTCTTTTAAAGCAGATGAGACACTCCGTAAAGTAGCTGTAGAATGCTGTAAGAAAGCGAACCCGGATATTCAGGTGTTTGAAGGAAGAGTGGTCAGCGGTGACCAGTTTGTGGCAAGCAGTGAAGTGAAGGATGAACTGATCCGTGAATTTGCAGGAAGCTGTACTGAGATGGAAGGAGCAGCGATCGCTCAGGCGGCCTACTTAAACTATGTTCCGTTTGTTGTTCTGCGTGCCATTTCTGATAAAGCGGATAACAGTGCAACCATGGATTATCCGACATTTGAAAAAGCGGCGGCACGTCACTGTGCGAATCTCGTGAAAGAGATGGTAAAAGCACTGTAAGAAAAGGATTTGTCATGATAAAAACCTGTAAGAATTTGACGAACGATTTTAGTTTCAAATCAGGTATGTGGAGGATATAATATTTCCAGAACATCGTTTTGCAAATGCACGATTTTCGGATCCGGCGATCGGGGATGCGGGATGGACAGGCGTTTGTGGGAGGATGTGAAAAGTGACTGCCAATTCAGTATTGAAATAAGGGGGTACGGAAATGCTGCATATTTGGATGGAACAAAATGTGTTGTTTTACGGGATGATCGGAGCGGGAATTCTTGGAATCCTGTGTATGTTTATGGTCGACCGTTTCTACGGCAGAGCTATACGGGATGTACGCAGGATAACAGAACCGAAAGGAAAATGGACAAAAGAATTCCTGAACCAGTATCAGATGCGTCTGACGAAAGAGCAGGAGATCAATAATCCGGAGGCGTTTGTGAGGACGCAGCTTGCCAGGGGAAAAACATTGGGAATCGGGATACAAAAGTGGAAGCAGGGAATCGGCTACAGCGCGGTTCTGTGCTTCCTTTTGATTCTGACAGCTGTCTATGGGACTTACCGCTATGAGCAGGCACAGCTGTTGCGCTACGAGTATGTACTGACCGGGGCGGGAATCTTCGCCCTGTTACTTCTGATGAAGCAATTTATGGGCTTTATGAATAAAGAAGATATGATTCTTGACGGTCTTCTGGATTATATGGAAAATACCCTGCCCGCCAGAAAACCGGTGCCGGACGAGCAGGCACTGAAAGAGCAGACCAGAGAGGAACTGATCGATAAAGTAACAGAGGGGATTCGGCAGACGGCGGCAAGTGAGACAAAATTTTCTCATATGCTGACACCGGAGGAAGAACATATTATGCGGGAGGTGATTCGCGAATATCTGATCTGAGCAGAATGATAACCTGCTACCTTCATAAAACAGGCAGACACCGGCATGCAGTGTCTGCCTGTTTTTCATACCAACTACTCTTCAATCACTTCAATTTCCAGATAATCAAAATCGATCGTCTCAATAAAATTATCGGAGGTAAACCGGGTTTTATCGTGGCGTTTAAAATCCATAATATTATTGTCCAGCCAGATCGGTTTGCTCAGATCCCAGAGGTAACAGATCTCTTCGAGAGACTGGAAGATCTTATGGGTCCTCGTGTCATCTGTATCGTTGCAGATCACGGTGTCTTTCATCATGTGATTATCGGTCCATATTTTTCCCCATAAACGAAACATTGTCAAAGTCTCCTTTCCCAAAACAAAAACGGTGAACTAAGTATATCGGAAAATGCTCTTTCTGTAAAGAAAAGAAAACTATTGCGGTTGCTGAGCACGGAGTGAACAGTAACACGACTTCAGCTGTAAGATGTTTGTAAGTTTCGTTTGATGCAAAGATGTGATATGATAAAATCGTACATAAAACAGAAATTTAAAATATCTTAAGATTTTCCCTATCCTGAAAACAAGATTTCCCTGATAAACTGACAGCGTAAAAGGAAAGAGGAAGAAGAAATGAGGTGAAGAAATGTTCAATATTCTTGTGTGCGATGATGATAAAGAGATTGTGGATGCCATTGATATTTATCTGTCACAGGAAGGATATCACATTTTAAAGGCGTACGATGGACTGCAGGCCATCGAAATCATGAAAAAAGAAGAAGTGCATCTGATCCTTCTGGATATTATGATGCCGAATCTGGATGGGATCCGGGCTACGCGTAAGATCCGGGAGACCAGCAGTGTGCCGATTATCATGTTATCTGCCAAGTCAGAGGATGTGGATAAGATCCTTGGGCTGAACATCGGTGCAGACGACTATATTACAAAACCATTTAACCCGCTGGAACTGATCGCCAGAGTAAAATCTCAGCTGAGAAGATATACGCAGCTTGGAAATCTGGCGACAGAAGAAAAAGAGGCGGTATACGTATGTGGCGGTCTGGTGGTCAACGATGATCTGAAAACTGTTACGGTGGACGGGGAGCCGGTAAAATTAACCCCGATCGAGTATAATATTTTAGTGCTGTTAATTAAAAATCAGGGAAAAGTTTTTTCTATTGAACAGATTTACGAAAATATCTGGAACGAAGAGGCGATTGGAGCGGACAACACAGTAGCCGTACATATCCGGCATATCCGTGAAAAAATCGAGATCAATCCGAGAGAACCCCGCTATCTGAAAGTAGTCTGGGGAATCGGCTATAAGATAGAAAAGATGTAACCCTCCGTGGGAGGCTGCAAAATGGAAGAGAAAAAACAAAGAAACAAATTTTATTCTGCCTGGGCAAAAGGAATCGTAATCGCGTTGTTTCTGACAGCGGTTGCCTGTTTTTCCGTCTTTGCCATGATCTTTGGCGGTCTGATGCGCCAGGGCTTCAGCTGGGAAGAGCTGACAAGCAATTATAACAACGGGAAAAATTATCTGGAGACTCAGGATTGTGGACAACGGATGGCTTCACAGGTAAATAAAGTCCGTAACGCACTGCATGACGGAAAGCCGTTTTTAACAAAAGGAAAACTGGATAAGACCAAGCTGGTGGATATTACGAGACTGGATGCAAAAACCAGCCAGCAGAATCCGGCAACTACCTATACCGTAGAAAATCTTCTGGAACTGAAGGATAATGGTCTTTGGGATGAGTTTCAGGATGCGATCTGGAATGCGGGCAATGGCTTTTATGAAGATTACTATGAAGACGATTACTATGAAGACGACGAAGAGTTCGGGGTAGACGGAGAAGATGAAAAAGCCACTGAGGCTGATGCAAGTGACGATGAGAATGTAGATATCAGTGATTACACACCGCGTTTCCGCTATCTTTACAACTATGCAAGAGATTTTGAAACTGTACTTCCGGAATCCGGAGAGACTCTGGCGGAATATGCCAGAACCAATCCGAAAAAGGTATCTCTGTTTGAACTGTATCAGCAGTTATCGGATGCCATTGCCCAGCTGACCTCTTATCAGCACGGGATCAAGATGGATGATAAGACCAATGTAATCTTCATGATACAGAATCTGGACAATCAGGTAGTGTATACTAATGTGACAGAATGGGCAGATGGGGATGTGAATCTGAGGGATCTGGAAGATGTGCCGGTATTTGTAGCAGAAAGAGAAGACGGAAAACTGAAAGATGTATCCGACAATGATACAGATGCCGGAAAGTGGATCTATAACTATTTTCAAAATGATCCCGTAACCGGAAAAAATGAGAAAATCATAGTTTCTGTAGATGTATCATTTCCTTATTCCGATGAGGTCTCCGCTGCGTATGTATCCTATGAAAATTACGCAGGCTGGGGCAGTGGGCTGGCAATCGGCATGCTTATCAGTTTTGTTGCCGGTATCCTGTTCCTGCTTATCATTACTCTGCAAAGCGGTCTGGTATGCCGGGACAGAGAAGCGCATACCATGATCGCAGACCGTATCCCTGCCGAGGTGATGCTTGCGATCTGCGGTATGGCACTGATCGGTATGGTCGGTATAGCGGGATTAGGGCTGACAGGAAGCGGCAATCCTACAGACGGCTTTTGGCTTACCGTTATAACTACCGGGGAAATTCTTGGTGCGGCGGTATTTCTCGGAGCGTATCTCAGCGTGATCCGCCGTTGGAAAGCAAAGAAGCTGTGGAGATCCAGTTTTTGTTATACCATCGTGAAAAGCTGTAAGAAAGTGTATATGGCACGTACAACTTCCGGGCGGATGATCGTGGCATTTGTCGGACTGGTGTTAATGAACTATCTGCTGGCAGTTCTTTTCGGCGGATTCGGTCTGATCCTGCTGTTTTTGGCAGACGGTGTGGTTCTTTTGTATATGATCCGGGAAAATGCAGGACGTCAGGTGATCTATGATGGCCTTGCAAGGCTGGCAAGCGGCCAGCTGGATTATAAGATCGATGAGAAAGATCTGACAGGTGATAACCGCCAGATGGCTGCGGCTGTCAATCGTGTAGGCGAAGGTCTGCAAAATGCAGTGAAGGAAACGCTGAAAAGTGAAAGACTGAAAGCGGATCTTATCACCAATGTATCTCATGATATCAAGACACCGCTTACGTCTATTATCAATTATGTAGATCTTCTGAAGAGAGAGGATATCCAGGATCCGAAGATCCGGAGCTATATCGAAGTGCTGGATAACAAATCAAAACGGCTGAAACAGCTGACAGAGGACCTGGTGGAGGCGTCGAAAGTCAGCTCCGGTAATGTGGTGCTGGATATGAAACCTATCCGCTTCGGAGAACTGATCCGACAGACAAATGGGGAGTTTGAGGAGAAGTTTGCAGCCAGGGGACTGCAGATGGTCTGCAAGATGGATGAGGAGCCACTGGTGATCATGGCAGATGGCCGCCGGATGTGGCGTGTTGTGGAGAATCTTTATAATAATATTACCAAGTATGCCATGCCGAATACGAGAGTGTATGTGGAGGCGAAAAGGGTCGGCTGCAGAGTCGTGCTGGGGATCAAAAATATCTCGGAAAACCCGTTGAATATCAAGGCGGAGGAACTGACGGAGCGTTTTATCCGTGGGGATGTGTCGAGAAGCACGGAAGGAAGCGGACTGGGCTTGTCGATCGCCAAGAACCTTGTGGGATTGCAGGGGGGAACCTTTGATATTTACCTGGATGGGGATTTGTTTAAGGTTGTGATTACGTTTGAGGCGGTGGATAAAGAGAGTTAGATAAGGGTTGTATAAGGAGGACGCGTCAGGCTCCCGGTGGGTGTGTATGGGCAACGTGGGCAGGGCAACTTTGAGCTAGCCGCTAACTTCGGCTATATTCACGAGGGTCAGCGGACCCTCGCGAAAGCCTACGTAAGCGTCGGATCTCAAAGTTTGCCCTAACCGCCCACAAAGTGTTGCCCATACACACCCGCCGGGAGCCTGACGCTGACTTTGGCGGATAGCTGCTTGTATGAGCTGAACGGATCCTATAATTGTAGTGCAGTTGAGCAGGAAGCAGGGAAGGCACCGTTACAGAATCCTAGAGTGTGGCTGAAGAATCATTTCCGTAAACTGGGACTCGCAGTTCACTCTTGTTTATTGGAGAGGTGAATGATGAGTGGAATGTTAAAATGTATAGTCTAATAAAAAAACGTGTGATCGGTAAATCGTAAATGATCTACCGGTCACACGTTTTTTGTTGCCAAGCATACGATAAAAAGGTCCGGTGGACCTTTTTTAGTGGTTTCGAGATTAGTGAGTTTCGTCCTCGTTCTCCTTTTCGTCCTCCACCGGCAGTTCTGTCGGGTGCAGGTTGGAGAATACGCTGGTGTCGATGGCTTTTTCTTCGCCGTTTTCTTCGGTATCTTTTCCGGCATCCTCAGGGATGTAGTTGTCGAAGAGTTTTACAAAGAAGCGGGAATTCATATATGCCACGGTGGCAAATCCGAGCATGATGTAGAACAGGATCATGAATGGAAAGGCCTGTGCAACAAAGATTCCAAGCAATACAGGTGCCGCAGTGATCACCATCATCAGTATGGTATACGGAAGATGGCGGATGGACATCAGAATGGAATTGCGAAACAGATTTTTGGTAGTGTTGAAGAACTTTGCAAGTACCGGGTAGATCCATAAAAACAGCATGGCGTAGACGAACAGTGCTGCTACAAATATATAGGAAAAGATCCGGTATACAGCTCCCTGACCGGACATCATCCGGCAGAAGTACAGATCGAATGCCAGGACGATACCAAGCAGCAGCATAATGATCTGAATGACAATTCCCTGTTTCAGGTTCTGCTTAAAGGAATGGAAGAATCCTTTTACCACATAAGATTCTTCGTTGCGTGCCATCTTCAACGTGATGTAATACATGGCCGCGATCGCCGGCCCCGCAGTAACCACCGGGATACAGCAGACAATACATAAGAGATTCAAGATCATGAGATCAGCGACCCTGCCCATGAAGGAGAAAAACTTGTTGTCCGGATTAAAGATGTTGTTCATAGCAAATTGCCTCTTTTCTTCGATTTTCCGTAACTGTTCAGTACTTTCTCAGTTACAGTTTTTCTTAATAGCGATATACGCAATGATTGTCATCAGTATAGCGAATTCAATACTAAAAAGCAAGGAAAAAGGGGGATGAAAGTATTAAAAAAGTATAATCAAAAAACGGTTCGTCAAAGTGACCATGAAAGGATGAAAAAAATTGGTCAAAATGCCATAAAGGAGCGGAATCCAAAAAATCAACACACATTTGTTACAAGGTCATGGTAGAAACTTTGTATAATTCGGTTATGGTCAAAAAGAGGTCTTTCCGATATACTAAGTACAGTCGCAAGGCACGGTGCCTTGAAAAAAACGAACATTACTTATTTGACTAGTAGGAGGAATTAATTATGGCAAGTTTATCATTACAGCACATCAATAAAACATATCCGAACGGATTTGAAGCTGTTAAAGATTTTAACCTGGAAATCGCTGACAAAGAGTTCATCATCTTCGTAGGACCATCCGGATGTGGTAAATCTACTACACTTCGTATGATCGCTGGTCTGGAAGAAATCAGTGGTGGTACACTGAAGATCGGTGATAAAGTAGTAAATGATGTAGAACCAAAAGACAGAGATATCGCAATGGTATTCCAGAACTACGCTCTGTATCCTCATATGACAGTATATGATAACATGGCATTTGGTCTGAAACTGAGAAAAGTTCCGAAAGATCAGATCGATAAAATGGTTAAAGAAGCAGCTAAGATCCTGGATCTGGAAAAACTGTTAGACCGTAAACCGAAAGCTCTGTCCGGTGGTCAGAGACAGCGTGTAGCTATGGGACGTGCTATCGTACGTGATCCTAAAGTATTCCTGATGGATGAGCCTCTGTCAAACCTGGATGCTAAACTGCGTGTACAGATGAGAACAGAGATCTCCAAACTGCATGAAAGACTGGGTGCTACTATTATCTACGTAACACATGACCAGACAGAAGCTATGACACTGGGTACCAGAATCGTAGTTATGAAAGATGGTGTTGTTCAGCAGGTAGATACACCTCAGAACCTGTACAATGCTCCAGGAAACCTGTTTGTAGCCGGATTCATCGGATCTCCTCAGATGAACTTCCTGGATGCAACTGTAAAAGTTAACGGAAAAGACGTTACTCTGCAGGTAGGTAACTACAGCCTGAAACTGCCGGAAAACAAAGCAAAAGCTCTGATCGATGGCGGATATGATGGAAAAACTGTTGTTATGGGTATCCGTCCGGAGAACGTAACAGACGATGCTACAGCTTTCCCGGAAAGCACAGTAGAAGCTAAGATCAACGTATACGAGCTGCTGGGTGCAGAAGTATTCCTGTACTTCGATGTTGAAGGCTTCAACATGACAGCCCGTGTAGATCCTCATACAACATCCAGAACTGGTGATACCGTTAAATTCGGTCTGGATATGACAAAAGTTCATGTATTCGACAAAGAAACAGAACTGACAATCACCAACTAGTCAAAAGTAAACATACATGGTGCCGATTCCTTCGGGAGTCGGCACTTTTTGTGTCTGTATATTCAAAAACACTTTAGTAAACTATTGCATTGATTTATTGCAATTTTGCGGAAAATACGATATTATGTAACTATTCGAGTAAACAATTCGAGAGTTCATATTCTACGGGTTTCCGGCGATATATCCCGGACCTGAGAAACAGAAGAATGATAACAGAGAAGTAAAAATGAGAGGATGTGAGCATTTGGTTTCAAATCAGGTTTTACAGAAAACAATCGATGAACTTCGGGCAATCACCAGGATTGACCTGTGTGTGCTGAGTCTGGAAGGACAGAAAGTGGCTTCAACCTTCAGCGAAGAGGGGTTTGAACCGGAATATGTAAGAGAATTTGTGAAATCACCGGCAGACAGTCAGGTACTGCAGGCGTATCATTTCTTTAAAATATACGATGATCAGAATGTGGAATACGTTCTGGTGACAAGCGGTGGAAGCGAAGATGCATATATGATCGGAAAGATCGCTGTATGCGAGATTCAGAATCTGATCGTTGCCTATAAGGAGCGCCTGGATAAGAATAATTTTATCCAGAACCTGCTTCTGGATAACCTTCTTCTGGTGGATATCTACAATCGTGCGAAAAAACTCCGGATCGATACAGAGACGAGAAGAGTTGTATTTATTGTAGAGACAAAATATGAAAAAGACAACAGTGCGATGGAGACAATCAAGAGTCTGTACGCATCAAAACCGAAGGATTATATCACAGCAATCGATGAGAAAAATATCATCATTGTAAAAGAGATCAAGGAAGCGGAGACTTATGAGGATCTGGATCACGTTGCAAAAACGCTGGTAGATATGCTGAATGTAGAAGCCATGTCACAGGTTCGCGTATCCTATGGAAATATCATCCATGAGATCAAGGATGTTTCCCGTTCGTATAAAGAAGCAAAGATGGCGCTGGAAGTAGGAAAGATCTTCTATGCAGATAAGATCATCGTTCCATATAACAATCTGGGTATCGGTCGTCTGATCTATCAGCTGCCGATTCCGCTGTGCCAGATGTTCATGAAAGAAGTATTTGGAGAACAGCTGCCGGATACCTTTGATGAGGAAACGCTGACCACCATTAACAAATTCTTTGAAAATAACCTGAATGTCTCTGAGACATCCAGACAGCTGTATGTACATCGTAACACACTGGTATATCGTCTGGAGAAACTGCAGAAGAGTACCGGACTGGACATTCGCGTATTTGACGATGCCCTTACCTTTAAGATTGCCATGATGGTAGTAAGCTACATGAAATACATGGAAACTCAGGATTAATCGAACCAAGAGGAGGATTATGATGATTCAATTACTGGAAGGCGGTACCTACCTGGTCAATGGAACCGAACTGGTAGAACCGGCAAAAGCAGTAGCACAGGGACTTCCTGCGCCGGAAGAAGCAGCAAAACAGACTATGGCCTACAATATTTTAAAAGACCATAATACGTCTGGAAACATGGAAAAACTGCAGATCAAATTTGATAAGCTGACATCCCATGATATCACTTTTGTAGGAATTATTCAGACAGCAAGAGCCTCAGGACTGGAAAAATTCCCGGTACCGTATGTACTGACCAACTGCCACAACTCTCTGTGTGCCGTTGGAGGAACCATCAACGAAGATGACCATATGTTTGGTCTTACCTGCGCGAAAAAATACGGCGGTGTCTACGTTCCGCCTCATCAGGCAGTTATTCATCAGTTCGCCAGAGAGATGCTTGCCGGCGGCGGCAAGATGATTCTGGGATCCGACAGCCATACCAGATATGGTGCACTGGGTACGATGGCTATGGGCGAAGGCGGACCGGAACTGGTAAAACAGCTGTTGTCTAAAACTTACGATATCAATATGCCGGGCGTTGTCGGCGTCTACATGACCGGAGCACCGATTCCGGGTGTTGGTCCGCAGGACGTTGCACTGGCAATCATCGGAGCTGTATTTAAAAACGGCTTTGTAAAAAATAAAGTAATGGAATTCGTAGGACCGGGTGTGGCAAACTTAAGCGCAGATTTCAGAATCGGTGTGGATGTTATGACCACAGAGACGACCTGTCTGTCCTCTATCTGGAGAACCGATGACAAGATCGAAGAGTTCTATGCGATCCACGGCAGAAGCGAAGACTACAAAGAACTGAATCCGGGACCGACTGCATATTATGACGGTATGCTGGTGGTAGAACTGGATAAGATCCGTCCGATGATCGCGATGCCATTCCACCCAAGCAACACATATACGATCGATGAGTTAAATGCAAACCTGATGGATATTCTGGACGATGTCGAGAAAAAAGCACAGGTGAGCCTGGATGGAAAGATTGACTTTACGCTGAAAGATAAAGTACACGACGGAAAACTGTATGTAGAGCAGGGAATCATCGCAGGATGTGCCGGCGGCGGATTTGAAAATATCTGTGCGGCTGCGGATATCCTGAAAGGCGCAAGCATCGGAGCAGATGCCTTTACCCTGAGCGTTTATCCGGCAAGTACACCGATCTATATGGAACTGGCGAAGAACGGAACATTGGCAACACTGCTTGAGACAGGTGCAATCGTAAAAACTGCATTCTGTGGTCCGTGCTTCGGCGCTGGCGATACACCGGCAAATAATGCATTCAGTATCCGTCATTCAACAAGAAACTTCCCGAACCGTGAAGGTTCCAAGATCCAGAACGGTCAGATTTCTTCCGTAGCTCTGATGGATGCACGTTCTATCGCAGCGACAGCAGCAAACAAAGGCCGCTTGACTCCGGCTACTGAATATGCGGGAACTTACAGCAATCCGAAATATTACTTTGACGGAAATATCTATAAGAACAGAGTCTTCGACAGTAAGGGTGTTGCAGATCCGTCTGTAGAGATCCAGTTCGGACCGAACATCAAAGACTGGCCGCAGATGCCGGCACTGGCTGAGAACCTGATCCTGAAAGTTGTATCTGAGATCCACGATCCGGTTACCACTACCGATGAGCTGATTCCGTCCGGAGAGACTTCTTCCTTCCGTTCCAACCCGCTGGGACTGGCAGAATTTACCCTGTCCAGAAAAGATCCGGCTTACGTGGGACGCGCAAAAGAAGTACAGGTAGCAGAAAAAGCTATCCAGAACGGCGAATGTCCGGCAGAAGCACTTCCGGAACTGAAACCGGTATTTGGAACGATCCATACAAAATACCCGCAGGTGGACAAGACCAATGTTGGCGTTGGTTCTACGATCTTTGCTGTAAAACCGGGTGACGGTTCTGCGCGTGAACAGGCTGCTTCCTGCCAGAAAGTTCTTGGCGGATGGGCAAACATCGCCAATGAATACGCAACAAAACGTTATCGTTCAAACCTGATCAACTGGGGTATGCTGCCATTCCTGATCCCGGAAGGAGATCTGCCGTTTGCCAATGGCGATTATCTCTTCATCCCGGATGTACGGAAAGCAGTAGAAGAAAAATGGGACAGCATCACTGCATACAAAGTAGGAGAAGAACTGACACCATTTACCCTGGCACTGGGCGAGCTGACCGATGATGAGCGCGAGATCATCCTGAAAGGCTGCCTGATCAACTACTACAGAAGCGAAAAATAAGAGAATGAATAAATAAGAAGAGCCGGATTCCTGGAGCAGATGTAAACCAGGGATCCGGCTTTTTGTATGTGCACAGGATTGTATTTGTCGTGCAAATTGTATAAACAATTATAATAATAACGAATATATAGACAGTATAAACATAAATATTTAAACTATAATAAAAAAATATAAGAAAAATCATGAAAAAGTGTTGACAAATATGGGCCGGTCTGTTATTATAAACTCAACAAAAAACAAAACACCTTATCAAAAACATCAACACCCCATTTTCTATGAAAGAGACGAGAAATCTTCATAAGAAGAATGGAAAAGGAACTGATAAAAAAATAGAATCCGAAAGATTCTAATTAAGAAAATCAATTGAATCGGATTTCCGGAAGGTTTGGGAGGTAAAATCAGAACGTGAGGTAACAGATTTTATTCAAACGTGGAAAGAAATCAAAAACAATATTTTCTTAAATCAGAACAAAAAGATCTGTATTTTCTATCAGGATGGAAAAGATAAGAACCCAAAAAAGAAAAGGAGGATAAAGCCATTGTACTAAGAACATAAACTTATCATTGTAAGCCTGGTAAGAGAAAGCATTCCCCGCACAGAAAGACCTTTTATGAAGAATGAAAAAAGAAAAAAGATGCCAGATAGAGCATACGGATTAGATAAAAGGTAACAAGAGCTTCTCCTTACAGTGAATACATTACCACAAAAATAATAGAAAAGATTTTAAAAGATGTGTAAAGAAACATTTTTTAAAAGAATATGAGTTCACTGAATAGAACTATATAGAAACCATAATAGTAATTATTCGGAACGAAGAGAAAAGTAAAATGCAAAGGCTATATCCGATAGCAGGTGTATTTGAAAAAGATCTTAAAAGAGATATAATGAAAAACGTTCTGTATAGCATAGGAAAGTGAATATCCATATTTTGAAAAATTTATAAACGTCAATTATAAATTTGAAGCTGGCTATTATTCTTTATATAGATATAACATTTCTAAGTAAGTAAACGAAAAAACTTACGAGCAGGGAAGAAAGAGAAAATCAATTTATATAGATAAAATTGAATAGGAACTCTGAAAAAACATTCCTACATAAAAAAGTATATAAAATATCCTAAAAGAGTAAAGAAAAACAACCTTACAAAATAAAAATAGAAAAATAAAAGAAAGAGAAAAAGAGGTTTAGACAATTGAATAAAGAAGATCATTAGAACAGCCGTTATATCGATTGAGATGAGATGTAGCGGCTGTTCGTGTTGTGTTGTATATTAACAATTGCTCCGGTTTTGCGTAAACGAAGAAAGAAAAAGTTGTGGAACAGATTTTGGACATTGTAGAAAGGGAAAATTACGTTTATAATAAAAGTTCATGGATGGTCGGTGCAAAGAAAAAACACTGTCTGAATATAGACGATGCACCGGGAGAACAATGATTTTCGAGAACAGAGAAAAAGGAATGGAGCAGAGAGATGGTACGATGGTCGGCAAATGATATTATATATGAAGACGAACAGATCCTTGTGTGCAGGAAGCACAGCGGTATGGCGGTGCAGAGTGCACGGATCGGGCAGATGGATCTGGAGAGTGAGCTGAAGAATTATCGAAAGGGAAAGTATATCGGAATCGTACAACGGCTCGATCAGCCGGTGGAAGGGATTCTGGTTTTCGGAAAGACGCCGCAGGCTACGGCGGCTTTGAATAAACAGCATCAGAATGGTGCGATGAAAAAAGAATATCTGGCTGTCTTTACAGGGACACCGGCAAAAGAAGCGCGGGGGATCTGGGAGGATTATCTTGTAAAAGACGGCAAAACGAATACCTCGCGGGTGACAGGAAAGCAGGACAGGCTGGCGAAAAAAGCGGTGTTGTCTTATGAGATCCTGGACTGGAAGAGAGACCGGGGACTGGCGAAGATTCAGCTTGGAACCGGGCGACATCATCAGATCCGCGTGCAGATGGCGCATCACGGTATGCCACTGTGGGCAGACGGAAAGTATAAGAAAAAAGAAGAACTGCTGGAAGAGGAACAGGGGACAGCGATCGGACTGTGTGCCTGGAGACTGGAATTTGCACATCCAAAGACCGGAAAGAAAATGAAATTTGAAGTGCAGCCGGAGGGGGTATGCTTCCGGGATTTCCTGTAAGTGATTGGAACTGTCCGATGGACAGGATTCCGCGAAGAAACGGGATAATGTACGAATGATTAAGAAATTGGACACAGAAAAATCAAGAAAACTTAAAGAACGCCTATGGACTATTTTGGACGGTCATGTATAATAGAGACGATACGGAAACTACACGTATCCGGCAAAGAAAAATATTTGCCGGAAGTATATTGCGTAAGGGGAATGTAAGATGAGAAGAAAGATAGGAAGAATATTAGTACCCGTAATGGCAGCGATGCTGGTGTTTGGCGGGTGTGGAAATACAACAGTAGTAACAGACCGGGTGACGGAAAATCAGACTCATAAAGCAGAGAACGAAAGCAACGAACCGGCGGAAAAAGAACCGGCAGAGGATGAGGACGAACTGAACGAAGAGAATCAGGAAGAACAGGATAAGCAGGATTCCGAGGAAGATGCAGATGAAGAAAAAGCAGAGATTCCGGAAGAGAGCAGCCTGAATATTGATTATACATCGGTGGACGGTCTGCGTATGGAAAAAGGCAGCAGAATCTCCGCGGTGATCAAGAACACAGACTCTGATTACTGGAAAGCAGCGAAAAAAGGAATGGAACAGGCTGTTTTGGATCTGAATGAATATCTGGGATACAAGGGTGACGATGCGATCACCTGTACGATTGAGGGACCGAAAGATGAAGGCGATGTCGATGATCAGGTCAATATCCTGGATATGGTACTGACGGAGAATCCGGCGGTGGTATGTCTGTCAGCAGTTGATATGAGTTCCTGCCAGGCACAGCTCGAGGCGGCACAGGAAGATGGAATTCCGGTTGTGATACTGGATTCCGGTGTGGAGAGCGATGACGATCTGGTGTATGCATATTGCGGAACGGATAATAAGGCAGCAGGTGCAGAGGCGGCAAAACAGCTGTGTGAAGCGATCGGAGATGAGGGTGAGGTGGCAGTGATGTCCCATATCCAGCTTTCTCAGAGCAGCAAAGACCGTGTAGATGGTTTTCAGGAAGAAATCACAAAGAATCATCCGAATGTCCGTGTGGTAAGTGTAGACTATCAGTTGACCAAAGATGATGATCCGACAGCGGAAGAATCGATTGAAGCAGTGCTGGAAAAATATCCGGATCTGAAAGGATATTATGCGACAAATCAGGCAACCAGCGAGGCAGTGCTTTCCGTTCTGGACAACTATTCCGACCGTTCCATTAAGATGATCGGTGTGGATATGGGCGATACGCAGAAAAAAGCGATTGAGGATGGTAAAGAAGTCGGAAGTGTATGCCAGAATCCGTATGGTATGGGTTATGCAACCATCGTAGCAGGTGCAAGAGCAGCTCTGGAACTGGAGAGTGATAAAAACATTGATTCCGGATTCCAGTGGATTGATAAGAACAATATTGATCTGGAAGCGTATGCAAGATACTTGTATTAAGAGATAGCATTGTCGGGTGTCGTGAAAAATTCGAAAGATAAGGCAGTGTCAGATAAAATAGAAGCTAAGTTTAGAAACAGGAAAGATGCGGGTAGCGAGTTTGCCTGCATTTTCTGTATAAAGGGTGCGATAAAATGACGAAAGAATATGAATCGAATTATGAGAAAGTGACGGAAGACTGGAGAAACCGCTTCCTTGCCATGGATCAGGAAGATCTGATCGAGCGGTTTCAGCTAGAACATGATGCGGACTGGCTGTATCTCCGGTATCTGGGACAGCCGTTGAAGATTTCACGCAGATCGGGAGAGATTCTGTTTGCGGACAGAGGGGAACTGCCGGGATTTAACACGGCTATGACGGCATACAATATGTTTTACTATGCAAAAGAGCATCCGGTGGCGGCAGGAGAGCTGGTTCCGTTCCGTCAGGTGAAACGGGTATATCCGTTTGAACGTGCCTATCAGAAACAGATTCTGGAACCATTTACCAGAACGTTTTCCGGGCATGTGAAGGAATTGCAGGAGGCGTGTGAGAAACTGGGCGGTACGAGACTGCCGCAGGGAGATGCAGGGTATCGGATCCCGGTATATCCGTATTTTGATGTTGCTGTGCTGTTCTGGGATAAAGATGAGGAGTTTGAGGCACAGGGAAATATGCTGTTTGATGCGAACATCACGGATTTTGTCCATGAGGAGGATGTGGTGTGTATCGCCGCGGATGTGGTGCAGTATCTGACACAGGCGGCAGGTCTGGAAGAGGTTAAGATTTATGTAGGTTAAGGAGTACGAAAGGTACGTCAGAGGCGATAAGGAGAGAAAAATGAAGATTCGTGCAATGCAGTTGGAAGATATGGAAGAAGTTGTTGGGATGATGCGGGTGTTTTATGATTCGCCCGCAGTGATCCATGTAGCACCGGATGAGATCCTGAGACAGGATGTAAAAGACTGTGTGGGAGAGTGTCCGTATATCGAAGGCTATATTTTTGAGGAAGACGGGAAAATCCTGGGTTACAGCATGGTGGCAAAGAGTTATTCTACCGAATACGGCGGTATGTGCGTCTGGGTGGAAGACCTTTATATGAAAGAAGAAGCGAGAGGGCTGGGAATCGGCACAGCATTTTTCCGTTTTCTTGATGAGAAATACAAGGATCAGGCGGTGCGGTTCCGCCTGGAAGTGGAAGAAGATAACGAGCGGGCAGTGGCAGTCTACAAAAAGGCGGGATATCAGCCGTTGCCGTATATGCAGATGACGAAAGAACAGGAAAGCATGTGATTTGACGAAAGGAAATGAAAGAAAAACTGGGACAGCAGCCAGACAATGGTGCTGTCCCGGTTTTGCGTTCCGCCACAGAAGATCTATTTTAAGGGCGCAGGCACTTTATTTGATCAGTGCAGAAATCTCCTTAAATTTCGGATGCATCGAAGTCTCCATCAGTTCAAAGAGAATCGCCTCATAACTGGTGACAACCGCGCCCGCCTGTTCCATCCGGCGGATGGCGGTCTCCTGATCGGAGGGTTTTCTGGAAGAAACACAGTCTGCGAGCAGAAAAACTTCGTATCCAAGGTGCAGAAGATCCAAAACAGTCTGCTCCACGCAGATATGAGCCTCCACGCCACAGATGATCACCTGTTTTTTGTGTGCGTCCTGAAGTGTTTTGCGGATAATCTCATCGCCAAGGCAGCTGAAAGTTCGCTTTTCGAGCCAGGAATCGGTTCCGGCTGCTGTAAAAAGAGAGGGTGCGGACATCCCCAGTCCTTTGGTGTACTGCTGGGTGATCAGGATCGGGACATCCAGGAGACGGAGTCCTTTTAATAATAGTTCCGTATGCTGAAGAACTTCCTCGCCGTTATGGATGGCGGGAAGAAGACGTTCCTGTTCGTCGATGGCAAGGGCGATGGCGTGCTGCTGTCTGATTTTCATAAAATACCTCCATAAGTTTACATAATGCGGAACCCGATTGGTGATGATCAGCGGAATTCCGCTTTTGAGGTTACTATAGCATAAAAATTTGGCGCTGCATATATTATAAAAAAGGAAAGAGGTGGATGGCATGCAGTATGAGCAGCCCATTCCTTTTTACATGGCGTATCCCTTTTTGTTGCCGTTGGATCAGGAGCAGGCACAGGAAAAAGATCTGCAGGTGATGCGGTCTTTTTATTCCCGCCGGGCAGCGAAGATCCAGGAGAAGGTGGATCGGGAGTGCGACCGGATGGAGTATGATGGCAGCATGATGTTTGACGAGTATCCGGACAAATTTATGATGGAACACATCTGCAGAAAGATTGAACAGGAAGTGCTGAAAGAGGAAGAAGGAAATACCCCTGCTATTATAATAGAAGAAACGTATCAGGGCGGACCGGGTGCGTGCGGAAACAGAAGAGAGGAAGAGGGGCTTCGGGATCTGATTGGAGTGATCTTATTTAACGAGATGTTCCGCAGACGGAGCCGCCACAGAAGACGAAAACGATTTTATTAACAGAACTTTAATACAAAAATAAAATTTGGGTGTTGAGGTTTACAGGGAAAACCTTTAGAATAAGAAAGTAAACAGAGAAGGGAACACCCGGAACTGTTTTTTGGAGATTATAATTAAGAATCAGCGGCAAGACCGCAGGAGAATATAGATGACAGAACTGAAGAAAATATTGAGCATATATCTGGATCTCTATCTGCACCAGATTATTATAAGCGGAGCGAGAACAAAGGAAGGGGCGTCCAAGATACGGATTCGCCCCGTAGTTATGAAGGACAAACTGTATTTTCAGTGTACAAGTACTGTAGGTACGAAGGAAATTCATGAAAATTACGAAAAAGAGCGTTTGCTGGAAGCCATAGAGGGCTGGATCACCACGGATTTCCGGCAGTTGCAGCTGGAGAGTGAACTGGGAAGTGTGAATGTCCTCTCGAGCAAGAAGGGAAAACTCACGATCAAGGAGAAAAAGAAAAAAATCGAGGGAAATCTTTGCGACAAGCCGATTCGTATGGAAGCGTTGTCCCATAACCGGAAAAAACGATACATTCTGGAAGAGGGAAAACCGGTAGAATTTCTGATTGATCTGGGCGTTATGACCAGAGAGGGGAAAATTGTACACAGCCGGTATGACAAATTCCGCCAGATCAACCGTTTTCTGGAATTTATCGAGGATATTTTACCGAAGCTTTCGAAAGACCGGGAAGTGACGATCCTGGATTTTGGATGTGGCAAGTCGTATCTTACCTTTGCAATGTATTATTATCTGCATCAACTGCAGCAGTACGATGTACGGATCGTCGGACTGGATCTGAAAGAAGATGTGATTGAAAAATGCAGTGCGCTGGCAAAGAAATACGGTTATAAAAAACTGACTTTCTGCCAGGGAGACATTGCTTCTTATGAGGGCGTTGACCGGGTGGATATGGTGGTGACGCTTCATGCATGCGATACAGCGACGGATTATGCGCTGGCGAAAGCGGTTGGCTGGGGGGCTTCCGTGATCCTGTCAGTGCCTTGTTGTCAGCATGAACTGAACCGGCAGATCCACAATGAAGTGATGGCTCCGGTATTTTCCTATGGAGTGCTCAAAGAGCGAATCGCTGCGCTGATGACGGACGGTCTGCGGGCGCAGATGTTGGAGCAGGCGGGCTATGATACACAGATTCTGGAGTTTATCGATATGGAACACACGCCGAAGAATCTGCTGATCCGGGCGGTTTATACCGGTAAAAAGAAGGAAAACGACGAACAGCTGCGCAGCTGTCTGGATGCGTTCGGACTGCATCCGACGCTGGAACGGCTTCTGAAAGAAGGAGGTCGGGAAGCATGAAAAAGGGGTTATTAAAAGCGGGAGTACTGTTGCTGCTGTTTGCGGCAGCGCTGGGAGGAACAGCAGCGCTCATCAACCGGGAAAAAATTGTGGGAACGAGACAGATGGAGGAAGTGAGTCTTCCGATTCTGTATATGGAAGTATCTGATACAAAGGTAAATCCGATGTACGGATATGCAAATGAGATGGAAGAGCAGTATATGCGTGACAGCCTGACACCGCTTCCGACGGACAGAAGTCTGACGATGGTGATGGATCCGAAGAACGCATCGGTAAAGACGGTGAGTTACCGGGTATCGACGGCAGACGGAACGGAAGTTGTGGAGACAAGTAAGATCAGCAAACTGAAAAAGACAGACGGGGAGATCCGGGCGGATTTTCAGCTGGAAACACCGATTTTGATGAATCAGGAATACACGCTTCGGTTTGATGTGACACTGGATAACGGGGAAACGTATTATTATTACACCCGTCTGTTGCAGCGGGCAGGAACCAATATTTCGGATTATCTGGAATTTGCGGATAATTTTTATCAGACCTGTCTGGATTCCGAGAATGCGTCCACGCTGGCAGCTTATCTGGAACCGGATGAGACACAGACGAACAGCACCTATGAAAATCTGAATATTCATTCCAGTTTTGACCGGATCACCTGGGGGACGCTGGATATGAAACTGGAAAAAGAGGCAGTGCCGGTCATCAAGGATATGAATGAGACCACCTGCAGTATTGATCTGACGTATGTGCTGTCAGATACGCCGGAGGACGAGACGACCGATTATTATAATGTAACAGACTTTTACCGGATGCGGTATGCGCAGTCGCGCGTGATGCTGCTGGACTTTGAACGAAATACACAGGAGTTGTATGACGGAAAGCATACGGAACTGACCAGCAAGGGAATCAATCTGGGTGTTGCGGACAAGGATGTGCAGTATCAGTCCAATAAGAGTTCGGACATTGTGGCGTTTGTTCAGGAGGGCGAACTGTGGAGTTATAACCGCAGTGCCAACAAAGCGACACAGATCTTCAGCTTCCGGGACGGTGATCTGGATGAGCGGGAGAACTTGCAGGAACACGGGATCAAGATTGTCCGCGTGGAAGAATCCGGGGATATTGATTTTGTTGTATACGGTTACATGAACCGAGATGTACATGAGGGTGAAGTCGGAATCGCGGTTTACCATTACGGAGCAGAACTGAACCAGGTGGAAGAAGAACTGTTTATTCCGATGAAGAGTTCTTATGAATACCTGAAAGAAGATATGAAACTTCTCTCTTATGTGACCAGAGATGACATGCTGTATGTGATCCTGGAGGATGATCTGTATCAGATCGACATTAAACAGAAAGATTTTCAGATTGTGAAAGAAAACCTGATCAAGGATCGGTATGTGGTATCCAAATCACAGGCAAGTATCGCCTGGATGGATCAGGAAGACGAAAATGCAGGTACACAGATCACGGTGATGAGTCTGGAACAGGGAGAGACTTATACGATCCAGGCGCAGTCCGGGCAGAAGATCAAGGCACTTGGATTTATGAATGAGGATCTGGTGTACGGAATCGCCAACGACAGCGATATTGTGACGGATAACGCGGGCAATACGATATTTGCCATGACTACCGTCCGGATCGAACAGTTTGGCGGGGAAGTGGTCAAGGAACATCATGAGGATAAAGTATGGGTCAGTGATGTGAAGCTGGAGGAAGGTCTGCTGGAACTGGAACGGGTACAGTGGGAAAACGGCGCGTATGTGGCGATCAGCAGTGATCATATCATGAACAACTTACAGATCCGGGAAGAACAGGTAACGCTGCGTCTGATCACGACGGAGCGGAAAGCCACACAGATCGGTCTGGACTTTGAAAAGAGCGTGACCAGCAAAAATGTGCTGTATCTGGCATCAAATCTGGAAAATCAGGAAACGTACAATGTACTTTCGATGGAACTTACAAGACCGGATTCCAATATTTATTATGTCTATGCAAAAGGTATGCTGGACAGCACCTGGAGCAGAGTCAGCGATGCGATCAACCGGGCAGATGCGCAGATGGGCGTGGTACTGAACCGGCAGCAGCAGTATGTATGGGAGCGCGGAAACCGTCAGGACAGTTATCAGGCAAATCTGGACGAAGTGCCATCCGTGGTACTGAGCGGAACCATTGATGAGGATACTCTGCAGCAGTCTCTCGGAGATGATTATACCGTGATGAATCTTACCGGCTGTTCCCTGGACAGCGTACTGTATCAGGTCAGCAAGGGCAATCCGGTGATCGCCAAGGTATCAGATACGGTAAATGTGGTCATCATAGGTTACAACAGCAAGAATACGATCCTGTACTATCCGGCAACGCAGGAACAGGGCTACTTCGGTATGCAGGACAGCACAAGCCTGTTTGAAAGTGCCGGGAATGTATTTGTCGGATATATGGACAATCTGGGAGCGGCAAGTAAAAGCGAATAGCGGAAACGTACGAATAAGAAACTTGAATAGCTTCATGAAAAATGATACAATAAATGCAATATGGGCAGTTTGCAGGTACGGGCAAGCGGTCCTGAAAAATGTCAGAGAGGGAGGACTTTTGTTATGCAGCTTACAACTGTCAGAGAGATATACAAAAACCGGGAAGCATTCCTGGATAAAGAGATTACCGTAGGAGGATGGGTACGAAGCGTACGTGACTCCAAAACATTTGGATTTATTGTTCTGCACGATGGAACATTTTTTGAAACTTTACAGGTGGTATACCACGATTCCATGGAGAACTTTGCAGAGATCTCCAAACTGAACGTAGGTGCAGCCATCATCGTAAAGGGAACTCTGGTGGCAACCCCACAGGCAAAACAGCCATTTGAGATCCAGGCAGCCGAGATCAGCGTAGAGGGCGCTTCCGCACCGGATTATCCGCTGCAGAAAAAACGCCACAGCATGGAATACCTGCGTACAGTTTCCCATCTGCGTCCGAGAACCAACACTTTCCAGGCCGTGTTCCGTGTACGTTCCCTGATCGCTTATGCGATCCACAAATTCTTCCAAGAGAGAGGATTTGTCTATGTGCACACTCCACTGATCACAGGAAGCGACTGTGAAGGTGCTGGTGAGATGTTCCAGGTAACCACCATGGATCTGAACAACATTCCGAAGACAGAAGACGGAAAAGTAGATTTTTCCAAAGACTTCTTCAATAAACCGACCAACCTGACCGTAAGCGGACAGCTGAACGGCGAGACTTATGCACAGGCATTCCGTAACATCTATACATTCGGACCGACCTTCCGTGCAGAGAACTCCAACACGACCCGTCATGCAGCAGAGTTCTGGATGATCGAGCCGGAGATCGCTTTTGCAGATCTGGACGATGATATGATCCTGGCAGAATCCATGCTGAAATACATCATCCATTACGTTCTGGAAAACGCACCGGAAGAGATGAACTTCTTCAACTCCTTCATCGACAAAGGACTGTTAGACCGTCTGAACAACGTGGTAAATTCTGAATTTGCCCGTGTAACTTACACAGAAGCCATCGATATTCTGACGAAGAACAACGACAAATTCGAATACAAAGTGTCCTGGGGATGCGATCTGCAGACCGAGCATGAGCGTTATCTGACTGAGCAGGTGTACAAACGTCCGGTATTTGTTACGGACTATCCGAAGGATATCAAAGCGTTCTATATGAAACTGAACGATGACGGCAAGACCGTGGCAGCGGTTGATTGTCTGGTACCTGGTATCGGTGAGATCATCGGCGGAAGCCAGAGAGAGGACGACTACGACAAACTGGCAGCGCGTATGGACGAGCTGGGTCTGAACAAAGAAGACTATGGATTCTACATGGATCTGAGAAAATACGGCAGCACAAGACATGCCGGATTCGGTCTTGGATTTGAGCGTTGTGTGATGTATCTGACAGGAATGGGTAACATCCGTGACGTCATCCCGTTCCCAAGAACAGTAAATAATTGTGATTTATAAGTAATTATTCAGTAATAGGAGAGGCTATGCGATTTATTCATATGGCTGATGTACATTTGGGGGCGGTTCCGGATTCGGGCTGCCCCTGGAGTGCATTCAGGGAAAATGAAATCTGGGAAACCTTTGTACGGGTGATCGACCAGATCAGAGAAGAGAAAATAGAGTTGTTGCTGATTGCAGGAGATCTGTTTCACAGACAGCCGTTGCCTTCTCAGATAGAGAGAGTCAGTCAGCTGTTTGCATCCATACCGGATACCGAAGTGGTATGGATGGCAGGAAGTCACGATTATTTGCGGGAAGATTCTGCATATCGTAAGGCAAAGTGGACAAAGAACGTTCATGGATTTCTGAGCGGGAAGCCGGAAGTGATCGAGCTGGAGAAACTGCACACGAAAGTGTATGGATGCAGTTATGAGCAGCCGCAGATTACGGAACCGGTTTACAGTACCATACGGCCGGATGATCAGCCGGGGATCCATATCCTGCTGGCATACGGTGGCGATGAAACGCATATCCCGATGAAAAAAGAGGACGGAGCAGGTTTTACTTATGTGGCACTCGGGTATCGCCATCTGCCGGGGGTTCTGGTGGAGAATCAGATGGCGTATGCCGGTTCCCCGGAACCGATCCGTCTGGAAGATGCCGGAACACACGGTGTCGTTTACGGAGAGATTACGGAGGATGCACAGGGCGCATATCACACGCAGATTACACTGGTTCCCAGTGCGTGTCGTTCTTATATTCCGCTGTCCTTACGGATCCATTCCGGCACGACACAGACCGGTCTGGAACAGAAAGTACAGGATGCGATTCAGCAGAAGGGAAGCGGAGAGATCTACTGGCTTCGGATCCAGGGATACCGGAACCCGGAACTGGAATTTCAGCTGGAGCCTCTGAAGGCTTATGGAAATGTTGTAAGAATCACAGACGAAACACGTCCCTGTTACGATCTCACCCGTCTGAAACGGGAAAAACTGGGAACGCCGGTGGGTGCATATATCCACTGGTTTGAAAAGAAACAGGGAAAAGTGGAGCAGAAAGCACTGGATTATGGATTACAGGCATTGCTCACCGAAACTATGGATCCCGATCAGGTCATTGCAGAGAGAATGAATGACTGGGAAGAACGAAAGAAGACCCTGGAAAAACAGCGCCAGGATCGCAGCACGGAACTGGAACAGACCGTGCAACGCGTGGTGCGGGAACGTGCCGGTCTGGAGCAGCAGATGCTGGTCAACCGTTCGGAGATTCGACGTCTGGAGCTGAACCGCAATGCACAGGAGAAACATCTGGAACAGGAACGGCGGGAAGAAGGAAAACGACAGGCGGAGGAGAGCCGTCGACCACAGAGTGGACAGGAGCAGGAAAATGAGCCGACTGTGGTAGAAAAACGGGTACAGAATGTAGCTGCGTCCAGTGAAAGGAAGAGTAATCTTACAGATTTTTCGAAAATTTCAAAAATTTCCGAAATTATTACCTGGGTAGGCGTTTGTCTGGCGATCCTGGCACTGATCGATCCATTTTCCTGGAACCGGGTGGTCTGCACGATTGTCGGACTTGCGATCCTGGTGGGAGCGCTGGCTGGAAGAAAATATCTGGCAGACTGGCTTCGGACAAGAAGAAGTACGGTAATGCAGGCAGCAGCCCCCAAAGAAGCGGAAATGTCAGAGAGAGAATCTGCCGGGGAAGAGCTTCAGAAAGACTGGGAAGAGCGGTTGAAAGAGAGAAAGAAAGAACTGCGGGAGACCAGTCATCAGATCCTGCGGCTGCAGGAGCGTGGAGCACATCTGGCGGTGGAACTCGAGGAAAAGAAGATCCAGATAGAAAATCTTCAGGAGGAAATCCGGGAGATGGCTTCTCCGACATTGGAGGAAGAAGACTGTGATATGGAACTTTCCGGGCTGAAGCTGGCATTTACGGTACTGACGGAAGAGGAGACCGTGCGGCACGCGGGAAGAGAGAAAACATAAAATACAGATAAAGGAGACGGCAATGCTGAGAATAGGATGTCATTTGTCCTCATCGAAGGGCTTTTTGCATATGGGAAAAGAAGCGGTGAAGATCGGAGCGAATACGTTTCAGTTTTTTACGAGAAATCCGAGAGGAAGCAGGGCGAAGGAGATTGATCCGGAGGATGTGCGGAAGTTTCTGGAGTTTGCGAAAGAGCATGATATCTGCCAGATTCTGGCGCATGCGCCGTATACGTTAAATCCCTGTTCGAAGGATGCGAAGACCAGGGAATTTGCCTGGATGACGATGGAAGATGATCTGAAGCGGATGGAGTATGTTCCGGGGAACTGTTATAATTTTCATCCGGGAAGCCATGTAGGGCAGGGAGCGCAGGAAGGGATCCGGATGATCAGTGAGATGCTGAACCGGATTCTGAAAGAAGAGCAGCACACGACGGTGCTTCTGGAGACGATGGCAGGAAAAGGGACAGAGGTTGGACGCAGTTTTGAGGAACTGGCACAGATTCTGGATCGGGTGGAGTTGAAGAGCCACATGGGTGTCTGCCTCGATACGTGTCATGTGTATGATGCGGGGTATGATCTGGCGGGAGAGCTGGATCAGGTACTGGAGGAGTTCGATCAGGTGATCGGGCTTGAGAGGCTGAAGGCGATTCACATGAATGACAGCAAGAATCCGTTCGCGAGCCATAAGGACAGGCATGAGAAGATTGGTGAGGGATCGCTGGGACTGGAGACGTTTGAAGGGATGGTGAATCACCCGAAACTGAAAGGAATCCCGATTTATCTGGAGACACCGAATGAACTGGAGGGGTATGCGCGTGAAATCCTTCTACTGAGAAATATGGAAAAATAGAGATTTATGAAAAAAGGAAGATATTAACGAAAGAGTCTATGAAATAAGAACTTTCGTTAATATCTTCCTTTTGTTTTAAAAACTTATCAGATAGTTTCGTTATTTCTATATTTGGTCAGAACTTTCTGGATGCGTTCTACCGGGTTCAGGAGTTTGCTGATGGAGTCGTCGTGATTCAGGGTGTCGATGATCAGGGCGATGTATTTGCTCATATCACAGTTGATATAGTATGGTCTGGTCAGCAGTTCCGGGGTCTGGTAGATCAGGTTGGTGGTCAGGATGCGGTCGAAAGTTCCTTTTTCGTAGGCTTCGTCGAATTTGGACAGTCCGTTGGTGAACAGACCGAAGGTGGAGCACATGAAGATTTTGTTGGCTCCGCGGTCTTTCAGAAGCTGGGCTACCTCGAGCATACTGTCACCGGAGGAGATCATATCGTCCACGATGATCATATCCTTGCCGCGAACGTCAGCCCCCAGGAATTCGTGAGCGACGATCGGGTTTCTTCCGTCTACGATGGTGGAGTAGTCACGGCGTTTGTAGAACATACCCATATCTACACCAAGGTTATTTGCCAGATAAATGGCACGGCTCATGCCGCCTTCATCCGGGCTGATGACCATCAGGTGATCTTTGTCCAGTTTCAGGTCTTTTTCTTTCTTTAACAGGTTCTTGATAAACTGATAGGAGGACTGTACCGTCTCAAATCCATGCAGAGGGATCGCGTTCTGAATACGCGGATCATGCGCATCGAAGGTGATGATATTTTCCACACCCATCTCGATCAGTTCCTGCAGTGCCAGTGCGCAGTCCAGAGATTCTCTTCCGGTACGTCTGTGCTGGCGGCTTTCATAAAGGAACGGCATGATAACGTTGATTCGTCTTGCTTTTCCGGCGATCGCTGCAATGATTCGTTTTAAGTTCTGATAATGGTCATCCGGGGACATGTGATTGGTCTGTCCTGCCAGAGAATATGTCAGACTGTAGTTGCAGACATCCACCAGAATATAGATATCATCACCACGTACAGATTCTTTCAGGACACCTTTTGCCTCACCGGAGCCGAAACGCGGAAGATCGGAAGCAATCAGATAGGTATCTCTGTCATAGCCTTCATATAAAACGCCTTCGTTGTGGCGTTTCTTTCTCCAGGTAACCAGGTAATTGTCTACCTTTGCACCGAGTTCGGCGCAGCTGTAAGGAGAAATGATTCCCAGTCGTCCTACAGGAAGCTGTTGTGAATCGTGATTTTTGTTGTGTGACATTTTAGTTCCCTCCTAATATTTTTTTTTGGATTCTTATATCTTTACCGATGAGTTTGATCATCGTGTAGTTACTGGAAACTCTGGAAAATACCCGCTCGGAGTAAGTGTCCATGAAATTGCCCAACGTCAGGTTGGTGGAAATCACCGTGGATTTCTTTCTGAGGATCCGCTCGTTGATGCAAAGGAAAAACTGAGAAGCTACGAAACTGTTGGTAAGCTCCGTGCCGAGGTCATCGATGATCAGCAGATCGCAGTTGAGAATGTAATCATTTTCGCCCTCGGTAGTCTCAGAGTTTGAAAATGTATTTCTGGCAAATGCATCGAACAGATCAAAAGCGGAGTAGTAGATCACGCTGTGCATCGAGTCCAGAAGTTCTTTTGCGATGCAGTACGTGAGAAATGTTTTTCCTACGCCGGTATCTCCGTAAATAAAAAGATTTTCAAAGGAATGATCAAAGTTCTGAACAAAATCCTTTGCGCGCTCCAATGCGGTCTCTGCGAACTGTCGGGCAGTCTGACCGCTGGCTTTGTTGATCATATCTTCCGGATAATAGTCCAGTGAAAATGCGTCAAAACTGGCTGTTTTTAATAACTCCCGGATATTGGACTGGGTATACAGATGTTCACTGATCGCCCGTTTGAAGCAGATGCACTTCTGGTTGTCCACATACCCGGTGTCCTGACAGATCGGACAGGTATAATGCATCTTCAGATAATCCTCCGGGTAACCGTGAGTCTTTAACAGATCTGCCCGTTCTCTGGAGAGCGCCTGAATCTGTGTGTTCAGGTCAAAGTCCTCATTATCTTTGTCACCCAGTAAAATCCGGGCTTTTTTTACACTGATCGAGGCGATTTCCCGGTCTATCTCTGCCAGCCGGGGAATCTTTGCCTGGGCTTCGGCGATATGGGCATCCTGTTCGTGTTTGTTACGGAACTGTAATCTCTGATAATAGCGCATCAGAGCATCGTACTGACTGTTTTGTAGTGCCACGATGGTTCTCCTTTATTTTTTTAAAAGCTGATTTTCAAGTTGGTCATAATCGTAATTTCGCTGCTGGAAATTGTTGAATTTGTTCCCGGAGCCTGCCGGACGGGTTCCTTTCTGTTCCTGCCGCTGTTTCTGTTCCTGGCGGTCGCTCTGCAGCTGTCTGTGCAGGGTATCGAGAGCCTGAATATCGGTCAGGTGCCGGACACCTTTGTCCTTCCAGCCGGAAAGGATCTTGTCCGCATACCGGAAATTCGCTTTTCCGGTGGATGCTACCGTGCGGGAACAGGCTTCTGTGAGAATGTCCATGGTAAATCCATAGTCTTTCATCCAGTGATCGATCATGTGGATCTCGGACTGAACCGGATTCCGGTTGCTGATCCCAAATGCTTTTAAAATCGAAAAATAGTTTCTGTGATAAGTCGTAGTCTCCTGTTTGGCGCGGGTCACGGTGTTGATGCCTGCCTCATGCCAGCTGAAGGCGACTTTCTTTATATAATGAATGTCTTTACTTCCCTTGGAGACGCAATACTCGATCAGATAGTCAAACAGATCCACGGAAAAATGTAGTTCTTCGTAGATGTACAGAAGTTCATCGGTCACGGTTCTGGAAAGCGTGGTTCCGAGATAACTTTCTGCCAGAAACAGGATCTGGCGTACATCTTCCTGCTCACAGAGTTCTTTCAGACGATCGGCGCTCAGGGATTTTTTTGATTTTCCGGTGCCGAAGGGGTCTGATTGCCCGTCTGTGCGATATTTGCTGTCTGACTGACAGATACTTTAGCTGTCGGTGTTGTGCCGGTTCTGACGGTATTTGTCGATGTTACAGGCGCAATTTGGGTAACAGCCTGTTCTGCCAGTGTGTTCTGCACCGCATCCGGCAGCATAGGCTGCAGAAAATCAATCGAAGTCTGACTGTCCGTACCTGCGAGCACCACCAGTTTCTGATTTTCCCAGTAGCGGAGGGTACGGAGCACATCGGATTCTGTGCAGTCAAAAACATCCGCTACAGCAGTCAGGTCCAGTGCGGTATCGCCGCTTTGCAGACTGCGGAGCAGATAAAGGTATATTTTTACGAATTCCCCGTTGGCGCGGGGGATATAATAGTCTATGAAAATATTGGAAATAATGGTGACTCCGCTGGAGCTTCCATTATGTAAAGATAACTGCATAGTTCACCTGTAATAGAAAAGTAATGGTATGTGTGTTAGTTACGGGATTATTATAGCATGATTCTTTGAGAAAGCAAATATGGTTTTTTGTGGAAAATTAGTTGAAAATAAGGGGTTAAGGGGGATTTGTTGGTGGGTAAGTGGGGTGGATAAGGGTGTGGATAATGTGGATAAGTTGGGGATAAATTCTTGAGATAAAGATTATTGGTAACCTGATATTGAGGGAATTGGTTGAAAAATAGAGAAAATTTGGTGGGAGGGGTGGGGGATTATGTAAACGGAGTTATGCACAGGGGAATCCACAGAGGGGGTGGGGATAAATGTGTGGATAGTGTGGATAAGTTTTAAAAAATGGTGGCGAAAGGGGGAGGGGTGGTTGAGTGGTAGGGAGTGGGAGAATTTTAAGAGGAGAAATTGCAGGAGGCAGAACGGAAAAATGACTGGAAGTGGTTTGTACGTATAAAAAGGGCAACCGAAAGTGTTGAGATACACTTTCAGTTGCCCTTTTTTTAATGCGTTTTAAAAAGATGTCCTCTGGGATTTTACTTTCCCAGGAGTTTTTCGCCGATTTGGTAGACGTCGCCGGCGCCCATGGTGATCAGGAGGTCGCCTGGCTGGCAGTTTTCCAGAAGAAAATTCTCGATTTCGTCGAAGGTCGGGAAGTATTCGCAGGGGGTTCCCAGGACCTGGATCTGTTTTTGGAGGTCGGCGGAGGAGATGCCGAGGGTGTCGGTTTCTCTTGCGGCGTAGATTTTTGCCAGTACCACGTGGTCTGCCAGGGTCAGGGCTTCGGCGAAGTCCTGGAGCAGGGCTTTGGTACGGGTGTAGGTGTGTGGCTGGAAGATACACCAGGTTTTTTTGTGCGGATAGTTTTTCGCAGAGGTCAGGGTTGCTTTGATCTCTGTTGGGTGATGGGCGTAGTCATCGATCACGGTGATATCGCCGATTTTTCCTTTGAACTGGAAACGGCGGTCGGTTCCGGTGAAGTTGACCAGACCTTTCTGGATCGTTGCATCGTCCATGCCCAGTTTTTCGCCCAGAGCGATTACGGAAAGTGCGTTGGACACATTGTGAATACCCGGTACTTTCAGGGAGAAAGTTCCTACGGTTTCTCCGTGATGCAGACAGGTAAAGGTCGGATGTCCGAACGTATCGTATGTAATATCCGTCGCTGTATAATCTGCTTCGTGTTCGAGTCCGTAAGTGATAACTTCGCACGGCAGATCTTTGATGATGTCCTCATAATGAGGGGTGTCGCTGTTGATGATCAGAGTACCGTCAGCCGGGAGTTTTTCTGCGAACAGACGGAAAGAATGACGGATATCGTCAATGTCTTTAAAGAAATCCAGATGATCGGCGTCCATGTTCAGGATGATGCTGATCTTCGGGAAGAAGCTTAAAAAGCTGTTGGTGTATTCGCAGGCTTCGGTGATGAATGTGCCGGAATGTCCCAGGCGCAGGTTACCACCGATCGCCGGCAGGATACCGCCGACAGAGATGGTCGGATCAAAACCGCCCTCTAACAGAATATGGGAAGCCATGGAAGTAGTTGTGGTTTTTCCGTGGGTTCCGGATACGGCGATCGGGATCTCATAATTTTTCATGATCTGTCCGAGCAGATCGGCACGGGTCATCATCGGGATATTTTTTTCTTTTGCACAGGCATATTCCGGGTTGTCCGGATGGATCGCAGCGGTGTAAACCACCAGATCAATGCCGTCAATGATGTTGGATGCGCGCTGTCCATAGAAGATCTGCGCACCTTTTTCAGTCAGGTGATCTGTCAGTGTGCTTTCCTTGGAATCCGAACCGGATACGGTGAATCCCTCTTTCAAAAGAATCTCGGCAAGACCGCTCATGCTGATACCGCCGATACCAATAAAATGTATGTGAACAGGTTTTGTAAAATCAATCGTATACATATAGGAGTTCTCCTTTTCTTACAAAGATTTGTATTACATTTATTATAGACGTAAAAGGCTAAAATGGAAAGATTTTTTTAAGAATGCGGCAAAAAACCATTAGATATAGAAGAAAATGACGAAACAGGGCAAAATTATTGTGTAAATGTCATAAAAACACGAAAAGATTTGAGAAAAATATGTAAAAAATGTTCACTAAATATAAGAAGTGTGTTATAATCTGTTTACTATATATGACAAGAGGTGATTGCATGATTAAGAAAGAAATGATTGCAATGCTGTTGGCCGGAGGTCAGGGAAGCCGACTGGGTGTACTTACCGAGAAGGTTGCCAAACCGGCGGTAGCATTTGGAGGAAAATATCGTATTATCGATTTTCCGTTGAGCAACTGTATTAACTCGGGCATTGATACCGTGGGCGTACTGACCCAGTATCAGCCACTGCGTCTGAACACCCATATCGGGATCGGTATTCCGTGGGATCTGGACCGGAATGTGGGCGGTGTTACCGTGCTTCCCCCCTATGAAAAAAATGGTAACAGCGACTGGTATACCGGAACAGCAAACGCAATTTTTCAGAATATGGCATACATGGAGACCTACAATCCGGAATACGTTCTGATTCTCTCCGGTGACCATATCTACAAGATGGATTACGAAGTGATGCTTGATTACCATAAGGCAAATAAGGCAGATGTAACTATCGCCTGTATGCCGGTGCCGATCGAGGAGGCAAGCCGTTTCGGTGTTATGATCACCGACGGAGCAGGACGGATCACCGAGTTTGAAGAAAAACCGGAACACCCGAGAAGTAATCTGGCATCGATGGGAATTTATATTTTCTCGTGGAAAACACTCAAAGAGTCTCTGATGGCACTGAAGGATCAGCCAAACTGTGACTTCGGTAAACATATCCTGCCTTATTGCAGAGATAACGGAAAGAGACTGTTTGCCTATGAATTTAACGGATACTGGAAAGATGTAGGAACACTGGGATCTTATTGGGAAGCAAACATGGAACTGATCGATATCATTCCGGAATTTAACCTGTATGAGGAGTTCTGGAAAATCTATACCAAAGGTGATATCATCCGTCCGCAGTACATATCCGGGGAATCCGTAATTGAAAGAAGTATCATCGGCGAAGGCGCGGAGATTTATGGTGAAGTCCATAATTCCGTCATCGGCGCGGACGTAACAATTGAAAAAGGAGCCGTGGTGCGGGATTCGATCATCATGAAACATTCCCGGATCGGAGCCGGAAGCCAGATTGACAAGTCCATCATCGCAGAGAGTGTTGAGGTGGGAGAAAATGTTGTTACAGGTGTCGGCGAGGAAGCTCCGAACGTACTGAAACCGGCTGTCTATGGATTCGGCCTTGTTACAATCGCAGAAAATTCTGTTATTCCGTCAGGTGTGAAGATTGGAAAGAACACAGCCATCAGCGGTGAGACAACTGCTGAGGATTATCCGGACGGAGAGCTTGTAAGCGGCGGCGCAATTGTAAAGAAGGACGGTGAGTAATATGAGAGCATTAGGAATTATTCTGGCAGGCGGTAATAACAACAGGATGAGAGAACTGTCCAACAGACGTGCCATCGCAGCGATGCCGGTAGCGGGAAGTTATCGAAGCATCGACTTTGCACTGAGTAATATGGCGAACTCTCATATTGCGAAAGTTGCGGTTCTGACTCAGTACAACGCAAGATCATTGAATGAACATTTAAGTTCCTCCAAATGGTGGGATTTCGGTAGAAAACAGGGAGGATTGTTTGTATTTACACCGACGATCACTCCGGATAACAGCTTCTGGTATCAGGGAACCGCAGATGCGATTTATCAGAACCTGGATTTCCTGAAGAGAAGCCATGAACCGTATGTGGTAATCGCATCCGGTGACTGTGTGTACAAGCTGGACTATAACAAAGTTCTGGAATACCATATCGCAAAACGTGCCGATGTGACCATCGTGTGCAAAGATGTGGATGCGAACGAAGATGTGACCAGATTCGGTGTGCTTCGAATGAACGAAGATTACCGGATCGAAGAATTTGAAGAAAAACCGATGGTATCCGATTATCATACCATTTCCACAGGAATCTATGTCATCCGCCGCCGCCAGCTGATCGAGATGATCGAGCGCTGCGCACAGGAAGGAAGACATGATTTTGTAAAAGATATCCTGATCCGCTATAAGAATCTGAAGAGAATCTATGGCTACAAGATCCAGGATTACTGGAACAATATCTCTACCGTTGAGGCTTATTACAAGACCAACATGGATTTCCTGAAACCGGAAGTAAGAGATTATTTCTTCCATCAGTATCCGGATATCTATTCCAAGATCGACGATCTGCCACCGGCAAAATACAATCCGGGATGTCAGGTAAAGAACAGCCTGGTATCGAGTGGCTGTATCATCAACGGACAGGTGGAGAATTCTGTTCTGTTTAAGAAAGTATATGTAGGAAACAACTGTGTCATCAAGAATTCGATTATTCTGAATGACGTATATCTGGGTGATAATACCCATATCGAGAACTGCATCGTAGAAAGCCGGGATACCATCCGGGCAAATTCTTACTACTGCGGAGAAGACGAAATAATAGTTGTCGTGGAAAAGAACGAGCGCTATGCGCTGTAATAAAAGAGCAGCTGTCTGGTGGTTCGCGGGAAAATAAAAATCAGCGGCTATATCTGTTCAGAAAGAGAACGACATATGAAAGGGGCATGTGCTATGGAGATTACAGACGTAAGAGTGCGCAAAGTGACAAAAGAAGGAAAGATGAAAGCAGTTGTTTCCATAACAATTGATGATGAATTTGTTGTACATGATATTAAGGTGATCGAGGGAGAGAAAGGACTGTTTATCGCTATGCCGAGCCGTAAGGCTTCCGATGGAGAGTATCGCGATATTGCACATCCGATCAATTCCAACACAAGAGAAAAGATCCAGAACCTGATTTTGGAGAAATATGAGGAAGTAATGGCAGAAGATGTCGTTGCAGATAATGCGTAACCGGGTTGTCATATATATGGGGTGACGCAAAAACGAGATAAAATACGCTTTGCGAATTTTACTCGTTATCGCGGCAGTCGCCAAGGTTTCATGCAAGCATGAACTTTGGCTCGTTGCTCGCGTAAATAAAAGCGGTGGCTGGGGGGCCACCGCTTTTTGAATGGAAAAAAGCACATTCTTTTGTTGTTTACAAAATGACAGAGTGTTGCTATAGTGGAGCGTAGAAAAACATCCGTGAGAGAACGGAGAGAAGAGAAAGAAAAAAGAGGAGACAGGTGTGTGATGAGAGTGGAACTGCCGGAAAGCTTTGAAAAGAGAATGAAAGAGATGCTGGGGGATGAATACGAAGCGTATATCGAAAGTTATGACAATCCCAGACAGTACGGACTCCGGATCAATCCGATGAAGATCACGGAAGAGGAACTGGCGGAAGGCTCCGGATTTTCACTGGAGCCGATTCCCTGGACGAAGACCGGATATTTTTATAAAGAAGAAAATCAGCCGGCGAGACATCCGTATTACAGCGCCGGTCTTTATTATCTGCAGGAACCAAGTGCGATGACTCCGGCGGCGAAATTTCCGGTAAAACCGGGGGAACGGGTTCTGGATCTGTGTGCGGCACCGGGAGGAAAAGCAACCGCTCTCGGCGCAGCACTTCAGGGAAAAGGTGTGCTGGTGGCAAATGATATCAGCAATTCCCGGGCAAAAGCACTGTTAAAGAATCTGGAAGTATTTGGCATATCCAATGCCTTTGTGACCAACGAAGTACCGCAGAACCTGGCGGATCGGTTCGAAGGATTCTTTGATAAGGTACTGATCGATGCGCCGTGTTCCGGAGAAGGGATGTTCCGCAAAGATCCCGCAGTGATCAAAACCTGGGATGAGGAACGACCGGAATATTTTGCGAAACTGCAGAAAGATATCCTGAAAAATGGGGTGCGGATGCTGCGTCCGGGTGGCAAACTGCTGTATTCCACCTGTACCTTTGCGCCGGTGGAAAATGAGGGAAGTATTTCCTGGATCCTGAATGAGTGCCCGGAGATGGAACTGCTTCCAATCGAGGGATACGAGGAATTTTCCGAGGGCAATCCCGCGTGGGGGGACGGAAGAGAGGAACTGCGCCGCTGTGTGCGGATCTGGCCGCATAAGATGAAAGGGGAAGGACATTTTCTGGCACTGATGAAAAAGTCAGAGGATGCGCCTGAGACAAGGATCAAACTGGAAGCGCCGACACGGATGGATAAGAAAAATAAAACAGTTATGGAAGAATTTTTCAAAGACTGCCAGTGGAAACCGGACTGGGAGCGGGTACAGATCAAAGGTGAAAAAGTCTATCTGGTGCCGGAGCTGCCGGCGAAGTTGAACGGGATTCATTTCTTAAGAAACGGACTGTACATGGGAGATCTGAAGAAAAACCGTTTTGAGCCGTCCCAGCAGCTGGCGATGACGCTGAAGGCTTCTGATTATGCGGGAAGTGTCTCCCTGTCACCGGAGGATGAGCGGATCGGGAGGTATCTGCGCGGAGAAACATTGCTTCTGGAACCGGGGGAGGCGACCAGAGAGAAAGGCTGGATCCTGGTCTGTGTGGATCAGTATGCCTTTGGATGGGGAAAACTGGTCAATGGAGTTTTGAAGAATAAATACTGGAGTGGCTGGCGGTTAAAAGGTTGACATAAGTACGGGGAAATTCCGGAATTTTTCGTGGCTTTGCGGTAAAAATTGTCAAATTTCTATCAAATATTACATAATTATTACGAGATATTAAAAAACTACTTCACAATGCTACAAAATCATGTTATAATGACTCTTGCCTGAGAAAGTGAGAGGAATTAATATGAGAAGAAAAAGAATCACAAGCCTGGTACTTTCCGTATGTCTTATTGTGGGAAGTGCGGTACAGGGTGGAGCTGCTACGACGCAGGAGAAGATATCCAATGCGAAAGCACAGCAGCAGGCGAATCAGTCTTCCCTGCAACAGACCCAGGAAAAGATTCAGGAACTGGAATCAAAAAAAGGTGAATCAGAAACTTATCTTGCAGATCTGAATACACAGTTGAACGATCTTCGCAGCAGTCTGGAAAAACTGCAGAATGATTACGATGCGAAGCAGGAAGAACTGACACAGCTGCAAAGTGACCTTGAAGATGCGAAAGCGGACGAAGCACAGCAGTATGAAGCGATGAAACTCCGTATCCGCTATATGTATGAAAACTCAGCCAGCAATTATATGAACCTGCTGTTCGAGTCCGGAAGTATTTCGGATTTCTTAAACCAGGCTGAGAACATTTCCCAGATGTCAAAGTATGACAGAGACATGCTGGATACATACAAAGAAACAAAAGAAGCCATTCAGACCAAAGAGGAACAGGTGGCACAGGAAAAAGAAGATATTATGGCTCTTCAGCAGGAGAGTGCGGACAAGCAGGCAGCAGTAGAAGAACTGGTGGAGGCAACTTACCAGCAGATCCGTGAATATCAGGAAGATATTCAGAGTCAGCAGACAGCAGAGAATGATCTGTTGACAAAGATCAGCAGCCAGGAAGATGCGATCAATAACCTTCTTCGTCAGGCAAAAGAGGAAGAAGCGGCAGCCAGATTAGCGGCACAGCAGGCAGCAGCTGAGAAAGCAGCCCAGGAAGCGGCAGCAAAAGAAGCAGCAGAGAAAAAAGCGGCAGAAGAAGCGGCAGCCAAAAAGGCAGCACAACAGAAAGCAGCGCAGCAGGCAGCGTCAGCAACAGAGAAAAAACAGAATACTACATCAACAAGCACAACGACTTCAAAGAGTGACAGCAGTACGACAGATACAACGATTGATACTTCCAAAGGTAAATATCTGGGAAGATTCAAACTGACAGCATATTGCAGCTGTTCCATCTGTTGCGGTAAATGGTCCGGCGGCGGAACAGCCAGCGGAACCACACCGACACCGGGACGTACCATTGCGATGGCAGGAGTTCCTTTTGGAACCAAACTTTCTATCAATGGTCAGATCTATACCGTAGAAGACAGAGGAACTGCATACGGACATGTGGATATCTTCATGGGAAGCCACAGCGAAGCACTGGGCTTTGGTATGAAATATGCGGATGTGTATCAGGTAAACTAATAGAAGAATGAGAACAGAGAGTGCAGAATACGGGAGACGTGTTTGCACTCTCTTTTTTTACTTACCGAAAATTGCTGTCCTGTAAATGAAAAAAAGAGGCGCGAGAATGTGCCAGGACACATGCTTTGTCCTAAAATATGTTTTACCAGTGGAAAACTGGTAATTACTGCGGTAATCACAGAATAGCATAGGCCGCGTGTCATGATACATCCGGTCATAATTCGGCCTCTGGCTGCATAGAATGCAGGTAACTATTCAGTAGTCACTGTGAAGGTACTGAACAGTTACGAATGCAGATGGTTTCGTAACAGCGAAACAAAGGAGGGGAAAAGATGGACGCTACGATTCTGGTAAACCGTATACATCGCTTACCGAGAAATGCGATACCGCAAACTTTAGTTGAGCCGGAAATCATCTTTGATGCACCTGTCGGGGACAGGAAAAGATTGCTTGCAGTCAATGCAGCAAAGGCTGTGGAGGAGCTTTTTGCGAGAGGGAAAGAGGAAGGAATATATCTGTGTGGGGTGTCAGGCTACCGAAGTTACGAAAGACAGGAAGAACTCTACCGGAAGAAATTACGTGAGCAGCCCCAAGGGAGTGAAACTCCGGTGCAGTGGGTAGCACCGCCGGGAGCCAGTGAACATCAGACAGGTTTGGCACTGGATGTCTCCTGTCAGGCGGTTGATTACAAGTTGGATGAACGTTTCGGAGAAACCCGGGAAGGCCTGTGGCTGAAACGGTATGCGCCATTATTTGGCTTTATCCTGCGTTATTCGAAAGGAAAAGAGCATATTACCGGGTATGGGTGGGAACCCTGGCATATCCGGTATGTAACCAGGTCATTGGCGTTGTATATGACACTTACGGGACTGACACTGGAAGAGTATTATGAGCAGAAGTAACTATTCAGAAGGTAGTATCCCGCGAGGTGTTTTGGCATGTTTTTGCCAAAATCCCGAGACATACAAGGCAAAATGCCATCACCGAAGGTGATTTGGAATGCATTTTGACTCGTAACTGTGAGGGTACTGAACAGTTACGAGCAGAAATAAAATGAGGCGGCATGCCGGCAAAAAAAGAAGCCGGAGCCGCCTCGTTTTTGTGCAGATATCATTGCTGGATATAAAACAAGAGCGAAAAGTCCAACAAATGATAACGACAGAAACGGAATCGTCTTCAGTTATCCATGGTAAGAGTCAGATACCGGGCTACCATCTCAGCCACTTTCTTTTCCGGATCTCCGATCGGATCCGTACGCCGCATGCCGAGAAAACACACAGCACCGATGGGATCCCCGTCGCGTGTTACCGGAACCAGTATCTGCTCCGTGTGTGTGTCCTCCTCTGTCACCGGATAATAGACGCTGTTCTCCGGGATAAAATCCCGGTCAAAGAGCCGCTTCTCCATTTCTTTACTCAGCTGCTTCCCCTGATACTTCTTACTCTCCGGCCCGGAAGCCGCAATCACCTGATCCTGATCGCAGATACAAAACAGCTTTCCGCATGTCTTCGCCGCCGCCTCAGCCAGCTGATGCACACTGGTCGAAATCTCCCCGATCGGCGAATATTTTTTCAAAATAATCTCCCCGTTCCGATCTGTAAAAATCTCCAGAGGCTCCGATTCCCGTATCTTCAACGTCCGCCGTATCTCCTTCGGAATCACCACCCGCCCGAGCTCATCGATTCTTCTTACAATTCCTGTAGCTTTCATAAACTTTCTCCTCGTAAATATGATGTGATAAAACTGGTTTCAGATGAAATTAAAGTTCTGGTATTAGTATCGGCGGATTTCTGGAAATTATGAGTTGGAATGGTGGGTTTTGGGAAACGTGGTTCGAAAACAGAAAATTTTTGGCTTTTTAAAACCGGGAGACGGGTGGAAACGTCTAATAAGGGGTGGTGGGAGGATAGTATAGTAAGAGTTATACGAAGAAATGGAGGTTACGGGCTATAGTTAGGTATAATTCCCGGGTGGTAATAAAGTGGGGGATATGGTATAATTTATCGGATAGAGTAATGCTAATTAGTTAATTTTAATCTATGAATGAGTAAATCCCAAATATTGCACAAAATAAAGACACCCTCTATTGAATGATGTATAATTGTAATAACGACAAAACAATCTTACACATACAACAAGGGGATGCCTGTTGCAAACAGTATACATCATTCTAATCATATTTATAATTACTTTAAATCTTTAAAACTCGGATTAATTTTATCCGATGTGTACCACAACCATTTAATGACTATCATGGTCTCGATTTTCTTGTGTGGTTATCGAGGAAAAACCATTGATTTCGCTGAAGTCAGCTGTCAGCACAGAACTACAACCGCTTCGCATACAAAGCCCTCGTCACAGGCATTGCATCCTATTGAAGCGGCGTATTTCCATCAGTCTCATTTAAAGGGCTGTCAGGATTATGGGCATCAGGTCGTTTCTGTCATGTTATCCTGTAACGGCATCATCTTGAACTATGCAGTTATCCTGTACGACAGATCAAAATCAAAAATCCGAATTGTACAGGAGATTGCGGAAGAACTTCCTGTGGCACCTGTGATCTCTTACTTTCTTTGTGACAGTTGGTACACTTCTGCAAAAGTCATGGACAGTTTTATACGAAAAGGATTTTACACCATTGGTGCCTTAAAAACCAACAGGATTATCTATCCATGTGGAATTCGCCGGAAAGTCAGCGGATTTGTCCTTCATTTAAAGAAAACGGATTCTGACGTCAGCCTTGTGACCGTTGGCGGTCGTGAATTCTACGTGTATCGGTATGAAGGAAAACTCGCCCTGGATAAATATCAAATCCGCTCCCGGATGGGAATTCAGCGTTACTGGCTGATTATGTCATTGGCTCATTATATGTGTTGTATGCATTCTGGAAAATACTGTACTTTTGAAGAAGGATACCGCTATTTCCAGGAACAAATAAAAACAGAACAGTTGATGAATCTTCATTCTTTCATTAAAAGTGGAGCATCACTTGAAGCTGTTTTAGAAATGGTAGGGTAATTTTGTGCAAATTTCAGTATTTGCTCATTTATAGTTGGTAAGAAATAAAAGAGAGTTTGTTGCTTAAAAAATAATTTGAGTTGTAAAGAAGCAACAAATTCTCTTTTTATTTTCTGTTCTTTTAGCTGTATTTATTGTGATTTCAATTGCTCAGTTATAGATATTATTTTATCAAATGAAAAATGTAAAAAAAATTATATATGCAAAGTGTATAGAGTAAAAGAATTTATATGAGTAAAAATATACAAGTGATATAATTTTATTCATCAAAGGAAACATGGTGGTGTCAAACAGAATACGAAAAAATCGTTCCCCTTTCCATTGGGTTGACCGATTGTATTTTGCTTACGGAAGCCCTATCAAGGCTGAATTTAACGGGCTTTTAGCCCGGCCTTGACTGGTCTTCCGACGCAAAATTTTGGTCACCCAAGCCAAAGAAAGGGGAGGTAAAGGTTCTACAGCCTTGGAACCCTTGATTTTACTGGATTTGGGGCGATTTTGGGGCGATTTACTTGACACTACCGAAAACATTAAGGAGGACGAAAGTATGAAGAAAAAAATTTTGGCAGTGACATTGTGTTTGGCAATGGCTTCAACGTTTGTTGTTGGATGCGGACAGAAAAACGAGACAGATTCAGGAAAGAGTGAAGAAAAATCTTCAGGTAAGGTAGAAATTGAATTTGTGCAAGTAAAACGTGAAGCAGCAGAAAGCTATACCAAAGTAATTGAAGCATTTGAGAAAGAAAACCCAGATATTGTCATTAAACAGAATGTGGTTCCAGATGCTCAGGAAGTTTTGATGACAAGAGCTAGCAGTGATAGTCTTCCAGATATGATGAATCATTGGCCAACAGATGCACAATTTGTGCAGTTTGAGGATGAAGGATTGCTGTTGGATTTATCAGAAAAGGATTATATGAAAAATATAGATAGCAAGTATCTGGATGCTGTAAAAGCAAAAGACGGAAAAAATTACATAGCTCCATACAATGTCAATTTTATGGGAGTTTATTACAATAAAGATAAGTTTGAAGAGGCTGGCTATACTATGCCTACCAAATGGGATGAATTAATTGCTCTTGCTGAAGAAATTAAGGCGAAAGGAGAAACACCATTTATTTTACCAAATAAGGACTCTTGGACGGTTTCTAATTTGTGGTCTAATATTGAAGCAAGAGATTTAGGAAGCCATGAAGACGAATTTGAAAAGATGAAAGCAGGAGAAGAGTCTTTTGAGACAATTCCAGAATATAAAAGCGGTGTAGAAAAAATGATTCAATTGTTGGATTATGCTAATGAAGATTCACTTGCACTTGGTTATGACCAGGCGATTAATGACTTTGCAAACGGAGAAGGCTGGATGTTTCTTCAAGGAAGTTGGACATTACCATCATTTTTGAGTGCAAATCCAGATTTTAATGTAGAATTTACTATTCTTCCGAATGATAATGGAAAACCGATTGCAACACAGGCTGTAGATACAGGTTTTTGTGTAAATGCAAAGGTAGCAGATGAACCGGAAAAAATGGAAGCCATTGATAAATTTTTATCTTTTGCACTTTCTGCAGAAGGGGCTCAGATTTATACAGATAATGACAAGAGCCCATCTTGTGTAACAGGAGTAAAAGCGGAAGTTCCTCAGTTCCAGCCATTTTTTGACTATGTAGAAGCAAATGGATTTGAAGCAGATGGAGCATATCCTCCAACAGGATTTGAAGATACAAAAAGAGGAAAAATCCAGAATGTATTATTGGATAAGGATGTAGATGCATTCTTAAAAGAAATGACAAATGACTGGAATCAAGCAGTAGAAGATTCTAAGTGATTGTTAAGAAGGTGTTGTGAATGAAGAGGATAAGTAAAACTGAAATAAAAGAAATGCGCTCACAATCAAAGAAGAATCGTATTATGTTTGCTTTTACATTGCCAACTGTAATTTTATATACAATATTCTTTTTAGTAACAATGTTAATTGGAGTGTATTATAGCTTTACAGATTGGAATGGTATTTCTAAAGATTATACGTTTGTTGGCCTGAAGAATTATGTAAAAGTATTGACTGACGAAAGATTTAGGGAAGCCCTATGGTTTAATATAGGGTATACGATAGCATTAGTGGTACTTCTTATAGTCATTCCTCTTACGATAGCATTGGCGTTAAACAGAATTAGGAGATTATCTACTCTTTTTCGCTCTATTTATTTTATTCCAGCAGTCATAAGCATGGTCACTGTTGGATTGATTTGGAATGAGTTATTTTATAGAGCAGTTCCAGTTATAGGCGAAATGTTGAATATAGAGGCGTTGTCTACAAGCCCTCTTGGAAATCCTAAACTGGCGGCTATTGCTATTATGGTGGTAAATATTTGGCAGGGCTGTGCGATTCCTACAGTGCTTTTTATAGCAGGATTGCAGAGTGTACCGAAGGATCTTTTGGAAGCAGCAACGATTGATGGAGCTGGAAATTGGGCAAGATTTTGGAATGTGATTATACCGTACTTAATTCCAGTATTAAATATGGTAATTATCACACAAGCAAAAGCCGGCTTGACGGTATTTGACTATATTAAAGTTATGACTAATGGAGGGCCTGCACAGTCAACAGAGGCAGTAGGGTTATTGATATATCGCCATGCGATCAATGAAGGAAAATTTAGCACTTCAGTGGCGGAATCTATGATTTTATTTGTAATCGTGGGGGTTGTATCGGCATTTTCACTGAGATTGACAAGTAATAAACAGGTAGGTGAGTAAGATGAAAAGAAGTAAAAGCAGCAGAATATTAAAGATATTGTCCTATGTTTTATTGATTACAGGAATGATAGTTATTCTCTATCCTTTTTATCTTACTATCATTACCGCTTTAAAGACACCACAGGAATCTTCTCAAAGCTTTTTTTCCTTTCCGCAGAGTTTTTATTTAGGAAATTTTGTAAATGTTCTTCAAAAAGCAAATTATTTTGTGTTTTTTAGGAATTCAGCAGTGGTGACCTTGGTATCTGTATTTCTTATTATGGTTTTGATTCCAATGTGTTCTTATGCAATAGCACGAAATATGGAAAAAAGGTATTATAAGACTATGTATTTTTATCTTTTGGCTGGTATTTTTGTACCATTTCAAGTTATTATGGTACCATTAGTAAAATATCTTGCAAAATTAAAATTATGTAATATACCTGGCTTGATCATTATGTGTGTTACATTGGCATCTTCTCAAGGGGTATTTTTACTTGTGAATTATATCAGGTCTGTACCTAGAGATTTGGAAGAAGCTGCTTATATTGATGGATGTGGTACGGTAAAGGCTTATGTGAAAATAGTGCTTCCTATGATTAAACCCATTCTAGCAACTATTTTTGTGTTAAATGCACTATGGGTATGGAATGATTTTCAAATGCCTTTATTAATATTAAATCAGTCACAGGATATGTGGACATTGCCATTATTTCAATATAATTTTAAATCACAATATTCGTTTGATTATAACTTAGCATTTGCTTCTTACCTTATTGCTATGATTCCAGTGTTGATAGCATATGCTTGTGCACAGAAGCATATTGTTTCGGGTTTGACACAAGGAGCTGTAAAGTCTTAATATTTAGGAAGGGATGTCAGAAATTACTGACACCCTTCCTGTTTTTGCTTTACAAAGAAGATAAAAAATTGATAGAAAGGTAGTAACAAATGAAAAAGCGTTCTTTTAGAAGCACTTTTGTAAGTGTGATTTTGGTGATAACCGTTGCAATTTCTATAGTAAATCTTGCTGTGTATGGAATTAATATAAAAAAAATTAGACAAGCTGAAGTTTTGAAAATGAAGACCGCTGGGGAGCGGATAGACGATATGATTACTATATCTTTAAATAATATAAAAGGACTAAAACAAATTTGTTGTACGGATAACTATGCTAGAAATATTTTGCTGAAAAATAATGAAAAAAATGATATCGGTACAAAATTCGAAAACCAGAATTACATGGACAATGCATTAAAACATATTGCTTCTATGGACACACTTATTTTGAGAGCTACCATACTAAATAAATATGGAAACATTTATTGTACGGATACATCTATACCAGAAGAATATGTCAAAACCATTAGAAACATGACAAAAGAGTGGATGCTGTTTGAAGGAAAAGAGGATGAATATTATTATGGGGGCTTACAGGGGGATAACGCGAATATTTTAACTTTTTTATATCCTTTATACACGTATGGAAATATGCCTATTGCTCTTTTAGCAGTTGATATTAACTATAAAACATTTCAAAGTATTTTAGAAAATGGTTTTTATGAAAATAGCGGTGAGTGTTTTATTTTGGCGGAGGAACAGGAACTGTTTCATATCGGAGAAGATTTATATCAGAAAGAAGAAAAAGGATATATTTTTGATAAAAGTCAAAAAATGATAAAAGAAAATCTAATAGTAGATACATTTCAGAGTAAAGGAAAAAATTTTTATATAAGTTCCAGACAGAACATGCTTTCCGGATGGAAAATTATTCAAGTAATACCAGAAGAAAGGATGTTTGAAGAGGTTGATCAAAAGATAAAGTGGAATAGTATATTTCTCTCAGGAGCATTGATATTAGTGGTTTCTTTTTCTATATATTATACAAAAAAAATTATTGAACCATTAGAAGAATTTTGTAAAAAAATAAGCCATACTAAAGGAGATCAACTTCAAATTATAAATTTAGAACATATGAAATTAACAAGAGAAATTGCCAATGTGATAGAAAACTACAATGAAATGGCAAATAAAATGAATGAATATCTGGTAAGAGAAATTATTTATGATAAAAATCAAAGAAAAATTCAGTCTAAAATGCTGCGATATCAAATTAATCCGCACTTTTTATATAATACATTAAATTTAATTGCTTCTATGGGGGAACTTAGCGATTTTCCAGAGATTGTGGAAATCACAAAAAATCTTTCTTGTATTATGCAATACAATGTAAAAGGTAGTCGTTTTGTTTCCTTAAAGACGGAAGTGGAAATGGTAAAGGCATATCTAGAAATTCAGAGAATACGTTTTCATGATTGTTTTAGCGTAGAATATGAGATAGAAAGACAGATTGAGCAAGTAAGAATTGTGAAATTTATTTTACAGCCTATTGTTGAGAATATTTTTGAACATGGATTTACGATGGATGAAAATGACAATAAAATTTGGATTAAGGCGTTCAAATGTGAAAATGATATTGTAATACTCGTAAAAGATAATGGCTGTGGGATTGATAGTGAAAAAAGAGAAGAATTAAATAGAATTCTTTGCGAGAGAACAAGAAGAATTTCTTATATTGATGAGGAAGAAAAAAGCATTGGAATAAATAATGTAAATACTAGAATTAAAAATTACTATGGGGAAAAATATGGAGTGAAAGTTAATAAGACAGATAAAGGAACGGAGATACAACTATTGCTTGGAATTGAAAATCTGGAAGAGGAGAATAAAGATAAATGAAAAAAATATTAGTAGTAGAAGATGAGTATTATGCAAGAAAAAGTATTGTCAAAATCTTACAAGAAAGCGATTTGGACATTCAGGTTTGTGGAGAAGCAGTAAATGGAATGAAGGCCATAGAATTAATAGAAGAATATAAAGATATTGCATTGGTTATAACAGATATACAAATGAAAAAAATGGGAGGATTGGAACTGGCCTCATATTTACATAAACATAGACCTGAAATAGATATTCTTATTCTGACTGCCTTTGAAAATTTTGATTATGTAAGAGAGGCACTTCGCTATAATGTAAAAGATTATATCGTAAAACCCATTTATAAAGAAAATCTTTTGCCACCAGTAAAAAAGGTTTTAGAGAAACAGGAAGAGAAGAGTCGAAATCAAGAAAAAATTAAGAATTATTATCAATGGGAGGCAGCCAAAAATTATTTCCCTGTGAAGACAATCGTGGCTCACGAAGAATTGTATAAAGAATTTTTTAGTTATAATGCAATACATCAAGAAGAAAAATTCTGTATAGTTGTGATGCAAGAAGAAGAACTGGTGACAGATGTAGAATTAGTGAATAGAATCATTCAGGAAAAATATAGAGGGTTCATAAAGGATTTCTTTTTTTCTAAAATTAATGAGGAATATGTAATGCTTTTGAGTGGAATAGAATGTATGGATAATGAACTGATTGTTCAGGAGAAAGTAGAAAGTATGTTATCGTATTTTTGTACATGTAAACATATGAATATCACTATGGGTGTAGGACTAGTATATTCATCTAAAGAGAAGATATATCAGTCTTATAATGAGGCGTTATATGCTTTAAATCAGAGATTGATACAAGGATGGAATAGAGCATATTTTTATAAAAATATGGACGGATATAAAGCAAGAATTGGAAAAGAAGCAGAAATTAAGCTAGAATCTATAGTAAGAACTAGAAAAGAAAAAGAAATTAATCAAGTAATTCACAGTATTTTAGAGGATATAATCATTAAAGAAGAAAGTGCACAGAAACTGTACATGGCAGTTGTAGAAATATTGAAAATTCTAGGGAATTATTATGCAGAATTATATCAAAATGAGGATATTGAAGAATTAAAAGATATAAAAGTTATGTTTTCCAGACGTTATGATTTGTACAAATTTAAACATATTGAGGAGCTGGAAAACTATCTGAAAGAAATGGTAATAGTGATATGTAGCGGAAAAGAAAATACAAAGAAAAAAAGTAAAATTGTTGAAGAAATTGTTCATTATGTAGAAGATAATTATTATAAAAATATTTCTTTAAGAGAGTTAGCTGAAAATAAATATTTTGTGAATTATTCTTATTGTAGTAGATTATTTAGCCAAGAAACAGGAATGAATTTTTCGAAATATTTAATTCAATATCGTTTAAAAAAGGCAAAAACATTGTTAGAAAATAAGGATATGAAGATTAGTTTTATAGCATTTGAAGTGGGATATAATGACGTTTCTCATTTTATTCAATCATTCAAAAAAAGTTATGGATTAACGCCAGAAGAGTATCGAGCGAGGAAAAAAATCGAGTAAAAATAAGGAAAAAAAGTTATATTTTGCAAGTAAAAATATTCATAAAGTTGCGTCCTTTATTATGCTAAAATCAAATTCAAGAAAGTCAAGAAAGTCAAGAAAGTCAAGAAAGGTAATTAGGAGGTAACATATGGGTAAAAAAGTAGAAGTAAGCTATAATCCACAGTTGGGGTATTTACAAACAATATTCCATCACAATTTTGATTTTTTAACAGGTATAAAAAGTTATACAGAGAGAACAGATGGAGTAGAATTTGTAGTAGATACTTACAAAGAGAACACAGTAAAAGTGTTCATTCAATGTGTTGGGGAAACCGCATTTCGTTTTCGTATGTATACGCCTGGAAATGAGCATCCTTTTGATAATAGTATATATCAGTTAGAAGGACAGAATGGTGTAAATATAACGGAAAACGAAGAATTTATTTCTATATCTAAAGGGAAGATAGAAGCTAGGGTTAGGAAATATCCGTGGGAAGTTAGCTATTATCTTGATGGAAAGTTAAAAACAAAAGAGCAGATTAAAGATTCCAATGTGGATAATATGTGTAAAAATTTGCCTGTAGGATTCACTTATGATGAAAATAAAGAGATTATTGGCGTTAATGAAACAATGTATTTATATGCAGATGAAGAATTCTACGGTTTCGGAGAAAAATTTACGGATTTTGGTAAGAGAGGACAGACTATTAATTGTTGGCAAACGGATGCTCTAAGCACGAATACGGAAAAATCTTATAAAAATCATCCTTTCTTCATGAGTAGTAGGGGATATGCTATTCTGTTAAATACTTATACAAGGTCGAAATTTGAGATGGGTAGTTTTTCAAATGTGGCATATAACATGAGCGTAGAAGATAAAGTCTTAGACTATGTCATTTGGATGGGAAATGATTATAAGGCACTCTTAAAGTCTTATATAAATCAAACTGGAAAAATTCCTATGATTCCCAAGTGGGCTCTGGGACTTTGGATGTCAAAATGTTCATATCAAACTCAAGATGAAATTTATGAAGTAGTAAAGATTTCTAAAGAAAGGGATATTAAGATTGATGTAATACATATCGATGGATGGCAGAAAGAAGGTGACGCAGGCGCTTGGGTCTGGGACTATGAAAGATTTCCTAATCCAGAAGAAATGATTTACAAGTTAAAAAAGGAGGGAATCCACCTTTGTCTTTGGATTTTCCCCTATATTGATGAGAATTCAAAATATTTTAAAGAAGCAGAAGAAAAGGGATTTTTGGTAAAAAATACAAAAGGTGTTACAAGCAGATTTTATTCTACGGCAACAAGTACCTCAAAGGTAGGATGCTTTGACTTTACAAACCCACATTTTATAGAGTGGTACAAGCCTAAAGTAAGGTCAGTTGTTAGTATGGGCATTGGAGCAGTAAAAACTGATTTTTCAGAAGCTGTTCCAGAAGATGCGGTTTATTTTGATGGTTCTACAGGAATTCAGGGACATAATAAACTAACATTTTTATATGCCAAAACAATTTATGATATTATGGCAGAGGTGAAAATCCCTTTAGGAGAACTTCCAATGCTTTGGGGAAGAAGTGGATATGCAGGCTCTCATACTATTCCAGCAGCGTGGGCAGGAGATTCATCTACCCATTTAAATAATCATGCATGTATTCTTAGAGGAGGCTTAAGTGCTTCTATGAGTGGAATTCCTTTTTGGGGATTTGATATGGGGGGATTCTATAATACAGATCATGAAGGGTATGAATGTGTTCCTACAGATGAGGAGTATATTAGAAGTTGTCAGTTTGGATTTTTTAATTCACTTAGCCGATGTCATGGGAAAACACCAAGAGAACCCTGGAATTTTGGAGAAAAAGCAGAAAAGATTTTTAAGAAATTTAATGATATAAGACATTTATTATTACCGTATCTGTACAGTACAACTTATAAAACACACCTCTCAGATATTCCTGTAATTAGGCCAGTAGTAATGGAATATCCAGAGGATAGAAGTGCCCGTAATGTAGAGTTGGAATATTTTCTAGGAGATTCTCTTTTGGTTGTACCAGTATTTGATCAGGAGGATGAAATAGATGTATATTTGCCAAATGGACAATGGATTGATTTGTTTACGCATGAAAGAATAAAAGGCGGTAGATGGGTTAAGAGAAAAATTGAACTAGATAAGATTCCAGTGTTTATTCGTCAAAATAAAATGATTCCAATGTTAACCAAGATTCCAGAGAATATTGAAGAAAAGTACGAAAATTTAGATGTCATATTATTTTGTGAAGATGAAATTAGAGACACGTATATTGATGATGGTAACGTACAGAATTTGAAAGCAAAGATAGAAGAGGGAACCTTGTTTATAAACACGGATATGGATGCCAGCTATTTTACTGTATACGCAGAAAAATGTTTGGACAACGCTGTGGTAAATGGACAGAACTGGGAAATCAAAAAGGAAAAAGAAGGATACTATAAGATTGCTTTAGAAAAATAAAAAGGAGTTAAGGCAAAATTTGAATAAAGAGAGAACTATTTTATATCTGTTCAGCATAAATGCAATTATTTATATTGCCAGCGGTTTTTATACACCTTTTTTATCTGCTTATTATGCACAGAAAGGAATTGATGCTGAGAAGATAGGGATTCTTTTGATGATTGGTCCGTGTGTTGTTTTGTTAATACAGAGGTTTTGGGCAAAAATTAGTGATAGGACGGGCAAAAGAAAAGAGGTTCTTCTGGTTGCAATAGTGGGAAGTGGATTTAGCATGCTTTTATACTATCTGGGAAATAGTTTTCTTTGTATGTTTTTTGCAACGGTTGTGGTAACTTCCTTTACCACAGCCGTAATTCCCTTAAGTGACGCAATTTTGATTGCTCGCTCCTTAAAAGAAGGATATTCCTATTCAATTATTCGTCTTGGAGGAACTCTAGGATATGCTGTTATGACAATTTGTGCAGGAATGTACTTAAAGACAAGACCACAGATGCAATTTGTATTTGCATTTTTCGCCTATATGATTTTGTTTTGTTTTTGTATAGGATTAAAAGAGGAAAGAAATGGGCAGATAGTAATAAATGAAGTTGTTCAAGAAAATGAGCAAAACAGGATATTTAAAAATCGAGATGTGTATATAGTTTTGGGGTTAGCGTTTATAAGTCAGATGGGCTTGAGCTTTTATACGGGTTTTATTGGGCCGTATATTCTTGAAAAAGGTTACACACAGTCAACCATTGGGGTTATAAATAGCATTTCAGCATTAAGCGAAGTTCCAGTGTTATTTTATATAAACAGAATGCTTAAAAAGTATGGAACAATAAAGATTTTATTTTTATCTTGTTTTCTTATGGGAATTAGAATTCTTCTTCCAATAAGAAGTGGAATTATTGGAATAGTTTTGGCTCAACTGTTACAAGGAGTTACATATATGACTATGTATTATAGTTGTGCGGTATATATTAGTACTTGTGTGTATGAAAAATATCAAACAAAAGGACAAAGTGTACTAAATGTTGTACAGCTTGGATTAGGAGCCATTGTTGGAAATTTAGTAGGAGGAAAGTTAATTCACCTACTAGGATATGAAAAAGGGTATTTACTTATGGCAGGAATTATTACTTTAATGACGATATGTGCTTTGATTGTATATTTCTGGAAAAATCGAGAGCAAAGAAATGGAGGGGATGTGTGTGAAATTTGATGTGATCGGATTGGATAGCCCTTGCGTAGATCTTGCAGTAAATGTTAGGTGCTTTCCAAAACCTAATGGAGCAGAGAGGATACAGAATTTGAGTTGGCAAGGAGGAGGAAAAGTAGCTTCCGGTATGGTAGCAGCGGCAAGATTGGGGCTTTGCTGTGGAATAATGGGAAATGTTGGAGATGATAAATATGGAACTTTTTGTCTCAGAGATTTTCAAGACCATGGAATTGATACAGAACAAATGTGTGTGAGAAAAAATAGAACAACTAATTTTGATATTGTAATTAGTGACGAAGGTTCTATGGGACGAAGTTTTGTTTTTTATCCAGGAAGCGCAGAATGTATGACAGAGGAAGAATTGAATATAGAATATATTTCAAATTCTAGTTATTTTTATATGGCCAACTTAGATTCGGTGACGAAAAAAGCAGCTCAAATGGCAAAACAAAAAGGAAGCAAAATTTTTATGGATGCTGACTCTTATACAGATGAATTGTTGGATGCTATTTCTTGGATAGATATATTTATTGGCTCAGAATTTGTTTACGAAAAGATGTTAGAAGTTGGAAAAAGCGTAAAAGAAAATTGCGAATATTTATATAATAAGGGACCAGAAATTGTGATTTTTACATTCGGAGAAAAGGGCTGTGCGGGGATCAGCAAAGAAGGATTTTTTGAAATTCCTGCTTTTGATGTAGATGTAAAGGATACGGTGGGAGCAGGGGATGTTTTTCATGGTGCTTTTTTAGCAGCAATAGTTAAAGGCCTGTCTCCTAAAGATGCTGCAAGATTCGCAAGTGGAGTATCTGCCATCAAATGTACCAGAATTGGAGGGAGAGCAGGAATTCCTAATTGGGAAGTAACAGATAACTTTTTAGAAACAGGCGAGATTGATTACAGAGAAATTGATGAAAGAGTAAAAAAGTATGGCAGGGGGCTAGAGTATGTATAGGGAAACTTTAACTTTGGGTGTAGTACCAAATAAAAGAAGCTTTTTGAGTATGGTGGAAGCAAAACGTCAGAAGGATTGTTTTATGGAAGAAATTCGGAAGATTAAAGCTTCTATAGTAGAAATCGTGGATATAGATGATATATGCGAGAATGGAATTGTTTGCGAAATGGACAAAGTAAACGCAATTGTGGATAAAATGAAAAATAGAAAAATTGATGCATTATTTTTCCCTTTCTGTGATTTTGGAGAAGAACAAGTAGTGGCAGCGATTGCTTCTAAATTTACAGTACCTATTTTGGTATGGGGACCAAGAGATGAAAGGCCGAATACTGATGAGGCTAGGGGAAGAGATACACAGTGCGGTATGTTTGCAGCTACAAAGGTTTTACAGCGCTATGGTTTGAAATACAGTTACATTTATAATTGTACTACGAAAAGTGAAGAATTTGTAAAAGGGTATGAAACATTTATTAGAACAGCAGCAGTTTTAAAATCTCTTCGTACTTTGCGAATTGCTAAAATAGGAGAACGTCCAGTGCCTTTTATGAGTGTTATGACTAACGAAGCAAATTTGATTAAGAGGTTCGGCATTACAACTGTCCCTATTTCACCAGTAGAAATTTGTAACAGAGCTAGGAAAATTCTAGAGGAGAAAGGAAAAGAATATATAAAGTATGAGGAGGAATTTGTGAGAAAATTCCCTGATGGAGAAAATTTCCAACAAATATGTGCGACAAAATTAGCAGTTCAGGAATTAATGGAAGAAAACAATTGTTCTGTGGCAGCATTTGAGTGCTGGTCTGCTTTTCCAACTTTAATGGGGTTGTGCCCTTGCGTTGTTTTGGGAGAAATGGCAGATAATGGAATGCCTCTTTCCTGTGAAACAGATATAAATGGAGCCATTACTCTGGCAATCTTAAGAGCTTGCAATTTATTTGAAGAATCAGAATTTTTAGCAGATTTGACTATTCGTCATCCTCAAAATGATAATGCAGAACTTTTATGGCATTGCGGTCCATTTCCTTATTCTTTGAAAAAAGATGGGGTAGAGGCAAAATTAGTAGATGGACAAGAACGCTTTGAATTAAAACAAGGTGATTTAACAGTTTGTAGGTTCGATGATATAGATGGAGAATATTATTTATTTGCGGGGGAAGCCAAAACTACAACAGGACCGAAGACGAATGGTACTTATGTATGGATGGAAACTGATAACTGGAAACGTTGGGAAGAAAAGTTAATGTTTGGCCCATACATACATCATTTAGGCTGTGTTTATGGTCACTACTTACCTGTTTTGAGAGAGGTATCTAGATATTTGGGAATTCATTTTGATAATGCTCATGAGCAAGGAATTTATAGTTTATAGGAGTAGGTATTATGAGAGAGATTCAGGTACAAAAATTAACAAAAGATAATTTTGGAAAATATGGGGAATTTTTAGATTTACTAGATGAGAGTGAACTGAAAAAGAAATCTATTTTTCAGGAGGGTTTTTTTGCAGATGTGGTAGCGTTAGAATTTAACCAGGGTAATCAACCTACAATTTCTGTGTGCCATGTTAAAAAACAAAGCGACAATATCATTTCTTTTCTCGAAGCACATCAATATGCATGTGAAGGACTTCTTCCACTAGATGGAGATGTGATTATTTTTGTAGGAATTATGGATAGAGATTTTAGAACCGAAAGTATAGAAGCTTTTTATGTTCCAAAGGGAACATTCGTAAAATTGAATCCGCTGATTGTTCATGGAACACAGTATCCAGTAGATAAAGAAGATGTTCATATTGTTTGTATGCTACCTGGAAGAACTTTTAAGAATGATATGTTGAGTAGAAGGTTGGAAACAGGAGAGCAGATAAGGATTACAAGGGGGTGTGAAAAATGAGATATAAAAAATTTAAAAATGCAGAGATCGAAGTATCACAGTTAGCGGTAGGGACTTGGGCAATCGGAGGTCAAAACTATGGAAAAGTGGATAAAAACGAAGCTATTTGTGCAATTCGAAGAATGATAGAAAAGGGAGTAAATCTTATTGATACAGCTCCCTGCTACGGAAATGGAACTTCAGAAAAAATTGTAGGAGAAGTTTTGAAAGAAATTCCAAGGGAACAGGTGTTAATTTCCACAAAGTTTGGCTTGATTCCGGATATCTATACACATGGATATAAAAAAGATACGAGTTATAAAAATGCTATGAGAGAAATTCAAAGTTCTTTGATGAATTTGGAAACAGACTATATAGATTTTTATTTTGTTCATTGGCCAGATGTAAATACGCCTATAGATGAAACTATGGCTGCGTTGGGGGAAATGAAGCGTAAAGGCTATATACGTTATGTTGGTGTATCTAATTTTACGGCAGAGCAGATAAAAGAAGCAGAACAATATATTCAGATTGATGTACAGCAGCCATTATATTCTATGGTCGATAGAGGGTTTGAAGATTTGATGTCTTGGGGATATGATAGAGGAATTGATTCTATGACATATGGTTCTATGGGAGCGGGCATTCTTTCTGGAAAAATAAGAAGTATGCCTTCTTTTGAAAAAAATGATTTACGTTTAAACTTTTATGATGTTTATAAAGAACCCAAATTTTCAAAAATTATGGAATTGCTAAAAGTAATGGATAGTATTGCAGATGGTCATAATGTACCAGTGGGACAGGTTGCATTAAATTGGAGTACCCAGAAAGAATATGTAGGTACAGCTTTAGTAGGCGTTAGAAGTATTGAGCATGCTGATGAAAACTGTAAGACATTCGACTGGAAATTAACAGAAGAGGAAATGAAAATTTTAGATAGTAAAATTGAAGAGTGTGCATTGTAGGAGGGAAGAATATGCCTAAAGCAAAAGTAAAAGATATTTTAACATATGCAACAGAAAATAGGTTTGGTGTTGCTGCAATTAATACTTTAAATATTGAAACCGTTAAATATGTTATAGAAGCAGCAGAAAGAGAAAGAGTTCCCATAATTGTTCAGTTTTATCCCGGATTTTCAGACTACACAGATTTAAAGCATTTGGCTTTTGCAGCCTGCGATATGGCAGAAAAAGCATCTGTTCCTGTTGGAGTACATCTGGATCATTCTGTAACATATGAAATTGCAGTAGGAGGGATTCGGGATGGATTTCCTTCAGTTATGATAGATGGTTCAACGAAACCTTTCCAAGAAAATGTAGAACTAACTAAAAATGTGGTGCGTGTGGCTAAGGTGTTTGGAATTGACGTTGAAGCAGAGCTAGGACATGTTGGAAATGGAGATAGCATTGACGCAATTGATAATACGAACTATTATACTAAAGTAGAAGATGCAGTAAGATTTGTGGAACAGACGGGTTGTGATTCACTTGCTATTGCTGTTGGAAATGCTCATGGTCCGTATGTGAAAACACCGAATTTAGATTTAGAAAGAATTTATGCTATACGAAAAAAGGTAAATATTCCTTTGGTACTACATGGATGTTCTGATATTCCAGAAGAACAGTTAAAAGAAGCTGTAAATTTAGGAATGAGCAAATTTAATATTGCGACAGAGTATTTTCGTACCATGTATCAAAGTATAGAAAAGCGGATTAATAACCAGGAATTTGAGGGGAATGGAGTCAAATTAATGTATGACATTAAAGAAGAGATGATTGATTTTGTGATTCAGAAAATAAGGTTATTAAATCCAAATAAGTATTCTATGTAAACATAGAACCTAACTTAGTATTTGGAAAAGGGATGGAAATAGAGATGACAAAACAATTTAATTATGATGATTTGCCAGTTATTCAAACTAAACAAGGCAAGATTCGAGGATATCAGAGTGGGGGAACCTATATTTTTAAAGGGATTGTATATGCTCGAGCTAAGAGATTTCAAAAACCGGAAGAACCTGAATGTTGGGATGGTATTAAGGAAGCCGCTTCTTATGGTTATGTAAGTCCTATGTTGCAAGAAGATGTTCCAAATGGTGAGTTGATGGTTCCACACAGATATTGGATTCAAAATGAAAATTGTCAGAATTTAAATATATGGACGCAATCCCTTGATAAAATGGCAATGAGGCCAGTGCTTGTATGGTTCCATGGAGGTGGATTTTCCATGGGAAGTTCTATTGAGCAAAAAGCATACAATGGAGAGAATATGAGTAAGTATGGAGATGTAGTTGTCGTTACGGTGAATCATAGGCTTAATATTCTTGGGTATTTAGATTTGTCTCAATATGGTGAAAAATACGCAGATTCTGCAAATGCAGGGCAGGAAGATCTAATTGCTGCTTTAAAGTGGATAAAAGAAAATATAAAGGAATTTGGTGGAAATCCTCAGAATGTAACAATTTTTGGACAATCTGGTGGAGGTATGAAAGTGAGCGGTCTAATGCAGATGAAAGAAGCAGATGGACTGTTTCAAAAAGGAATTATTATGAGTGGTGTTCCAGATAAATCATATAAATATAGTGATAAAGATTCTACACCTTTGATTACAGCATTACTGGAAGAATTAAATTTTACAGAAGATGAGGTGGAGAAACTAGAAGACATTCCTTATGCTCAGTTGGCTCAAGCTTATAATAAAGTGAGTCCTAAATTAGAAGCAGAAGGTGAATATGTTGGATGTACACCGAAGCCTAATGATTTTTATAAAGGAGAAGGACCAGATGTAGGGTTTCGTAAAGAGGCTACAAAGATACCACTTATGATAGGAAGCGTCTTTGGAGAGTTTTATATGAAACCACAGACTTTTTTTAAGGATGAGATATCAAAAGAAGAACTAATGAAAAGAATTGGTGATAGATTTGGAGACTGGGGAGAAGAATTATCCGATGTTTTTCAGGAGGTTTATCCAGAGAAAAATTTAGCTGATTTACTTACATTGGATACAGTATTTCGTTGTCCTACTAAAAAGTTTATAAAAGAGTTTGCAAAATCAGGAGGTAAAATCTATTCGTATCTTTTTACGTTGGAATTTCCTTATCAGCATGGAAAGACAGCATGGCATTGTTCGGATATACCATTTGTATTTCATAATACAGAGCTAGTTCCTGTAACGAATATACCAGAGATTTCAGACAAACTGGAAAAGCAGATGTTTGATGCGGTTATTCATTTTGCAGAGACAGGAGATCCTAATCATCTAGGAATTCCGCAATGGCCCGTTTCTACAGAAGATAGAGAGGCAACTATGATTTTTGATAGAGTTTGTACAGTGCGTTTTAATTTTGATGATTCTTTACTAGAATTATATAAGAAAGCTCTTCCAAATTTAACACTGGCGAATATAACTCAAGAAGATAATCAAATACAGCATTGATTGTGAACTTCCATAATAAAGTGCAACTCAAGTGAATCATACGGATTGAGAATGCCCTGAAAATACTGAAAAAATAAGAAAAGGGGCTGTCGGTTAATAGCAAATTCCGGCATCCCCAGTAGTAATTGAAAGGATCCCAGCAAGGACAAGGCTTGTTAGTCTTCTACCTTGCGAGGGATCCTTTTTTCTATGGAAGATAAAAGTAAACGTCAAACCATGCGCCTGACATTAAATGAAACGCCGCTTTTTTATGAGCGGCGTGGTTTCCTGCATTCGTCTGGAAGTTCTGATGACCAAGGCATCAGATCATCTAATTCCGCAGGATCTATATTTCCTTGTTTATCGCAGCGTTTCGGCAGCTCTGTGAGGATATACTTAAAGTAGTAATACGGCCGCAGGTTGTTCAGCTTCGCAGTTTCTGAAATGCTGTACACCAGTGCACTGGCATTCGCCCCGTTTGCGGTGTTGTGGAACATCCAGTTTTTCTTTCCGATGCAGAAGGTCCGGATCGCCCGTTCCGAAGCCGAGTTGTCAATGGGAACATCGCCGTCTTCCAGGAAAACTTTAAGATATTTTTCCTGGTTGATCAGGAAGTTCAGTCCCTGGGCCGTTTTTGATTTCGGCGGTACAGCACATTCCGCAGCCTGTTGTTTTACCCACGCAAAGAATTCCTCAACCATCGGCCGGATCACCTCCTGCCGCTTTTGAAGACGTTCTTCCGACGAGAGCCCTTTTAGCTCCGTATCGATATTATAGAATCCTGCGATCTTTTGCAGTGCCTGATATGCAACCGACTGTTTGACCGCCTGTGGGTCTTTTTTATCGGCTGCTTTTACTGCATCTGCAAAATCGCGCCTTGCATGTGCCCAGCAGTTCGCGTTTGTTACCTCTGGGAGTTTCCTTTCAAGTACGTGGTACTGCTGGAGGCTGTCCGTTACAAGGATCCCTTTATAGTCCCGGTAAAAATCCAGAGGTTTGTGGTGGTCGCGCCCTTTCTGGTATTCATAGATCACGATGGGGCGCTCCTTATACAGTTCACCGGAACGGTGCACCCACATGTAACACTTGCTGTTGGGATGATCGCTGTCTGCGATCACCTGCGTCGGCGTTTCATCAGACTGTGTGACATGCAGCGACAGCAGTTCTGATTTCATCCGCTCAACAAAAGGTGCAAAGTATCTGTCAGCACATTTGATGATCCAGTTGGACATGGTCTGCCGGGATATCTTTACACCATTGCGCTCGAATTCCTGCTCGATCCGGTGAAGTGCGGATGAGTTTACATACTTTACGTTCAGGATAGCTGCCAGCAGGGACGGGGTCACAATGCTGTTCCGGAGCAGATCCTTTGGCCTTTCTCCGCGGATGAATTCGTCCTGATGGTCACCGTCAGTCCCAACATATACTTCGACCGTATGAACCTCAACGGTCCATGATGCCGGCTCGTAGCGAAGCCTCTTATAGATCTCACTTGGAATCTGACGCCAGTTGCCATCGCCATAGAAGGCATCCAGTTCTTCTTTGGAAACATGATACGGCGGAAGGATCTCTACAGGGAAATCTTTCAGATCCAGATCCCGTTTTCCTTTTTTCTTCTGACTCCGCTTGGTGGGCAGGATCTCATCTGCAGAAGGTTCTGGAACTGATGCATCATATGCAGCTTCTGCTTCATCAAAAAAGGAGAGCTGTCCGTCGATCGATTTTAAAGTTTCCGTATGTTTGCCAAAACGATAGCTGTTGGCGAGGCGTACCTGTTCGATCAGTTTTTCTATGTTCTGGTTCAGCATATCCAGCTGTCCCTGCATGGAAAGAACCATGGTAATCAGTTCCTCGCGGCTGCAGTTATTCAGTTCAGTAAGTGTATGTTTATGATCCATTGTCCCGCTCCTTTTCACTGTATCCATTATAACAGAAACAACGGAAAATGGCGAATTTCCAAGAATGACGTCTTCGTCATTATGCCTATGTGCCAAAAAGCCGTATAACGTCCATAAACATAAGAAAATATAGTATTTTCAAGGTTCAAAAAATTTATTTTCAATCATTCTCAGATGCACTGAGTGCGTCTGGAAAGAGTGAAAACCTATGTTACAACGACTGATTTTTGACCTGATGAAAACGCTGAAAAAATCTCTGTTTTGCACAAAAGTCAGAGTGCTCTTTTCGGATGGACCTCTTTGATCTTTGGATCCAGTGGGTTCAGTCCGAGCATCAGATACTGGAACTGTTCCTCTGTAAGTTCTGCAGCTTCCTGTTCTGTCCTGGGCCAGGTCAGGGATCCGTCTTCTAAGCGTTTGTACAGAAGCAGGAATCCATCTCCCATCCAAAGCAGACCTTTGATCCGGTCGGATCTTCTTCCGCAGAAAAGAAAAAGAGTTCCTTTTTCAAAAGGATTCTGATGGTATCTGTCACCGATGATCATGGACAGTCCGTCAATGCCTTTCCGCAGATCAACATATCCGCAGGCGAGTACAACCCTGCGGATTCCTGCTGCATCGTTAAGCATGACGGATCACCTGGAAGATCCTGTCAAGCAGGGCTTCCGAAATATCGTTAGATATCGCAATGGATAAAGCACCATTTTTGATGATGGCAGCCGGAGGTTGTTCCTGAAAGGAGTGTATCGGTTCTTCCTGCCTGCTTAACGGAACAGAGATCTCAGCAAACGTGATTTCCGGAGATGAAGTGGCTGGTGGCATCTGCATTTGCTCATACGCTTCTTTGCGGAATTTTCGGAGCCAGTAATAATAAGATTTTTCTTTGATACCATTATCGGCAAGCCATTGCTTCACGGTCATATTTTCCGGCCTTTGCTGACATTGTTCTATAATGTTCAGCCAGTTGGTGCGTCTTACATCATGAGTTGATTGGTCCATACTTTAGTCCTCCTCTAAAAAACTAGTTAGTTTTTTCGTACTTTTTAGAGTATCTCATAAATGCGCTGATCCGGCTAGGCGAGTGGTTTGACGTTTACCAAAAATCGGAGAACGATTGATTTAGTTGTAAAATTTCTGGAAGTTCACATTATTATAAAACAAGCGGGTATCCATTTGATACCCGCTAAGGTTTCATTTTGTTGTACCCAAAGTTCAGAAAGAACCGATAAATCGTTACTGCAACACATCCTTATTTTGCACATTAGTCTACATTATAATTCAAACCCTTCCAAATCCTCCGGAACAAACAGATTCCCATCGAAATAAGGCTTCCCTTCCGCCATATATAACTCTTTCCGATGCTCAATCGTCTTATCTTCCGTATGATAAAGAATCAGGTTCTCAACACCGAGTGTCTGTGCCAGTTTGCAGGCGTCTTTGACGGTAGAATGGTGTTTCTCATACGGCTTAAAATGGTCGGCGTCGCGATACAGGCAGAAGGCTTCGTGGAGCATCCATTTGCTGCCTTTGGCGTATGGTTCTTCGCATGGGTTGTATGGCTCATCGCCGCAGCAGGTGAGTTTTTTGCCGTTGCCGAGATCCATGGAGAAGCCGAACTGTTTGGCTTTGGTGGAGCCGATATCGAAAAAGGTCACGTCGTGCCCGATGATTTCTCTGGTTTCACCGTTTTCTACTGTGATAAGGTGCAGGCGGTCACCCATGTAGGCGGCTTCTTTTGGCTGCAGGACCATACAGGCGATATCGTGTGCCATCTGGAGGACTTCGGCGTGACCGTAGAGGTTGGCTTCGCCCTCGTAGGTTCCGCGTTTCATGTTCTGGCAGATCATGCGGATCATCCAGATGATACCGGTCAGATGGTCGAGGTGTTTGTGTGTGATGAAGATGTCGCGGATCTCTTTCCAAGGGATGTTGGCATCTTCTAACTGGCGCAGAATGCCGTTACCGCCGCCTCCATCGACTAGGAAGTATTTTCCGTTATCGTCAAAGATAAAGCAGGTATTGTAACAGCGGGTGACAACAGCGTTTCCGGTTCCGAGAATCGTAAGTTTCATAGCAGGTTCCTTTCTTTCTAAAATATATCGTGGCTTGTATGTCTCGGGAGTCTGGCATACTATTTGTTGAGTAATTACCGATATTCAATGTTCCGATAAATAAACATTGTTTAGATTTGTCTTGCGATATTCAGCGACCCAGGAATTACTTCGTGGGGAATTCCTGGGTCGTGTTTTAAACATATAATGGTATCCCTGTGTGTTAGGATAGTTGTCAGTGAAAGATAATTACTTTTGTGGTAGTATAGAGCCATCACAGGAAGGAGCTTTCACTATGAACTATAGTCCAGAATTAAAGGATGCACTCCTTAGAAGGATGCTTCCACCAAACAATGAATCCATTACCAAGATTTCCAGGGAAGAAGGTATCTCTGAACAGACACTTCGTAACTGGCGGGATAAAGCCAGAAAGGAAGGTTATGCCGCTCCTGGTACAGATGCTGTCCCTGACGACTGGAGCACACAGGACAAATTTTTAGTTGTCGTTGAAACAGCAAGCATGAATGAGACGGAACTTGCTGAGTATGCCCGTAAAAAAGGACTTTATATTGAACAGATCAAAGCCTGGAAAGATGCCTGCATGAATGCAAATGGCGGTATCGCGAAGGAAGCTTCCCGGCTTAACCGTGAACTCAAGGATTCTGAAAAAGAACGCAGAAAACTTGAAAAAGAATTACAGCGCAAGGAAAAAGCTCTTGCGGAAGCGGCAGCTTTACTTGTACTGTCAAAAAAAGCAAATGCGATCTGGGGGGATCCAGAGGACGAATGATCAGCGCCCCAGACCGCGAAACTGCTGTACTGCTGATCGATGAGGCCATTGCATCGGGGGCTACCTGCAAAAAGGCATGTGACCGTCTCGGGATCACGGAACGGACTTTCTACCGTTGGAAAAAACGAAAGACAGATACGGATTCCTATGGGGATGGACGTCCTTCAGCAGATCACTCGGATCCTGCAAATAAGATATCGGCAGAGATACGCCGGGAGATCATAAGTATCTGTAACAGGCCAGAATACGCAAGCATGGCACCATGTGAGATCGTTCCTGCATTAGCCGATGAGGGGATTTATGTTGCCTCTGAATCAACCTTTTACCGTGTATTGCGGGAAGAAAAAATGTTAAATCATCGTGGACGCAGCGAAGCACCAAAACACAACCGTCCATCTACATACAGCGCAACAGCTCCGAATCAGGTGTATATGTGGGATATCACTTATCTGAATGGACCACATAAAGGGATGTTTTATTACCTGTACCTTTTTTCAGACCTTTATGACCGTAGTATCGTTGGCTGGGAAGTCTACGAAGAAGAAAGTGCAGACTGTGCCAGCAGCTTGATCAAAAGGATCTGTCTGAAACAAGGCCGGCTCACTACAGAACCGTTAGTGTTACATTCTGATAACGGCTCACCCATGAAAGGGGCAACAATGCTGGCGACACTGTATCAGCTTGGAATCACCCCTTCAAACAGCAGACCGCGTGTGAGCAATGATAATCCATACGCCGAAAGCCTATTCAAAACGCTGAAGTATCGTCCGAATTATCAGCCCAAAGGATTTGGAACACTGGAAGAGGCACGGGAATGGGTCAGCCTGTTTGTAAAGTGGTATAACCACGATCACCATCACAGTGGGTTGAAGTTTCTTACTCCATACCAGCGCCGCAGCGGCTTGTCTGATAAGATACTGGCCAAACGCAAAGAGGTCTACGAAGCTGCCAAAGCAGAGCATCCAGAACGTTGGAATGGACGTGCAACCCGTGACTGGAGTCTTCCAGATACAGTGTATCTGAATCCGGATAAGATGCCGGAGCAGCTTGAAACAGAAGCTGAAAAGACTGCTGTATCATAAAAATCAATTCATTCAAAATGCTAGCGCTCAAGCAGGGTTCTGTGCCTGACGTGATTGCCAATAAATTAGATCATTTATTGATACTCACGTCAGGTACAGAACAATATCTGATAACCTGCACGAACAAAAAATATAAATTTTTACTGACAACTACCTTGACAATCAGCGGTATAAACAGAATCGATACCTGTAAGACAAATTTTTACTGCAGATCCAGAGCCTTCATGCTCATCTCTTCGAGCAGCTGAGATTTTACTTTATACAGCTTGTCGGACAGATCCACATACACTTTCTGCGGATTTACCAGACGGCGTGTCTCCGGCCACAGGGTTTCCTGTTCTTTTTTGCAGATTGCCTGCATTTCCATAACGGAAGGAGAGGTGTAAACACACAGGCCTTTCTGGAAGACAGGAACCAGAAGTTCCCGGAGTGTGTAGGAGCCGCCTTTGATCTTGGTTTTTTTCCAGGTTTCGATCGGATCGAAGATGATCATGTCTTTGGATTCATCAAAGGTTTCGTCCACCATACAGATCAGATCGGCACGGATCTTGCCGGTTGCTTTGTCGTAGATACGGTAAATGGTTTTATTTCCCGGGTTTGTGATTTTCTCTGTATTTTCAGAAAGTTTGATCTTCGGTACGAAATCCTCATCGTCTTTGTCTTTGATGGCTGCCAGTTTGTAGACGCCGCCGAATGCCGGGCAGTCTTTGGAGGTGATCAGGTTCGTGCCGACACCCCAGGAGTTGATCGTGGCGCCCTGTGCTTTCAGGCTGTCGATCAGGTATTCGTCCAGATCGCTGGAAGCGGAGATGATCGCATCGCCGAATCCGGCAGCTTCGAGCATTTCAGAAGCTTTCTTTGACAGATAAGCCAGGTCACCGCTGTCGATACGGATGCCGTAGCCGTGGAAGTTCGGATCTTTTTCTTTCATTTCTTTAAAGACGCGGATCGCGTTCGGTACACCGGAGTCGAGTACATCATACGTATCTACCAGCAGCAGGCAGGCGTTCGGATACAGGTTTGCATAGGTTTTAAATGCGGTATATTCATCCGGGAAGCTCATGATCCAGCTGTGTGCATGTGTACCTTTGACCGGAACATTGAACATCTTGCCGGTCAGCACGTTGGAAGTTCCGACGCAGCCGCCGATCACAGCGGCTCTTGCACCGTAGATACCGGCATCCGGTCCCTGTGCACGGCGAAGACCGAATTCCATGATACCGTCACCTTTTGCCGCATAAACCACGCGGGAGGCTTTGGTGGCGATCAGACTCTGATGGTTGATGATGTTTAAGATTGCGGTTTCCACCAGCTGCGCCTCCATGACAGGAGCAACTACTTTTAAGAGAGGTTCTCTCGGGAACACAACGGTTCCTTCCGGAATCGCATAAATATCACCGGTAAAGTGGAAGCCTCTCAGATATTCCAGAAAATCATCGTCGAACAGGTTCAGTCCCCGCAGATATTCCACATCGTCCGGAGAAAAATGCAGGTCACGGATGTATTCGATGACCTGTTCCAGTCCGGCTGCGATCGCATAACCGCCGTCACACGGGTTCTGTCTGTAGAAGGCATCAAATACAACAACCTGATCAGTAGGGTTTTTAAAATAACCCTGCATCATGGTTAATTCGTATAAATCAGTTAATAAGGTTAAATCCAGCGCTCTCATGGCGTACCTCCATATATTTATTGTTGTCCTTATAAATTCAGTGATCAATTTTTGTATAGTATACCATTTTGAAAAAACAAAGTAAACCGATGCGGAATAAATGGACAGGAAATTGTCAGTTAAGAAAGGAAGAATCTGGAAAAAACGAGGGAGAGAAAACGGCGAAAAAACAGCAAAAAAACGGGCTAAAAAAATTTTTGAAAAAATTTCAAAAAAACACTTGCATTTTTCTGAAGGGTGCTATATAATACATCTTGTCGCTGAGCGGTACAGAAATAAAAAGCACAGCACAATAAGTTAATGGGCTATCGCCAAATGGTAAGGCAACGGACTCTGACTCCGTCATTTCAAGGTTCGAATCCTTGTAGCCCAGCTTCAAGCCTTGGATATAGATCCAAGGCTTTTTTCTTACGCTGTATATCAATAATTGGTCCAGTGGACCAATTTTGATTGCATTGCATATTGATAACAACAGGAGGAAAACGGCATGTATTCGTTTGAAAGTAAAGTACGTTACAGTGAAGTCGGTGAAGATACGAGGATGACTCTTTACAGTGTGCTGAATTATTTTCAGGATTGCAGTGTATTTCATTCGGAATCTGTAGGGCGCGGCACGGCGGTTCAGGGAGAACTGGGCAGAGCGTGGGTGCTGACCGGATGGCAGATCGAATTCAGGAGAGCAGCTGACCTTGGGGAGAGCATACGGATTTCCACCTGGCCGCACGGGTTCCGGGGATTTATCGGGGAGCGTAATTTTCTGATGGAGACACTGGATGGGGAAATACTGGCATGTGCGGATTCAAGCTGGGCGTATATCGATACAAAAACCGGACATCCGGTAAAGGCATCGGAGGAAGAACGGGCAGTATATCCGATAGAGGAGAAACTGGATATGAAACCGCTCGGAAGAAAGATTCGGATTCCGGAGGAACGGCAGGAGATGGGATGCTTTACCGTCCGTCAGTATCATCTGGACTCCAATCATCATGTAAACAATGCACAGTATATCCGCCTGTCGCAGGAATACATTCCGGCTGATTTTCAAGTGCAGAGACTGCGGGCGGAATACAAGAGACAGGCAGTGCTTGGAGATAAGATTTTCCCGCTGGTTTCGAAAACGGAAGACAGCTATGTAGTTGCTTTGTGTAATGAAGAGAAAGAACCGTATGCGGTGGTAGAATTCGCCTGAGAAACTTTTTAAATGAAAGAAATTATAATAGAAAGAAAAACAAGAAAATGCTGGGAACGGTGTGTGAAATATATTATAATGAAAAAACAAAAAATACACACGCAGGAGGCTGCGTGAACACAGTTACGGAGGAACGATCATGATTGAATTAGGAAGAAGACAGAAGTTACAGGTAGTAAAAAAAGTGGAATTCGGTGTCTATCTTGGAGAGAAGGCAGACGCGAAGGAGCAGGAGAGAGTGCTTCTGCCGGCAAAACAGGTACCGGCTGATACAAAAGTAGGCGATGAACTGGAAGTATTTATCTACCGGGATTCCGCAGACCGCCTGATTGCAACAACCAGAGTACCGGCGCTGGAGCTTCACCAGACCGCAGTGGTAAAAGTTGCGGAAGTTGGAAAAATCGGAGCATTTCTGGACTGGGGACTGGAAAAAGATCTGTTGCTTCCATATAAAGAGCAGACTGTGAAGGTGAAAAAGGATCAGGAAGTTCTGGTAGCCCTGTATATCGACAAGAGCGACCGTCTGTGTGCGACCATGAAAGTATATCCGTACCTGAAAACGCAGTCTCCGTATGTGGTAGAAGATCAGGTAGAGGGAAGAATCTATGAGATCAGCGACAATTTCGGCGTATTTGTGGCAGTTGACGATCAGTATTCCGGTCTGATCCCGAAGACGGAAGCGCAGGGCCAGTATCGTCCGGGCGAGAAGGTAAGCTGCCGTGTGACAAATGTAAGAGAGGATGGAAAACTGAACCTTTCTCCGAGAAAAAAAGCCTACCAGCAGATGGATGAGGATTCCGAACTGGTATTAAAGGTGATCGGTGAGTATGCGGGTGTGCTGCCGTTTGATGATAAAGTGTCACCGGAAGTGATCAAACGGGAATTCGGACTGAGCAAAGCGGCATTTAAACGTGCGGTCGGTCATTTATTAAAAGAGAAGAAAATCAAGATCCAGGATAAACGTATTTACTTGATTTTTTAGGCAGCAGTTGCTATACTATACAGTATATTTTGGTAACACTTTGCAGACTGAGTCCCGTGAAGAAAACGGAAGAACGTGAAGGATGGTTGCCGATAGAAAAAAGATAGTATGCAGTTGGAAAAGAAAACGACTGTCTGAGTAATAAAAGGAGGATTATCGTTGGACTCGATAGACTATTATAACCGGTATGCGGTGCCCTATTATGAAGAAACAGTAGATGCGAGCATGGAAGAGGTTATGAAGCCGTTTGTGGAACTTCTGTCCGAGGAGTCGGAGAATGCAGAAGTGCTGGACCTGGGATGTGGTTCCGGAAGGGACACCCTGTTATTGGAAGAATATGGATTTTATGTAACACCGATGGATGGCTCGGAGGAGATGTGTAAGCTCGCAGTGGTAAACACGGACAAAGAAGTACTGCAGATGACCTATGATGAGATGGAATTTGATGATGTCTTTGATGGGATCTGGGCGTGTGCTTCCCTGATTCATCTGACCGAAGATGAGATGCGTAAGGTTATGAAAAAACTGGTGAAGGCGCTGAAGGAAAATGGTGTGCTTTATTTTTCCGTACATAAGGGAGACCGGGATGGAATTTATCATGGGCGTTATTTCCATGATTACACCAGAAGGGAATTGCAGAGTCTGATGGAAGAATATCCGGAACTGGAAGTGGTTGATATCTGGACCACACAGGATGTACGGTCAGAAAAGTCAGATAAACTCTGGCTGAATGTACTGGCACGAAAAACAGGAAAAGAGTAGAGGCAGGAAAGTCTGGACGGGGATAGTACCGACCAGACTTTTTTACCTTACAGGAAATTGCTTTCCTGTAAAGTAAAGAACGCTCCGCGAGGATGCGCACTGCGGCGTATAAGGTAGATGTCGCAAGTGACCGCCGCAGGCGCGAGAATGTGCCGAGGCACATTCTTTATTACGCAGGCAACGAGCCAAAGTCCGTATTTGCACGGAACCTTGGCGACTGCCGCGATAGCAAAATAGGAGGAAAACCGATGGGATTTACACATTTGCATGTGCATACGGAATACAGCTTGCTGGATGGTTCCAATAAAATCAAAGAGTATGTAGCCCGGGTGAAAGAGCTGGGCATGGACAGTGCGGCGATCACAGATCACGGTGTGATGTATGGCTGTATCGATTTTTACCGCGCGGCAAAGGAAGCCGGAATCAACCCGATCCTCGGGTGCGAGGTCTACGTGGCGCCCGGTTCCCGATTTGACAAAGAGATGCAGCACGGGGAAGACCGGTATTATCATCTGGTACTGCTGGCGGAGAATAATCAGGGCTACAGCAACCTGATGAAGATCGTCTCGGCAGGATTTGTGGAAGGATATTACTACAAACCGCGTGTGGATCTGGAAGTTCTGGAAAAATACCACGAGGGTATTATCGCGCTGAGCGCCTGCCTTGCCGGTGAGATCCCGAGATTTCTGACCAGAGGACTGTATGAGGAAGGAAAAAAGGCGGCACTGCGTTATCAGGAGATTTTCGGAAAAAATAATTTCTTCCTGGAATTACAGAATCATGGAATCCCGGAGCAGGAGATGGTCAATCAGCAGCTGGTGCGTATGAGCAGTGAGACGGGGATTGAACTGGTATGTACCAACGATGTACATTATACCTATGCGGAAGATGCAGGCTCCCACGATATCCTGTTGTGTATCCAGACCGGAAAAAAAGTGCAGGACGAAGACCGTATGCGCTATGAGGGCGGGCAGTATTATGTCAAATCCGAAGCAGAGATGGCGGCACTGTTCCCGTATGCACCGCAGGCTCTGGAAAATACAAAGAAAATCGGTGACCGGTGTCACGTAGAGATCGAATTTGGCGTGACCAAACTGCCGAAATACGACGTTCCGGACGGATATACCTCCTGGGAGTACCTGAATAAACTCTGCTGGGAAGGCCTGGAAGAAAAATACCATCCGGTAACGGAAGAACTGAAAGAGCGTCTGACCTATGAGTTAAATACAATCAAGACCATGGGGTATGTGGATTATTTCCTGATTGTATGGGATTTTATCAAATATGCGAGAGACAACGATATTATGGTAGGTCCGGGACGAGGTTCCGCGGCGGGAAGTATCGTTTCGTATTCGCTGGGGATCACACAGCTGGATCCGATCCGGTATCAGCTGCTGTTCGAGCGTTTCCTGAACCCGGAACGAGTATCCATGCCAGATATCGATATTGACTTCTGTTTCGAACGGAGACAGGAAGTCATTGATTATGTCGTGAGAAAATACGGAAAAGACCGGGTGGTGCAGATCGTTACGTTCGGTACGATGGCGGCGCGCGGTGTTATCCGGGATGTCGGAAGGGTACTGGATTTTCCGTATGCACAGGTGGATACGATCGCGAAGATGATCCCGAATGAGTTAAATATCACGATCGATAAAGCCCTGAAAATGAACCCGGAGCTGAGAAATCAGTACGAGGGTGACGAGCAGATCCGCTATCTGATCGATATGTCGAAACGTCTGGAAGGTCTGCCGCGGCATACTTCGATGCATGCCGCCGGTGTCGTGATCAGCCAGAAAGCGGTGGATGAGTATGTGCCGCTCTCCCGGGCTTCGGACGGTTCGATCACGACGCAGTTTACGATGACGACGCTGGAAGAACTGGGACTTCTGAAGATGGATTTCCTGGGACTGCGTACGCTGACCGTGATCCAGAACGCGGTAAAACTGGCGCAGAAGAGCGAAGGAATCGAGCTGGATCTGTCAAAAATCGATTACAACGATCAGGCGGTACTCGGCATGATCGGAAGCGGAAAATGCGAGGGTGTGTTCCAGCTGGAAAGTAGCGGTATGAAAAACTTCATGAAGGAGCTGAAACCGAAGAGTCTGGAAGATATCATCGCTGGAATCTCCCTGTACCGTCCGGGTCCGATGGATTTTATCCCGCAGTATATCAAAGGAAAAAATGCACCGGATCAGATCACCTATGACTGCCCGCAGCTGGAGCCGATTCTGGAACCGACCTACGGCTGTATCGTTTATCAGGAACAGGTTATGCAGATCGTGCGTGATCTGGCAGGCTATACACTGGGACGAAGCGACCTGGTACGCCGTGCCATGGCGAAGAAGAAAGCGGCGGTTATGGCAAAAGAGAGGGAAAACTTCGTTTATGGAAATAAGGAAGAAGGGGTTCCCGGCTGTATCGCAAACGGAATCAGCGAGCAGGTGGCAAATAAGATCTACGATGAGATGACGGATTTTGCCAAGTATGCATTTAACAAGTCACACGCTGCAGCTTATGCGGTGGTATCGTATCAGACTGCGTGGTTAAAATACTATTATCCGGTGGAATTTATGGCGGCATTGATGACTTCGTGTATTGATAATCCGTCGAAGGTATCCGAATATATCCTGAACTGCCGGCAGATGGGCATTCAGATCCTGCCACCGGACATCAACCGCAGTACCGGAAGTTTCTCCGTAGAAGATGGCAGTATCCGGTATGGCATGGCTGCAGTAAAGGGGATCGGAAAACCGGTGATGGAAGCGATCGTGGAAGAAAGAGAACGCGGCGGCGCATTTTCCTCGCTCAAAGACTTTTGCCAGCGGTTAAGCGGAAAAGAAGTCAATAAGCGAACAATCGAAAACTTTATCAAAGCGGGAGCCTTTGACAGCCTCGGCGGAACGAGAAAGCAGTTTATGATGATCTATGTGCAGGTGATGGATACGGTCAACCAGGAGAAAAAATCTTCGATGACCGGTCAGATGAGTCTGTTTGATATCATGGGCGAGGAGGATAAAAAGAGTTTCGAGATCCGGATGCCGGACGTAGGAGAATATGAGAAAGAAAACAAGCTGGCATTTGAAAAAGAAGTGCTTGGCGTGTATATCAGCGGTCATCCGCTGGAGGAATACGCAGATGTCTGGAAAAAGAATATCACGGCGACGACCTCGGATTTTCAACCGATGGAAGAGAGCGAAATGCCGAAGGTCAAAGATGAATCGAAAGTGGTCATTGGCGGTATGATCACGGAAAAGACGATCAAATACACCAAAAACAATAAAGTGATGGCATTTATCACATTGGAAGATCTTGTCGGAACGGTGGAAGTGGTTGTATTTCCAAGGGATTATGAGAGAAATGCTGCGCTGATCGAGACGGATTCCAAAGTATTTATCATGGGAAAAGTATCAGCGGAGGATGATAAGGCGAGCAAACTGATCTGTGAAAAGATTGTCTCGTTCGATCAGGTGCCGCGGGAGCTGTGGATCCAGTTTGCCGACCGCAGACAGTACGAGCAGGAGGTGGCAGGACTCTATGATACGCTGCGCCAGTCCGACGGCAGCGATCATGTGGTCGTGTATCTGCGGGCAGAAAAGCAGATGAAACATCTTCCGGCATCGAGAAGCATCGAAATCGAGGACAATCTGCTTGGTATTTTACGCGGAAAATACGGCGCGGAAAATGTCAAAGTTGTGGAAAAGAGTATTGAAAAACAGCTTCATATGCATTAAAATATAAAACGATAAGGCGATAGAGCCGGATAATCCAGTTATCCGGTATTAGATTAGATATATTAGTGGAGGGAACATTATGGCAAAAGAACTCAAGACCATTGGCGTATTGACAAGTGGAGGAGATGCTCCGGGAATGAATGCTGCGATCCGTGCGGTTGTTCGTCGTGGACTGAGCAAAGGACTGAACATGAAAGGTATCCTGAAAGGGTATGACGGACTGCTGAACGAAGAGATCATCGATATGTCTGCAAAAGATGTATCTGATATCATCGGTCGCGGTGGTACGATCCTGTATACAGCACGTTGTGCAGAGATGAGAACAGAAGAAGGACAGAAAAAAGCAGCAGATATCTGCAGAAAACACGGCATTGACGGTCTGGTAGTTATCGGTGGTGACGGTTCTTTTGCAGGTGCTCAGAAGCTGGCAAATCTGGGAATCAACGCAGTTGGTATTCCGGGAACCATCGACCTGGACATCGCATGTACAGAATATACCATCGGTTTTGATACCGCTGTGAATACTGCTATGGAAGCAATCGACAAAGTACGTGATACTTCTACTTCTCATGAGCGTTGCAGCGTTATCGAAGTTATGGGAAGAAATGCAGGTTACCTGGCTCTGTGGTGTGGTATCGCCAACGGTGCAGAAGATATCCTGCTTCCAGAAAAATACGATTATGATGAGCAGAAACTGATCAACAACATCATCGAAGGAAGAAAACGTGGTAAAAAACACCACATCATCATCAACGCAGAGGGTATCGGACATTCCAGCAGCATGGCAAAACGTATCGAGGCAGCTACCGGTATTGAAACCCGTGCAACCATTCTGGGTCATATGCAGCGTGGTGGAAGCCCGACATGTATCGACCGTGTACATGCTTCCATGATGGGATCTTATGCAGTAGATCTGCTGGCAGCAGGAAAAACAAAACGTGTCGTTGGATACAAAAACGGCGAATATGTGGACTTTGATATCAACGAAGCACTGGCTATGGAGAAAGGTATTTCCGAATATCAGTACGAAGTTGCAAAATCTCTGTCTGCAAACTATTCCAAATAAAAAAGACGAGAGTGACGGCGGCATACCTTCTGAGTCGGTATGCCGCCGTTTTTGACTCGCGGGCAACAAGCCAAAGTCCATGTTTATATGGAACTTCTATAGAAAATAAAGGAATGGGTATACTATGATAACAAGCAGCAGCAATGCGCAGGTAAAACAGATGATCCAGCTGAATAAGAAAGCCCGGGAGCGCAGAAAGCAGGATGTTTTTCTGGTGGAAGGGTTACGGATGTTCCGGGAGGTTCCGAGGGAACGGCTGGTAAAGACATATGTGTCGGAAAGTTTTCTGGAAGATCCGGAGCATCAGGTACTTTTGCAGGGGATTCCTTATGAAATGGTAAAAGATTCAGTGTTTGCCCAGATGAGTGATACGCTGACGCCGCAGGGAGTGCTTACCGTTGTGCGTCAGTATCATTATACAATGGAAGAACTGATGGGGGAGAAAGAGCACCCGCTGTTTCTCGTCCTCGAAGATCTGCAGGATCCGGGAAATATGGGAACGATTTTCCGAACGGCGGAGGGCGCCGGAGTGGATGGGATCTTTATGAGCGCAAACTGCGTGGATATTTACAATCCAAAGACGATCCGTTCTACGATGGGATCTATTTACCGGGTTCCTTTTGTGATCGCACCGGATCTTCAGGAGGTGTTCGCATGGTTCAAAAAGCAGAGGGTTCGTTCTTATGCGGCACATCTGAAGGGAAAGGGCTGGTATGATGAGGAATCGTATACCGGTGGAACTGCATTTTTGATTGGAAATGAGGGAAATGGTCTGACAGACGCAACCGCCGGTCAGGCAGACTGTCTGATCAAGATTCCAATGAAGGGACAGCTGGAGTCTCTGAATGCCGGGGTGGCAGCAGCTATTCTGATGTATGAGGCATCCAGACAAAGAAGAAAGGAGTATAAATGAAAATGAGTGAGAAGATGGATAAGAAAGCTTTGAAGAAAAAGAAGAAGAAAAAATCTGTGGTGATGAAATCAGTGGTTTTGATCCTTTTACTGGTTGTTCTGGCAGTATGTATTTTCTTTCTGGTGAAGACTCTGAAAAAGGATCAGGCGCAGGGAAGTACACAGAAACCGGATACGGAGCAGAGTCAGGATGGCGCAGATGCTGCGGATGATACGGAAACAGGAGAGGATGCTTCTTCTGACGCACAGGATACGGCAGCACCTGCAGCAGATGCAAAAACGACGGCGATGGAGCAGGCCGAGTATCTGGCAGCTACGTATGATTATGATGGTGCGATCGAGACGTTAAATGGCGTGGAGGGTGCAGCTGATGATCCGGAGATCACGGCAAAGATCGCTGAGTATCAGGCAACGAAGGACAGCTGTGTGCCGGTGAATATGGATGAGGTGACTCATATTTTCTATCATTCTCTGATCGTGGATCCGGATCGTGGTTTTGCGGGAGATGACAGTATCGCAGCCGGTTTCAAGCAGTGGATGACTACGGTGGATGAGTTTAATAAGATCACGCAGGCAATGTATGATAACGGATATGTGCTGGTCCGCCTGAGAGATCTGGTGGTCGAGACAACGGACGAGGATGGCACAGTTCATTTCACTCCGAACACGGAACTGAAGCTTCCGGCAGGGAAGAAGGCGTTTGTATTGTCTCTGGATGATTTGAGTTATTATCACAGTTATGATGGAAGAGGCATTGCTTCGAAGATCGTGCTGGATGAAAATGGAAAACCTACCTGTGAGTATGTACAGGCAGACGGAACGATGGTAACGGGTGCGTATGACTGTGTACCACTTCTGGATCAGTTTATTGAAGAGCATCCGGATGCTTCTTATCACGGTGCAAAGGGTATGATCGCGCTGACGGGTTATGATGGAATCCTGGGTTATCGTACGGACATTGCATACAAGACGCATGAGAATCTGACAGATGACCAGCAGGCATGGCTGGATGCGCATCCGGATTTTAACTGGGATGACGAGCGTGCGGAGGCAACGAAGGTAGCAGATGCGATCAAGGCTGACGGCTGGGAGTTCGCAAGTCATACCTGGGGTCACATCCGGATCGGAGATGCCAGCATGGAGCGGATCCAGACGGATACGCAGAAATGGCTGGAGTATGTAGCACCGCTGGTTGGCGGAACGGATACGATTATTTTCGCACACGGACAGGATCTGGCGGACTGGCATGATTATACGACGGATAATGAGAAGTTTAATTATCTGAGCAGCCAGGGATTCCACTTCTATTGTAATGTGGATTCGAGTCAGTATTTCTTACAGATCCGGGATAATTATGTGCGCCAGGGCAGACGTAATCTGGATGGGTATCGTCTGTGGAATGATGTTCACGGGGATGTGAACCGGACGAGCGATCTGTTCGACGCGAGTCAGATTCTGGACCCGCGGAGGACGGATGTGCCGGCACTGTAAAATATAGAAGTGTTAAATGGCCCTGTCGGGGGGAGAAATCCTTCCGGCGGGGTGTTTTTTATTGGGGAGTGTCGGCAAAACGGACGAAAGTCCGCGCTTGCTCAATAAGACCAGACAACCGCTGGCAACGCTGATCTGAGCTAAGTCCTAAGAAGAACTAAAGTGCCAGTTCGCGGAGAGCCGCTCACTGTCAAGTTCTTCTAAGGACTGGATCTCATCTCGGCTAAAAGCGCCAGCAAAAGGCTGTCTGTTCTTATTGAGCAAGCGCGAACTTTCCGAGTGTTGGCGACGGTAGCGGAAAGGGTTGTGTGGGGAATGTATTCGTAGTGGAGATGTCAATACACAGCAGAAGGAGGCGGGCACCAGGGGTGGGCAACACTGTGTGGGCGGCTAGTTCAAAGTTGCCCTGCCCACGTTGCCCACCCCTGGTGCCCGTCTCCTTCTGCGTCCGTCTTGAACAACCTCCATATATATTGCACACACATGTACACTTTAATCACATTTCGTCATTTACACAATTTTACATCCTGTCCCAAATATCGCCCTCAAAACCTACAATCCACCAAAAATTTTCGGAAAATTCCGCGAAATCCCCCGAAATGTTCCTGTTGACAAGAAAAGTTAAATTTGTTACAATCACACCGTAACAAATCGTAACAAATTTGTAACAAATCGTAAAAAGAACGAAATCAGTAGGAGGTAATTCAAGTGAATAAATTATGGAAAGCAGCAGGGATCCTGGGAGGTGTGCTGGTTGTTACAGCGGGGTCAGGAACACTGGTACTTGCCGATGAGACATCCACAGAAGTTACAGAAGACAATTCCGGGAGTTCGGTTCTCGATACGGATGAATGGGCGCAGAAAGCAGCTGCGAATGTAAACGACTATGCCAATATTCGCCAGGAAGGTTCACAGGAGAGTGAACGCGTAGGCGTACTGCCGAAGGGGGCAACGGCACAGGTAGTAGAACAGGAGGGAGACTGGACAAAGATCACGTCGGGATCTGTAGAAGGGTATGTAAGATCCGATCTCCTCGTATTTGGTGAAGAAGCGAAAAATCTTTACGAAGAATCATATGGCAGTCAGGGAACGGTTACAGCAAGTTCTCTTCGGGTACGGAAAGAGCCGTCCATGGATGCCGGTCAGATAGGAAACATGAAACAGGGAAGCCGGGTAGAGATCCTGGGCCAGGAGGGAGACTGGTATCAGGTAAGTTATGGGGAAGATTCGGCTTACATGTTTGCGGAGTATATTCAGATAGAAGAAACCACAGCACTCAGTGTTGCGGAGTATGAAGCACAGCAGAAAGAAAAAGAGCAGGTCAGCCAGACAGGAACAGCCATGTCTGCATCTGACAGCGAACTGGCACTTCTGGCAGCGATCATTCAGTGTGAGGCAGGGGGAGAAAGCAACACAGGAAAAGTTGCCGTAGGGGCGGTTATTATGAATCGGGTAAGAAGCAGTCAGTTCCCGAACAGTATCACAGAAGTTGTCTACCAGAGCGGACAGTTCTCTCCGGTAGCCAGCGGAATCCTTTCATCTGTATTGAGCCAGGGAGCAAGAAGCGACTGTTATCAGGCAGCGCAGGAAGCACTGGCGGGATCCAATCCGATCGGAAGTGCCCTGTATTTTAACAGCGGAAGCGGCCGTGGACAACAGATTGGAAACCAGCATTTTTATTAAAATATGATACCAGGGTAAAAAGAGTACGAAGTACAGAACAATCCGGTATCGAAAATAACAGGAAAATACCCTGTGAATCTGAAAAAGTAAGAGCTAATTTTAAAAGAATTCTTACAATTTCAGAAGACACGGGGTATTTTGTTGCGTTTTCAGAAAAAATATTGTATGATGGAAGAACCATAGAGAAAAGCAGGCAGCGGAAAGAAAGCGGAAGGCATATTTTCCGAGTGCAGGGAATACACAAAGGTATGGAGCGTGTTCAGAAACAGAACATACATGGCGGGAACAGGCGGAACATACCGGAGGAAGGAAAGGGGGAGGAAACATGGATGCGATTCTATGGCTGGCAGCAGTGGTTGTATTGCTGGTGATTGAGATTGCCACGCTGGGACTTACAACGATCTGGTTTGCCGGAGGTGCACTGATCGCCGGGATAGCGGCGGTGGCAGGTGCAGGAAGTATCGTGCAGTTTGTGATATTTCTGATTGTTTCACTGATATTACTGATTTTTACAAGACCGGTGGCGGTGAAGTATCTGAATGTCAATCGAACCCGTACCAATGCGGAAAGCCTGATTGGGAAAGAGGCTGTGGTGACACAGACGATTGAAAATCTGAAAAATCAGGGTCAGGTGATCGTCGGCGGCATCGAATGGACGGCGCGGACCGACGACAATGAAACGGTGATTGAAAAAGATACGGTCGTGGAGATTGAGCGTATTGAAGGTGTAAAACTGATTGTGAAAAAGAAAGGGTAAAAGGTAAGAAAAATGGGTGGACTTATATTTCTGATATTGGTTTTAGTGCTGATTGTTATTATTGTAACATCCTGTATCAAAGTAGTTCCGCAGGCAAGAGCTTATGTCATTGAACGTCTGGGACTGTATCAGGGAACCTGGGAACCGGGACTGCATTTTAAGATTCCGGTGATTGACCGTGTGGCAAAGAGGGTAAACTTAAAAGAACAGGTAGTGGATTTCCCGCCGCAGCCGGTAATCACAAAAGATAATGTAACGATGCGAATCGATACGGTCGTATTTTACCAGATCACAGATTCCAAATCTTATACTTATAATGTAGAAAATCCGATCATGGCGATTGAAAATCTGACAGCTACCACACTGAGAAATATCATTGGTGATATGGAACTGGATGAGACACTGACTTCCCGTGAAGTGATCAACACCAAGATGCGTGCGGCTCTGGATATTGCGACAGACCCGTGGGGAATCAAAGTAAACCGTGTAGAACTGAAAAACATCATGCCTCCGGCAGCCATCCAGGAAGCTATGGAGAAACAGATGAAGGCAGAGCGTGAACGAAGAGAAGCGATCCTGATCGCAGAAGGTGAGAAAAAATCTACCGTCCTGGTAGCAGAAGGTAAGAAAGAATCTGCGATCCTGGAAGCAGAGGCAGAAAAACAGGCAGCGATTCTTCGCGCAGAAGCGGAAAAAGAAAAGATGATCCGTGAGGCAGAAGGTGAGGCGGAAGCGATCCTGAAAGTACAGCAGGCAAATGCAGATGGTATCCGTTTTCTGAAAGAAGCCGGAGCAGACGAATCGGTTCTGACACTGAAGAGTCTGGAAGCACTGAAAGATATGGCAGACGGAAAAGCAACCAAGATTATTGTACCGTCTGATCTGCAGGGACTGGCAGGACTGGCAACTTCACTGAAAGAGATTATGACAGATAAAAATATTGAGAAAAAATAAGAGGTTTATAAAAAGAGGGGTAATGTTTCCGGGAAAGTCCTGGGGCATTGCCCCTGCTTTCTATTATGCGGGAATAGGCAGAAAATGTTGTTATGCGATATAAAACGGAGACAGTGGCAGATTGCAAAAGGAGAACAGGAGGTGCGGTTAGATGTTGACACCGGTAATTGACACCAGCAAAGAGTACGGGCTGGTTCTGGAAGGCGGAGGCGCGAAGGGCGCGTATCAGATCGGTGCCTGGAAAGCGTTAAAAGAAGCGGGAGTAAAAATCAACGCCGTGGCAGGAACGAGTGTGGGTGCCTTAAACGGTGCGCTGATCTGCATGGATGAACTTGAGCTGGCGCAGCAGATGTGGAGCAATCTGACGTATTCACAGGTAATGGATGTGGACGATACCAAGATGGAGCTGATGCTCGAACGGGAGATGCCGTTTCGGGAAGCTGTCAAAGAAGCCTTTCGCCATATGAGTGAGGGCGGCGTGGATGTGACACCGTTAAAAGATATGCTTGATAAAGTAGTGGATGAAGAGAAAATCAGGAATTCCCCGGTGGATATTTTTATCAAAACGTTCAGCGTGGATGAGATGAAAGAACTCGATATTGATCTCAAAGAAGTGGAACCCGGGCAGATGAAGGATTTTCTGCTGGCGAGCGCCTACATTTTCCCGCTGTTTAAGAATGAAAAACTGCATGGCAAAATGTATATAGACGGGGGTGCGATCAATAATGTACCGCTGGATTCTCTGGTGGATCGCGGTTATGAGAATATCATTATGATCCGGATCTTCGGTATCGGCAGGGAAAAACGGGTAAAAATCCCGGAAGAGACAGATCTTCTGACGGTTGAGCCGAGAGTGAATCTGGGAAATATTATCGACTTTAATCCGAAAAAAAGCGTCCGAAACATGAAAATCGGGTATTACGATGCAAAAAGAATGGTCTACGGACTGAAAGGGAAGATTTATTATATTGAAGAAAATCAGGAAGAATGTTATTATTTAAAGCAGTTGGTGCAGATTCCGGAGAGCAGTCTGGAGAGGCTGTGCCAGTGGCATCATATCAAAGGAAGTGCCGAGTCCCGCTACAGAAGCCTGACCGAACTGATCCTGCCGGGAACGGCTCTGGAATTAAAACTTTCCAGAGAGTGGAATTATAAGGAACTGTATCTGGCGGCACTGGAAGCCACGGCGAAACTGTGCCGGGTACCGAAGTACCAGATCTATACCGTAGAAGAACTTGTGGGAAAAATACAGGAAAAACTGAACCGTATGTTGCAGGAAGAACGGGAGGACCTTCCGGCATTTACCGTATTTTTCGATTCACAACCAGAGGAGGAATTATCATGAATTTGAAAGGACGTCATTTTCTGACATTAAAAGATTATACACCGGAAGAGATCGCTTATCTGCTGGAACTGTCCGCAGATCTGAAAAAGAAAAAGAAAGAGGGAGTTCTGGTAGATACCCTGCGTGGAAAAAATGTAGCACTGATCTTTGAAAAAACCAGCACCAGAACCCGCTGTTCCTTTGAAGTGGCAGCTCATGATCTTGGCATGGGAACCACCTATCTGGATCCGAAGGGATCTCAGATCGGCAAAAAAGAGAGCATCGCAGATACCGCAAAAGTTCTGGGAAGCATGTACGAAGGTATCGAGTACCGTGGATTTGGTCAGGAGATCGTGGAAGAACTGGCAAAATACGCAGGTGTTCCGGTATGGAACGGTCTGACAAACGAATATCATCCGACACAGATGCTGGCAGATATGCTGACCATCCAGGAAAACTTCGGAAGACTCAAAGGCATCAAACTGGTTTATATGGGTGATGCAAGATATAATATGGGAAATTCTTACATGATTGCCTGTGCGAAGATGGGTATGGATTTTGTTGCTTGCGCACCGAAAAAATATTTTCCGAATGAAGAACTGGTAGCACAGTGCCAGGAATATGCAAAAGCATCCGGTGCAACCATCACACTGACCGAAGATGTAATGGAGGGAACCAAAGACGCAGATGTTATCTGCACCGATGTATGGGTATCCATGGGCGAACCGGATGAAGTATGGGCAGAGAGAATCAAGGATCTGTCTCCGTATAAAGTAACGAAGGAAGTTATGACAAATGGCAAGAAAGAAACAATCTTCCTGCACTGTCTGCCGTCTTTCCATGATCTGAATACCGGTATCGGCAAAGAGATGGGCGAGCGTTTTGGTCTGAAAGATATGGAAGTTACCGATGAAGTTTTCCAATCTGAACAGTCCAAAGTATTCCAGGAGGCTGAAAACCGTATGCACACCATCAAAGCTGTGATGGCTGCAACTCTGGGGGCATAATGCATGGAGTCAACAAAGACCAGAATTTTAAAAAAACTGCTGGAGACAGACGGCTATCTGTCCGGGCAGGATTTATGTGAACAGCTGGGGGTGTCCAGAACCGCGGTATGGAAATACATGAAACAGCTGAAAGAAGAAGGCTATGAGATCGAGGCAGTACAAAACAAAGGATATTGCCTGAAAGATGTTCCGGATGTGCTGGGAGAGAGCGAGATCAAGAGCCGTCTGCATACCCGCTGGGCGGGACAGACACTGTATTATTATGATGAGATCGATTCTACCAACACCCAGATCAAGCGGCTGGCGGAAGAAGACGCGCCGCACGGAACGCTGGCAGTGGCGGATTATCAGAGCAAGGGAAAAGGGCGCCGCGGGCATGCATGGGATTCCCCACATGGAAGCGCGATCTATATGTCGATCCTGTTTCGACCGGATATCCGGCCGGATCGGGCTTCGATGCTTACGCTGGTGATCGGACTTTCCGTGGCGCAGGCGATCCGAAGCAATCTGGGGGTGCAGGCACAGATCAAATGGCCGAATGATATCGTGTTAAACGGGAAAAAATTAGTAGGAATTCTGACCGAGATGAGCGCGCAGATGAATTATATCGAATATCTGGTGACGGGAATCGGAATCAATGCCAACCTGCGGGAATTTCCGGAAGAACTGGCGGACAAAGCCACTTCTCTGCAAAAAGAGATCGGGCATAAAGTCAACCGTTCTGCGCTGATCGCAGAATGTATGAAAAAAATAGAAGAAAATTATGAGACATTTGTAAAGACACAGGATCTCAGCGGCATGATGGAAGCGTATCAGGAAGTGCTGGTTAACCAGGATCAGCAGGTGCGCGTGCTGGAACCGGGACATGAATATACCGGTATTGCGAGAGGAATCAATGCGATGGGTGAACTTCTGGTGGAACGGGAAGACGGAACCATCACCGAGGTCTATGCGGGAGAGGTATCTGTCCGCGGTCTTTACGGGTATGTATAGGAGGAAAGATGTACGCAGATCGAATCGTTTTATGTGGCGCCAGTGCCTACGAACAGAAATATTATTTTAATCCGGACTTTGACGCCCTGCCACAGCAGGTAAAGGAAGAGCTGCAGATTCTCTGTGTGATGTATACAGAGGAGATTGGCGGAATCCTGACGCTTGAATTTGACGAAGACGGCAACCTGGAGTTCAAGACGGAAGCCCTTGATGCGGATGCGATGTATGATGAGATCGGCAGTGTGCTGCGTATCAAACAGATCCGGAAAGAAAAACAGGATCTTCTGGCGTCCCTGGAGATGTATTACCGCGTATTCTTCCTCGGTGAAGAGATCGAAGACGGGGAGGAAGGATGAAACTTCAGATAGGAAATGTAACATTGCCGAACCCTGTGGTTCTGGCTCCGATGGCAGGTGTAACAGACCTGCCATTTCGTCTGCTGTGCAAAGAACAGGGCGTGGGACTTTTATGTATGGAGATGGTCAGTGCCAAGGCAATCTATTATAAGAATAAAAATACACAGGATCTGATGCGGATCCTGCCGGAGGAACGACCGGTATCGTTGCAGCTGTTTGGCTCAGATCCGAAGATCATGAGCGAGATGGCAAAACAGATCGAAGAAAAACCGTTTGATATCCTGGATGTCAATATGGGATGCCCGGTGCCGAAGGTGGTAAATAACGGCGAGGGATCCGCACTGATGAAGGATCCGAAACTGGTCCGCGAGATCGTGACGGCGATGGCAAAGGCGATCGACAAGCCAGTGACGGTAAAGATACGAAAAGGATTTGACGAGGATCATGTCAATGCGGTGGAGATTGCAAAGATCATCGAGGACAGTGGAGCGGCAGCGATCGCGGTTCATGGACGGACGCGGCAGCAGTTTTATTCCGGGAAGGCAGACTGGGAGATCATCCGGAAAGTGAAAGAGGCTGTGTCGATCCCGGTGATCGGAAACGGAGATGTGGATTCGCCGCAGAAAGCGAAAGCACTTCTTGAAGAGACCGGCTGTGACGGCGTGATGATCGGCCGCGCCGCACAGGGCAATCCCTGGATCTTCGGGCAGACCGTAGAATATCTGGAACACGGCACGATCCCGAAGAAACCGGAACTTTCTGAAGTGAAGGAGATGATCCGGCGCCATGCCGGTCTGCAGATGAAATATAAGAGTGAGCTTACCGCGATGCGTGAGATGCGAAAACATGTGGCGTGGTATACGGCAGGGTATCCGCATTCGGCACAGCTTCGGGCAGCAGTGAATGAAGTACAGAGCATGGAAGAACTGGAACAGTTGCTGGAAGGGTGGAACTGATCAGGATCATAAGTTTGTGTATTGCGAAACATGTTAGTGAGAACGGAGTGATCAGTAATACAAGGGGAGAATCAGCAGACGAAAACTTCCGGAATGGTTGACATTTTCACGCGTTTCCTTTATAATACTGTGATTGCACAAGGGAGAAAAACAAGTTCTTCAAGTACCGGAAAGCACAGAATCCATAGTGAAGTGAAGGTGAATGGAAGTTTCTGGTATGCAATGTAAAAACGTGTAATATCTATAAATAAGGGACATAATCTAACGCAGAAAATAAAATAGAAATAAAGAGTGATCATACCGTGTCAGATGATCACGGAAAGAAAGGAAACGTAGAAACATGGAAGCAAAGAAAAACTTACTCACATATGCCGGACTGAAAAAACTGGAAGATGAATTACATGACCTGAAGGTTGTAAAAAGAAAAGAAGTAGCAGAAAAGATCAAGGAAGCCAGAGAACAGGGAGACCTTTCCGAGAATGCAGAGTACGATGCAGCAAAAGATGAACAGAGAGATATCGAACTTCGTATTGAAGAGATTGAGAAGATCCTGAAAAATGCAGAAGTTGTTGTGGAAGATGAAGTTGACGAAGGCAAGATCAACGTTGGTTGCAAAGTAAAAGTTCTGGATATGGAATATGATGAAGAGATGGATTTTCAGCTGGTTGGTTCCACAGAAGCAAACAGCCTGCAGGGAAAAATCTCCAATGAATCTCCTGTTGGAAAAGCTCTGATCGGAGCAAAACAGGGTGATGTGGTAGATGTAGAACTGGCTGACGGCGAAGTTATGCAGTATAAAGTATTGAAAATCGAGAGAAATATCTAAGTAACAGGCAATATAAGTAACTATCAGCAAAAGACCAGAAGCGCTGTTTTCAGAATAGGAGACAGACGCATCGCAGCGAAAAAGAAGGAGTGAAAAAGGTGGCAGAGCAGAAGAAGCAGGAGCAGGATACGAATCAGTTATTAAAGGTGCGCCGTGAGAAACTGGCAGAACTGCAGGCAAACGGCAAAGACCCGTTCCAGATTACCAAATTTAACCAGACACATCATTCCCTTGAGGTAAAAGAGATTTATGAAGCGCATGAAGCGGAACTTCTCAAAGACCATAAGGAACCGGAAGTAGAAGGTCTGGATGAAGAACAGAAAAAAGAAGTTCTGAAGAAAGACTATGAAGAAAGAAGAAGCATCATGGATGCAAACCCGATTCATGTAGCCGTAGCAGGCCGTATGATGTTCAAGAGAGTGATGGGAAAAGCTTCTTTCTGTAATATCCAGGATCTGCAGGGAAATATTCAGGTATACGTGGCAAGAGATGCCATCGGCACCGATTCCTACGCAGACTTTAAAAAATCTGATATTGGCGATATTTTCGGTCTGGAAGGATTTGCTTTCAGAACAAGAACCGGTGAGATTTCTATCCATGCAGAGAAAATGACGCTGTTATCCAAGAGTTTACAGATTCTTCCGGAAAAATTCCATGGTCTGACCGATACGGATACCCGTTATCGTCAGAGATATGTAGATCTGATCATGAACCAGGAAAGCAAGAAAGTCTTTATCAAACGTTCTCAGATCCTCAAAGAGATCCGTAACTTCCTTTCCGGACGTGACTTTATGGAAGTAGAAACACCGATGCTGGTTGCAAATGCAGGTGGTGCTGCGGCAAGACCGTTCGAAACACATTACAATGCACTGAACGAAGATGTAAAACTGCGTATTTCTCTGGAACTGTACCTGAAGAGACTGATCGTTGGTGGTCTGGAGAGAGTCTTCGAGATTGGACGAGTATTCCGTAACGAAGGTGTGGACACCCGTCATAACCCGGAATTCACCCTGATGGAGCTGTACCAGGCATATACTGATTATGAAGGCATGATGGAACTGACCGAGTCCATGTTCCGTTATCTGGCAGAAAAAGTCTGCGGTTCCACAAAGATCTCCTACAATGGCATCGAGATCGATCTTGGAAAACCGTTTGAGCGTCTGACCATGAACGATGCCATCAAAAAATATGCAGGTATCGATTTCGACCAGGTTGCAGATGATGAAGCTGCAAAAAAACTGGCAGAAGAACATCATATCGCATACGAAGAGCGCCACAAAAAAGGCGATATCATCAACCTGTTCTTCGAAGAGTTCTGCGAGAAAGAACTGATCCAGCCGACCTTTATCATGGATCATCCGATCGAGATCTCACCGCTGACCAAGAAGAAACCTTCCGATCCTACCAAGGTAGAACGTTTCGAGCTGTTTATCAACACATGGGAAATGTGTAATGCATACTCCGAGCTGAACGATCCGATCGATCAGCGCGAACGTTTTGCAGCACAGGAAGAAGCATTTGCAGCAGGTGATGATGAAGCCAACCATACAGATGAAGACTTCCTGAACGCCCTGGAGATCGGTATGCCTCCGACAGGTGGTATCGGATACGGTATCGACCGTCTGGTAATGCTGCTGACAGACAGCCAGGCAATCAGGGATGTACTGCTCTTCCCGACAATGAAGTCCTTAGATGGTGTAAATAAGAAAAATGATGTAAATAATACAGCTTCTGAAGCACCTGAAAAAAATGTAAAAACTGAGTCTGAAAAGATTGATTTTTCTAAGGTAAAGGTAGAGCCTTTATTTGAGGAATTTGTTGATTTTGATACATTCAGCAAGTCAGATTTCCGTGCAGTAAAGGTTAAAGAGTGTGTTGCAGTACCGAAGTCAAAGAAACTGTTACAGTTTACTCTTGATGACGGAACAGGCACAGACAGAACCATTTTAAGCGGTATTCATAGCTTTTATGAGCCGGAAGAACTGGTTGGAAAGACTCTTATTGCTATCACAAATCTTCCACCGAGAGCTATGATGGGCATTGACTCTTGCGGTATGCTCCTCAGTGCTATCCACGAAGAAGAAGGCGAAGAAAAGCTCCATCTTCTGATGGTTGATGACCATATTCCGGCAGGTGCAAAGCTCTATTAAGATGATGTAAAGATGTACCGTTTTACCAAATAGACGGGACGTACTTCATTTGATAAAAAACTGAAAAAACAGCGATTTACATCAAACTTACATCATTTGATGCAGAAATCGGTGCAAGCAAGAAAAAATCGCATAATTAGTGCAATGAGTGGGCAATTCCAATCGGGATTGCCCATTTTTCAAAATAAATGAAAATGATAATAAAGATTTTATGCAGGATAAAGATATGAATAAAAATGTAGGTGCAGATAAAGATAAATTTACGATTTCTTGTTATGGGATTGAGTTGCCATTTGAATGGTATTCTATGGAATATATTTTAAAAGAGTTAAGAAACAGCAAGTTAAAAAATGTTGTTAAGATGGAAAAAGCTACAAAAGCAAAAATAAAGAAATATTATAAAGAAAACAAGGAAAATCTAGGAGAAAACAATCGTTTCTTTACCTACATTAAGTTTTTTAATGTTAATGGTAAGAACTATGGTATTGTTGCTGGGAAAACTAATTACACTAATCCGGATTTACTATTTGATAGTAGAAACGGAGAAAAAGATAACAGATATGCTAGAATATTTTTAAATAATCCAAGTGGTGCGGAGTGGAGCGAAACGATAGTAATTGTTAATCATGAATCATCCGCTTCTGAATATGCGGACAATCAAGCAGCTTTATTTATAGAATGTTATTTGCAGCGTAAATTCAATTTATTAGATAGCTGATTATATATAAATTATCCAGTTGTTTGCCAGTCTTTTGAGAGAGGAGAAATCCTTTTCTCAAAGGGCTTTTTCTATTTATACGGATATTCGCAAACTACAAGATAAAGCTAAAACTTCATATACTCTAAGCACAAGGAGGTTGAGGTTTGGCTATGAATAACAGTTTAGCAGAAGTACACCCAGAACTCATTTCGGAGTGGTCGGAGAAGAACTTACCACTTACGCCTGAAGATATTACCTTTGGTTCAAATAAAAAAGTATGGTGGAAAGGTGCTTGCGGTCACGAATGGCAGACAAGCGTTAAGGCTCGTTCTAATGGAGAAAAATGCCCGATATGTTCCGGTGCGAGAGTGATTGCAGGTATTAACGATTTGGCGACATTAGAGCCATTACTGGTAAAGCAGTGGTCGAAAAAGAATAAGATAAAACCGACAGAGGTTTCTATTGGTTCTCATAAGAAAGTGATTTGGAGATGTGAGAAAGGACACGAGTGGGAAGCTGCCGTTAAGAGCAGGACAATAAATAAAACAGGTTGTCCGTATTGCTCCCATAATAAAGTGTTGGCAGGATTTAATGACCTTGCAACACTTCTGCCGGATATAGCAGCCGAGTGGTCGGACAGAAATTATCCGTTACTTCCAACTCAGGTTACGGTCTTTGCTAATCGAAAGGCTTGGTGGAAGTGTAAGGATTGCGGCAGAGAGTGGAACAGCCTTATCTCTACCCGTTCCGGTGGGAGTAAATGCCCGTATTGCAGTGGGTACATATTCCTGAAAGGGTTTAACGATTTGCAGACAACACACCCTGAAATTGCTTCGGAGTGGTCGGAGAAGAACTTGCCATTAAAACCTGATGAAGTAAATGCAAAGTCGAGGAAAAATGTCTGGTGGAGGTGCAGTAAATGCGGTAACGAGTGGAAATCAGTTATCAATGCCCGTGTGAAAGGTACGGTATGCCCCGTTTGTGCGGAGAGAGAAGTCCTTGCCGGATATAATGATTTGGCGACAACAGATAATCAGCTTCTTATCGAATGGGATTATGAAAAGAATAAATTTCAACCGACAGAAGTATCACGAAATTCAGCAAAGAGAGTGTGGTGGAAATGCAGGCACGGTCATTCGTGGAGTATGAAGATAAATGAAAGAACGATATTGAATAAAGGCTGTCGAATTTGTGAGCAGGAGTATTTATTTCTATTTCCTGCTTTGGCTGTCAGCTATTATTCTAATAGGAAAGGCTTGAAAGCAGAACTTGGTTCAGACCGATTGCTTGGAGTTCCGCTTGAAACATACATACCTTCAGAAAAGTTGGCTATTGAGTCAGAAAGTGCCGACGAGAATATAGAAATAATGAAAGAGTATATGTGTAAGCAACGAGGAATAAGGCTGATTAAACTGCCGATGAAAGGCACAGAACTGGATTATGCCGACAGCTTAAAAAGAACTTTTCAGAGCGTACATATATTTATTTCTTCCGATACCGAGGAAGATGTGGAGATAATCAGAAATACATTTGAAAGATGGAGGAACAGCCAATGAGAGAGAAAACCTATCATATATACTTAAAAGAAGAAGAACGAAGCCGAGTGATACAATCGCTCATCGAACTGAAGAACAATTTAGCAGCTCAAGGACGATACACCGACGCAGTAGATGATGTTCTCTGTAAAGTGCTTGGTGCAAAGAAAAAGAAATTAAAAATTGAATATATTTAGAACGTGGTTTGCCGTCTGTTTCCTAACTGGAGCAGGCGGCTTTTTTTATTTCAAAAAAATTTTTTGAAAAATTTTCGGAAAAGCGGCGATTTTGGGTGTGCATTTCATACCCCGTTGTCCAAATGAGTGAAGGGGTTGATTCCGGATAGCAAAAAACGGAAACCTTTTCGCTTGAAAATTGAATAAGTCATTCACTAAGACTTTATTTCTGATGATAGCCACTTTAGCAGGTACGCCGTGATTTCTGTATTTCAGAATAGCGAGAACTCCGGCTATGAGTATCAGGCTGCCCCTGATATGGCGATGACAGTCAGAATGATAATGATACTTCTCTACGGAGCTGGCGGAGTACCCGGCAGAGGTTAGAATCCTATGATACAGATAAGCAGTCTGTTCCTTAGTGACTTCCCATAAGCATTTTGCTTGGCAAGGGGTGTTGAGAACAAATATTGCTATGACCGATTAGGAAATGAGTCGGTCAGGTACATAGCCATAATGCGGTGGCTATGAATTTTCAGAAAGGAGGGCAAAAAGAAGTGTCGAACTGCAAAACGATTGCCGTATGCAATCAGAAAGGCGGAGTCGGTAAAACCACTACAACGGTTAATCTTGGAGTCGGACTTGCAATGCAGGGCAAGAAAGTATTGCTCATAGACGCAGACCCGCAGGGCGATTTAACGACTTGTCTTGGTTGGCAGGATACAGACGGTTTGGGTATCACGCTTGCAACGAAACTCACAGATGTAATCAATGAAACGATGACAGACCCTATGGTTGGTATCCTGCACCACGAAGAAGGTGTTGACCTTGTTCCGGCAAACCTTGAGCTTTCAGCAATGGAATTTAACCTTGTAAACGCAATGAGCAGAGAAACTACCCTCAAGAATTATTTGAGTCAAGTGAAAAACAGATATGATTATGTAATTATAGACTGTATGCCTTCACTTGGTATGGTTACTCTCAATGCTTTATCGGCGGCAGACAGTGTTATCATTCCGGTTCAGGCTCAGTATTTGCCTGCAAAGGGTATGACACAGCTTGTGCAGACCATTTCAAAAGTAAAGAAGTATATCAATCCGGATATTAAGATAGACGGTATGCTTCTTACTTTGGTGGATAGCCGAACAAACCTTGCAAAGAGTACAGTGGAAGCACTCAGGGCGAATTTTGGTAATCAGATAAGAATGTATCGAACACAAATCCCGATTGCCGTAAAAGCCGCTGAAACTTCTTCCAAAGGCAAGAGCATTTATGCTTATGAGCCAAACAGTACAGTGTCTAAGGCATACACTGAATTTACAAAGGAGGTGTTAGCCGATGGCAGGAAGAAAGAGCGACTTCACTCTCACGAAGCTCGATGATTTATTTACCACGCAGGCACAAAGAGATGAAGAACAGCTTTCAAAAATCCGAGATATTCCGTTAGAGCTGATTGATGATTTTCCCGACCACCCGTTTAAGGTCAGGGACGATGAAGATATGATGCAGCTTGTGGAGAGTGTCAAGGAAAGAGGGGTTATTACTCCGGCAACGGTAAGGCAGAAAGAGGACGGCAGATATGAACTTGTTTCAGGGCACAGACGAAAGCGAGCGTGTGAACTGGCAGGATTTGAAACACTGCGAAGTGAGATTGTAGACCTGAACAGAGATGAAGCGACCATTTTAATGGTTGAGAGTAATTTTCAGAGGTCAGAGATATTGCCGAGTGAAAAAGCCTTTGCTTATAAAATGCGTTTGGAAGCAATGAAAAGGCAAGCAGGCAGACCGAGCAAAGAAAATGGAGTCCCAGTGGGACACAATTCTATTGTGGGTAAATCAAGAGAGATTTTAGCTTCTGAGAGTCAGGATAGTAACACACAAATACAGCGTTATGTTCGTCTGACAAACCTTGTTCCCGAACTGCTTGAATTTGTTGATGAGGGGCGTATTAAAATGCGTCCTGCCGTAGAACTTTCCTATCTTGATGAAGATTGCCAGCGTGATGTGGTTGATGAAATTGACCTGAATGACGCAACCCCGTCACACGACCAGACAATCCGTATGCGAAAGTTATTCAACGAGGGCAATCTTACAACAGAAGCAATCCACGCTGTTATGTCTGAGGAAAAGCCGAACCAAAGGGAAAAAATCGTGTTGAGGGGCGACAGAGTAAGACAGCTTATCCCGAAAAACATTCCCGTCAGTCAGACGGAGGATTTTGTCTGCAAGGCATTGGAGCATTATAACAAGTTTTTGCGTAACCGTGCAGAGCGTGACAGCAGATAGCTTGTTTTACAGTTCCCCTTTCTCACACTCTAACCCCTTAGTTATACTTTTACCTACCGAAAATGATATATATTATCTCACTTGAATATAGCTATCTCAAAGTATATGTCTATCTCTAAGGAGTAGTCGCACAATAGGAACGGACTGGAGGTGTATGGTAAAATGAAAAATTAACGAAAAAACCGCATTTGTTTTTCGGCAGGTAAATTCTGCCGTAAGAGAAAATCCACAAAGGCACATCGTAGCGATACGGTGTGTTTTTCAATTTTTACAGGAGGAAACGCAATGATAAAGTCAAAATTCAAAAGAGTCACGTCGCTTTTCTTGGCGACCCTTATGTGTGTGACCACTTTTGCAGGCATTGGCTCGACCACGGCATTTGCAGCTTCGGGAGAAAAAGCCGATGTTTATATGGTCGATTTCCCTCGTGATGGCGATGCTAATTACGATGGGGTATGGGGACATAGCAATTTGACCTTGAAAAATGGTTGGCATACCGGACGTTCCAATTTTACCAATCTAAAGGCTATCGGCTCATACTCAGGCAATGTTGCTTATTGTATTGAGCCGGGAGTTTCGCTCAAGGTCGGTCAGACAATGAATAAGTATGACGAAAATTATTTTAATAACCTTGCAGCCAACGGGGTTATTTCCGGAGATGAAATCCGTCTTTTCGTTGGTCGTATTTTACAGTATGGCTACCGTGGGACAATCTCGACATCTTGGAGGTCACAGAATGAAGCAGCAGCAAACAGCATTGCACAGGCTTATGCCACACAGCTTCTTATCTGGGAAACTGTTATCGGAGAGCGTGATGCGAACTTCAATCATGTAGCAGCCAGTGGTTGCAGCAATGTGAAAGATGTCATCAATGCAAAGCATCCGCTCCGCAATAAGATTTTTAGTTATTACAACAGTATGGTGCAGAGTGTACAGAACCATGCGACCATACCGAGCTTTTGTAATAAATCATCCGGTTCGGCAAAGACAATAGAACTTGAGTGGAACGGAAGTAAGTACACAACTACTCTGACAGACTCCAATAATGTGCTTTCCAAATATGATTTTAAGGCAAGTATCAGTGGAGTGAGTTTTTCGGTAGACGGCAACAAACTTACGGTTTCTATGGATACTGCACCGAGTAAGGAATTTACCATTACCGCAACCAAGAAAAATGCAGTCCGCAGAGGTGTGGTTGTATGGTCAGAGGGTAAACACAACCAAAATTCCAGTGTGCAAGATGTTGTCAGCTATGCTCAGGAAGTAAGCGACAGTATCAACGGTTATGTGAAGATGAAAGTCAGCTATGGTTCTTGTCAGATTGTAAAGACAAGTGAGGACGGCAAGGTTGATGGTATCAACTTCACGATTAACGGAAACGGTATCAATCAGACGGTTACAACAGCCAATGGCGGTAAGTTCCAGATTGATAACCTTATGCCGGGTATCTATACCGTAACCGAGCAGGCATACGACAAGTATGAGCCGCAGGAAACACATAGAGTTACCGTTGTAGCAGGGCAGGTTGCAAAGGTCACTTTCAATAACAAATTGAAGCGTGGCGACCTTCAGGTGGTTAAATCCTCAGAAGATAACCTCGTAGAAGGTGTGAAGTTCCATCTTTTCGGTACTTCTCTTTCCGGTGCTGCCGTTGACCAGTATGCAGTTACGGATAAAAACGGTGTGGCAACTTTCAAAGATGTGCTTATCAGTGGTTCTGAACCATATACCCTTGAAGAAGTAGACACAGCTATCCGTTATGTTGTGCCGAAAAATCAGACTGCACCAGTGAAGTGGAAAGAAGTAACCACAAGAAACTTCAACAATATTTTGAAGAAATTTACTGTAACAGTAACAAAGAGCGACGCAGAGAAAGGCGAAGCACAGGGCAATGCCAAACTTTCAGGAGCAGTTTACGGTATCTATAAGGGAGAAACGCTTGTTGATAAGTATGTTACTGATGAAAACGGTCAGTTCACTACCAAAGAATATGTTTGTGATACCGACTGGACAATCCGTGAAATTACACCGAGTGAAGGCTATCTCCTTGATAAGACCATTCACAAGGTAGGTGCAGACCCGAAACTTTATGAGGTGGAACACAACCTTACTTCCAATGATGTAACCGAGCAGGTAATCAAAGGTAACGTGGCTATCATTAAACACACTGATGATGGAGAAACAAAGATTGAAACTCCTGAAAAGGGTGCTTCCTTTGAGATTTATTTGAAATCTGCCGGAAGCTATGACGCAGCCAATAAAGACGAGAGAGATACTATCGTTTGCGATGAAAATGGCTTCGGTCAGACAAAAGATATGCCGTATGGTATTTATACCGTACACCAGACTTCCGGTTGGGAAGGCAGAGAGATGATGGATGATTTTGATGTGTTCATTTCACAGAACGCACAGACCTACCGTTATCTTATCAATAACCGTAACTTCGAGAGCTTTGTCAATGTAGTCAAGGTGGACGCAGAAAGCGGAAAGAGTATTCCGTATGCAGGAGCAGGATTTAAGATTTACGACCCGCAGGGCAATCAGGTCAAAATGACCTTTACTTATCCGACACCAACCACGATTGATGTGTTCTATACCGACGCAAATGGTTCTCTTGTCACACCTGAGAAACTGGATTACGGCAAGGGATATTCTATCGTAGAGGTACAAGCTCCATATGGATATGTACTTGATGATACTCCGGTATATTTTGATATTACCGAAGAAAATTCCACAGAGGAAGGCGGCGTAACTGTTGTGAAAGTCAATAAGCCGAATATGGCACAGAAAGGTACTATCATGGTTGAAAAGACCGGAGAAGTATTTAGCGGTGTCAATGTAAGTGGTTCTGAGGACAGTGATGTTATCTATCAGCCTGTTTATGAAGTGGCAGGACTTGAGGGTGCAGTTTATGAAGTCCGTGCTGCGGAAGATATTAGTACACCGGACGGTACACTCCGCTATTCAAAGGGCGAAGTGGTAGATACTATCACAACAAGCTCCAATGGGTTTGTTAAGAGCAAAGAACTTTATCTCGGAAAATACGAGGTCAAGGAAATTACCGCACCTTACGGAATGGTAGTCAGTGGCGAAACACATACGGTTGAGTTTACTTATGCAGGTCAGAATATATCTGTTACCGAAACTTCCACATCATTCTATAACGAAAGACAGAAAGTGCAGGTAAGCCTTGCAAAAGCCATTGAAAAGGATAAGACATTTGGTATTGGCGACAACGGAGAAATCAAAAATATCAGCTTTGGTCTTTATGCCGCAGAAGATATTGTATCTGCAAGCGGTACAGTTATTCCGGCTGATGGACTGATTGAGATTGTCAGTGTAAATGAAAATGGAACTGCTGATATGAAGTCAGACCTTCCGTTTGGCAAATACTATGTCAAAGAGATTGCAACCGATGAGCATTATGTTCTCTCAGATACGAAATATCCGGTTGCATTTGAATACGCAGGTCAGGATACCGCAACGGTTGAAATAAAAGTGAATGACGGAAAAGAAATCAAGAATGAACTTATCTATGGTTCTGTATCAGGTAAGAAGATTGATGAGAATGGAGAAGCACTTGAGGGTGCTGTTATCGGTATCTTCAAAGCCGAAGAAACAGAATTTACAAAGGATACTGCACTTATGACGACTACCTCTGCAAAAGACGGTAGTTTTTCTTTTGCAAAAGTTCCTTATGGCAAATGGATTGTAAGAGAAATCGAGCAGCCAAAGGGATTTGTTCTTGATGAAAAAGCGTATGAGGTCAATATCAGTGAAGCCGAGCAGGTAGTTGAAATCGAGATTGTCAATGAGTATGTTCACGGCAATATCAGACTCACAAAAGTGGACGCTGAATATCCAGATAACAAGCTTACGGGTGCAACCTTTGAGGTATATAAGGACACCAATGAGAACGGAAAGATTGATGATGGCGATGAACTTATCGGAAATCTTGAAGAAACTGAAACCGGAATTTATGAGATGAAAGAGTTGCTTTACGGAAAATATATTGTCCGTGAAACAAAAGCACCGGAGGGCTTCCTGCTTGATAAGGGAGAATACTCTGTTTTCATTGAAAAGGACGAAACAACTTATTCCGTTGAGAATAAGGCAGGCGTTGGATTCATCAATGAAGCTATGCGTGGAACACTGAAAATCGTCAAGACATCTTCGGACGGTAAGGTCAAAGGTTTTGCGTTCAGAGTAACCGGAGCAAATGGTTATGATATGACATTTGAAACAGATAAGAACGGTGAAATCGTGATTGAGGGACTTCGTATTGGCGAATATACCGTATCAGAGGTGGCTAACAATGCGTCTGCCGCATATATCACACCTGCCGACCAGAATGTTACTATCAAACTTGATGAAACAGCCGTCGTAAAAATGCACAATGAATTAAGGGATACTCCGAAAACAGGAGATGATACCAATATGAAATTTTGGTATGTCCTTGCCGGACTTTCTGCTGTCGGTATCGCCGTAACTTCTGTTGTTGCACACAAAAAGAAGAAAAAGGAGGGTAACGAGTAATGGAAGCAAAGACAATTATCGCTATCGCATTAGTCGCCGTTATTGTCGGCGGCTTTATCTTTCTTCAGGTTAAAAACCGTAAGAAGTAAGAAATAACCGAATATTAACCAGTCGGGGCAGAGCATAAAAAACTCTGTCCCTTTTTTTTTGGAGGAACACTATGAAACAACAGAAAACGGTTGAGAGCCGAGTGCTTGAAATCTTAAAGGAATGCCCGATGTCGAGGTATGATGATATGCTTCTCATTCTGCATTATTACAACCGATACGGATATATTCCTGCCGGAAAACTTCCGCTTGAAGATATTGTATTTAATTACAGAGCATACGGACTTCCTTGCTTTGAAACCATACGCAGGGCAAGGCAGAGAGTACAGTCCCTTTTTCCTGAGTATTCACGCAATCCGCAGAAAGAAGAACAAAGTGGCGGTATTTCTATTGTAATCAACATTGGTTAAGGAGGTATTTTCGTGAAAGACAAAGCAACTTTTCAGAATAAGGTCAAGGTGCTGAATAAACTCTTTGACTCCGGTTGTGATACGGAGAAAAAGTTGCAGCAGCTTGATATGGAAGCAATCCTGAAAATTCCAAATATCACTATTCCCGATATGGGTGTGATTATGGAACTTCAGAAGAATACAAAGTCCGGTAAACTCTTTTCGTATTTGGGCGGAGGTTCTGATGAAGCAGTAAAAAATAACAGAGGTAACAATGAAAAGAAAGAGCCTGCTATGCAGGAGCAGAGATAAGAAACGATAAGGAGGTGCAAGGGTAATGGCACGAAAATATGACCTTATTTCTGAGCTTTACAACCGCACCTGCAAAACGGTTGTATCAAATCCTCAGAACTGGCAGGCATTCTTGGCTTCGGCTTGCCGAAATTATAAGTTACGCTATGACGAGCAGCTTCTTGTATATGCACAGCGACCTGATGCAACAGCGGTTCTTGAGATAGAGCAGTGGAACAGAATTTTTGGCAGATGGGTCAACCGAGGTGCAAGAGGTATTGCTGTTTTTGCTGATGAGAACCGTACAAGGCAAAGACTGACGCATTACTTTGATATTTCAGACACCCACGAAAGCAAATATTCGAGAACAGTCCCGATTTGGGATATGCGTCAGGAATACGAAGCAGATGTGATTGAAACATTGGAAAGCACTTTCGGAGAGATTGAGAATAAGAGCAGTCTTGCCGAAGCAATTATGGGAGCTGCAAGAAATGCGGCAGAGGATAATATTCCTGATTATCTGCAAGACCTTTACTATGCAACCGAAGGCAGTTTCCTTGAGGAAGTAGACAATGATATTGTGGCTTCCATTTATAAAAATGTCGTAGCAAACAGTGTGGCATATATGATGATGTCAAGGCTTGGTGTTGATACGGACGGCTATTTTGAACTTGATGATTTCAGAGATGTTACCAACTTCAATACGCAGGAAACACTCAATGCACTTGGCTTTGCTACCAGTGATATTGCAGAAATGGGATTGACGGAAGTGTCTAAAACAATTACCGCACTTAACCGTCAAAATCGCATAATTGTCGGTCAGGACAGAAATGAATACAATAAGGTTGAAAATAACGACGAAAGGAGTTTGGACAATGAACGAACTGACCTACACAATGGTGGGCGATTACAGCCTTCCGAACCTGAAACTTCCACAGCAGCCGGAAGTGACTTTGGGCAGATACGCTCAGATGAGGAGAAAGTTTCTGAAGGAACATCACAGAGTCCTTTACTACAATCTCCTGACGAGGGGCGAACTGACACAGCACTTGGCGGAAGTGGAACAGAGAGCCAGCAAGATGGAGGAAACAATCCTGAACCAGATGGCACAGAAAGAGGGAGTGACCGAACAGATGAAAGCAGAGGATATGATGAAATGGGTTTGTCTGATGAACTCCCTTCGCAGCTCGGCACAGGAAATCGTGAAAGCGGAAGTGATATTCGCTTAGAAGATATAAAACCGTTGCCGGATATGGGCGGGCAATTATCCTTTATACAAGAACGAGCAGAGGAACAAACAACCTCTGCTTTTTCTATTCCAAAAGAAATTATAGATAATTATCTTGCGAGTGGAAGCGGCTTTGCGAATGGAAAGTACCGTATTTATGAGCAGTATCAAAAGAGTTTATCGCTTAAAGAAAATGCCGATTTTCTAAAAAAAGAGTATGGCACTGGCGGAGGAACATACGCAGGTGGTGTTTCGGACTATAATTATGATTGCGATGCAAAGGGTGTCCGTATCCGAAAAGGTTATGAGGAAAATGCACCAGAGATTCGTATGAATTGGACGGAGGTTGCAAAGGAAATTGGTCGCCTTATCAGCGATGACAGATACCTGAATAAAAAAGAATGGTGGAACTATCCTGAATGGCTCGCTGAGCAGGAAGTGAAGCGTGCAAGAGTAGCAGAACAGGTTGAAAATCGTGAAGTGATGTCCACCGTACCAGCCCAAAAAGAGCCTGAAGAACAGGAAATGCCGCAAGATGTGGAGTATGAATATCATCTTGGCGATAAGGTGTATATCGGTGCTTCTGAGTATGAAATTTTATCTATTGATGACGAGAGAGTAATGCTCTATGACTATGATATGCCGTTGTTTAACAAGGAATTTTCACACATAGAGTTTGATGAAAAAGTGCGTGAAAATCCAATGAATGAGCATTTGATTGTAAAAGAAGTACCAACCGAAGAAAGAAATGTAACTGTCGATTATAACGATGCTTTTTTTATCAATCAGGATAATGCAACTGTTACTTGGATTTATTATAATCCGGATAGTGCAGCCGGAGGACAGTATGTCACAAATATACTGAATTTTGATGAAATCACAGAGATAGCAAAAGACAGTCAGACATCTAATGAGTTTTTTGATAGGCTTGGAAGTATCGCCAATCAGACACTTGCTGATGTCGGAACGGAATGGTTTTCGGAAGCAGAAAGCCGTTTTTTAGAAAAACCAGATTTTACAGACTGCACGCAGGATACAATGCAGAGCCTTGTTTCGGAAGCAGAAAAATCTTCAGTCACAGAAGTTCAGACCAATATGGGCAGTGTGCCGATAGAGGATTATCGAGAGATAGTAGCTTCGCAGTCAGGTTTTGACAGCTATGATGAGATGTATAAGCAGGGGTATCGCATAGGAAACGGTTATGATAAAGAGCCTGAGCCGGTAGTTCCCGCTTGGGAGCAGAAGAAAAAGGTCAAAGGCTTTGACCTGCACCCTGATGTGCCTATGGCAGACCGTCATACCTTTAATCTCAGAGAAAATGAGGTTGAAACGGTTGGTAAAAAGGAACGCTTCCGCAGAAATATTATGGCAATACAGCTTCTCAAAAAATGTCAGGAAGAAAACAGATTTGCCACGCCTGAAGAACAGATTGTTTTATCAAAGTATGTCGGTTGGGGTGGACTTTCAGAAGCCTTTGATGAAAATAATTCAGCGTGGGCAACGGAATATCTGGAACTTTCTTCGGTATTAACACCGGAGGAATATGCTTCAGCAAGAGAAAGCACATTGACTGCGTTCTACACGCCGCCCGAAGTAATCACAGCTATTTATAAGGCAATGGAGCAGATGGGATTTAAGGAGGGCAACTTGTTAGAACCGTCCTGCGGTATCGGTAATTTCATCGGTATGCTGCCGGACACAATGCAGGACAGTAAGATTTACGGTGTGGAACTTGATAGGATTTCCGCAGGGATTGCACAGCAGCTTTATCAGAAAACAACCATTGCGGCACAAGGATTTGAAGAAACCAATTTGCCGGACAGCTTTTTTGATGGAGTGGTTGGTAATGTGCCTTTTGGAGATTTTAAGGTATCGGATAAAAGATATGACAAGTATAAGTTCCTGATACACGATTACTTTTTTGCAAAGTCCCTTGATAAGTTAAGACCCGGCGGTGTGATGGCTCTTGTAACGAGCAAAGGCACAATGGATAAGGAAACTTTAGCAGTACGAAAGTATATTGCACAGAGAGCAGAGCTTCTTGGAGCAATTCGATTGCCGAATAATACCTTTAAGGGTAATGCAGGAACGGAAGTCGTTTCGGATATTCTTATCCTGCAAAAGCGTGACAGACTGATAGATATTGAGCCGGATTGGGTTCATCTTGATACCGATGAGAACGGAATTAAGATGAACTCTTATTTTGTGCAGCACCCCGAAATGATACTTGGAGAAATGAAAATGGTATCGGGGCGTTTCGGTATGGAAGCAACTTGTGTACCGTATGAAAATGCAGACCTTGCAGCACAGCTTGATGAAGCAGTCGCAAATATTCACGGGGAAATCACGGAATATGAAGCCGAGGAAGAACTGGAGGAGGAAGATAATTCTATTCCGGCAGACCCGACAGTGAGAAACTTTTCCTATACGGTGGTGGACGATAAAATCTACTATCGTGAAAATTCCCGTATGACTCCGGTGGAGGTATCGGCAACCGCAGAGAACCGAATTAAGGGTATGATTGCTATTAGAAATTCCGTCAGAACGCTGATTGAATTGCAGACAGAAGATTACCCTGACAGCGAAATCAAAGCGGAGCAGGAGAGATTAAACAGACTTTATGATACCTTTTCAGGTAAGTACGGACTCATTAACAGCCGTGCAAATACTTCTGCTTTTTCGCAGGACAGTTCATTCTCTCTGCTTTCCGCATTGGAGATAATCGGAGAGGACGGAGAACTGGAACGTAAGGCTGATATGTTTTCTAAAAGGACAATTAAGCCGCATACTCCGGTTACTTCTGTTGATACGGCAAGCGAAGCGTTGGCGGTATCGCTTGGAGAAAAAGCCACGATTGATATGGACTATATGATGGAGCTTTCCGGTAAATCGGAGAATGAAATCTTTGAGGATTTGAAGGGTGTTATCTTCCTAAATCCGCTTTATGAGTATGGAAACTCTTACGAACCGAAGTATCTGATGGCTGATGAATATCTTTCGGGTAATGTCAGGGAGAAGCTGAGGATTGCAAAGAACTCGGCAGAACTCTATCCGGAAGATTATAAGGTCAATGTGGAAGCACTTCAAAAGGTGCAGCCGAAAGACCTGACTGCAAGTGAGATTTCCGTACGACTTGGTGCAACTTGGCTGCCGCCGGACGATGTGCAGGAGTTTATCTTTCATTTGCTTGAAACACCACGATATGCACAGTGGAATATCAAAGTTCACTTCTCTCCTTTTACGAGTGAGTGGAACATTGAGGGTAAATCTTACGACAAAGGAAATGTAAGGGCATATAACACTTACGGAACTTCCCGCATCAATGCCTATAAGATTATCGAGGAAACGCTGAACTTAAAAGATGTGCGTATCTTTGATTATATCGAAGATGATGAGGGTAGGAAAAAGGCTGTCCTGAATAAAAAGGAAACTGCGATTGCTCAGTCGAAGCAGGAAATGATTAAGCAGGAATTTCAGGACTGGATATGGTCTGACCCTGAACGAAGGGAAAGGCTTTGCAAGTTCTATAATGAGAAGTTCAACAGCGTCAGACCCCGTGAGTATGATGGAAGCCATATTATTTTCAATGGTATGAACCCTGAAATCGAACTCAGGGAACATCAGAAAAATGCAGTTGCCCACATCCTTTACGGAGGAAATACGCTTCTTGCACACGCAGTCGGAGCAGGAAAAACTTTTGAAATGGTAGCGGCAGCACAGGAGTCGAAAAGGCTTGGGCTTTGTAACAAGTCACTGTTTGTTGTACCAAATCACTTGACCGAACAATGGGCGGCAGAGTATTTGCAGCTCTATCCGGCGGCGAATATCCTTGTTGCTACGAAGAAAGATTTTGAAACCAAGAACCGTAAAAAGTTCTGCGGCAGGATTGCAACCGGAGATTATGACGCAGTTATCATCGGGCATTCACAGTTTGAAAAAATCCCGATGTCCATTGAAAGACAGAGGGCAATTCTTGAACAACAGCTTGAGGAGATAACCGGAGGAATTGCAGAACTCAAGCGAAACCGAGGGGAAAACTTCTCCATAAAACAGCTTGAAAAGTCAAAAAAATCCATCAAGCAGAAACTTGATAAACTCAATGACCAGACGAAAAAAGATGATGTTGTAACCTTTGAGGAACTTGGTGTAGACAGGCTTTTTGTTGATGAAAGCCATTATTACAAGAACCTTTATCTTTATACAAAAATGCGTAATGTGGGAGGTATCGCACAGACGGAAGCACAGAAATCTTCCGACCTCTTTATGAAGTGTCGTTACCTTGACGAGATTACCGGAGGACGAGGAACCGTATTTGCAACGGGTACACCTATCTCAAACAGTATGGTGGTGCGCCCGTAAGGGGCTGTAATAATCTTACCTTGAGCAAGTAATAGGGCAAGGTATTAAAGCGGAATAATCCGCACCCTATCGTCACCCGACTTATCCGAAAGGGGAAACCCGACGGGGAGTGTAGCATGTCGGAGGGCACGAAACACGGAAACTTCCAAAGTGTTTGCGTGGTAGTGACGAAAAGTTATGAATAAGGATGAAAGCTAAACTGCCTGAATGACAGTCGGAGATTGGGCAAAATGTTGCTCCATGCGTAAGGAAGTTATACTCGCATGTATTCTGGTGGATATGAGTCGGCCATGCGTACCCACAAGATACCCAGAGTAAATCAGCCATAGGATAATGGAAAACGGCGAACGTCACATCCGAAATCGTAGCATGCTTATGTTATTACAGTTCTAAACGGGGATTGCCTACGGTAAAACGCCGAAATATCGGCTATGAGTGTTATGAGAAAAAGCGACTCTGAATATTTACTATGGCAACAGAGTCTCCGTAGTAGTCCGAGGGCGGGAAAGCCGTCCACATGGCGAAGGGAGACAGTCTTTCTTCAATACAAATAACAAGGAAAGGTGCGTGAGGCATTATGAGAAGTCCCGAAAATGTATTGAAAAGTTTAAGTGAAAAAGCAAAAAACAAAGAATACAGGTACGAGAGATTATACCGTAACCTGTACAATCCAGAGTTCTATCTGCTCGCATACCAAAATATTGCGACCTCTCAGGGGAGCATGACGGCAGGGGCAGACGGACTCACTCTTGACGGTATGAGCATGGAGCGCATTGAAAAACTCATTGCAAAATTAAGAGACCATTCATACCAGCCGAACCCAGCAAGGCGTGTCTATATTGCGAAGAAAAATAGCAATAAAAAGCGCCCATTGGGGATTCCGTCAACGGACGATAAACTGTTGCAGGAAGTCGTCCGTATGATATTAGAAGCAATTTATGAGCCGACATTCTCCGATAATTCACATGGTTTTAGACCGAAAAGAAGCTGCCATACAGCATTAAAAGAAATTGTAACGCTGTTTACTGGCGCAAAGTGGATAATCGAGGGAGATATTAAGGCTTGCTTTGACAGCTTCGACCACCATATCACAATACAGCTTCTGAGAAAACGCATAAAAGATGAAGCATTCATATCGCTGATGTGGAAATTTTTAAGGGCAGGATATATGGAACAGTGGACATACCATGAAACGTACTCCGGCAGTCCGCAGGGCTCCGGTGTCAGTCCGATACTTGCAAACATCTACCTAAATGAACTCGATGAGTTTATGGGGAAGATGAAAAAAAGTTTTGACAAAGGCGATACAAGAAACCGTAAAGTCCACAAAGACCATGATAAGGTACGCTGGGCTTATCGGAAAGCGCAGAAAAATCTGGAAACAGAGCGCACAGAAGCAAACCTGACCACATTTAAAGAAGCAAGAAAAGTGATGCTGTCCACGCCGCATTTAGATGAAATGGATAAGAGTTACAAAAGGCTTCAATACAACCGTTACGCTGATGACTTTCTGATTTCGATAACAGGCTCAAAGCAGGATGCCGAAAATATCAAGGAACAGGTGAGGATATTTCTGAAAGACAAGTTAAATCTTACGATGTCAGAGGAGAAAACTCACGTTACCCATTCCTCTGAAAAGGTGCGTTATCTTGGATACGACATAAGAATATCAAGAAGTCAGGATACGAAGCGGACGAAAAAAGGCTTACAACGGGTGTGGTATGGAAAAGTGCAGTTATATATGCCGAAAGAAAAATGGATTGCAAAACTGCATGAATACGGAGCATTTAAAATCAAAAAGGACGAGAACGGCAAAGAGAATTGGAAACCGCTCCACAGAGGGGCACTTATGCCATTGGATGATGTGGCAATCATCAGCAAGTATAATTCAGAAATCAGAGGTTTGTACAACTATTACAGATTGGCAATCAATGTATGCAATCTGGGAAAATTCCATTCTATCATGCGTGGCAGTTGCCTAAAAACGCTGGCGGCAAAATATAATTCTTCTGTTATGAAGACGTATAAGAAGTACCGCAGTGAAAAGGGCGACTTCGGCGCAGATTATAAAACCAAGAGTGGAACAAAGCGATATGAATTTTACAATGAGGGATTCAGGCGTAACAAGAATATCGCTCCCGAATTTGTAGACATTATGCCGAAGTACAGAGGGCGGATAAGACCGAATAGTCTGGCAGGACGTTTAAAAAGCGGACAATGCGAGATGTGCGGAGCAAGCCCCGTGAAAGTGTATATGCACCATGTAAAACGCTTAAAAGATTTAAACGCTGATAACGAATTTGATGAACTGATGTTACAGAAAAGGCGGAAGTCATTGGCTCTCTGCCCGAAATGCTATGAAGAAGCAAAGCTAAAATCACTTGAATTATGAAAGATGGCGAGCCGTGTACATCGAGAGGTGTAAGCACGGTTCTGGAGGGGGTTACGCCAAGACCGCTGACGAAAGGAAGTATGGCGTGGCGTTTCCTACCTTATGAACTCTATACGATACAGCGATATTTGCAGTACAACACGCTTGTGAAAAATGGGTTGCAGCACTTTGATGCCTGGGCTTCCACTTTCGGAGAAACCATTACGGCAGTGGAACTTACACCGGAAGGAACGGGATACAGAGCAAAGACAAGGTTCGCAAAATTCTATAACCTGCCTGAACTAATGGCGATGTTCAAGGAGATAGCGGACATTAAAACAGCAGATATGTTGAACCTGCCAGTACCGGAAGCAAAGTACCATAACATTGCAGTAAAGCCGTCGGAAATGCAGAAGGAGATGGTTGCTTCCCTTGCAGAGAGAGCCGAGCAGGTGCGTGGCGGCGGTGTGGATTCAAGCGTAGATAATATGCTGAAAATCACGAATGATGGAAGAAAACTGGCTCTTGACCAGCGTATGCTAAATGATATGCTGCCTGATTTTGAGGGCAGTAAAATCAATGCCTGCGTCGATAACATCTATCGGATATGGAAAGAAAATGCCGACAAGAAATCGGCACAGCTTGTGTTTTGTGACCTTTCCACGCCGAAGAATGACGGAACATTTTCCGTCTATAACGACATTAGGAAAAAGCTGATTGAGAGAGGTATTCCTGAAAGTGAAGTAAAATTTATACACGAAGCCGACACGGATATGAAGAAAAAAGAACTGTTCCAAAAGACCCGCAAAGGAGAAGTCAGGGTGCTTCTTGGCTCTACTCAGAAGATGGGAGCAGGAACGAATGTGCAAGACAAACTTATCGCACTTCACGATGTGGATTGTCCGTGGCGACCTTCAGATTTGGAGCAGCGTTCCGGTAGAATTGTCCGTCAGGGCAATGAAAATCCGCAGGTAGATATTTACCGCTATGTAACAGAGCAGACCTTTGATGCATACCTCTATCAGCTTGTGGAAGGTAAGCAGAAGTTCGCAAGTCAGATTATGACGAGCAAATCTCCGGTCAGGTCGGCAGAGGATATTGATGAAACCGCACTGTCCTATGCAGAGATAAAAATGCTTGCAACAGGTAATCCATATATCAAAGAAAAGATGGACTTAGACATTCAGGTGCAGAAGCTAAAGATGTTAAAATCCAATTTCTTATCGGAGAAATACGGACTGGAGGATAAGGTCATCAAGTTCTACCCACAACAGATTGCTTACTTGAAATCCCGTGTAGAGGGACTTACAAAAGATGTTGAAACAGCAAAATTACACCCGAAACCGATAGACGAGCAGCCGCTTGGAATGATGGTATCGGGTGTTTCTTATTCCGAAAAAGCCGAAGCAGGTCAGGCAATCATCAATGCCTGCAAGTCAATGAACAGTCCCGATGCGATACCACTTGGCGAGTACCGTGGCTTTCAAATGGAACTGTATTTTGATACGGTGCAGCGTAATTATGTTGTGAAACTGAAAGGCGAAACGAGCAGAGATATACCGCTTGGCGACGATGCTCACGGTAATATCGTGAGAATAGATAACGGCATTGAACGCTTCGAAGAAACACTTGCTGATACGAAAAACAGTCTTGAAAATACGGAAAAGCAGTTTGAAACAGCGAAGCAGGAAATCGAAAAGCCGTTTGCAAAGGAGGAAGAATTGAGGGCAAAAACTGCCCGACTTGATGAGCTGAATATCCTGCTCAATATGGATAAAAAAGAAAATGAGATTGTCGGCGGAGAGCCTGATGAGGGCGAAGCAGTCGGCGGCAGAAAGGAGAAATCGTATGAGAGATAAACAGGAAGGCGGTGGTCGATATGCCATTTATCGCACCTGAGTTAATCATTCAGGCGAAGCAGATGGACTTATTAACCTACCTGAGAAATTATGAACCGTATGAGCTGGTTAAGTTTTCAGGTAACACCTATTGCACCAGAACCCACGATAGTTTGAAGATTTCAAACGGGAAATGGATATGGTGGTCAAGAGGTATCGGTGGCAGGAGTGCTTTGGATTATCTGATTAAGGTTAAAGGTTACAGCTTCCTTGAAGCGGTGGAAACCATTATCGGACACACAGCGATTCAGGCTCCGGTCTATGAAAAGCCACAGCCAAAAGAGGAAAATAAACCACTTCTTCTCCCTGAAAAATGTGCTTCCAACAGAGTGATTACAGAGTATCTTTTCGGGAGAGGAATAGATTTTGAAATCATCAATTACTGTATCTCTAATGACCTTATCTTTGAGAGCCTGCCGTATCACAATGTTGTGTTTGTAGGCTATGACGAGAAGAAAGAACCGAAATATGCAGCCTACCGTTCCACGAATAAGCGTAGGATTATGGGCGATTGCAGTGGCAGTAAAAAAGATTATTCTTTTCGGCTTGGTAAGGAAAACTTGGAGGAAGTACACCTCTTTGAGTGTGCCATAGACCTGTTATCCTATGCCACGCTTGCGAAGCTGAACGGGCAGGATTGGAAAGAAATGAGCTTTGTTTCGCTGTCCGGGGTGTATTCTCCGGCAAAGAAAATTGAGGACAGTAAAGTGCCGATTGCACTGGAAAAGTATCTTGGCAGTAACCCATCTGTCAGGAAAATCCGTATCCATTTTGACAATGATATAGCGGGCAGAAAGGCAGCACAGACCTTAAAAACCATTCTGCCGGATAAGTATGAAATCGTTGATGAGCCACCAAAAGCAGGTAAGGACTTCAACGATTTTCTTTGTATGCGGATGGGCATTTACAATAAAAAAACACACGAAAGGAATGAAGAACGATGAATGATTCTAAGATTAAAGTTCTCTTGGTAGAACCGGAAAAGTACCCGAAGGAAATTGTAATCGACGACAGTCTGGAAGCAATGCAGGAGGTTGTCGGCGGGGATATTGAGGAATATATGCCCTATGACGATGACGTTGCAATCATCTGTAATGAGGAAGGAAAGATGAGAGGACTTCCGCTTAACCGTGCAGTTTATGTGCAGGACAATGATAAGAAAGAGATGGTAGATATTATCTGCGGCAAATTCTTTATCTGTTATGCACCGCCTGAGAGTGAGAGTTTTCAGAGCTTGCCGGACGATATGATGAAGAAATACAAGGAACAGTTCAAGTATCCCGAACGCTTTTCTAAGGAAGTGGGCGGCAATATCGTGGCTGAACCTTTTAAGCCGAAATCAAAGGATTATGAGAGATAGTAGACCGAGAACGGGGCAACCCGGAGGAGATGTTTATTCTTAGCGAGCAGACCATTTGGATAAACACAGTTTCCCAAACGGTAAAAGGCTCGTTAGGGGTTGCCCCTAATACCCCGTGAGAAAGGAGAACTTGATTTGAGAGAGTTATTACTTATTGCCGCCGGAACACTGCTCGACAGTTGTCTTGGCGTTACGATGATGTGCTTATTCCAGATTAACAAAGATTGCAGAGTAAAGAGAAAGGAAGATACCGATTATGAGAAAGAGAAACATTCAGAAGATTGTACGCTTTAACCGCAAGGAAGCACAGGATTTGGCAGCAAAGGCAAAGAAGGCTTGTCTTTCCGAAGCAGGACTTATCCGTTTACTTATCAGAGGTTACGAACCGAAAGAGAAACCCGATGACCGTTTCTATGATGTGATGAGGGAACTTTCCTCTATCGGTAATAACATCAATCAGCTTGCTGCCAAAGCGAATACACTTGGTTTCATTGACGCACCTATGCTGAAGAATGAAGCTGCAAAGTGGAATAAGTTCCAGTCAGAGATTGAGAGGACATATCTTCGTCCAAATCAGAGCGAAATGAAATGGCAGTAACAAAGTTGTGGTCGGTAACAGAAAGGCTCGGTCAGGTCATTGACTATGCAACCAATCCCGAAAAGACTTCTGCAAATATCAAAAGGGAGTTTTCACCGGAACAGTATCAGGCTCTTGCTGATGTTATTGCTTATGCAAAGGATGAAGAAAAAACAGAGCGAGAATTTTATGTTGAGGGTATCAACTGTAATGTGGCGATTGCCCGTGAACAGTTCATAACGGTTAAGGAACAGTACCAAAAGACAGACGGTATCCAAGCCTATCACGGATATTTGAGTTTCAAGGAAACAGATATATCTCCTGAGATGGCACAGAGAATCGGAATGGAATTTGCAAATGAAGTGTGGGGTAAAAGATTTCAGGTTGTTGTGACAACCCATCTGAATACAAAGCATCTGCACTGCCATTTTGTCATCAACTCTATTTCGTTTGTCGATGGCAAACATTTGTGGGGCGAGGAAAAAGCATGGTTCAAATTCCGAAAAGTTGCAGACCGGATTTGTGAGAAGTACGGACTTTACTATGACCCGAATCCGAACCGCAGTAAGCAGTCGGATTATCTGACGATGAAAGAAAAGGCAGGTATGCCGACACGCTACTCGGTTGCAAAAGAAGCCATTGATTATGCTATCGACCACAGCAAGACCCTGAAAGAATTTCAGTTTGCTCTCAAGGAAATGGGATATGCCTATAACCTAAGTCCAAGCCGAAAATACTGGACAGTCATTCCAAAGGGATACGATAAGCCGATACGACTGAAAAATCTCGGAGCAGATTATACCAATGACCGGATTGTAGAGCGTATCAAAGAAAATCGTGACAGATGGGCAGAGATTGAGCCGTTCCAGAGGGCGATTTATAAGCCAAGACAGTATCGTATGCAGACCAGAGGGCAGAAGCTGAAAAAGAAAGGCGGACTTTATGGGCTGTATCTGTATTACTGTTACAGACTCGGTTATCTGCCAAAGTATAAGAAACAGAATAACGCAAGGCTTCATTATCTTTTGAAAGATGATTTGATGAAGCTCGATAAGATTACTGATGAAGTAAGGCTGCTCGGACGAGAAAATATTTCCACGGACGAACAGCTTTTTTCATATAAGACTTCTTTAGAGGAGCAGATGAAAAATCTGATTGCCGGAAGAACACATCTCCGAAAAAAGATAAGAACAAATATTGATGATGGTCAGCTTCAGGCGGCAAAAGATGAAATCGCTTCTATCAATGGAGAATTGAAAAAACTCCGACGGGAAGTAAAACTCTGCGAGGATATTGCGGAGAGGTCAAAGGTTATGGAAGAAAATCTTGAGCATATCGAAACAGAGGAACAAAAACAGCAGAGAAAGGAGAAATCACGCTATGAACAACGGTGGTGACGCAGCAGAGCAGGTCGTTAGGCTTTCGCTTGAAGGATTTGAAGTTGCTGCAAGATTAAGCGGTTCGGCGGCGAAGAATATTGCATTGCTTTTGGTATCGGTTCTGAAGCAGGAACAAAAGACGAAGGGCAAAGCAAGGCTTACCAATATGATTAAGTCAGGCAAGGAGCTGAAAGTCTTTTCCATTCCGCAAAAGGATTTGAAGAAGTTTACCGAACAGGCAAAACGCTATGGCGTTCTTTATTGTGTCCTCAGAGATAAGAACACAAAGGGAGAGAACGCTCCGGTAGATATTATTGCAAGAGCAGAGGACGCTTCTAAAATTCAGCGTATCGTTGAAAGATTTGAACTTGGCAAGGTGGATAAGGCTTCGATTGTCAGTGAAGCAGAGAAGGCTATTGCAGACCGTGAAGCGGTTGAGAAAGAAAAGCCGACCAAATCCAAGAGTGAAATCATTATGGAAGAAGCAGTCAGAAATCCAATGCAGAAAGAGGAGCGAGCAAACGCAAACCCCTCAGTCGCCAAAACAGACAAAAGCCCTCTGTCAAGGCAAAACTCAGAGCCGGTAGAAACGCAATCTGATAAGGGTGTTGCAAAGCCAGTGGAAAAGCCATCGGTCAAAGAGAAACTTGACCGTTACAAGGCACAGGCAAAACAGCAAAAAGAAGCAGAGCGTAAAGAGCCGGAGGTTAAGAAAGACGGCAAGAAGCCGCAGCAGAAAAACGGTCAGACGGTACACCGTCAGCCGAAGAAGAAACCCAAAACAAAAGAGAGGTAATTCACTATGACAAATGATTTCAAACCCGCAAAGGCTGGCGGTAATCAGCCAAGATTATCCAAAGAGGAGTATGCAGAAAAGAAGCGAGCAGAAAAAGAAAAAGTCTATCAGATGATTGATGATGCTGCCCGTGAGATTGTGAGTGACCCTGAGAAGTTCAAGAACTTTCTTGATACGCAGAGTCGAATGGACAGATATTCCGCAGCAAATGCTCTCCTTATTTACAGTCAGTATCCGCAGGCGACACAGCTTAAAGATTTTGATGATTGGGGTAAGGACAATGTGAAGATTACCAAAGGGGCAAAGAGTATTTCTATCCTTGAACCAGTGGAATACACAAGAGCAGATGGTTCTCCGGGTATTTCCTACAATGTCAAAAAGGTATTTGATGTTACGCAGACAAATGGAAGAAAAGCTCCGGCAGTATCAGCAAACCGTGACCCGAAAGCACTTATCACGACAATGCTTGATGTATCTCCGGTGGAGGTTGCGGCAACCGATGAACTTCCGTATCCGAATATGGCAGCTTTCTATAATAATGAAAAGCAGACCTTGTATGTGAAGCGTAATGTGGGCGACAGCGTAGCAGTTGCTCAGTGTGTCGCTCAGGAACTTGGACACGCACAGCTTTCCATCAACAGCGAAAGTTACAGCCGCAGGGATATGGGCTTTCAGGCAGTGTGTATCGGATATATGATTTGCAAGAAGTATGGCGTAGATACACAGAATTTTGCAATTAACCGTATTCCGGAGGGACTGGCTTCCAAAGAGCCGAAAGAAATCCGTGCGGAGCTTTCCAAGACACGAAATGCAATGGCAGAAATTCACAGTCATATCTCTGATGAAATGTTCCGCAAGAAGCAGGAGCGTTCAAAGGACTATGAGAGATAACGGAGGGCAGATATGGAAAAAGAAAAACTCTACCACATTGCTTTGGACGATTATGAACACGGTGTTGTCATTCGCTCCTTAAACGATGAGAAAACAAAGTTGATGGAGGAAGGCAAGTCCGCAGACGCAGTAGACGACCTGCTTGTAAAAGTCGGAAATGCCCCATTGAAAAAGTTCAAAGTGATTGAAAGGAAACGCTCAGATGAAGCGAGATAATGACAGGCAGACTGCCATTATTTTATCCATTGTCGGTATCGTTCCGGTCATATGGCTGGCACTTCTGATTGCACCTTCCATAAGCGGAGGATTGCCGGAGATAGCAGCCAATCTTGCGACACTCTTTGATAATCCATTTTCCATAAAATTATGTGGGGACAGCCTGAAAACTGTCCTCATTTTACTTTTATGCTATGGAATGGGTATCGGGATTTATTTCTCAACAAGAAAGAATTACCGCAGACGAGAGGAACACGGTTCTGCCAAATGGGGCAATGTCAGAGCCATTGATAAAAAGTACCGACAAAAGCCGCTGTCAGAAAATAAGCTGATGACTCAGAATGTGTGCATTGGACTTAATGCCAAGAAGCACAGACGAAATCTGAATACGCTTGTGTGCGGTGGCTCCGGTGCAGGTAAGACAAGATTTTATGCAAAGCCTAATATTATGAACGCTGCAAGAAACAGCTATGTGATATTAGACCCGAAAGGGGAAATCCTGCGAGATACGGGACATCTTCTTGAGAAGAAAGGTTACGAAGTGCGTGTGCTTGATTTGATTTCAATGGAGAAAAGCCATTGTTACAATCCTTTTGTTTATTTGCAGAATGACAATGATGTGCAGAAGCTCGTAACCAATCTTTTTAAGAGTACCACTCCGAAAGGTTCACAGAGCAATGACCCATTTTGGGATACGGCAGCGTCAATGCTTCTGCTTGCACTTGTATTTTATCTGCATTATGAAGCACCGCCGGAAGAACAGAATTTTGCGATGGTAATGGAAATGCTCAGAGCCGGGGCGATTGAGGACGAGGACGACCCAAGTCCTTCTCCGCTTGATAATCTGTTTTCGGATTTGATGATAGATAATCCTGACCACATTGCTTTGAAGTATTACCACTCTTATCATTCCGGTTCTTCCAAAACATTAAAATCCATACAGATAACCCTTGCAGCAAGGCTTGAAAAGTTTAACTTGGAAAGTCTTGCTGCTCTTACCTCTGCCGATGAACTGGATTTACAGTCACTCGGAGAGAAAAAGGTGGCACTGTTTGCACTGATACCGGATAACGACTCTAGTTTCAACTTCTTGGTATCCATTCTTTACACACAGCTCTTTCAGCAGTTGTTTTATGCAGCCGACCATATCCACGGCGGTTGTCTGCCGATGCCTGTTCATTTTATGATGGACGAATTTGCCAATGTTTCACTGCCGGACGACTTCGACAAGATACTGTCGGTTATGCGTTCCCGTGGGGTATCGGTAAGTATCATCTTACAGAACTTGGCACAGCTTAAAGCCTTGTTTGAAAAACAGTGGGAGAGCATTGTGGGTAACTGCGACGAATTTCTTTACCTTGGTGGAAATGAGCAGTCAACCCATAAATATGTGTCGGAGCTGTTGGGCAAGGAAACCATTGATACCAACACGTTCGGAAAGAGTACCGGAAGAAGCGGTAATTATTCCACCAACTATCAGATTAGCGGCAGAGAGTTACTTACCCCTGATGAGGTGCGTATGCTCGATAATCAGTACGCTATTTTATTTATCCGTGGGGAAAGACCCATTATGGATTTCAAATATGACATTATGAAACACCCAAATGTGGCACTTACCACAGACGGAAAGGCAAGTCCTTATAAGCACGGAGAAGTCACAAAAGATATTGCTTCGATTGCCATTTGGGACATTGACCCTGCAACACTTCCTGAAAAGGAAATGGAAGAAACGAACTGGGAACTTCTTTCCGATGAGGAGATGGAAGCTCTGTTCATAAACAATCAAACAAATTAAATTTTGGAGGTATTCAACTATGACTATTTTTAAGAAAAAAGCAACTGACATTCAGGAAACGAAGAAACTGCCTATGACCGGAAAGGTTAAGAAAGGCTTCCGTGCTTACTGCACAATGGTCATTGTCGGTGCGTTGGCACTTGGAATGACAACGACTGCATTTGCAGCGAATGACCCGCTTACCGTAGTAAATAATCTGTCCGATTTTATCTTCGGACTTATCCGTGCCATCGGTATGATTTTGCTTGGCTTTGGTATCGTGCAGGTCGGTCTTTCACTCAAATCTCACGACCCTTCTCAGAGAGCCAATGGCTTCCTGACTCTTGCGGGTGGTGTCATTATCACTTTTGCGAAAGAAATCCTTACTCTTATCACAGGCTAAGATAAGAGTTACACAGTTATCGAGGGGTGTGCCAAGTTAAGGTACACCTCTTAATTGTAAGGAGGTGCTTTGAATGAGTGATAACTGGGTAGTTCAAAATCTTGAAAATGCCCTTGAAACTTGGAATGAAAAACTGTCGGAAATATGGACGCTCATCACAACTACACCGCAGAACTTTAAGGGCGGGAATATCTGGAAGGTTATCGTTGACATCAATGGTGCGGTTCAGGCTATCGGGCTTGCCTTACTTGTATTGTTTTTTGTGATAGGTATGGTAAAGACCTGCGGAAGTTTTACAGATGTGAAGAAACCGGAACACGCTTTAAAACTCTTTGTTCGTTTTGCATTGGCGAAAGGAGTTATCACATACGGAATGGAGCTTATGCTTGCACTATTTAATATCGTGCAAGGGACAATTTCAACCATTATGAATGCTGCCGGATTTGGAACTCCGGAACAGACGACCTTGCCCGCAGAGATGGTAACGACCATAGAAGATTGCGGATTTTTCGAGAGTATTCCCTTGTGGGCGGTAACGCTTATCGGAGGATTATTTATCACAGTGCTTTCGTTCATTCTGATAATGACAGTGTATGGACGATTTTTCAAACTTTATATGTACACAGCACTTGCACCGATACCACTTTCCACATTTGCAGGAGAACCGACACAGAATGTAGGCAAGAGTTTTATCAAGAGCTATTGTGCCGTTCTGCTTGAAGGAGCAGTCATTGTACTTGCTTGTATTATTTTCTCCGTATTTGCTTCATCGCCACCAGTAGTGAATCCTGATGCAACAGCAGTTACGCAGGTGTGGGCATATATCGGGGAATTGGTATTTAATATGCTTGTTCTTGTCGGTGCAGTAAAAATGTCTGACCGTATTATCCGAGAGATGATGGGACTTTAAGGAGAGATTTTGAGATGAACCAAAGAGATTGTAAGAAATGCGTTTACTATGGCGGTAAACGAAAAGGCAAAGTCTTTTGCCTGAATGATAAATGCGTGAGGGAGAAAGACCGAAACCGCAGGAAAGGAAACAGATATGGAAGTAAAAATTAACCGAGAAATCAGAAATTATACAGAGTCAATGTTTTTTGGACTGTCGCTCAGACAGTTCATTTTTTCTGTTCTCGCTTGTGGCGTTGCAGTAGGACTGTATTTCTTGCTCAGACCGTATGTTGGCACGGAAACCGTATCGTGGGTGTGCATTTTGGGTGCTGCTCCGTTTGCGGCACTTGGTTTTGTGAAGTACAACGGTATGACCGCAGAAAAAGCAATCTATGCGTGGATAAAGGCGGAGCTTTTAATGCCGAAGAAGCTGGTGTTCCACTCCACCAATGTGTATTACGAACTGATGAAGCCAAGCATTGAACAGAAACAGAAGGAGGTATTGAAGTCAAATGATTAAGACTCTTACGAACCTGTTTAAGCAGGATAAAGAAAAATTTGTTGTACCGAAAGGGGTGCAGGACGTGATTCCCGTAGCAGCTATCTTTGATGATGGCATTTTCAAAGTGGGAAAGGATAAATATTCAAAGACCTACCGCTTTACAGATATTAACTATGCAGTGGCGAGCCGTGAGGATAAGGAAGCGATGTTCCTTGAATATTCCGAACTTCTGAACTCTCTTGACAGTGGTGCAACGACAAAAATCACAATCAATAATCGTCGGCTCAACAGACTGGATTTTGAGCAGACAATCCTTATTCCGACAACCGGAGATAATCTGGACGAGTATCGAGAAGAATACAACAAAATGCTTCTTGATAAGGCAACGGGTGCAAACTCCATTGTTCAGGATAAGTATATTACCATTTCCATCAACAAAAAGAGTGTGGAGGACGCAAGAACTTATTTTGCCCGTGTCGGTGCAGATTTGATTGCTCACTTCGGCAGGCTTGGAAGTAAGTGTGTGGAACTGGAAACAGACGAAAGACTTCGTATTTTCCACGACTTCTATCGTGTGGGAGAAGAAAGTTCTTTTCACTTTGATATTAAGGAAACAAGAAAAAAGGGACACGATTTTAAGGATTATATCTGCCCCGACACAATGGAATTTGAAAAGGACTATTTCAAGATGGGAAACCGTTATGGAAGAGTCCTTTTTCTTCGTGAATATGCGTCCTATATCAAGGACAGTATGGTAGCGGAACTTACGGATATGAACAGAAATCTGATGATGTCTATTGATATTGTTCCTGTTCCGACTGATGAAGCAGTAAAGGAAGCAGAAAACCGTCTGCTTGGTGTGGAAACCAATATCACAAACTGGCAGCGTAGGCAGAATGCCAATAACAACTTCTCTGCAACTGTTCCGTATGATATGGAGCAGCAGAAGAAAGAAATGAAAGAGTTCCTCGATGACCTTACGACCCGTGACCAGAGAATGATGTTCGCTGTTATCACAATGGTTATTACAGCAGACAGTAAGGAACAGCTTGAGAATGATACGGAAGCGTTGCTTACCACAGCAAGAAAACATCTTTGCCAGTTTGCAACACTGAGATTTCAGCAGGTAGATGGACTCAACACGGTAATGCCGTTTGGAACAAGAAAGATTGATGCCTTCAGAACACTTACAACAGAGAGCCTTTCGGTATTTATCCCATTCAGGGTGCAGGATATTTTCCACGAGAACGGTATCTATTACGGTCAGAATGTTATCAGCAAAAATATGATTATCGCAGACCGTAAGCAACTTTTGAATGGTAACTCCTTTATTCTCGGTGTATCTGGTGGCGGTAAGTCATTTGCGGCAAAGGGAGAAATCATCAATCAGGTGCTTTCTTCAGACGCAGATATTATCATCATCGACCCTGAGCGAGAGTATTCACAGCTTGTCAATGCAATGGGCGGAGAGGTAATCAATATTTCTGCTACTTCCGACAATCACATCAATGCAATGGATATGAATAAGGATTACGGCGACGGTGCAAACCCTGTCATTTTGAAATCCGAGTTTATTATGTCCCTTTGTGAACAGCTTATCGGAGGAACAAATCTCGGAGCGAAGCAGAAGTCTATCATTGACCGTTGCACGGCAAGCGTGTATCGCAGTTATCAGCAGAATGACTATCAGGGACATATACCGACCTTGCAGGATTTCAGGGCAGAACTTTTGCAGCAGGACGAACCGGAAGCAAAGGAACTGGCACTTGCCATTGAACTTTTCACACACGGTTCTCTGAATACCTTTGCAAAGCAGACGAATGTGGATACCAATAATCGCCTTATCTGCTATGACATTCTTGATTTGGGTAAACAGCTTATGCCGATTGGTATGCTTGTTGTCCTTGACTCTATCCTGAACCGTATCACACAGAACCGTGCAAAGGGTAAGAACACCTTTATCTTCATTGATGAGATTTATCTTCTGTTCCAGCACGAATACTCTGCAAACTTCCTCTTTACCTTGTGGAAGCGTGTGAGAAAATACGGTGCATACGCAAGTGGAATCACTCAGAATGTCGATGACCTTTTGCAGAGCCACACAGCGAGAACAATGCTTGCAAACTCAGAGTTCATCATTATGCTGAATCAGGCTTCCACAGACAGGCTTGAGCTTGCAAAACTTCTGAATATTTCTGACCTCCAGATGTCCTATATCACGAATGTGGAAGCAGGACACGGACTTATCAAGGTGGGAAGTTCGCTTGTACCGTTTGCAAACAAATTCCCTAAGAACACGAAACTTTATAAACTGATGACAACCAAACCAGGCGAAGCATAAGGAGGGATTTACAATGTCTAAGATTCAATTTCGCAATGCTGCACACAGAGATTTTGTATTGGAAAATCTGGATAAGTGCAAAGTCAACGACTGCTATCACAGAGCATTTTTCTATGTGATGGGTATTTCAGAAGAAACAAGAATGAACATCGGAAAGATGTTTGATTTTAAGAGGGATTGCATCATACCGGAAGGTATGCACGGCGGTTGGCAGACAAGTGGCACAGTCAAGGTCTGCCACCTTGCCTTTAATCTCTGGAATGGATTTACGGAAGAAGGCAGGGAAAATCTCTATACACCGGAGGAACTGTTCTGTTGCGGATATGCTCCGTATTTTATGGAGGGTATCAAGTTGAGGTATCCGGAGTATTGCAGAGATTTGACTCCACCTAAGAGAAACGATATGGAAAGGTAAGAGAAAATGAGCAGAAAAATCTATATTATTATTGCGATGGTGTTTACGGTAGTGTTGTCTGTAAGCAGCTTCTTTATTATCCGTAATCACATTGACTCTGCCAAGCAGAATGAAGTCTATGATAACCTTGCGGAGATTGTGCAGGACGAGCCGCCAAAGGAAAATGAGGGCGTGACGTTTTCGGAAGATAAGGACTATCTTGCAGAATATCTTGAACTCTATCGGCAGAATGAGGATATGGTGGGTTGGATAAAGGTTGAGGATACCAATATCAACTATCCGGTCGTGCAGTCTGTAAATGAGCCGAATTTCTACCTGAAGCACAAGTTTGATAAGACCTATTCCGCTTATGGCTGCCCGTATGTGCAGGAAAATTGCGATGTGCAGAAACCTTCAGACAACATCATTATTTACGGACACCACATGAATGACGGTTCGATGTTTACGGGACTGATGAAGTACAGAAACAAGAGCTTTTGGGAAGGTCATAAGACTATTACCTTTGATACACTGACGGACAGACACCAGTATGAAGTGATTGCAGTCTTTAAGACAGTCGTTTATACAGACAGCTCCGATAGCTTTAAGTATTATGAGTTTACGGACGCAGAAAATGCGGCAGAGTTTGATGCGTATGTTGCTAAGTGCAAGGAACTTTCTTTGTATGATACCGGAGTATCGGCAGAGTATGGCGACAAGCTGATTTCTCTTTCTACTTGTGAATATTCAAGAAACAATGGCAGGCTTGTTGTTGTCGCTAAGAGAGTGGATTAAACCCCACTCTCTATTATTTTTCGAGAAAGGAGGAAACCGATGGCTGATATAAAAACAAGAGATACAAGCAAAGGTACAATCAAGACCATAAATAAGGCGGCAGTTGCCACGGAGCGAATGAAGAAAGCCTATGTGATGACGAAAGATAAGGCAGAGCATTCCACGAATGCTTCGGAAAATTCCGCAGAGGAATATGCTTCTGATAAAATCGAAGTGGCAACGGATAGGACTGTTCATGAAACAGCATACCGTGCAGATAAGGTCGGCAGATGGGGTGTGCGTGAAACAAGACAGAATTATCAGAAAGCCAAAACGGGAATTGAGAATTTCAAGACCAAGCGTGCAGAGAAACAGCTTCAGAAACAATCGGTCAATCCTGTCGGAAAACAGAGCATCCGAACTCTGGAGCGTACGGAGAAAACAATTAAACAGTCTGCAAGGTCGGCAGGAAATACGACAGTCAAGACCGTATCGAAAGGTGCAACCAATACTGTTCAGAGGTCGGTAAAGACTGCGGAACAAACGGCAAAGACTTCTATTAAGACCACAAAGGAAGCTGCCGTTATAGCACAGAAAACAGCAAAAACAACAGCCAAAGCAACACAGAAAGCGGCTCAGGCGGCAAAGAAAGCAGCAAAAGCCACAGCAGATACCGTCAAAGCCACAGCGAAAGCTACTGTTGCGACAGTCAAAGCGATTATTGCAGGGACAAAAGCACTTGTAGCAGCAATCGCAGCAGGCGGTTGGATAGCGGTGCTGATTATTATGATTGTCGTGTTGTTTGGTGCTGCCGTAGCAATGTTTGGAGGAGGAAGTGACAGTAATTCCTATACTCCGGTAAGTGCAGAGGTAGAAGCCTATGAACCCATCATACAGAAATATGCCAAAGAGTACGGCATTCCTGAGTATGTAGAACTTATCAAGGCGGTTATGATGCAGGAAAGCGGCGGCAGAGGACTTGACCCTATGCAGGCAGCAGAAGGAAGTTTCAATACGAAGTATCCGCACGAACCCAATGGAATTAAAGACCCTGAATATTCTATCCAGTGTGGAGTTCAGGAATTGAAAGCGGCTCTTACTTCGGCAGAAGTGGAAAGTCCGATAGATATGGAGCATATCAAACTTGCCTTGCAAGGCTACAACTTCGGTAATGGGTATATTTCTTGGGCAAAAACAAAGTATGGCGGTTATTCTTATGCCAATGCAGTGGAGTTTTCCACTCAGCAGGCACAAAGGCTTGGTTGGGACAGTTATGGAGATACCCAATATCCGGCTCACGTTTTGAGATACTATCCGTATGGGCGAGCCTTTACTGCCGGAGGTAATCAGGCGATTGTTGAGGTTGCCTTGACACAGCTAGGCAATCAGGGCGGACAACCTTACTGGAGCTGGTACGGCTTTAATAGTCGAGTGGAATGGTGTGCCTGCTTCGTATCTTGGTGTGCTGACCAATGCGGGTATATTGAAAGCGGACTTGTTCCGAAATTTGCAGGTTGCGTGGATGGTGCAAACTGGTTTAAGTCAAATGGAAAATGGCAAGACCGCACTTATGAACCAAAGGTAGGAGATATTATCTTCTTTGATTGGGAAGGCGACGGTACAACAGACCACGTTGGTATCGTAGAGAAGTGTGAGAATGGCACAGTTTATACCGTAGAGGGCAACTCAGGCGACGCCTGCAAGCAAAGACAGTACGCAGTCGGAAGCAGCAATATCTATGGATACGGTATTCCGGCATATTAAAAATTCCAGACGGTGTCTGGAAAATTGAAAAGATGGCTGCTCAGTTGAGTAGCCATCGGGTACATTATGAGAAATCAGTTGTTTCTCTGTTATTCAGGAAAATATGGTGTGTGTGATAAGTGAAGCTAAAAAGCATATCGGCATTTTCTTTACTGCCGTCTAAAAAGGAAATATCATCGGCAAGGATAAAAAGAATTGCTAACAGCTTCTTGATATATCCAGTGTAGCAGGCATAATCTACATAGATGTTGGCGATATATCCCTCGGCAAATTCTATCAGGTCAGCGTCAATTTCAAAGCTATTGGATAGTTCGTAAACGGTTTTGATAAATTTATCCTTGTCAGCAATTCGCTCTTTACTTGGAACACTTCTGCGGTTCTTCTGTATAAATTTAAAAAAATCATCAGCTTCCGTAAAGTCAGGAGTGATTGTGTTGCCAGTTCCCAAATCTGTTTTGTAATCCTCAAATTTCTCTTTTTCAAACCGATTACTGAATATTATCTTTTGTTCGTCCATTCCTTTTACCCCTAAGTTTATTCTATGGAGATTGTTTAACTTGGCTCTTGGGTTGTGATTTGTCTTTCGCCATTAACAATCGTGAATTACTACTTTTATAGTATAACATAAAAATAGTTGGGAATCATCACTAATAGTTGGTTTGACTTCCTTTGGGTGCGTGTGATTTGAAATCGACTTAACCTATACTATTAGTTATGGAAACACACTAAGGGAGGTGATGTGATGAAGCTCGATACAATCGGCAAGAATATAAGAAAGTTCCGACTTGCGAGGAAATTACGCCAAGAAGATTTGGCTGAGAAAACAGATTTGACAACAAATTATATTGGTATGGTTGAGCGTGGAGAGAAAATTCCGTCACTCGAAACTTTCATAAAGATAGTAAATGCTTTAGGTGTATCATCGGATATGGTTCTTACAGATGTTCTGGAAACGGGATATACAGTCAAGAACTCAATGCTGAATGAGAAGCTTGAAAAACTTGTTCCTGAAGATAGAAACAGAATTTATGAAGTCATAGATACACTTGTGAAGCAGTCAAAGCAAATACTTCCATAAAACACAGAAGTTCGTCCTAATCGACGAGCTTTCTTTTTTTCAGTATAAAAAATTTCAGCTATCGACAAATTTTTCGGGACTTCGACAGAGCAAATATGCTATAACAACAACTGTCAGTGATAGACACATACTAATAGACATAGGAGGAAGTAGAAGTGAACGACATTTTCAGACAAATAGCAAAAGAAAATGGAACAACCGAAAAAGCAGTAAAAGAGGAAATGCAGTTTGCCATTCGGGAAGCAATGAAAAGTGCTGAACCGGAAGCAATAGCTTTTTGGAAAGCAGTTGCACCGGACGGAAAAGAGCCGCCGATAGAAAAGGTCATAGCAATGATTGCATTGAATGTTAATAATAGAATGTATAATTGAGGTGCTTCGGCATCTCATTTTTATTATTCTTTAGAAGAGTTGCATTAGGTGTTTGCAAAAAGTGACACCTTAGTGTCTGAAAGGTTACATTTCTGTCTGAAATCTTGAAATGCCTGAAAATTTAATATATAATGTTAAATGGTTAACTGTAACGAAGAAGAATTATAAGATGAAGAGGTGTTACTGATGAAGATATGCTATAACAAACTTCAAAAACTTATGATTGACAATCAAATGAAAAGACAGGATTTAATGCGTGCAGCCGAAATCACATCATACGCTGCAACGAAGATAAATAAGAATGAGCCAGTATCTCTTGAAGTATTGATGAGGATATGTCAGGTGTTTCATTGTGACATCGGAGATATATGCGAAGTTATTTTAGATGAAGATTAAAACACGGAGGTAATTATAGATGGCAAGGGCTGCTAAACCAAAGAAAGAAATATCAATGGAAGAAGCACTTTGGAAAAGTGCTGATAAACTGAGAGGTTCTGTTGAGCCTGCGGAGTATAAGCACGTTGTTCTGAGTTTATTCTTCCTTAAATTTGCTAGTGACAAGTTTGAGGAATGCCGTAATAAAATTATTGCTGCACACGGCGAAAAGTATGCGGATATGAAGCCGTTTTATACTCAGGAAAATGTATTCTATCTTCCTGAAGAAAGCCGTTGGAAGTACATTATTGAAAATGCAAAGCAGGACGATATTGCCCTGAAGATAGATACAGCACTTTATACGATTGAAAAGAACAACCCGGCACTGAAAGGTGCTTTGCCGGATAACTATTACTCCCGCTTACATATTGATACTGCAAAGTTAGCTTCTTTGCTTGATGAAATCAATCGTATCAATACAGATGATAAAGAGAACGACATTATAGGTCGTGTATATGAGTATTTCCTTAGTAAGTTCGCTCTTGCAGAAGGAAAAGGTAAAGGAGAGTTCTACACACCAAAGTGTATTGTAAACCTGATTGCCGAAATGCTTGAGCCTTACGATGGAATACTTTATGACCCTTGTTGCGGTTCGGGCGGTATGTTTGTGCAGTCCATCAAGTTCGTAGAAGCACACAGCGGTAATAAAAAGAAAGTGTCTATTTACGGTCAGGAATACACAAATACCACTTTCAAACTGGCAAAAATGAACTTAGCTATCCGTGGTATTTCTGCAAATCTTGGAGAAATGGCAGCCAATACATTTACCAATGACCAGCACAAAGACCTTAAAGCAGATTTCATTATGGCAAACCCGCCTTTCAATCAGAAGCAGTGGAGAGCCGAAAATGAGCTTGTAGATGACCCTCGTTGGAACGGCTATGAAGTTCCGCCGACAAGTAATGCAAACTATGGTTGGATACTGAATATTGTTTCCAAACTCTCTCAAAACGGTGTAGCAGGTTTCCTGCTTGCCAATGGTGCATTATCTGATGATGGTACAGAGCTAAAAATCAGACAGCAGCTTATAGAAAATCATTTGGTAGAAGCAATCATTATTCTTCCGAGAAACCTTTTCTATACCACAGACATCAGCGTTACCCTTTGGGTACTCAATAAGAATAAAAAGGCTCGTGTTGTGGAACAGAATGGAAAGCTAAAACGCTATCGTAATCGAGAAGATGAAATACTTTTTATGGATTTACGACAGATGGGCAGTCCTTATGAGAAGAAGTACATTGAATTGACAGAGGAAGATAGAGCCAAAGTTACAAGTGTATATCATAACTGGCAGCAGGAAGGCTATGAGGAAACTTATGAGAATGTACCAGAGTTTTGTTATTCTGCTTCTTTTGATGAAGTAAAGGAAAAAGGATTTACTCTTGTGCCGAGCAGATATATTGAGTTTGTCAATCGTGATGAAAACATCGACTTTGATACAAAAATGAAGTCATTGCAGGGAGAACTTAAAGAACTTCTTGTTCAAGAGGAAAAATCCAAATCAGATTTACTTGCTGTATTTAAGGAGTTGGGATATGAAATCGAATTATAGAGCCTTGAGCGAACTAATTGAAAAAGTAGATGAAAGAAATGATGATGGTGCGATTACTGAGCTTATAGGTGTCAGTATAGATAAATGTTTTATTAAATCAGTTGCTAATACCAATGGAACTGATTTGAGTAAATACAAAATTATAAGAAAAAATGAGTTTGCTGTAAGTTTAATGCAGGTTAGTCGTGATTCAAAAATTCCAGTTGCAAGGTTAGAGGACTATGAAGTAGCAATAATGTCACCAGCTTATCCTATTTTTCGTGTGAAAGATACAAGAAAAATATTACCAGAATATCTTGATATGTGGTTCAAACGTCCTGAGTTTGACCGAGAAGCTGCTTTTATTGCGGTTGGTGGTGTTCGAGGGAGTATGCCTTGGGAGGAGTTTGTGAAAATGAAACTGCCTGTTCCAACTATCGAAAAACAGCTTGAAATAGTGAATAGCTACAAGGCAATTACGGAGAGAATTGCTTTAAAGCAGAAGATAAATGATAATTTAGTCGCGTGATAGTTCCCCAAGAACAATCATTTGCAATTCGCGTAAATGCTCGATTTCACGTTGATTTTGAAATATGGTTTCAAATATTTTATTTGTTATATTGATAAATGAAGTGGCAATATCTTCTGGAGCAATTACTACTGGTATAGGAGTCAATATTTTCATTGTAAGAAACTTTGTTGTAGTGCCAGAGGATATGCCTTTAAACTCATTTAACTGTTGTTTTAAGACAAAATATAATTGCTTGTTTGAAACAAAACGGTTGTTTGAGGATATTACGTATGTTCGTTGATATACATCAAATTTTCCACAATATATTTTCAATGGATAGATTGCACTTGCATTATTCCCAGCTAATAAAACAGCTTCTTGGTCAAATGAAAAAGTATTTGTCCGATATGTTTCTTGCGAACAGGTAAAAAAGGGATATATTCCGTTTATTGCAGCTGCTTCTGAGTTTAACTTGCCGGTTTTTATTGTGCTTATTTCTCCTAGAGTAGACATAGTACCATTAGTAGAGTTATTTGCTATCATCTCATTATAAATAGCCTCAGCTTGTGCTTCTAAATTATCATTTACGATAGAACTCCCATCAGTGGCGGGAGTTAAAACAAGGGACTGCCACTGGTAGTCGTTCTCTTAAAAAACAAAAGGAGAATTGACTATGAAACAGAACCTAATTACAGATGTTATTCAAGGAATGTTACCTTACTTGAATAATGCACAGACAGAAAGATTGCAAGAGGTGTTGCAACATACACTTTTTGATTATGAGGTAACAAAGACAGAAAAAGAGAAGAAACTTTCAGAACAGAATTTAGTAGAGTCTTTCCTATCGGCAAAGCGTATTGAGGGCTGTTCTGAGAAAACCTTGAAATACTATAATGCAACGATACAGTCAATGCTTGATGGCATTGGAAAGAGTATCAAATATGTTGTGACCGATGATATTCGTTGCTATTTGACCGAGTATCAGGCTAAGAAAAAATCCAGTAAAGTTACGATAGATAATATAAGACGAATACTTTCCAGTTTTTTCTCTTGGCTTGAGGACGAGGATTATATTTTGAAAAGTCCGGTCAGGCGAATACATAAGGTTAAGACCGGAACGAACATTAAAGAAACTTATTCAGATGAAGCACTTGAATTGATGAGGGATAATTGCACGGAACTCAGGGACTTGGCAATGATTGATATGCTTGCTTCAACGGGTATGCGTGTCGGAGAAATGGTGTTACTAAATCGTGAGGATATAGATTTTAACGAAAGAGAATGTGTTGTTTTCGGCAAAGGCGATAAGGAACGAATTGTATATTTTGATGCAAGAACAAAAATACATTTGCAGAATTATCTAAACAGTCGCAAGGACGATAACCCGGCACTTTTTGTATCATTACAATCTCCGTATAATCGAATGAATATCGGAGGTATTGAAGTGAGGTTACGACAGCTTGGAAAACGATTGGGACTAAATAAGGTACACCCTCATAAATTCAGGCGAACGCTTGCGACAATGGCGATAGATAAAGGAATGCCGATAGAGCAGCTTCAGCAACTCTTGGGGCATAGAAGAATAGATACGACATTGCAGTATGCAATGGTTAAGCAGAGTAATGTTAAAATTGCTCATAGAAAATACATTGGTTAAGGTGGTAGGAATGGAAAAAGAATATAAGATATTAGGCAATTACATTCGACTTGTGGACGAGCGTAATAGGGATTTAGCCGTAACAAAGTTGCTTGGTGTAAGTATAAGTAAAAAATTTATTCCGTCAATCGCAAATATTGTAGGAACTGATTTATCGAATTATAAGATAGTTAGAACGGGACAGTTTGCATACGGACCCGTTACTTCACGAAATGGAGAGAAAATCTCTATTGCTTATTTAGATGAAGAAGATTGTATCATTTCAAGCTCTTATACAGTTTTTGAAGTTGAAAATAAAGAGGAATTAGACCCTGAATATCTTATGCTTTGGTTCAGCCGACCAGAATTTGACCGCTATGCAAGATATAAGTCACACGGAAGTGTGAGAGAGATTTTTGATTGGAATGAACTTTGTATGGTTGAGCTTCCAGTACCAGATATTGAAAAGCAGAGAAATATTGTGAAAGCCTACAAGACAATAACCGACAGAATAGCTTTGAAACAGAAGATAAATGATAATTTACTCGACTCAGTTCAAGCTATCTTTAGGTCTTGGTTCGTTGATTATGACCCATTTGACGGTGTTTGCCCATCTAATTGGGAAACAGGGTGCGTTGAAGATATTGCGGAGTTCTTCGACTCAATGCGTAAGCCGCTTTCTTCATTAGAACGAACTGATATGGAACGAATATATCCGTATTACGGTGCAGTTTCCATTGTTGATTATGTCGATGACTATATCTTTGATGGAGAATATCTTCTTGTTAGTGAAGATGGTATTTATGTTGTCGATGAAAATGGACACCCATTGATACAACATATCTCAGGAAAGTTTTGGGCAAACAATCACGCACACATACTAAAAGGAAAATCTGGCTTTAATGAGGATAGCTTGTATCTATTCTTGGCGAATACCAATATGGCACCGATTGTTACTGGTGCTGCACAACCTAAGATTAACCAAGCTAATTTAAAGAGTTTCCCTATTACAATACCTGATAGTGAAACAATGTTAAAATTCAACAATATAATACAGCCATTTTTTGACCAAAGGCTTACCAATGAGTCCGAAATCAAAAAGCTGGAAGCACTTCAGTCATTGCTTTTAACTCGTTTGGTTGATTAAGCCGCTAAATTATCATTTAACCGAAAGGAGATGGAACAGTTATGGATACATATAAATTTTATTACGATGAGTCAGAACACAGTAGAAAAATCAACTATAATACCGTAACTGCTCCAAATTATTACGATAATTTTGTTACGGTTGTAGTTGGTTGGGCGAAAGAAAAGGAAAAAGAAGTTTTCAAAAAATATGAAGATTTTGAAAATAAATATGCTGACCGTAAAGATGGAAATGGCGAATTAAAAAGTACAACTTTGAAGCAAAAGAAGTTTGAATGTGGATTTGCTTCGCTTGATAAAACCAACACACAGTTTATAATGGACTTCTTATCCATTTTTGATGAAAGTACCAAGTTGTATTTTTCTGTTGCAAGTAAGATAGAATATTTAGTCTTGCAACTTTTTATAGGTTATCAGAATAATTTCATTATAGATGCAGATGCAGTTAAGTATTCTATAACAAAGGCTCTTGTTGCGTATCGTCCACAGAATGTTATCCAAAGTATTTATGATGATAATTCAAAAGAATTTGTAGAGGAATTGAAAAGATTTTTTAGAGAACGAATTGAATGTAACCGTTCAAATATGAGTCTGAAAGAGCAGGAGAATGAAGCCTTTGAAAATATACTGCATATTTTAGACAATAATTCAGCTATTCCGGAATTTCAATGGGATTATCGTATGCCGTTTAGTGGTTTTGCGAAATACTTGCAGGAAGAACAGATTAAGAATTATGCCTTAGTTTTAGATAAAGAGGGAGAGAAGAACGAAGCCAGTAGAACAATGCAGGCTGCGTGTGAAATAGGGCTGTCTAATGTAACAGAGGGAAATTCAAAAGATAATTGCGGCTTGCGTATGGCGGATATGATGGCGGGTATCATTTCAAAGCTGTTAAAAGCCTTGTGTAATGAATTGCACTATCATTCCATTGCAGAGGGAGTAGAGAAAAAACTGTTAAATGCAAAATGGTTTCAGCTTAATGAAACTCAACTGGACTTATATAAAAGGTTATATAAGATAATTTGCGAATGGGATAATGTTTGGTATAAGTCGTATGCAGGAATTTATTCCGATGACTTGGTATGCTTTATAGGACTACTTGGTTATATGACTCATTTTGAGAACAAAGAACAGATTATCAATGAGAAACTTGAAATGCAGGGCGAATATTTTAATGGATATGTTTGTCAGCAGTTATCTGATTATTTTAACCGCAGGCGAAGCAAATTACCGATAGACTTTATTGATAAAAATGATGAGGAGTATTTCCTAAACCGTCGTGGAGCGAAAGTTTATTTTGATATTACGAAGCAACCTGTTCTTGAAATTGCTGAAGGCAGTCAAACGGAAATGGTTTTATCTGTTGGAATGGATAAATTGGGTATTCCGTTGATTACAATTTCAAATGATGGCAATCCGATTTGCTATCGCTTGCCGGAAGAATTGAGTGATTGGACATATACGGCTATTGGAATGGCGAATATGGGAGAAAATTTATTCCCGTCACAAGTTGTATTTACTAAAGAGAAGAACAGATATTTTGCTGATATTTTATAAAACACAGAGCGTATAAAAGGAGTGAACGCAATGGCAAATTTTAATGAACACGCATTGGAAATGTCAATAATGGAGTTGTTCAAAGACGAGGGGTACACCTATGTCAGTGGCGACCAGATACACAGAGAAAGGACAGAGGTTCTGCTTACGGACGACCTGAAGCAATACCTCTATAATCGGTATGCGAAAGACGGTATTACACCGAGTGAGGTGGATAGTGTCATTCTAATGCTGCGTAATATTTCCGGTACGATTTATGAAGCAAACAAAGCTGTATTTAAGTTGCTCTGCGATGGATTTATTCTTAATCGTGAGGATAGAACGCAGAAAGACCTCTATATTGAACTTATTGATTTCGACACTCCCGAAAACAATATTTTCAAAGTGGTTAATCAGTTTGAAATTGAAGGCGTAAATAATCAGTTGCGTATTCCGGATGGCATTGTGTTCGTAAATGGTATTCCTGTTGTTGTTCTTGAATTTAAGAGTGCGGTACAAGAGAATACGACCATAATGGACGCATATAAGCAGCTTACAATTCGTTACCGTAGAGATATTCCGGAGATTTTTAAATATAATGCGTTTGTTGTTATCAGTGACGGAGCAAATAATAAATATGGTTCTTTCTTCAGCCCGTATGATTTCTTCTATGCGTGGAGAAAGATAAACTCAGACGATAAAGAACTGGACGGTATCAATTCCCTTGTGACAATGGTAAAAGGACTTTTCCGAAAAGACCGTTTACTTGAAGTTATCAAAGATTTTATTTATTTTCCGGATAACTCAGATAAGGATTTGAAGATAGTGTGCCGTTATCCACAGTTCTTTGCGGCAAATAAATTGTATGAGAATATCAAGGCTCATCTTCGCCCTGAAGGAGATGGTAAAGGTGGTACATACTTCGGAGCGACAGGCTGCGGCAAGAGTTATACAATGCTTTTCCTTACCCGTATGCTGATGAAAAGCAAATACTTTTCTTCTCCGACTATTCTTATTATTACGGACAGAACAGACCTTGATGACCAGCTTTCCAAACAGTTTGTAGGTTCAAAGAAATATATCGGAGATGAAACTGTTGTAAGTATTGAGTCCCGTGAGAAACTTCGTGAGGAGCTTCAGGGACGAGAGAGTGGCGGTGTTTATCTGACTACCATTCAGAAATTTACAGAGGATTTGCAGCTTCTTACAGACAGAACGAACGTTATTTGTATTTCTGATGAAGCACACAGAAGCCAAATCAATCTCGACCAAAAGGTTAAGATTACAGAGTCAGGTGTTCAGAAAACCTATGGCTTTGCCAAGTATCTGCACGACTCTTTACCAAATGCAACTTATGTTGGATTTACCGGAACTCCGGTTGATGGAACAATCGAAGTCTTTGGTGGTGTTGTAGACGCATATACAATGACGGAAGCTGTTAAGGACGGTATTACAGTTAATCTTGTTTACGATGGTCGTGCAGCTAAGGTTATGCTTAATCAGGACAAGGTAAGACAGATTGAAGAATATTATGCACAGTGTGAGCTTGAGGGAGCAAATGAACATCAAGTAGAAGAAAGCCAGAAGGCAGTTGCCAAAATGGAGGTTATTATTGGCGACCCTGACAGACTTCGTGCTGTTGCGGAGGACTTTATCAAACATTATGAAACCCGTGTGGCAGAAGGTGCAACTGTAGCAGGCAAAGCAATGTTTGTATGTTCCAACCGAAATATAGCATACGATTTCTATAAAATAGTAAAGGAACTCAGACCGGAATGGACAGAAAAGAAGATTTGTGATGACGGGGTTGTTCTGAGTGAAAAAGATAAAAAAGAGTTGAAGCCAATGGAAAAAATTAAGTTGGTTATGACTCGTAATAAAGATGATGAAAAAGACCTCTTTGATATGCTTGGCACAAAAGAGGATAGGAAAGAATTTGACCGTCAGTTCAAAAATCCGAAGTCAAACTTTAAGATTGCCATTGTTGTAGATATGTGGCTGACTGGTTTTGATGTGCCGGAGCTTGATACGATTTACATTGATAAGCCTATTCAGCAGCATACCCTTATTCAGACGATTTCCCGTGTAAATCGTGTATGCGAGGGCAAGGATAAAGGCTTGATTGTTGACTACATAGGTATCAAAAAAAACATGAACACTGCCCTCAAGAAATATACAAATTTTGAGAGCGAAGAATTTGAAGGTGTGGAGCAGTCTATCACGATTGTAAAAGACCAGTTAGAAGTTCTTGGTCAGATGTTCCATAACTTTAACAGCAGTGATTTCTTCAATGGTTCGCCTACCGAACAGCTTGCCTGCCTGAACCGTGCGGTTGAGTATGTGCAGTTGTCTGAAGAACTGGAAAGAAGATTTATGGCAGCAGTCAAGAGAATGAAACAGGCATTTAACCTTTGTAGTTCAAGTGAGAAATTCTCTGATGAAGATAAAGATTATATCCATTTTTATTGTGCTGTCCGTTCTATCCTTTTCAAGTTGACAAAAGGCGATGCACCGGATATTGAGCAGATGAACGCTCGTGTCCGCAAAATGCTTGAGGGTGCAATTCAGTCTGATGGCATTGAGGAATTATTTGAAACCGGAAAGCATATATCGGTGGATATTTTCAGCGATGAGTATATGGATAAGATAAATGCTATTCAGTTGCCGAATACGAAAATCAAGATACTTCAAAGACTTCTTTCTCAGGCGATTGACGAGTTTAAGAAAGTTAATAAAATTATGGGTGTGGAATTTGCAGACAGACTCAAGAAAGTTGTTGATGAGTATAATAACCGACGTCGTGATGAAGCGTATGCCAACGAAGTCCTTGATGATGTTGCGGAGCAGCTTGCACAGTTGTTGTCTGAACTGAAAACAGAAAAGAACTCCTTCAAGAATATGGGAATAGATTATGAGGAAAAAGCTTTCTATGATATTTTGAAAGCAGTTTCCAAGAAGTTTGAGTTTGAATATCCGGACGATAAAATGATTGAACTTTCCAAAAGGATAAAGCTGATTGTTGATGATAAGTCACGCTATACCGATTGGTCTGCCCGTGATGATATTAAGGCAAACTTGCAAGTGGATTTGATATTGCTGCTTGATGAGTTCGGCTATCCGCCAGTAACCATTGATGATGTTTACAAGGAAGTTCTTGAGCAGGCAGAGAATTTCAAGAAATATGCGAATTAAAAACTGATTGTATCAGGAGTAATTTTCAGAAGATAGAACTTAGAAGAGAAAGGAATTGGATTATGTCAAAATTAAATGTTGACCAAAAAACAATAAAAGATTTATTTCAGAGTAAAAAATCGGACTTTTTAATACCAGATTATCAAAGACCTTATGCTTGGGGCGAAGCTGAATGCAGAACGCTTTGGGACGATATATTTTCATTTGCTATTCCCGATGAAGGAAAGACAGAATTTGATAGTAATAGCGAGTATTTCCTCGGTCCGATTGTAACTTTTAGAAATGAGGATAAATTAGAGGTTATTGATGGACAGCAGAGATTGACAACTCTTATGTTGCTTTTAAGAGCGTTCTATTCTAAGTTCGGTCATATGCAGGACAAGGCTTCTATATCAACAAAGCAGAACATTGAAAAGTGTTTATGGAAAACTGATGAATTTGGCGAGCCTGATATGTCACAGCTCAAGATAGACTCTGAGGTTGCTACTGATAATGATAAGGAAGAATTTCTTGAAATATTAAGAACAGGAATTGTCAATAAAGAAATGAAAAGCAAATACGCTTGCAACTTCAGATTCTTCCAGAATAATATTGATGAATTTTTGTCCAAATACCCTACTTACTTTGCTTATTTACCTACCCGTATTATGAATAACTGTATTCTCCTTCCGATTGAAGCTGAGTCGCAGGATACAGCGTTGCGTATTTTTTCAACGCTTAATGATAGAGGAAAGCCGCTGTCTGATGCGGATATTTTTAAGGCACAGTTTTATAAGCATTTTTCTAAATTGGGTAAAAAAGAAGAATTTATTGCTCAATGGAAAAAGCTCGAAGAACTTTGTGAGAGAATATTCCATCCGATTTCAGGTACACCGATGGACGAATTGTTTACACGATATATGTATTTTGTCCGTGCAAAAATGGGGATTGTATCATCTACAACAGAAGCTTTAAGAAAATTTTATGAGAAAAATTCTTATGCCCTTTTGAAAGATACTAATACATTAACGGAATTGATTGTATTGGCTGAATTTTGGGAAGATGTTTCCAATCAAGATACCGAAAGATTTTCAAATAGAGTTTTGAAGCAATTTTTTGTATTGAACTATGCTCCGAACGGAATGTGGACATATTTTGTATCCGTATATTTTATGCAAAATAAAGATGATGAAGGTTTGCTTGATGATGAGAAGTTCTATACATTCTTGCAAAAGATAACTGGATTTATATGGACGTATGCTATTACAAATCCAGGTGTAAATGCACTTAGAACACCAGTGTATGCTGAGATGGTAAATATCGTAAATGATAAGCCTGTTGAATTTTCAAAATATAAGTTCGATGCAGATACTATAAGAAGTATGTTTGATAATTTCAGCTTCAATAATGCACGTCCAATTACAAAAGCAATGATAGCTTGGTGGGCATATCAGAATGATAAACAGCCACTACTTTCACTTGAAACTACTTTTGAGATTGAACATATTTATGCTCGGAATAGAAACGAGAAAGAAAATTCATTAACAGATGCTCGAAATGTAGAGTCATTGGGCAATAAAGCATTACTTGAGAAAAGAATCAACATTCGTGCTTCTGATTATCGTTTTACAGATAAGAAGAAGTATTATGAGGGATTTACAAACAGTAAAGGTCAGATAAAAGAGGGAACAGGTGTTGTTGAACTTCTTGACCTGACGGCTACATCGGCTGACTTTACCGAGAATGATATTATTGACAGATATAAAAAGATGATTGATTGCTTTATCAATTACTTGCAGAAAAACAGTTTGATTAAATAGTATTTTAGAAAGGTCGGGCTATGGAAACAAAGCCAAGGATTTTATATCTACAAAAGATTTTACTGGAAAGAACCGATGAAGAGAATCCTCTTTCCACAACACAGTTAATCAATATATTGAATGATGAATACGGAATATCTGCACATAGAACGACGGTCACAAAAGACATTGCAGCACTTCAGGAGTTTGGAATGGATATTGTTACTATCCATTCTACTCAGAGCAAATACTTTGTAGCCAGTCGTAAGTTTGAATTGCCGGAACTGAAACTGCTGATAGATGCAGTGGAGTCATCGAAGTTTATTACAAAGAAGAAAAGCAAAACGCTGATTGAGAAGATACATACGATGACCAGTCCGGGGCAGGTGGCAAAGTTGAAGCGTAATAACTATGTGGTCAATCGAATTAAGCCGGATAATGAGCAGATATATTATATCATTGACGCTATAAACGATGCCATCAATACAGGTAAACAGATTTCTTTTCAGTATTATGATTATACCGGATTAAAGAAAAAGGTTCTGAAGAACAAGGGCGAAGTGTATAAGCTCAGCCCGTATAAACTTCTCTGGTGTGGGGACTATTATTATGTTCTCGGATATTCAGAGAAGAAAAGCAAGGTTATCAATTTCAGGGTAGACCGTATTGCTTCCAAGCCGGAGATATTGGATAAAGACATTATTCCTATGCCGGATGATTTTGATATTGAGAATTACACAAAGGAAGTATTCTTTATGTTCTCAGGCGAGAAAGTCCTTGTAGATTTACGGTGTGATAACAGTCTGATGAAAACAATGGTTGACCGTTTCGGAGAAGATGTGACAACCCTTGCGTATGATATGACTTCTTTCAGGGTACAGACCGAAGTATCAGCCAGTCCGACTTTTTTCGGTTGGGTGTTTGGCTTTAATGGCAAGGTACAGATACTTGCACCGGAAAGCTTGAAAGAGCAATACAGACAAATGCTTACAAAAGCTACTAAAGATATGAAAGAGAATGAATAGTGCAGATTTGCATTTATGTAGATGGTCTGCATAAAGCGTAAAGTCAATATTAAAGAATGGAGAGGTGTTAGCAAATTGCGACACCTCTTTTCTTTTGCGAAAAACCTACTTGAAAAATTTTCGTATCAGGTATAATAAAACTATCGAAAGCAGAGTGCTTCCGATAGAAAAGAAAGTGAGGTGCAGGTATGAGAAGCAAGAGTCCTGAACTTATGAGTGAGATAAAAAAGTATATCGAGGATTATTACCTGCAAAACAGACAATCCCCATCGACTACAAAGATTGCTGAAGCGGTTGGTATTGCCAGAGGTACAGCATATAAATACTTGGTAGAGATGGCTGAGAAGAATATGATTGAATATGACGGGCAGGAGATTCGTACCAATGTGACCTGTAAGTACAGTGGCGAACAGACACAGACGCCGATTGTAGGTTCAATTCCTTGTGGCAGTCCTCAGTATGAGGAAGAAAATATTGAAGAATATGTATCACTTCCTACTGCTATTTTCGGCAAAGGAGATTTCTTTATATTAAGAGCAAGCGGTCAGTCTATGGTTGAAGCAGGGATTGATGACGGCGACCTTGTGGTTGTCAAAAAGCAGGTAGAAGCCAAAGAGGGCGATATAGTAGTTGCCCTTGTGGATAATCAGAATACATTGAAACGCTACTTCCGAGATGATGAGAATAAGAAAATCATTCTCCACCCGGAAAATAAGAAGATGAAAGACATCATTGTAGATGAGTGCTGTATTCAGGGTGTGGCTTGTCACATCATCAAAGAACTATAGCAGAGGACAGACGAATGAGAACACTTGAAGGAATTCGCTATCTAATCAATTTGGATAGTGCGGAAATACAACAGAACTTTGCCGGAGGAGTTGCACCGCCGGACAAGGTGGAGTCGGAGGTGGACACAACTTGAGTATTTATATGTCAAGAGCCGAGTTGGAAGAAATCAGCGAAGGCTTGATAACAGCGTATGCTAATAAGTTTAGCAATCGAGTGATTCAATCCATCGACATAGAACATTTCATTACAGAATTTCTTATGTTACGAATTGAATACGCTTCTTTCGCAGAAGATGATGCAGGCAGGATTGGTTTTCTGGCAGATGGAGCAACACCACTGCTGATACATCAGGACGGAAAAATTATTCCCTTTGTTTTCCCGAAAGATACCATCGTACTTGATAAATTTCTTCTTGCTGAAAAGGAGCAGGGACGTCGCAGATTTACAATGGCACACGAAGCGTCACATCATATCTTGAGTAAGATGTATGCAATGCCGAGTGAAGGACGCTTTCATGCAGAGTATGACAGTGAGCGTAGTTATTCCAAAGAGGAACTGGCTCAGATGTTTGCGTCTGTTGAGTGGCAGGCAGATACAATGGGAGCTTCGCTTCTTATGCCGAGAAGAATTATTGAAAATGCCTTGGCGAAATATAATCAGTCAAATCCGATAAGAGTTTATGGCGATAATACCATTACTTCAAAGGATAAAGCAGTTATCCGCAGAATGGCAGCTTATATCGGAGTATCTTATACAGCCTTGGTTATCAGATTGAGAGATATGGGGCTATTTGAGTATCACAATATCCTTGAGTACATTTCCAATGAGTTAAATCTGGGAGGTGTTTCACAATGAGGTTACAGACTCAGGTAGCACCTGAAATACAAAAGAGATTGCTTCTGTCAAGAGTAGAAGCAGAAAGTCTGAAAGAGCGTGATATTCTCTGCCCGACTTGTGGGTTCAGGATACAAAGAGTTTTTTCAGACGCAACCGGACATTTGAGTGTGAAGTGTCAGAAATGCAAGAATGTCCATATCTTAAATCTCGCTTACTTCCGCAGAATCCGTAGGAACGGATATGGCAGGAATTGCAGGCGATGAAGATTACAAGTAAATATCGAAACGATTTCTAATCGAGTAAGCGGAGATAAGCAATTTATTTGCTAAACTACCAAGCACCGTACGAAGCCGGATAAGTGAAGAATAGAAGTATTCTTTGCTGTCCAGATTCGACGGTGCTTTTTTTGTTGCTGTTTTATTCGATTATGCTTCGTGCAGTATTAGGTCTTTTCCCTTACTTGGGAAAGGACTTTTATGTTTTATAACGCATGGCAATGCCAGATAGCTGAGTACCCGTAATCTCCGAATTTTCTATATAAAAAAGCAATTTTAGAAAATTCAAAGGAGATTACGAAAATGACAAACAAACTTACATTAACAGAACAAGAAGAATTATTTGCAAAGGATTGTAAACTGATAAACCTTAAATACGAATATAACGGCTATACCGGAGATGAAAGATGGGCGATTATTACGGAATTATCTGTAAAAGAGCTTTGGGAGAAGTATCCCCTTGTTATAGAAAGATATTCTCCGTTTGTACATCTTTCCATTGCACAGGGAGAGGTAATTGACGATGCAAACCGAAATGAGGACAAGTATGCAAAGAGAAGCAGTCGTACACTTGACTGCTATGGATACGACGATGAAATGTCCTCACAGTTCCATAAAGAACTTGCCATTATGTTTGACGACCCATTTGAAAGAGCAGAGGAAGAAAGGCTTGAACTGGAAAGAGAAGAATTGCGTCAGTGTGAAATCAGGAAAGCAAGGATAGCACTTTCAATGTTGCAGCCACTTCAAAGGGAACGACTTATGAAGAATGTGTGCTGCGGTCTGAGTTCCAGAGCGATTGCAAAGCAGGAGGGTGTATATTACAGCTCCGTAGATAAATCTATTGCAGCGGCAAAGAAAAACTTTATCAAATTTTATGAAAATCTCTGATTTCGGGTGTGCATTTCAGCACCCTTTGTCCAAATGAGTGAAGGGGTTATTTCATTCCGGATACGAATGACACTTTAAAAATTTGATTCTTGTGAGGTTATGTATATGAAAGAAAAAATGATTTGTCGTGGGGATTTATTCTACTATGACTTTGGAGATAACAGTGGTTCAGTACAAAGCGGAGAGCGTCCGGTGCTTGTCGTTCAGGCAGACGATTATAACCAGAATGCTCCGACGATTATTGTTGCAGCGGTTACAAGTGTAATCAAGAAAAGATATTTGCCATCGCACATTATTCTCGGCGAGGAGTTTGGACTGAAGAAACCGTCAATGGTTCTTCTGGAGCAGATACGGACAGTCAATAGAGAGGATTTGCGTGAATACATAGGTACGGTAGATGACGATAAACTTTTCAGACAGATAAATGCAACTTTGAAAAAGACTTTTGGACTTTGGGTTTACAAGCCGGAGGGGAAAGAAAATATTCGCTGTCTATGCCCGAAGTGTCTGAATGATTACATCCACAATCCAGACTATATTGTAAGGCGACTCGACCCATTTGCAAAGCGAAAAGACAGATGTGATAAGTGCGATGGGGATGGTTGGGATTATGTTGTTACCGACAGATATTCATCAAAGAAAGAAAAGAGGGGAAGCAATGACAGAAAATAAAATCATTATTCCTATCTGGAAGAAGTCCAATCTTACAGTAGAAGAAGCCGCAGCTTATTGTGGTATTGGCTCAAGAAAATTAAGAGAAATGTCCGACTCGGAGTTTTGCCCTTTTGTTCTTTGGAATGGAAGTAAGCGACTGATTAAAAGAAGAAAACTGGACGAATATCTTGATAATGCGTATTCGATATAGCTGATTTGTAAAATGTGCGATGGGTCGGTTCGCATAATAGGCTCATCGCCATTTTTTAATTATCATAAGGGTAGAAAAAAACAAGGAGGTGCTTCCGTAATGGCAGATACAGAAAAGATTATCCGAAAAAAATATGATGTGCCGATATGGCATAAGTCTAATTTGACGATTGATGAAGCAGTTGAATATTCTGGCATAGGCAGAGAAAGACTGAGAAAACTAACAAGCCAAGAAGAATGCCCATTTGTTCTTCATATAGGAAATCGTCGAATGATTAAGAGGAGGATTTTTGATGAATACATTGAAAAACTTACTTTCCTTGAATGATGATGAACGCTTACTTGCCGAAGTAAGAACATATCAGGAAAAACTCATAAGCAATGCTGAAGAACCGATATGGGAAAGAAAGTGGCTGACAATCGAAGAAGCCGCAGCATATTCCGGTATAGGAAGAACGAAGTTGCGTGAGTTGTCTAATCAAGCAGGTTGTCCCTTTGCAATATGGATAGGCAATAAAATCCATATTGTGAGGGAACGACTGGACAAATATATAGATAAGCAGTTTAGAATTTAGGAGGACACAATGGCGACAAAAAGAAAAGATAAATCAAGGGTTGTTCTGAAAACCGGAGAGGTTCAGAGAAAAGACGGTACTTATCAATTTAGCTGGCAGGACAGCCAGATGAAAAGAAGATTTGTTTACGCAAGAACTTTAGATGACCTGAGAGAAAAAGAAAAGCGTATTCAGAAAGATAAATGTGATGGTATTAAGACCGAAGCACGATACACAACCATTGATAAATTATTTGACCTTTGGGCAAATATGAAAAGAGGGCTGAAGAATAATACCTTTGAAAATTACAAATATATGTACAATACCTTTGTGCGACCAGTGATTGGAAGTAAAAGAATATCAACGCTGAAGAAATCAGATATTAAGAAATACTACAATTATCTTGTTGATGAAAGAAATTTGAAGCCTTCAACGATTGATAATATACATACGGTTCTTCATCAGGTTTTACAGATTGCTGTCGATGATGACTTTATCAGAAATAACCCGTCAGATAATGTGTTGAGAGAATTGAAAAAAGCACATTGTTTTCAGTCGGAAAAGCGTAGAGCGTTGACGAAACCGGAGCAGGAGCTATTTCTGAATTTCCTGAAAACCCACCCTGTATATGAACACTGGTATCCGGTCTTTGCAGTAATGATAGGAACTGGACTTCGTGTGGGGGAAGTAACTGGATTGAGATGGTGTGATATTGATATGGAAAGTGGAATGATTGATGTTAATCATACTCTTGTATATTATGACCACAGAACCGAGGGAAGTAAAAGTGGCTGTTATTTCAATGTAAATACAACGAAGACTCCGGCGAGTATGAGGCAGGTTCCAATGCTCGGTTTTGTGAAAGAAGCATTTGAACATGAGAAACAGAAGCAGGAAGATTTAGGACTTCATTGCGAGGTCACGATTGACGGATATACAGATTTTATTTTCATCAATCGTTTTGGTCAGGCACAGCACCAAGCCACACTCAACAAAGCAATACGAAGAATTATCCGTGATTGCAATGATGAGCAGTTTTTGCACAGTGATGAACCTGATGTGTTACTTCCTCATTTTAGCTGCCACTCGCTTAGACATACATTTACAACAAGAATGTGTGAAGCTGGAGTAAATATAAAGGTCATTCAAGACGCACTCGGACATTCAGATATTTCAACTACACTGAACATCTATGCTGATGTTACAAAAGAAATGAAAGCGGAAGAGTTCAAAGGATTGGATAGCTACTTCAAAGTATAATATTGGACTTCACATACAGAAAGAGAACATACAGAGTGTTGTGTGTTCTTTTTTCTTGTTCTGAAGCAGGAAAAGATAAGGCAGCGTTACTTTGATGTGGATTGACATTGTAAATAAGAGAAGTTATAATTTCTTGTATATGAATATGCTCTTGCATATACTACTATCGCCCTACATCATTTACATCATATTTTACATCATTTGCCCGCAAAGTGACTCAAAGTAGAGCAAAAATATGAAGTATGGGGGATAATTGGAATATGGAGAATTTAATAGTATTAACACCAGCTTGGTCGAGTATGAAAGAACCACAAAAAGGGTCCCGACAATGAAGACCCTGAATGATGTAAATAAGAAAAATGATGTAAAATCTAAGGCTACTGAAGAAGTGAAAGCAGAGCCTGAAAAGATTGATTTTTCTAAGGTAAAGATTGAGCCTTTGTTTGAGGAAATGGTAGACTTTGATACATTCAGCAAGTCAGATTTCCGTGCAGTAAAGGTTAAAGAGTGTGTTGCAGTACCGAAGTCAAAGAAACTGTTACAGTTCACTCTTGATGACGGAACAGGCACAGACAGAACCATTTTAAGCGGTATTCACGCTTATTACGAGCCGGAAGAACTGGTTGGAAAGACTCTTATCGCTATCACAAATCTTCCACCGAGAGCTATGATGGGCATTGACTCTTGCGGTATGCTCCTCAGTGCTATTCACGAAGAAGAAGGCGAAGAAAAGCTTCATCTTCTGATGGTTGATGACCACATTCCGGCAGGTGCAAAGCTCTATTAAGATGATGTAAAGATGTACCGTTTTACCAAATAAACGGAACGTACTTCATTTGATAAAAAACTGAAAAAACAGCGATTTACATCAAACTTACATCATTTGATGCAGAAATCGGTGCAAGCAAGAAAAAATCGCATAATAAGCAGAATGAATGGGCAGTCCTTAATGGGATTGCCCATTTTTAGAAGAGAGAGAAATGTAAATCACCGATTAGGTTTTCATTGCAGTGGTTATGGAGAACAGTTATAATGGGGATAAAAGAAAACGACAAATTTGAAGTTATGGAGGAATGATAGTGAGTTATATTACAATGGAAATATGGACTGGAATATGGATATTAGTGAGATTATTTCCAATGGCACTTATTATTTTTGCAGGTGTTATGATTATCGAAGTGGGTATTGAATTTATCCAGAAGAAGAAAATTGAAGTTAAGATTTTAAATTGGTTATGTCAATTCTTATGGATTCTAATAGTTGTATCAATATTAAAAATTACAGGAATTATTGGTGGTAGTTTTGGAATATCCTCACCACTTGATAGTTATATTAGTTTTAAATTATTTGAGGATGGATTTAATGCGGCAACTATTTTGAATATATGTCTATTCATTCCATATGGATTTTTGCCAGTATTTATTTTTAAGAATATCCACAAGCATTGGTGGAATGGCGTTATACTTGGAGCAGTATTTTCGATTGGTATAGAATTTTTGCAAACATTTATTGGAAGGTTTGCACAGTTAGATGATGTGATTATGAATACTTGTGGGACTCTCGTTGGATTTTTGATAGGATGCTTGTTACTTCGTATAACCACAAGGAAAAAATAAATTTCAGTCTGTAGGGATGAAAATTTGAATTCGTAGGAGGTATCGAAAAATGAATAGGAAAACTTTATTCTGTTTTCTGACAGCTTTGATAATGATTTTTGTTCTTGCCGGCTGTAGTGGAAAGAATAGTGGTGGGAATATTGACAATGTTCAAATTCCTGATTGGAAACCATCGGAAATATATTCAGACAGTGATATTGAGGCGGCTTTCCAAACAGTAAAAGACTATTTCGGCAACGAATTTGACGGCTGCACACTGACAAAACTGTCCTATCCCGGAGATACATACGCCGATGAATTTGATGAATGGGCTGAACAATATGACGCGGATGAAGCAATCGTAATATTATCATCTTTCGATGTAGACTCATCAGGCGGGGATGGTTCGCTTAATCCGGATTCAACATATGATGATTGGAAATGGATTCTAATTAGGAATGACAGTGGGAATTGGGAACATGTTGACCACGGGTATTAAAGCGACAAATTAGAATTTGAAGGAGCGGTAATATATGGATAAAAACGAACAATGGCTAAAATGGGCAGTAGAATTACAGGCTATTGCTCAAGGTGGTTTGTTTTATGGAAAAGACAAATTTGATATCGAACGGTATGAAAGAATCCGAGAAATTTCTGCTGAAATGATAAGCTATAAAACTGAAATATCGGCAGACAAAGTTCAAAATTTATTTTGCAGTGATGTAGGATATCAGACACCTAAAATAGATACACGAGCTGCGATTTTTAAAGATGGGAAAATATTATTGGTTCAGGAAGCAAATGGTACTTGGTCATTGCCGGGAGGCTGGTGTGATGTTGATATTTCCGTAGAGGAGAATACAATAAAGGAAGTCAAAGAAGAAGCAGGACTTGATGTTATTGTAAAACGTGTTATTGCTGTTCAAGACAGGGAGAAACATAATCTTCCGATATATGCGTATAAAGTATGTAAGATTTTTATGCAATGTGAAGTGACGGGCGGTCAATTTACAACTAATATTGAAACAACGGGTTTTGATTATTTTGAAATTGATGAGCTTCCAGAACTTGCAGAAGAAAAGAATAATAAAGAACAAATTGAGATGTGTTTCAATGCAATGCAATCAAAAAAATGGGAAGCTTTATTTGATTAAATCCCAGTTTGTCGAACACATGAAAATTTGAAGTTTCGTAAGGATTTTTAAAACTGTCTCATTGTATGGTTTCGTTTATTAAGATATGATTGGTTTGAAGGTGATACATTATGGCAAATGAAGATAAAAAAGATTTTAATGCTATGCTTATGGATAGCAAGGATATGCCAAAAGTTCAAATCATAACAGATGAAAAGAGCATCGAAAAATATGGTGGAGATAAAATGTATTTTGCCCCACCTATTGACTACGACAAAGTAATGCGACTTGTGCCTTGTGGAAAATTACTTACAGTAGGTACAATAAGGGAATTCTTTGCTAAACAAAATGGTGCTGATTTTACAGAGCCAATTACAGCTGGAATTTTTGTTTCGATAGTTGCATGGGCGAGTTATCAGCGTGCAGAAGATAAAACCCCTTATTGGAGAACATTAAAAGCAAAAGGGGAATTAAATGCAAAGTATCCAGGAGGCGTTGAGGCACAAAAGGAGATGCTTGAAAAAGAGGGACATATCGTAATCCAAAAAGGTAAAACCAATATTAAGTATTATGTTAAGGACTACGAAAAAGCATTATTTACATTGTAATAGATAATGTGAAAATTCCGGTTTTTCAATTTACCCTTTGAGAAAGGAGAATCCTTTTTCTCAAAGGGCTTTTTCTATTTATGCAGATATTCGCAAACTACAAGATAAAGCCAAAACTTCATATACTCTAAGCACAAGGAGGTTGAGGTTTGGCTATGAACAACAGTTTAGCAGAAGTACATCCGGAACTTGTTTCGGAGTGGTCGGAGAAGAATTTACCGCTTATCTTAATGGAATTACAGGAGAATATGCACCTCCGGCAGGGTATCTGGTAAATGAAAAGGAAGCAGAGGCATTTGATAGAGAGTTCCCGTATATGGAGAAGAAAAAACTTCCGGGACAGATTTTTGAAGGAGATATTCGGTAAATTAGGACTTCGTATTTGTAACAGCTTTGCTGACTTCAGTGGAAAGCCGAGTTCTGATAATGATATTCAATTGATGGTTTATTCCATACGAGAATAAAAATAGAGTAGACGAATTATTTAGCAATCTTCATCAAATCTTTATTTTTTTCTGTTAGGTTATATTTCAGTAAGAAATGAAATATGGAAGGAAGGATAGTAAAGATGGAAATGATGTTGCAGACACAAAATTTGTGTAAATATTTTAGAAAGCAGAAAGCGGTAAATAATGTTTCACTTAATATAGAAAAGAAACAGATTTATGGACTGCTTGGACCGAATGGTGCGGGAAAATCTACCACATTGAAAATGTTGACCGGTATGATGAAACCCACTGCAGGAAAGATTTACTTTGATGGAAAACTTTGGGATAGGAAAGATTTATCAAAAATAGGAGCGTTAATTGAAAATCCGCCTATTTATGAAAATCTTTCCGCCAGAGAGAATTTGAAGGTAAGACAATTATTGCTTGGTACAGATGAAAACAGAATTGATGAGGTCTTGCAGATTGTATCACTTACAAACACCGGAAAGAAGAAAGCAGGGCAGTTTTCTTTGGGGATGAAGCAAAGACTAGGCATTGCAATGGCATTGCTTGGAGAACCGGAACTTTTGATATTGGATGAACCTACGAATGGATTAGATCCAATAGGCATCGAGGAATTACGAGAGCTGATCCGGTCTTTTCCGGAACAGGGAATCACTGTAATTCTCTCCAGTCATATTCTCTCAGAGGTACAGTTACTTGCAGATAAAGTCGGGATTATTTCAGGTGGAATCTTAGGATACGAAGGAGCATTAAAGCAGGGAGATAATCTTGAAGATTTGTTTATGAATGTGGTAAGAAAAAACCAGAAAGCAGGTGAAATCCATGGTTAATATTATAAAAGCAGAACATCAAAAAGCCAAAAGAACCATGCGAAAAAAGTTTATCTGGGGATTTCCTCTTCTTACATTTGTTATGGCATTTATATTTACTCTTGGGATGACAAATGCTTATGCAGAAAGTGTTTGGAACTGGTGGTATACACTTTTGCTGCCGGGGATGATTGCTCTATTTTGTTATCTTTCTGTGGCGCAGGAGAAAAAGATAAAATACTATCATTTAACGACTATTCCCACAGACAGAAGAAAATTGGTGCTGGGGAAAATTATTTATATTGGGTACATGATTTTGTTTTCTAATGTGATTGTGTTTGCAGGAGCAACGCTTGGAGGATTTCTTCTAACGACACATGTTCCAGTTGGAGGAGCGTTGATTGCAGTATTGTTTCTGACGGTTTCTGAGTTATGGGAGATTCCGGTAGCTTTATTTTTAAGTGAACGATTTGGAATGATTGTAAACCTGTTCGTCTGCCTGTTTATTACCGTCAGCGGTGTGGTAATATCACAAACCAGAATCTGGTATGTACTTGTTTCTGCAATCCCTATGCGAATGATGTGTCCGTTGCTTCATGTTTTACCAAATGGACTTGCCGCAGAAGCAGGGAATCCTCTTTTGGATACGGGAGTCATTGTTCCGGGAATGTGTCTCTCAATCATCTGGTTTGTTTTTGTAACGGTTCTGTTTTTGAAATGGTTTGAGAGAAGAGAGGTGAAATAAGATGATTGGAAGATCTCTTAATGCAGACTTGCGAAAGATGAAAGGAACATCTGTGATTCTGGCACACTTACTGATTCCAATTATAACCAGCGTTATATTTTTAATATATTACTTTTTTTCACCATGGAATGAAAATATGAAAGTGATTGCATTTTATCAGGCAATAGGAGCAGGACTTCCGGTACTTATTGGAATTTTTACAGCAAGTGTGATGGAACAGGAACAAAATGCAGGTGATTTTCAAAATCTGTTGTCTTTACCGGATAAACCTGCAGCATTTTTATCGAAACTGTTGATGCTACTGGTTTTGTGTCTGTGCTCTATCCTATTGACAGCAATCATATTCGGAATTGGATTTGGAAGAATCGCATCAAGCGATATCGAAATCATGAAAGGATGTATATTTGCAGCATTGCTGCTGTGGGGAAGCAGTGTTCCACTTTATCTGTGGCAGCTGATTCTGGCTTTTCAGTTTGGAAAAGGGGTATCCATTGGAGCAGGGATTATATCAGGACTAATTAGTGCATTGATGCTTACCGGACTTGGAGATTATGTGTGGAAATATGTATTTGTCTGCTGGACGGGTAGAGTACCATATACTTATCTGCAATCTGTATTGGGAGAAACTAGTGTAGGTGAATGGTTGTCATTCATACCAGGTTGCTTAATATTTACAGGGATTAGTATGGTATACTATTTTTGGTGGGTAAACCACTGGGAAGGAAACAGAATATCGGAATAGAATCGAGGGAAACTATGGCAAAAATACTGGCAGTTGATGATGAACCGGCAATTTTGGAAATGATAGAAAGCATTTTGAATAAGGATGGACATCTGGTCACCAAAGTAAGTAATCCACTAAAAATTAATATGGAAGAATTACATCGTTATGACCTGATTTTACTGGACATTATGATGCCTGGAATTGATGGCTTCGAATTATGCAAAAGAATCAGGGCACTTGTGGATTGTCCGATTTTGTTTCTTACGGCAAAAACGGAGGAAAACAGTCTGGTAAACGGACTTTCTTTAGGAGCAGATGATTATATTTCAAAGCCATTTGGAGTGATGGAACTTCGGGCAAGGATCAATGCACATCTTAGAAGAGAGCACAGGGAACATTCTGTCCGGATGGTTTTGGGGAGGGTCTGTATTCAAATATCTCAAAAGAAACTATTGGTTGATGATAAGGAACTTCCTCTTACGAAAGCGGAGTACGAAATCTGTGAATTCCTGGCTAAAAACAGGGGACAGGTTTTCTCGAAAGAACAGATTTTAGAAGAGGTCTTTGGTTTTGACAGTGAGAGTAATGACAGTACCATTATCACGCATATCAAAAATATAAGAGCAAAATTTGCGGATTATGATTATACACCGATAAAAACAGTCTGGGGGATTGGATATAAATGGGAAGAGTAAAGAGAAGCAATGCACTCAGCTGGATTTTTATGAGATATGTACTGGTCATGCTTGGATCATTAGTAGGTTTGGTGATTGTTGCTTGGCTGCTGCTGTACCTTTTGATTAGTGTGGGCTGTATCTATCCGGCGAATTATGCAGAGCAAAAGATTAATGAAGCATATGATACGATTTTACGTGCGGATAAAGTAACTGCTGAGATGATTCCCGCACTTTGTGATTATGTAATCTTTTCAGAGAATGGAGAGAAAATAGGTGGAGATCTGTCAGAACAATACGAACAGATAGCATGGAATGTTGCAAAGTACGGAAACGCATCCGGGAAATATTTTTATAAAGTAATTGTAAGGGAAAATGAATATGTTGTATTGCAATATCGCCTGACACCTCAATATCATTCAGCTTTTTTGAGGGAGCATTTTATAGGACCACAGAATGTGATGAGTATTATGTCAGTGATTGGAGCGGTAGCGATTATCATCATTCCGTCCATACGTTTTGGAAAAAGAATCAAAAAGCAGATGCAGCCTGTATTAGACGCAATCAGACAAATAAAGGATCAAAATCTGGAATATGAGACATCCTGTTCCGGTATCAAAGAGTTTGATGACTGTTTATCGGCAATCGATGATATGCGAGATGCATTGCGAGAATCTTTAGAAAAGCAGTGGAAAACAGAGCAGGAAAAGAAACAACAGATGTCTGCTTTGGCGCATGATATTAAAACACCTCTTACGATTGTACGGGGAAATGCAGAACTACTTTCAGAGACTGAACTGACCACAGAACAGAAGAATAATATCACTTATGTTTTGAACGGCACAACACAGATACAAAGTTATGTAAAACAGTTGATAGATGTCACAAAATCATGGAATTGCAGTGATGTTACCTATACAACGGTGAGATTAGAAGATTTTTTCGCAGATATAAAGGAACAGGCACTCGGACTGGTAGAAATCTATCACCAGAAAATAGATTGGAAGGCGGGACAAAGTGATAAAAAGGTAACGATTGCTTATGATCCAATGTTCCGGGCCGTAATGAATATGATTCAGAATGCAGTGGAGCATACAAAAGAAAATGGAATCATTTATATTGACGCAAAGGAGCAGGATGGCCGGCTGACATTCATTGTGGAGGATAGCGGATCAGGATTTACAAAAGAAGCATTATTGCATGGCACAGAGCAGTTTTTTATGGATGACACAAGTAGAAATGGCGAAGCCCATTATGGGATGGGACTATTTTTTGCAAAAACTGTGGCTGAAAAATATGGTGGAGGTATTAAACTTTCAAATTCTGAAAATACAGGTGGGGCGAGGGTAGAAATATTTTTCCTGAGTAGTCAGGAAACAAGCTAAATAGACCGCAATTAAGCTATGTAAAAGAAATTTTACATGCTTTTATCTAATATGTAAAAGCCTTTTGATAGACATTACTACTACGTTTGCTGTAATCTCATGGAAGAAGGAGGCATACAGAATTATGATAGCTGATAAAATTAAAAATGCTCGTACTATTCTTTATTACATAACTATCATTATAGTTGGGATTATATGCACATGCTTCTTGTCGTTGGCTACATCATATTAAAACGCTTTTTACGTTAAAAAAGTGCTGTGGTATAGCAGACATGAAGAACAACATCGAAGACCTGAATGGATGGCTGTATAGAAGGATACGGATGTGTATCTGGAAACAGTGGAAACTGCCGAAGATCCGAAAACGGAAGCTGATAGGACTGGGAATGCCGGAATGGGTAGCCTGTGAAGGAGACTACAGCCGAAAAGCTTATTGGAGAATGTCAAACGTAGGTGTGGTCAAAAGAGCCCTAACAAAAGAAAGACTGATAAACTGGGGCTTTTATGATTTAGCCACAGCCTATCAGTCAATGCACGTCAACTATTGAAACCGACGTGTACCGAACGGCACGCACGGTGGTGTGAGAGGACGGCGGTTAGTCACCGCCTCCTACTCGATTAGACATCTATTTATTTGTGCTGTCTGCATCAACCACAGACTGAATCTGCTTCATAAGGGTATCATAGTTGTCCTGGTTATCAATTCCGCCGAGCATTGGTTCGCCTACAATATTGCCATTTCTGTCAACAAGTATAGTTGTTGGAAATGCCATGATCTCTGAGGCATATTTACCGGCTGCACTGGAGGAGTCAATTGACAGATTACGATATTTGACACCCTGGCTTTCAAGAACAGAGGCAGCCTCTTTGATAGCTGTCTTATTTCCGTCGAAGGTCTCAGTGTTGATGCCAACCACTTCACCGCCCATTGATTTGATAGCATCATTTAATTCGTTAAGCTTAGATAACTCAGCGACACATGGTTTGCAGCCGGTAAACCAGAAATTGACGACTGTTACTGCATTACCGGAAAACAGGCTGTCATCCACCTTATTGCCATCAAAATCCTCACCGGAAAAATCACTGAATACAGATGAGGATTTTGAGCTGTTCTTCTGGTTGTCGTCTGATGATGTGCTTTTGCTTTCAAGCTCTGCTATCTGTTCCTCGATTTTTCGTATGGTTTCAATATCCTCATTAAGAGTTTTAAGCTCATCGTCTGTAAATGAATCCTTGTTTGATTCTATGGTACCGGCGAGATAATCGGCATAATTTCCGTTTGAATCGGCGTCACTTTTACTCATCATGCCAAATACCTTGTTCCACGCATCAGAGTGATCTGCAAAAAGCTGATTTTCCTGCTGATATAAATCATCAAGCGTGGAATCTGATTTGTCGGATGCTTCTGAGCCGGCTTCAGTCTGAGTGCTCTTAGAAGCTGTGTTGGAAGCTGTGTTGGAAGCTTGCTTTCCGCCGCATGCTGTAAGTGATAATGCCATGCAGAGTGTAAAAATAGAAATAAATGATAATTTGTTTTTCATGAGTAATTTCTCCTTTTAAAATAATAGTAAAATGTTTAATAGTTATCTGTTGTCATTTTTTTGACATGATTTTCCCATAAACCGGTAGCAGATGGCATCCTTCGGACAGGCCTTTATGCAGGCACCGCAGCGTATGCACTCGGGGTGATCTGGTGTCTTACACACATCTACATCCATCTTACATGCCTTTGAGCATTGACCGCATCCGACACATTTGCTGTTATCAACAGTGATTTTGAGAAGGCTGACCTTATTAAATAATGAGTAGATTGCTCCAAGAGGACAAATCCATTTACAGAAAGGTCTGTAAAATAAAATACTTAGCACAGTCACTGTAATTAAAATGATGCATTTGAAAGAAAAAAGCTTTCCTAACGCCGAACGGATAGCAGCATTTCCAATAGATAACGGTATAGCACCCTCTAAAACACCCTGAGGACAGATGTATTTGCAGAAGAACGGGTCTCCCATTCCTATAGAGTTCGTTACAAGCATCGGAAGAAGTATAACGAAAACAATAAGAATGACATATTTTAGGTACCTAAGAGGCTTTAGTTTGGCTGTGGATAATTTCTTCCCGGGTATTTTGTGAAGTAAATCCTGAAACCATCCAAATGGGCACAAAAAACCACATATAAATCTGCCGAGAGTTACACCGAGTAAAATAAGAAATCCGGTTATGTAGTATGAAAACTTAAATTTTGATGATCCGACGACTGCCTGAAATGCCCCTATTGGACAGGCTCCTGTCGCGGCAGGGCAGGAGTAGCAGTTTAATCCGGGGACGCATACTGTTTTTGCATTGCCCTGATATATTTTACCCTTAAATAAATTCGGAATATGAATATTGGTCAGCAGCGTTGCTGCGGCCTGTATCCATCCACGTATTTTTGCCAGCTTTCTTGATAGTAATTTCTTTTCCTTATCCAATTCCGACACACTCCAGACATAGTTTTATTGCTTTACCAAGCACGGCAGCCGCCTCACCTCTGACTGCACCATAGCTTACCATGGATACACCAAGGATAAGCAAAATGATTTGACATGTTTTTTGGTATTTCAACATAATATTGCTCCTTTTTGTTGTATTGTTGACCAGCTGACTTTGATATTATACAATATAGGTTGTAAAATTATTGTTAAGAAGCAGGAGAAAATTTTGAGAATATTAATTGTTGAGGATGAGAAACAAATATGTGATATGGTTGCAAAGAGTCTGTATGCTGCCGGTTATGAGGTGGATACCAGTTATGATGGGAACGAGGCTCTCGAAAGTATACTGTCGGAGAATTATGATCTGATAGTGTTGGATTTGAATCTGCCGGGGATGGATGGGATGGAGCTTCTTAAGGAGCTTAGAAAATACAATGATGAAACTAAGGTTTTGATATTATCCGCAAGAGGTCAGATTGCTGATAAGGTAGAAGGATTGGATGCAGGAGCAAATGATTATATGGAAAAGCCATTCCATCTGCAGGAGCTTGAAGCACGTATCAGAAGCCTGACAAGAAGGAAATTTGTACAGAATGATATATGTCTTACATGCGGAGAAATAAAGTTTGATACGATTAAACGCGAGGCATATGCAAAGGGAGAGCCGGTTCCGTTGACAAGAAAAGAGAATGGTATTTTGGAATATTTACTTATTAATATAGGCAGACCGGTAAGCCAGGAGGAGCTGATAGAGCATGTGTGGGATGCTGCGGCAGACAGTTTTAGCGGAGCGGTCAGGGTACATATGTCTTCACTTAGAAAAAAGCTTAAGGCGAAGCTGGGCTATGATCCCATTCTGAACAAGGTAGGCGAAGGCTATAAAATACGGGAGGAGTCTGGCAAATGAAAAAAATGTCGTTGCAGTGGAGACTTACGTGTATAACTACATTGTGCATTGCCATTATATGTGGCTGCCTGACTATGTTTGTCTATAAAAATGGTGTGTATTACATTGATTCGCTTCAGGATGCGGTAGAGTCACAGGGGAATGAAAAAGGAAACACATCAGATGAAATAGTTATCAGTATTCCGGATGACAAGTGGGATGAGTTTGCAGATAATTTTTCGGTTCAGGTGTACAATAATAAGGCCGACTATAAAAGAAACAGTCTGATAATCACTGTTTTGCTGGCACTTTTAGGAGGCGTCGTCACTTATTTTATAAGCGGGCATGCACTTAGACCGATCAGGGAGTTTTCAGATAAAATTGAAGAGGTACAGGCTCAGAATCTGTCTGATTCAAGAATAGAGGAAAACAATGTTAAGGAACTGAACCAGCTTGGCATTTCTTATAATAAGATGCTTGAGCGTCTGTCGGATGCATTTGAGATACAGAGACAGTTTACTGCAAATGCAGCACATGAGCTGCGAACTCCATTAGCGTTAATGCAGGTGCAGCTTGATTTATATAATTCTGCCTCTCACCCGGGAAATGATGCAGACACTTTGCAGACCATAAAAATGGTTACGGAACAAAATGATAAATTAAACAGGATGGTAAAGACTCTTCTTGATATGAGTGAGCTTCAGACGGTGGGAAGGGATGATAAAATTATATTGGATGCTATTGTTGAAGAGGTTTTGGCAGACCTTGAGCCTCTTGCACAGGAAAAAAATATAAAGCTGATTGGAAAATGTGAGGATGCCACTATGATAGGCAGTGATATACTTATTTACAGGCTTGTATACAATCTGGTTGAAAATGCCATCAAATATAATCATCCGCTCGGACAGGTTACCGTAACCGCATATCAGAGAAAAAAGCATGTTTATCTGTCTGTAGAGGATACGGGAAACGGAATACCAAAGGAGCTTAGGGAGAGAGTGTTCGAACCGTTCTTCCGTGTGGATAAATCCAGAAGCCGGGAGCTGGGCGGCGTAGGGCTAGGACTTGCTCTTGTCCGTGAAATCGTTAGAGTACATGATGGCAGTATTTGTATTAAATCAGGCAAGACTGGAGGAACGATTTTCGAGGTGACTTTTGCACAGTGTTCAATGTAGCGTTTGAAACTGAAGTAAAAGAACAGGCAGAACAGGTGCTTGATCAACTTGGTATTCCAATGTCCAATGCAGTAGGAATGTTTCTGAGACAGATTTATCCTTATCGATCTGAAAACAGAGAAGATAACACATCAAGATTGTAAAAGCTGGCAATACCAATTGGGCAACGGCAATGTTAATTCCAAACCCTGTTTATCGAAACGCTGTCAGAATGTTGAATAGGGATAAAATTTCACTGGAAGATCGAGTAAAACTTATAGGAGACGTAGAAAGCCTTCATACATTTGCCCATATAATCAATCGTACGCGCAGACGCGATATCGGCAATTTTACGTTGCGTAAACCAGAAACGGTAAAAGTATCTTTTACACCCGAGCAGCAAGAACGTTTCGATAGGAAAGACGGCGATTTATACAACGAACTGTACTTTGACGATAGTCCGTATTGACGAAAAAACGCAAATTTAATATCAAATATTTTAAAAAGAATATTGACAACGGAAAGAGTTGCCTTACAATAGTAGTGTGGGGGATAACTACTATGAATAGTTTTGAATTTTTGGAAAAACTCGGTTTTTCATCTAACGAGGCAAAAGTATACGGTACGTTGATAAAACACAAAGTGCTAAACGGCTACGAAATCGCCAAATTGTCCGGCGTTGCGCGTTCGTTGGTTTATGAGGTCATCAATCGTTTGATTGCAAAGGGCGCGGTCATCCGTATAGACGGAGAACCTAATTTTTATAAGCCTATCGAGTATCAAGACCTTATCCGCAGCATTAAGGAAGAAAACGAAAAGAATATTGCCTGCGCCGAACGCGAACTTCAACAACTCGCAACGGAAAATGCCGACGTCGATTACGTAATGAATATAGTGGGCGAAGAAAAATACGTTGCCAAGGCAAAGGAACTTATCGACAGCGCGCAAGCGGAAATTTCGCTGTCCATTTGGCAGGAGTCGTTCGAAGTGCTGCGTAGTAATATCGAAAACGCAATATCCCGCGGAGTAAAGGTGTATATTTTTACCTTCGAAAGTATTTCGGTCGCCGGCGCAACGGTGTATTCGTACAATATCAACGACGTTTCAACTCTGTTTCCCTACCGCAGAACAACAATCATAATCGACGGCAGAGAGTGCTTAGTCGGCGAAGAGGGCGATCGCAACGTTTACGTGCATACGCGCAATCATTCGGTTGTTTCTCTTGCCACCGACGAAATTGTTTTGAATGTTTTTTGGAATAAACTTATCGAAAAAGAAAACTTGTTGTCCAAGGGTTGCTTCGGTGCGGATTTTTTGCAAGCCATACACAATTTGGCGGAGCGCTACGGCATTACCGACGAGATGACCAAGAATTTTCTTGTTTACAATTTTCAAAAGGAGAAAACTCAAAATGGCAAAAAACGTTGAACGATTACAGGCGCGCGAAGCCAAAGAACTTATCCGCCGCGAAAAGCAGTTGGGCGCAAGAAGCAACAAGTTTTATTTGATTTACTTGTTTATGATTTTGTCGCTCATCTACATAACGGACGAAATGGCGTCTACGATATCCATTCAGTTTCAGGCGAATATAGTTACGGAATTCTTCGTAAAAAATACGGGTATGGAATACGGCGCGGGATTATCGCTTTTTTCCGCCATAGGTTTTATTTCCTATCCGGTAACATTGCTTATTATTTTCTACCGTCCCCTTGCGGACAAATTCGGGCGTAAGCCGTTTTTGGTTATTAACACGTTATGTATGGGGTTAGGGCTGTTCCTTGTGTATTTATCTAAGGATATCTACGTTTACATGATAGGCAGCACGTTGATGGGTTTTATGGTGTCGCACGATATGCAATGTGTGTACATACTGGAATGCTCCGACGAAAAGTCCCGCGCCCGTAACTACGCAATCGTAAAAGCGGTGGCGATACTGGGTACGTTGCTTGTTCCGTTGCTTAGGGCTACGCTTATGCAAAATGTAAGCGAGCGTTGGCACGTTGTATATTTAGTTCCGGCAATTATCGGTTTTGTAATGGCGTTATTCGCGTTGCTTTTTGCAAAGGAAACAAACGCGTTTTTAATAAAAAGAATAGAGTACTTAAAAACTCCCATCGAAGAACGCGAACAACGCAGTAAGGAAGAGCGCGAGCAAAACGCTCAAGGCGGAATTCTGACCGCTGTAAAATTCGCATTCAAACACAGGCAATTACGCTTTTTGATCATCGCCTGCTGTTGTTTCTATCTTGCTTCGTTAGGTACGGCAACGTACAGTACGGTTATGGCAAAGTCTGCTTTGATGACGGAAGAAGAAATAACTCTTGCTCTATTCTTGTATCCCGTAGGCAACGCGCTGTTTACGTTGATATCGGGTTTTGTGTCGGACAAATTCGGGCGCAAAATAACTATAATTGCGATGTCTTGTTCGGCGTTGGCGTGCTATTTGCTGTTTATTTTAAGCGGTATGTTCAAGTGGACTCCGTATTTGACAGGCTTTGCAATCGGCGGATTTATGGGCAGTTACTGGGGCGCGGGCGATACTATCGGCGGAATAATGTTCTCCGAGTCTTCTCCTACAAACTTGCGTTCGTCCGTAACTGTAATCAACACGTTGCTTAACGGAGTTATGGGCGGACTTGCAACGGTTATCACTATGATACTGCTTCCTATCATTCCCGAAAAGATGTTCGGCTATATGTACTTGGGTTTGACTGTGCCGGGGCTTGTGGGCGCAATCGTAATAATGTGGCTGTTTGTCGGCGAAACTCGCGGACTGGATCTTAAAACAGTAACGGGTACGGAATGGGATAAGCCTAAAAAAATTAAAGAAGAAACACAGGACGGTGAATAAAAATGGATATCAAACGTTTTGAACTCGGCGCAAACGAACAGCCGTTGGATATTATCAAGGAAACGTGCGGTTTTGCAGGCGTATTCAAACAAATAGGAGTGATAGGGGATTCTTTGGCGTCGGGTGAGTTTGAAAGCCACGACGAAAACGGCAACATAGTTTATACCGATATGTACGGGTATTCGTGGCCCGCTGTTTTGGAGCGCATTACGGGGACGAAGTACAACAATTATTCTCGCGGCGGAATGACCGCGCGCGAGTATATGCAAAGTTGGGCGGATGCAAACGGATTTTGGCAATGGAATCAAGCGTATATCATTGCGCTGGGCAACAACGATTCGTTTGTCTTCGGACATCCGTTGGGAAGCGTCAAGGACGTTAACGCAGAATGTCCGCAGGATAACGCCGATACGTTCTTCGGCAATATGGGCAAAATCGTTTGCAAACTTAAAACGATCGAGCCAAATGCGCGTATTTTTGTTGTTACTCCGCAACTTCGCGGTGATGCCTGCGATAAAGATATTCGTTATATCGCAAGCGAACTTGCCAAATTGTGCGATATGTTTGACTTTACGTACTTGCTGGATATGACTGCGCATGCGCCCGTATACGATGCCGAAATGCGTAAGTCGTTCGGGCTGGGCTTCCATCCGAACCCGATGGGGTACTATGCTTACGCATTGATGGTGGCTAATTATATCGATTACGTTATACGTAGTAACCCTCGGGAATTTGCAACGATACCGTTTGTCGGTACGTCGCTCAAAAACAAAGATTACAAATAGTATGTATTTGCTGAAATGCACAATTAACTAAACTTGTAGATGTTTTCATTGCAAGTTTACAACAATTTATACTAAATATATAACCGTTTTGGGGACGAAGGCATTTGAGCATTCGTCCTTTCTGTTATGATTGGCAAAGAAAATGCGATTTGTATGCTAGAGCGTGTTTGAAAAATCATTCCTGCAATCTGCACGCCCCACTTTGCGGCATATTTTACCTTCATTCGGTTGACGTAGCCCGCTACGCCGCCCTCATTCGGATAAAATCTCCCACAAACTGAGACTCGCAGCTCACGAAAAGCCTTTTTCAGACACGCTCTAATTTAGCTGAAATGAAAAGTTAAAGTCCACATAGGTAGGGAAAACGTCCACGAGCGGAAGTTAGTTGTGCAAACAGGTTGGAAGTGAGATAATGTTAAATGTCCAGTAGAAGCCAAAGAGGAAAAATGATGGCAAAATACAAACATTTAACAATGTTGGAGAATAGAAATATATTCTCTGTTGAAAGAAGACAAAAGCATTCGCAAGATAGAGAAAGCGTTAAACCGCGATCCCACCACCATCGCCAAAGAGATAAAAAAGCATTTTTATAGATATTCAAAATGTAATCGCTCATAGCCATGCGAACAAAATTAAAATTTCCCTATCGAAGAAGGAAAACAGCATGGAGCTGTTGCTGGCGGATAATGGAGTGGGAATTGAAAAAGAAGATTTGAAACACATATTTGAACGGCTTTATAAGTGTGATAAAGGACGCTCTGAGAAAGGTAGCAGTTCTTGTGAATATGTGATTGTTTTGTGTGGTAACTTAACAATACAACATATATACAAAAACTGCTATTTTTTTATGAAAAAAGTAGTGGTTTCACGTACTTAGGGCTAGCCGTCGCGCTAGCGACTTGGTACAATGAAAGAGTAAAGGTATGGCAGGTAAAGTAAGGAGAATAAGGTATGAGCGAGATTGAAATTACGGGAGTATTTGAGAACGTACTTGGAATGATTTATTCGGCAAAACAGAAAGCTGAGTATCAGGTTAATTTTACAATTATTGATTTATATTGGTCTATTGGTGAGTATGTTTCAAAACAAATTAATGTAAATGGTTGGGGCAAGTCTACTGTGAAGGCTTTGTCTGAATATATATTGAGTAAAGAACCTGGAATTAGAGGATATTCATCACAAAATATTTGGAGAATGAAACAGTTTTATGAAACTTACAAGGATAAACCAGAACTCTCAAAGCTGTTGAGAGAAAATACATGGTCTAATAATCTGCATATTATCTCTAAAACAAAAAGCTATGAAGAAAAAGAATTTTATCTAAAACTTGCGTCAAAGGAAAAATATAAGGCAAAAGAATTAGCGAGACAGATTGATAGTGGATATTATGAGAGGTTGCTTTTATCTAATGGAAAAGCCCCATCTGCAATCGAAAGTAAAGATATGACAGGTGTTCTTAGGGATATGTATATGTTAGAGTTTCTTGATTTGCCAGAACCATATAAAGAATATGACTTAAAGAAAGCAATTTTGAAAAATATGAAAAAATTTCTTCTTGAATTTGGAAGAGATTTTATTTTCATTGATGAAGAATATCATGTACAAGTGGGAAATAATGATTACTATGTAGATCTTCTTTTTTATCACAGAGAGTTACAGTGTTTAGTTGCAATCGATCTAAAAATTGATGATTTCAAACCTGAATATATGGGAAAAATGGATTTTTATTTAGAGGCATTGGATAGAGATATAAAGAAGCCTCATGAAAATCCGAGTGTAGGAATGATTCTTTGTAAAAATGCTGATACGGATGTCGTTGAATATTCTTTGAGTAGAAGTTTATCGCAGACAATGATTGCTGAATATAAAACTAAGTTGATTGATAAGAGTATTCTGCAGAGAAAACTAGCTGAGTTATATGATATTGCAGAGGAAGAGATGAAAAACTCTCAACAGGATTGAGAGTTTTGAAAATGTGAGAAATAGGAGTGTGATGTGATTGGAGAGCTTGTTCAATCATCAGACAATAGATGAATTTTTATTAGACATTACAGAAACTGCTGAGTATAAAAACATTGAATATCTTATTTTTTCAATACGGATGAATTATTTACATTATATGGCAATTTCTCGCATTGTAAAATTTGAGATTCCTAGGTATTTAGAAAATTTAATAGATATAGTTATAGATAAATTTAATGAATCAGGGATTAGCCCAGTCGATATGCTTCAATACATGCTGGATAATGACATTAATAATTGGATACATTATTATGCTTATACATTCATAATACCAGTAGCAAAAGGAGAAGAAAATGGAGCCGTAAATGATTTAAATGAATTATATGCTATTGTTTTGACGGGTTACATTTTAGACGCATTCCGTGAGAAGAGAATAGATATAAAGAATCTTGTTGAAGGGCAAGTTTTGGCACACAAAACAAATCAGTATGATTTGACGGTGGTTGATGGGGTTGAATTTAAGCGAGATTATTTTGTGTTTGAAGGAAAAGCCTATCTGTACAGTATATTAACCAATACAAATACAATGCAGTTTGGGGATACAATGCCAGGGTTTGCAAGAATAATCACTGAGCAGATAAAAGATGGGAATATTTTATTAAGGTTAGATGAAAGATTGGCTTTGCCCGTGGATCAAGCAATATCATATTCAACTTTGAATTTTGAAAAGTATAGAGGACCACAGTTCCATTTTAAAGATTCTATATTAAAAAATCCCAAAACTATAACCATTCATATAAATGAAACCACGTCAGATAAACTTTTATTAGTGGTAAAGAAGAAAGTCGATAATAACAGCAAGAAGGACTTTTGGCATATTGAATTGGAGACACTTCCATACAGAGATGAAGCGTCAAAGGGAAAGTATTGCATAACTACTTTTTTACATGGTATGTATTATCCAGAGGATGATTGCTTTACACATATTGATTGTACAAATAATCAATATGAGATGTCGGAATATATAAAGAAATATTCAGAATGTGAACCAGATACACCTGTCGATTTACATACTAAGAGTAGCGAACTTCATTATAAGATATGGTGTATAGAAAACGGAAGATACACAAGAGAAGTATGGTACAATTTAATGACCGTAACTTTGAATGAAAAATATAGAACTTTGTTGGATGAGATATTGGCATAAAGTATGAAAATAGTTGTGAGCGGATGTGTGAGACATAGAGGAAGATGTGTGAGGAGAACAGATTATGTCAGAAAAACGTATAGTATACAAGGTTCCTGCGGAGATAAAAAACGTAAGCGCTTAGATTTCCGGTATGATAGAAAAAATCCCCGACTACTTTTCAGCAGCCGTATAAGGTTGAGAAAATATCTATGATTTTCAGTGAGAACTTGAAAACCTGATAAAAAACATATACAATCCCATCTTCGGCAGTTGAAGAGTAAAAAAACGGTTGCAAAGCCGGTGCGGGATTTTGATATCGAGTACCGGCTTTATTGAGGCAGCGGAAAATCCGTTGCCTCCTTTTGATATAACGATAATTAATTAATCCAGTTCAGCCCCCAACTCATACATCCAATACTCCGCTGCCTCATACTCCCTGGGTTCTGAGAGTACCGGTACGGTAAAGAGTTCAATCAGAACACCGAGTGTTGATGCGAAGAGTTTCATAAGATCCTGAGGTTCAAATACAACATAAAATTCTTCTTGTGTCATGTAATAGTTCCTCCTTTGTTTTGTGATAGTTATCGCTCAAAATCTTATGTAATTATTCAGTAACACGCTTCGCGCGGTATGTCTCGGTTTTTCTGTGACCTTCGCTCACCAAAAACACTTTGTGGGAGATATCAGTGAATAGTAGCCTTTATACAACAGTTGACAACAGTACTATACTGTTATATACTGTTTACAACAGGAGGGAATATATGAAGATTATAATCAATAACACATCGATGGTACCAATTTATGAACAGATCATGGAGCAGATCAAGGCGCAGATTATCTCCGGACAATTAAAAGAAAATGATATATTGCCATCTGTGAGAACGATGGCAAAGGAGCTGAAGATCAGTGCACTTACTGTGAAGAAAGCATATGACAATCTGGAAGCAGAGGGTATGACTGTCACAGTTCATGGAAAAGGGACGTATGTAGCGGCTTCGAACACACAGCTGATGGAAGAAGAGCGCAGGAAAGAAGTTGAGGCGGATCTGGAAGCGGCGATTCAGAAGGGAAGGCGCTGCGGAATGAAAGGGGAAGAGATCCGTTCATTGTTTGAACTCATCATGGAGGATGAATAAGTATGTTAGAAATCAAAGGAGTAAAGAAAAGCTACGGAGAATTTCAGTTAGACTGTTCGTTAAATGTAGAAAAAGGAAGAATTACCGGTCTGGTTGGAGAGAACGGGGCCGGCAAAAGTACTCTGTTTAAGGCGGTGCTCGGACTCATTTCATATGATGCCGGCGAGATAAAGATTCTGGGAAAAACACAGGAAGAGTTAAGTGAAAAAGAGAAAGAGGAGCTGGGTGTCGTCCTGGCAGAAGCCGGATTCACCGGATATTTGAAAGGAAAAGATGTTGAAGCAGTCCTTGCCAGATTGTATCCAAAGTTTGAAGCAGAAAAATTCCATCAGATGTGTGAAGAATATCAGATTCCGTTGAATAAATTCATAAAAGAGTACTCAACAGGAATGAAGGCAAAGCTGAATCTGATCATTGCATTGACACATCAGGCAGAATTCCTGATGCTGGACGAGCCGACAGCAGGGCTTGATGTCGGAGCGAGGGAAGGGATGCTGGATATTTTAAGAGAGTATATGGAAGAGAAGCCGGAGAGAAGTATCCTGATCAGCTCACATATTTCTTCGGATCTGGAACATTTCTGTGATGATATTTATGTGATCCACAAAGGAAAGATGGTGCTCCACGAAGAGATGGATACGATTCTGGAAAAATATGCAGTGTTGAAAGTCAGTGAGGAACAGTATCAGGCAATGGATAAAAGGTATCTTTTAAAAGAGAGAAAAGAGTTTTTTGGAATCACCTGTCTTACGAACGAGAAGCAGTATTATATAGAAAATTATCCGGAAATCGTAGTGGAGAGCGGATCACTCGATCAGGTGATTCTTATGTTAACAGGAGGCGAGAGATGATGAAAGGAATCAGAGGGCTTTTGGAAAAGGATTTTCGGTTGTTTCTTCGGCAAGGTAGCAATCTTTTTCTGGTATTAGCAGTTGTAGCAATATTTTTTATACTCACGGGAAAAATGGGAGCTGACTTCATTGCAGTGTATATTCCATCTGTTATGGCAGTATATTCAGGTAATACGATCAGTTACGATGAAAATGGTCATGGATACACATATTTGTTTTCTTTACCCGTAAATAAAAAAATATATGTCAGAGAAAAATATATTTTATCTTTTATTATGACAGTATGTGGATGGTGTATGGGGGCAATCTGTGCAGGAATAGCCACGCTTATAAATCCTGAAGAAGTGTTAAATTTGGAAATGCTGGCAATGGAGCTGATCACATTCTTTGTGGTTCAGGCAGTTGCGGGAATTATGATTGCGATCCGACTAAGGTTTGAAGGAGAGAAGGGACGAATCGTGCTGCCGATCGCAATTTTAATTATTTTGGCAATTTGTTATACAATTGGTTCTTTTCTGAAAACTAACCTGGGATTAAAAGAAAGCATTCTGAATGTGATAAGAGAAGCAGGGGATCTTGAAATTGCGATTGCACTTATTGTGTTAAGTCTGCTTGTGTGGTATGCTTCGTATAGGTATAGTATGAGAGTGATGAGAAAGAAAGAGTTTTGAGATAGGAATTGGCAAAAACGAAAAAAACATTGACCATAAATACCAATGGAAGGTGTCCTTTTATGAAGGAAAAAGATACTTTTGTAACAGATGGAATCTTTGAAAATGAGTATCCGGAGCAGTTTTGCCAAATGACATGGCAAGTTATATGAAATCGTGTTACAATGGCTTTTGTCAAGCTACCTGAGACTATGGAAAATAATGAGAAAATGAGAGAAAAACAGGTAGCATAGAATCTGCGGACATTAAATAAAAAACAAAGGAAAGTGGGGGGATTTTTTGAATGCAGAGAGCAAAACACGAATGACGGAAGGAAGCATCTCCAGGAAAATCATATTTTTTGCGATTCCGCTGTTTATCGGAAATCTGTTTCAACAGTTGTATAATACGGCAGACTCTCTGATCGTTGGCAATTTTCTCGGCAGTAATGCCCTGGCGGCGGTCAGTTCCTCGGGAAACCTGATCTTTCTGATGGTCGGGTTCATCAACGGAATCGCGCTTGGTGCAGGCGTTGTTATCGCGAGGTATTATGGGGCGAAAAATAAGGAATATTTACAGAAAGCGATCCACACGACAGTAGCGTTTGGGCTGGCGGCAGGTCTTGCTTTGACGGCGATCGGGATGTTTCTGGCGCCGAAGATTCTGGTGCTGATGGGAACACCGTCGGAGGTGCTTCCACAGTCGATTGAGTATTTCCGTATTTATTTTGCGGGTTCCCTTGGATTTGTCATGTACAATATTTTTGTCGGCATCTTACAGTCGGTCGGTGACAGCCGGCATCCGCTGATTTATCTGATCGTGTCCTCGTGTATCAATGTGGTGTTGGATATTTTCTTTATTGCAGGCCTCGGCATGGGAGTCGGGGCAGCGGCGCTGGCAACGGCGATTTCCCAGTTTGCCAGTGCGATTTTCTGTATGATTCACCTGATGCGGACAAAAGAAGAATATCGGTTACAGATCAGTAAGATTGGTTTTGACGGGCTCATGATGAAACAGATCATTCAGAATGGTGTGCCGTCCGGTTTTCAGAACTCCGTGATTTCTATCGCCAATGTTTTCGTACAGACCAATATCAATGCTTTTGGAAAAATGGCGATGGCAGGCTGCGGTTCTTATTCAAAGATTGAGGGCTTTGCATTTTTGCCGGTTACATGCTTTACGATGGCGCTGACAACCTTTGTCAGTCAGAATCTTGGTGCGAAGCAGTACGACCGTGCGAAAAAAGGTGCGCGGTTTGGCATCCTGTGTTCCATAGTGATCGCGGAACTGATCGGTGTTCTGATCTATGTGGCGGCTCCGACGCTGATCGCGGCATTTAACGGAGATCCGGAGGTGGTACATTATGGTGTGATGCAGGCGCGGACGATTGCGCTGTTCTATTTTTTGCTGGCGTTTTCTCACTGTATCGCAGCAGTCCTTCGCGGCTCCGGTCATGCAGCAGTTCCTATGATCGTCATGCTCTGTGTCTGGTGTCTGTTCCGTGTCAGCTATATTACCGTTGCTGTGCATTACATTCCGGATATCCGTGTGATCTTCTGGGCATACCCGCTGACCTGGAGCATCAGCTCAGTGATTTTCCTGTATCTGTTTTTACGTGGAAGATGGGTATATGGATTCGAGAAAAAAAGATAAAACAGATAGTTTTACCACAGGTACTATAATTTTCAGAATTGAGGAAGAATGTTCGTATGCTAAATAAAAAAGAATTCTTAAAATACGCATCAAGATTAGCCTTTCCGATTATGATCCAGAATCTGATCGGAACACTGGTAAATATGGCAGATACAGTGATGCTTGGATATGTGAGTCAGACGGCTATGTCGGCATCCTCCCTTGCCAATCAGTTTACATTTATTCTTTTCTGTTTATATTACGGTATGGCAGCGGGAACATCGGTTTTATGTGCCCAGTACTGGGGAAAAGGTGATAAAAAGACAGTAGAAAAGATACTTGGTCTGGCGGAACGAATCTCGCTGATTGTTTCTGCTGTATTCTTTGCGGTCTCCTTTGCCATGCCAACTACTATTATGAAGATTTTTACCAATAGTCCGGAGACGATTGCTTCCGGTGGTGAATATCTGAGAGTGATTTCCTTCTCGTTTGTATTTATGGGATTCTCTCAGGTTTTTATGAGTGCCCTTCGAAGTATCGGGAAGATCATGCTGCCTTCTGTTACGTATGTAGTTTCTCTTTGCGTCAATGTAATCTGTAATGCCACTTTTATCTTTGGTTTGTTTGGACTTCCGAAGCTTGGTGTTACCGGAGTTGCTCTTGGTACGGTGATTGCCAGAATCGTAGAGGTAGTGATCTGTCTCGTTTACTCGTTACATAGTTCCGATGTCAGATTCCGGATAAAATACTTCTTTGCCAAAGCAGGTGTTCTGTTCCAGGATTTTATGAAGATCGCAACGCCGGCTGTGATCAATGATGTTGTCTGGAGCCTGGCCACTTCAGCATTTGCAGCGATCCTTGGTCATATCGGCGATGATATGGTTGCGGCAAATGCAGTTGCTGTCATGGTGGTAAATATTGGTGCCATCGCCTGTCGTGGCTTCTCCAATGCAACTACGATCATTGTCAGTCAGGAGCTGGGCAAAAACGGTGTTGACACAGCCAGAGAATACGGAAAACGCATGCTCAGGATCACAATTGTTGTCAGCCTGATCGGATGTGGTGTTATTCTGGCGATTCGACCAGTGATACTGAATTTCTATCGTGACAAACTGACAGAGACCGCCATCTATTATCTTGGTGTCTTTATCATTATGACAACCTGGCGCCTTATGGGGGAAAGCATCAATACCTGCCTGATATGCGGCTGCTTCAGAGGTGGCGGTGATACCAGATTTGGAATGATCACGGATACGATATTTATGTGGCTTGTTGCAGTTCCCCTTACCTACCTGGCAGCATATGTATTCAAGCTGCCGCCGATCTGGGTATACTTTGTAATGACCCTGGATGAATTCGAGAAAATGCCGGTGGTATTCGTTCATTATATCAGAGGAAAATGGCTTACGAATATTACCAGAGATTTCGAGTAATCAGGGAACGGAATCATTATATAAAAGGAACAGTACAATGAAAACGGGCTGAATGGCATCTTCTGCTATTCAGCCCGTTGCTTATGTATTGTTTTAAAAAATTTTGTGGAACCAGGGGCATGTTTCAGGAAAGGATGTTATCCATGAGCTGCGATTTATTCGATTCTTTCCTCGTCTGCCCCTGTTGGCTTCTTAAAGTGGCCGACAATTATTTGTACAAGAACCCTGCCTCCGATAAATGTAAGAAGAAGGCCTGCCGGAATTCCTATACAGGCCAGAAGGAACGTTAAAGGGTCGTCGTCACCTTTCATTTTGTATTTGCCTGTTGGTGTCAGATAAACTTCGACATTTTTTTCTTCGCCTATGCTGACTTCCCGGTAGTAGGTACGTTTCCCTGTATATTTTATTCCATCCACTTCATACGAAAGCTTCGTCACATACTCGTCGTAATCGTCATATTCGTCGTCCGAACTCTTTATGTCATAATCGATAACACGGGCTGTGACCGTTCGAACATCCGCTGATTTCTTATATTCTATGCTGGATACAATTCTGTTAACACTCCATAAAAACAACCCTACAACTGCAAACAGGAATAAAAGACCTATTAGTACCTCACCTATAAAGTGTCCTGTTTTCCTCGATTTGTTTTTCATACACAATCCCCCTCTCAGCTTACATAATCCTGTAGTACACCGTTATCTATGATTATATTACCGGAAAAACAGAAAAGCTGCACTATCACTTGTGTCAGGATAATTTTTCCGCGCCATCTGAAAATTTATAGAGTCCTATTTATGAAATAACTAAAAATTTCAATAACTTATCAAAAAAAATTCTATTTTTTTTCAAGACTCTTGTGATTATAATGAATTCATCAGCCGGGAACGAAGCAAATCCGGCAAAATCAACAAACAGGAAAACGGGAGGAACAAAAATGAAAAGAAAAGCATTAGCAGCAATTATGGCAGCAGCTATGGCATTATCTATGGTTGGCTGTGGCGGATCAACATCAGAGTCCGCAGACTCTACAAAAACAACAGAAAAAACAGAAGCAACAGAAGCAACAGATTCTGCTGCATCAGCAGACGGAACTGTAGAAAACAAAGATAAACCTCTGTGCTGGTTCAACCGTCAGCCATCCAGCAGTGCTACCGGCGAACTGGACAAAGAAGCTCTGAACTTCAACGAAAATACTTATTACGTAGGTTTCGATGCAAACCAGGGTGCTGAACTGCAGGGTCAGATGGTTCTGGATTACATCAAAGAAAATGCAGACACTATTGACAGAAACGGTGACGGCGTGATCGGATACGTTCTGGCAATCGGTGATATCGGACATAATGATTCTATCGCTCGTACACGTGGTGTTCGTTCCGCACTTGGAACAGGTGTAGATGCAGACGGTGGAGTAGATTCTACACCAGCTGGAACAAACGTAGACGGAAAAGCAAAAGTTGTGCAGGATGCGACTCTGGATGTAGACGGAAAGACATATACCATCCGTGAGCTGGCTTCTCAGGAAATGAAAAACTCAGCAGGTGCAACATGGGATGCTGCAACAGCCGGTAATGCGATCGGAACATGGACAGCTTCCTTCGGTGACCAGATCGATGTTGTAGTTTCCAACAACGATGGTATGGGAATGTCAATGTTCAATGCATGGGCGAAAGACAACAAAGTTCCTACCTTCGGTTACGATGCAAACAGCGATGCTGTAGCAGCAATCGGTGAAGGATACGGCGGAACAATTTCTCAGCATGCAGACGTTCAGGCTTATCTGACACTGAGAGTTCTGCGTAACGCACTGGACGGTGTAGACATCGATACAGGTATCGGTACAGCTGATGAAGCAGGTAACTGCCTGACAGAAGGTGAAGATTACAGATACAGCGAAGAAGATAGATCTTACTACGCATTAAATATTGCTGTAACAGCCGATAACTACAACGATTTCACAGATTCCACAAAGGTTTATGACAAAGTTGCTAACCAGCTGGATGAAAGCAAGAGCCCATCCAAAAAAGTATGGCTGGATATCTACAATGCATCTGATAACTTCCTGAGTTCTACATACCAGCCACTGCTGGAGAACTATGATGATCTGCTGAACCTGAACGTAGATTACATCGGTGGAGATGGACAGACAGAGTCCAATATCACCAACCGTCTTGGAAACCCAAGCGAGTATGATGCTTTCGCGATTAACATGGTTAAGACCGATAATGCAGCAGCATACACATCACTTCTCTCCAAATAATTCAGAGACAGAATAAAAGCGTAAATTGATGAAATTACAGAGGGGTGTCAGCGATGATACCCTTCTTTACTAAGAAAAGGAAGCGCAGCTATGAAAGAAGATAAGAACAAATATATCTTATCGATTAACGGCATGAGCAAATCATTCGGTAGAAATAAGGTTTTGAAACATATTAGTATGAATGTCAAACCTGGAACCATTATGGGACTGATGGGTGAAAACGGTGCCGGAAAATCGACAATGATGAAATGCCTCTTTGGAACCTATCAGAAAGATGAAGGAACCATCGTACTGGACGGAAAAGAAGTAAACTTCTCCGGACCAAAGGATGCACTGGAGAACGGGGTGGCAATGGTACACCAGGAGTTGAACCAGTGTCTTGAAAGAAGTGTTGTAGACAACATGTTCCTTGGAAGATACCCGAAGAATTCCGTTGGGGTTGTCGACGAAGGAAGAATGAAAAAAGAAACATCAGACCTGTTCAGAAAGCTGGGAATCACAGTTGATCTGACACAGCCAATGAAGAAAATGTCTGTATCTCAGAGACAGATGTGTGAGATTGCCAAAGCAATTTCCTATCATTCCAAAGTCATCGTACTGGATGAGCCTACCTCATCTCTGACTGCACCGGAGGTTGAAAAACTTTTTAAGATGATGCGTCAGCTGAAGGCTCAGGGAATTTCTCTGATTTACATTTCACATAAAATGGATGAAATATTTGAAATCTGTGATGAAATATCAGTACTGCGAGACGGAAGTCTGGTCATGACCAAGCCGAGTACAGAAACAGATATGAATGAACTGATCGCCGCCATGGTTGGACGTTCTCTGGATAACAGATTTCCACCTGTAGACAATACACCGGGAGAAACTATTCTCTCGGTACAGAATATATCAACAAAATATGCACCAAAACTGCAGAACATCTCTTTTGATATCAAAAAAGGAGAAATCTTCGGATTCTATGGTCTGGTTGGTGCCGGTCGTACCGAGCTTCTTGAGACGATCTTCGGAATTCGTACAAGAGCAGAAGGAAATATCGTATATGACGGAAAGATGCTGAACTTCTCATCTCCGAAGGATGCTATGGATCACGGATTTGCTCTGATTACAGAGGAAAGAAAAGCCAATGGCCTGTTCCTGAAAGGCGATATTACATTCAATACCACCATTGCGAATATGAATCATTATAAGAGCGGAATCGCATTATCACATGATAAGATGGTACGTGCAACAGCTGAAGAAATCAAGATCATGCATACAAAATGTATGGGACCGGATGATATGATCGCCAATCTTTCCGGTGGTAATCAGCAGAAAGTCATCTTCGGTAAATGGCTGGAGCGTTCACCAAGCGTATTCATGATGGATGATCCGACACGAGGAATTGACGTCGGAGCAAAATATGAAATCTATGAACTGATCATCAATATGGCGAAACAGGGAAAAACAATCATCGTTGTTTCTTCCGAGATGCCGGAAATTCTTGGTATTACCAACCGAATCGGTGTTATGTCTAACGGACGCCTTGCCGGAATCGTAAACACAAAAGAAACAAACCAGGAAGAATTATTGAGACTCAGTGCTAAATATCTGTAACAGGAGGGAAATTGGAAATGGCAGAAAACAGCGTTATTATTTCGGCTGAAGAAGAAGCAAAACTTTTGAAACCGATCGATGAATATGTGGAAAAGATCCAGAAAAAAATCGATGCATTACGCGTAGACGGATCTGATAAAGTGAACGATCTGAAAAACCAGATCGCTATCGCAAAAGAAAATAAGAACTTATCCAAAATCCAGAGAGATAAGATTATTGAAAACAGTAAAAAAGAGCTGGAAAGTGCAAAAAAAGTAGAAACAGCCAACAAAGAAGAAATCAAAAAGCTGGTTGCAGAAGCTGAGGACTATCTGGCGAAACACTACAAGAAAGATTACTACGATGTAGTAAACAACAGCTGCAAAGCTGCAAAAGCAGAAGAAAACAGCAGATATGAGAAAGTCAAAGCAGATCTGAAGAGCGAGCACCAGAAAAAGATTGCTTCTCTGAAAGATGCAGAAGATATCAAGGCTGAGAAATATGTGTTCAAAAACAAACTGTTTGACGCACAGATGGCTCACGAATCCAAAATTCAGGAGATCAAAGACAGAAGACATGATGCATTCATGCATAAATATCATCTGATCGATCTGCTGAGAACCTCCAAGTTCACATTCCTTCAGCAGAGAGAACAGAAACTGGAAAATTACAGATATTCCTTCAATTTATCCCAGTTCCTGTACAAAAATGGTCTGTATATCGTAATCATCCTGATCTTTATCGGACTGTGTATCATCACACCAATCGTCAAAAATACACAGCTGCTGACAGTTACCAACATCCTGAATATCTTACAGCAGGCATCGCCGCGTATGTTCCTTGCACTTGGTGTTGCCGGTCTGATCCTGTTAACAGGTACCGACCTTTCCGTAGGACGTATGGTTGGTATGGGTATGGTTACGGCAACCATTATCATGCATAACGGAATCAATACAGGTGCCGTATTCGGACAGGTATTTGATTTCTCTACCATGCCTTCCACAGCGAAAGCACTGTTCGCACTGTTGATGTGTGTAATCTTTACAACTGTATTTTCCATGATTGCCGGTTTCTTCATGGCAAGATTCAAGATGCATCCGTTTATCTCTACAATGGCTAACATGCTGATCATCTTTGGTCTGGTTACTTATGCTACTAAGGGTGTATCTTTCGGTGCAATTGATTCTGCGATCCCGAATACCTTCATCCCGCAGATCGGCAAATTCCCGACCATCATTCTGTGGGCAGTTGCAGCAGTTATCATTGTATGGTTTATCTGGAACAAAACAACATTTGGTAAAAACCTGTATGCGGTAGGTGGAAACCCGGAAGCTGCAGCAGTATCTGGTATCTCTGTATTCAAAGTAACTATGGGAGCATTTATTCTGGCAGGTATCCTGTACGGATTTGGTTCCTGGCTGGAATGTAACCGTATGGTTGGTTCCGGTAGTGCAGCTTATGGACAGGGATGGGATATGGATGCTATCGCAGCCTGCGTAGTTGGTGGTGTATCCTTTACCGGTGGTATCGGTAAGATCTCCGGAGTAGTAACCGGTGTATTGATCTTTACCTCCCTTACATACTCCCTGACGATTCTGGGTATTGATACCAACCTTCAGTTCATCTTTGAAGGTATCATCATCCTGGCAGCCGTAACACTTGACTGTCTGAAATATGTACAGAAAAAATAATAAAATATATTGAAACAGACAGAATATAAGACAGCCCGGTCATCCGATGGATGACATGGGCGGTCTTTTATTCTGTTTTGGCAAATTTGTAACTATTCAGAGCCATGCGAAATGGAAGAAAAATTGCGAATCATGTTTACATGAATGAGCTATTTTTCTGAAATTTCATATGGCGAGAAGCAACATCGAGATGCAGCGTAAGCGGAATCGAGATGGGGCTCTGAATAGTTACAAAATTTTTGTAACTATTCATTCAGCAGAGAGCAATCTTCTGCTATAATGAAAGAACAATAATATGCTCCGGAAAACAGGAGGATAAGGATGGAACAATATAAAGTGATTCTTGTCGATGATGAAGTAGAGGTCATCGATGTTATGAAAAAAAAGATCCGTTGGAATGATCTGGGATTTGACGTAGTGGGAAGTGCCACCAACGGCGTGAAGGCTTTGGAGCTGGTGGAAAAACTTCAGCCGGATGTGGTACTGACGGACATTAAAATGCCTTACATGGATGGACTGGAGCTGGCAAGAAAACTGAACCGGGACTATCCCAATATTTATATTATGCTTTGCACCGGCTTTGACGAATTTGAATATGCGAAAGAGGCCGTCCATCTGGAGATCAAGGAATATATGCTGAAACCCATCAGCGCCACCGAGCTGTCAGAAAGCCTGATGAAGCTGAAAACCACACTGGACAGGGAACGGGAAGAAAAGTTAAATGTAAAAAAACTGGAAGACTATTTCCAGGAGGTATTACCAAAGCTGCAGTCCAATTTCTTTATTTCCCTGATCGAGGGGAGAGTCAGAGAAGAGGAGTATGAACGATTTCTTTTGGACTATCGGGTGGATATGAAGGGACCTTTGTTTTGCTGCATCATTTTTCATACGTCGGAAAATGATGTGCCGGATGGCATGAATCCCTTATTGTTATCCATGTCCGTGGAGCGGGAGATCAAACAGCGGCTGATGGAGAACTGTAATTGCCAGGAATTCATCTATATGGGTAATACCATTCTGATTATGGAACTTCATTCAGAAGATGAGATAGCTCAATTGACGGACAAGTGTGACCGGTTCTGCCGCTGGGCATGGAGAATTATGGGGGCGGCGGTTACCGCAGGGATCGGAACTGTCTGCAACAATCTGTACGATATCAGTATTTCCTACGAGGGAGCCAGAGAGGCGGTGTCCTACCGTGTCCTGTACGGAACAAAACGAGCCATCAATATCGCAGAGATCGTTCCCAAAGAGTCAAAAAAGGCGGTTCCCTTAGAAGAAACAAGGATGCAGGAGCTGTTTCGAGCCATCCATGTAGGGAATCAGGAGAAGATCCGGAAAGAAGCCATCAAAGAGACAGAAAAGCTCCATAAGAATGCAGCCACCATCAGCCAGTACAATCTGGCTACCATGGAGATCGTCAGCGGATTTTTCAAGTTTTGTGCCAATAATTCCATGGACTTCAATGAAATTTCCGGCAATGTACAGAATCTTTATGAAAGAGTCACCCAGTTCGATGAAAACTCCATGACAAACTGGATTATCAATATGTCTACTGCCATCAGCGAAAAACTGAGAAGCACCAGAAACAGTACCTCCAGGCGTATCATCACCGATGCACAGAACATCGTAAAAGACAGATATATGGAGCCGGATCTCTCGCTGGATGATGTGTGTGCAGATCTTGGTGTATCAAACTCCTACTTTTCCTCCAGCTTTAAAAAGGAGACTGGCCAGTCCTTTGTCTCCTATCTTACCGATTATCGGATGGACAGGGCAGAAGAGCTGGTGCTGAACACCGATAAAAAAAGCTATAAGATCGCAGAAAAAGTCGGATATCAGGATGCCAACTATTTCAGTTATGTATTCAAAAAGAAGTTCGGTGTTTCTCCTTCCAAATACAGAGCTTCCGGGAAACAACAAAGCGAAAAGCGGAAAGAATGAAGACATAAAAAAGGTACGAAATATATAGAGACAAGGGAATAGATGAAGAGGAACATGTATGAAATATAGGAAAAGAGGGTTGGATTCCCGGAAAAATATCGTATTTAACATACAGTCGATCATTCTGTCTGTCCTTATGGCGATTTCGCTGGTTACGATCATTGTCATGGGATTGTTGCTTTACCATCGATTCAAGCTGGCATTGGAAAAGACAGCAGTGGACAACACGGAAGCTACCGTGGAGGCTACCGTGGACCGGTTAAATGCAGACCTGCTGGATATCCGCCAGATCCTCAATGGGGCAAACTATAACGTAGTCCAGCAGTTTGATATATCCAGCCGGGAATTTTCGGAGCAGTTCAGTCTGCTCTATGAGACCAACTCTGATAAGATTCAGAGTGTGGCGCTGTATGATCAAAAAGGAAATCTGATCGCATCGGAGCCGGTGGCAGCAGAAAAGAAAAATGTAAGGGTACAGACGCAGGAATGGTTTAAAAATGCGGAAGATGTCATTGAAAATATACACTTTTCCACACCGCATATCCAGGAACTGTTTGAGGATGGATCCTATCGGTATCAATGGGTAGTTTCCCTGAGCAGGTATGTAGATGTTAACAAGGGAGAGATACCGGAAACCGGTATCCTTTTGCTGGATATGAAATATTCTGTGATCAGGGACGTAATGAAACAGATCAATGATTGCTCCGGCGGAATCTACTATTATTTGATCAGTCAGGACGGAGAGATGATCTATCATCCAAGAGGAACGGAATTAAACCGCGGATTATTTGAAGAAAATAGCCTGGAAGCGGAAAAATATGAGGACGGAACCTATGAGATCCGTTCTAATGGTCAGAATGAGACCGTGATCGTTAGAAGCGTAGCCTATACAGGCTGGAAGATGATCGGTGTTGTGCCGGAGAGCGTACAGGTGGCAAACTATAAGAACTTTCGCTACTATGTATTTGCCACCATTTTGGTACTTCTGGTCATGCTCTTGGAGGGAAACCAGCTTGTGTCCCGAAAGATATCCAAGCCTATCCGGGAGCTGGATGCTTCTGTCAAGACCTATGAGGCAGGAGGAAAGCCGGATATCTATATCGGCGGCTCATCCGAGATCCGCCATCTGGGACATTCGGTACAGAAGTCTTATGAGCAGATCGAAGAACTGATGGATGAGATCATCCAACAGCAAAATGAACGAAGAAAAAGCGAACTGGACGCTCTGCAAAGCCAGATCAATCCACATTTTCTGTACAATACACTGGAGTCGATCACGTGGATGGTGGAAGCCCAGGAAAATGAAGCAGCGGTTCGCATGATCTCTGAACTGGCCAAATTACTTCGTGTCAGCCTGTCCCGGGGCAAGACCATCATTCCCATCAAGGATGAACTGCAGCATAGCAGAAGCTATATGAATATCCAGCTGGCCAGGTATAAAGAGCGGTTCAAAACAGAATTCCGGATTGATAAAGAGATCGAAAATTACTGCATCGTTAAGTTGGTGATTCAGCCCATCCTGGAGAATGCCATTTATTATGGTGTTGGCAACATGGATGAGGATGATGACGGTATGATCATTGTCACCGGAGAAAAGAGGGACGAGGACATCCTGATCACTATCGAAGACAATGGCATGGGCATGCGGGAAGAAGTTCTGGAAAATATTCTGACGGATAGCAGCAAGGTTCCGAAGCATGGCTCCGGTGTGGGTGTGATCAATGTACATTCCAGAATCCGGTTGATGTTTGGGGAAGAATATGGACTTTTCATAGAAAGCGAACCGGACGAAGGAACAAAAGTCACGATTCGTATCCCTGCAATCCCATACACGCCGGAAAATGCAGAAACACTGGAATTACAAAAATATATACAGAGGAGACAGGCAGATGAAAAAGAATAGAATAAAATTTCTTATGATTGAGTTTCTTTTGCTGATGCTGGCAGTATTCTTTGTATGGAAGATTTTTGATCAGAACGTAGCAGAGACCAGGATCGCCGTGATTCTTCCGGAATCCGGTGACAAACGCTGGGATGCCCTGATCAATGGTATGAAACAGTCTGCAGCAGAGAACAACGTCCATATGATCATCTGTAACACGGAAGAGATCGACGGACCGGAGGTGGAAAGGGAATTTATCAGAGAACAGAAGGACAACGACATCGATGGCTTTATTATATATCCCGCACCTGGTCATGAGACCGAAAATATGCTGAAAAAAGAATGTGGAAATAAACCCTATTTACTGATCGCAGACAGTCTGGCGGTAAAAGAAGGAGAAACTGCAAGTCCCACGATCCAGCCGGATCATCGGGAAATCGGAAGACGGCTGGGAGAACAGCTGAAAAAAAAAGAGCAGAAGATCGGAATCATAGCCGACTGGAAAATGTCCGAGGCTGTACAGGCGGAGATCAGCGGATTGACTGAGGCGCTGGAAGGCAGCGGAAGTGAGATCAGTTGGTGTATTTACCGGAGAAAAGAGCAGAACATTACGGAGCGGATGAAGGAGGAAACAAAGGCGGATGCCCTTGTCATACTGGATCCCGGGGTACTGGAAGAGTTCGGAGAACAGGCAGAACATGGGAAATACAAGGGTGCGGAACTCTATGGAGTAGGTTACAGTCTGAAGACAGTCGCGCTTTTGGATAAAGGAAACATCCAGGGCCTTGTTGTGCCGGACGGATATGAGATCGGCTATAAAAGTGTGAAAGAAATAGCCGGAAAGACAGAACATAAGTTTTATAAAATGAAAGGTTACACAACAGAATATCAGATATTCAGTAAGAAAGATTTCTCTATGGATGATGATTTAGAAAGGTTTTTATATTCCTATGAATAAAAAGAAAAGAAGGCTGGCAGTAGTATTAGCTACTGTTACAGGGAGTGCGGTGCTCGTGCTGTCCGGGTGTTCCGGGAAGTCAGAACAGACAGAGAAAACCCTGCGGGTCGGAGTGATAACCTACAGTCAGGATGACCCCTTTATCAATGGACTGACCGATGAGCTGAAAGTACAGCTGAAAGCCATGGAAAACAAGCAGCGACGGATTATCGTATCAACAAAAAGTGGAAATGACGATCAACAGGAACAGAATGAAAAGGTAGAAGAGATGATCGATGCAGGCTGTGATGTGCTCTGTATCAATCTTGTGGATCGGACAGCTCCGTCCAGGATCGTCAGGATGGCAAGAAACGAAGATATTCCGGTGATCTTCTTTAACCGGGAACCGGTAAGGGAAGACCTGATGCAGTGGGAAAAGCTGTATTATGTGGGCTGCGATGCAGAACAGTCCGGGATTATGCAGGGCGAGATTGCCGCAGAATACATCAACAGTCATCCGGAAGTCGATAAAAATCAGGATGGAAAGATCCAATATGTGCTTCTGGAAGGAGAAGCAGGCCATCAGGACGCCATCAGCAGAACAGAGTATTCCGTAAAGACACTGATGAAGAATGATGTTGTACTGGAAAAGCTAAGCTATCAGTTAGCGGACTGGAACCGTGGACAGGCGGAGAACCGTATGAATCGTCTGATCAGCCAGTACGGAAAAGAGATCGAACTCGTCATATCTAACAACGATGAGATGGCACTGGGGGCTGTGGAAGCCTATCGGACAGTAGGTTATGCCCGTGAAGACTGGCCGGTGATCTTCGGAATCGATGGTCTGGAAGATGCACTGAAAGCCGTAAAGGCAGGAGAGATGCAGGGCAGCATCCTCAATGACAGAGTAGATCAGGCAAAGGAAATGGCAAAAATGGCGGTGAAACTGTTCGAGGGAGAGGATTTTGATCAGGAAAACCTGAAAGAAGGCCGGTATTATTTTTCAGAATATCAGAAGGTAGACAGCAGCAATATAGATGAATATCTGAGTGCAGAAGAGGCAATTGCCCACTCAGAAATGTAAGCGGGAAGACTGCATGTACAGACAGAAAGAAAAAGTGGATGATGCATATCCACTTCACAGAATGAGGAAAAAACAGATGGAACATACATGGACCAAAGAATTTTATCAGGAAATAGATCCGGCGAAACGGCAGCAGATTTTAAAGGAACATATCGGAGAGGAGGAAGCCTGGGAAGAAGAATACAGAACCCGGCTCTGGACAGCCCGATACGGACAGCGCAGGCTCCAGAAGGATGAGTTTGTCAGATGTCTGATGGAACTGAAATATCTGGCGGAAGGAACCTCTCTGGATCCCGGTGGCGACAGAAGGAGGATGGGAGCCAGGATCCTCTCCACGTTGTGCCTGGCAGAAGCCATGCAGTCAGAGAAGGGATACCAGAAGATTCTTGAGGATGAACTGTACAATGTATTCCTGAAGTTTATTCAGGTCAGCAGGGGAGGCAGAGGATTCACCTCCATGGTATTCGGCATGGGACAATTATCCGAAGAAGGAATCGCGAAAAAGATCGCCGAACAGATCAGCGCGATCGCTTTCAGGGCGCCCCGCCTGCTTCGTATGGAAAAAGAATTCACACTGCTCCGGGAAGCCGCCCTCCGGGCATATCGGCAGGAGTATCCGAACAGGGAGCACTTCCTGAACAAATAGTAAAGAGAGGGGATCAAGTTACGTTTCCGGTAAAAAGGAAAGCGCATATGCAAGAGAGTCGTTGAGATGAGATTTCATCATCTCGACGGCTTTTTCGATTCGTAATAACCGGGTGGCTGATCAGCGGGATTGGTTACCAGATAGGAAAAATCTACCGGAAATCATGACAATTTTACCAGAAAATATAACAGCTATTAAATCACTTAGAACAGGTGAAATCTCAATCGAAATTTAAGTAACAGACTGTATAGATGAAAAGGGAAGTTTTTTTACAGCCCCTTTTTCCATTAAAAAGTGTGGGAAATGTCTAGAAGATCAAAATTAATACCAAAAAATGAATAATTTTAAAAAAGTGGGAATAGAATAATGACAGAAGGCACAGAGTGTGATAATATCAGTCTATAAAATATATTACCGAAAAATAAAAATAATTCTAAAAGTGGGAATAGGAGATAGTAGCATGCAGCTTATCGTAAGAAAAGAGTATTTAAACGAACTGATTGAATTGTATGGGACACCGGATATAAAAGTAATTACGGGCATCAGACGAAGCGGTAAATCAGTATTGCTGCAAGAGTTTGTCTCTTATCTGCAGTCATTAGAGGAAGCGGTAAATATTGTTATGATAAACCTTCAGGAATTAGAGTTTGATCATTTGTTGGAGTATCATGCATTGCATAAGTACATCCTGGATCAGTACAAAGAGGGAATGACGAATGTTTTACTGATTGATGAGGTTCAGCTATGCCCGCAGTTTGAACTTGCAATTAATAGTATTTATACAAAAGGAATTTATGATATTTATATTACCGGTTCAAACGCATTTTTGTTAAGTTCAGATTTAGCAACACTTTTTACCGGAAGAACGATGGAAATAAAAGTATATCCATTTTCTTTCGTGGAATATCTAACTTATTATGGAATTACAGATAGATATGATGAAGCTTTTGATCAGTATGTCCGAACTGGTGGTATGCCTGGCGCTTATGTGTATAAGACTGAGGACAGACAGTATAATTATGTTAGGGATGTACATTCAACCATTCTTATCAGAGATTTGGTTGAAAAGTATAAGATAAGAAATAAATCAGAGTTCACTAACATATCTGAATTCATGATGGATAACATCGGTAATTTACTTTCGCCTAATAATATCAGCAAAACTTTAAAAAATGACCAGAGTGAGATAACCAGAAAGACGGTGTCAAAATACATTGGTTATTTGGAAAATGCCTTTCTGTTCTATGAGGCAAAACGGTATGATTTAAAAGGGAAAAAATATCTGGCAAATAATAGTAAATATTATCTTTGTGATACATCATTCCGTTATGCAGTCAATGGTACACGAAACATGGACTTTGGAAGAGTTTACGAAAATATTGTTTATCTGGAGTTGCGTAGAAGAGGATATGAGGTATATGTGGGAAAACTCTATAAAAAGGAAGTGGATTTTGTAGCTAAGAAACGTGAGGCTCAAATATATATTCAGGTAAGCGACAATATTTCAGATGAAAAAACATTTGAAAGAGAATATTCGCCTTTGCTTGCAATAAGAGATGCATATCCTAAGATGATAATTGCAAGAACACATCATGAAACTTATGATTATAAAGGAGTGCAAGTGGTTGATATCTGTAGATGGTTACGAGAATAGTACCAATTACTGAGCACATTAACAATGTACAATTTGACTGAACTTAGTGATTATGAATTCCTATGGAGAACAGATAGAGAAGCAGGTTTTATGTATAGCATTCTCTGCTACATGTGAAAAGAGAAAGTCTATTTTTAGTAAGGAGGATATAGAACCTACATTACATTTGTTATCTAATGATTTACATATGGCAGAGCAGACCTGGAGTGTTAGAACTTTACAACGGAATATTTCATCTCAGTATTACTATCGTATGCTCAAAACGCAGAAGGCAATGTTTTATCTTCAACAGCAGGAAACAGAGCCCTGAACAGTCTGCGAACAGCCAGAGAGAACCTGAATAGCGCAAAGAACTGGGGACTGGTGGATATGTTTGGTGGTAGATTTTCCACTACGATGCTGAAACATTCCAAGATGGATCAGGCAATGCATCGATTCCGATGATCGTCATGCTTTGCGTCTGGTGTCTGTTCCGGGTAAGTTATATCACCGTCGGTGTTCATTTTATTCCGGATGTCCGTGTGGTATTCTGGGCCTACCCGCTGACCTGGAGCATCAGTTCCGGCATTTTCCTGTATCTGTTTTTGTGGGGAAAATGGGTGTATGGGTTTGAAAAAAGAAAAAAATAGGATATTAAAAAGTTTTCGGTAAAAACCGGAGGGCATAATTCAGGGAGTCGTTCAGATGTGTTTTCATCATCTGGACGACTTTTTCAATATCGCCATCTTTGTAAGCCTGAAAAATAGCCAGATGTTCCTCATCGATCCGAGTCTGGATCACGGTTTCCCGGCAGTACTGGTTGGAAAAAATAGAAATCCCGCTTCGGAGCCGTTCGGCGGACTCTGCAAGTCTGGAGTTGTTGCAGTAACGGTAAAAAACGAGATGGAATTCGTCGGAATACCGGTTCCAGGTTTGCACATCAGCGGCTTTGGCAGCTGCACATTCCTTTTCCAGAATCTCTGTGACCTCTGCCTGTAATTTTTCCTGATCCGGAGAGGCAGAAGCATAACGGATCGCCAGCCCGTCAAGATCCCCCATAAAAGTATAGATTTCCCGGAGATCATCGGCAGTAAAGCTGATCACCCGGACGCCTACATTAGAATAATAAGAAACCAGCTGATCCTGGGTCAGCCGGGTCAGAGCTTCCCGGATCGGGGTAGAACTTACCTGAAAGCGTTCCTGGAGAACCTTCAGGGTGAGCTTTTCTCCACATGGTATCTTTTGTGTCAAAATATCATTTCTCAAAATCTGATAAATCTGTTCTGATAAAGTTGATTTATTTAATCCCATCAATAAAAATCTCCTGTTATTCCTGTGTCTATGATAGCAGCCGGATCTTCCCGGAAGCTCGCACGTAGATATTATGTGAAACATTTTAACATAGTACATAACGGTCAATCAAGAGTCTGTATTCAAACAAGATCTAGCTGTATTCCGGATTTTTATGTACGAATATGTTGCAGCTATTTGATTGTTCTGTTCTGAGCATCGAGTCCTAAATCATGTAGAGTTGTTGTAAATAACAGAAATCTATATGAGAAATGTTATTCTTTTGTGGTTTTTGCCTTAAAAATACGTTTCTCTTGTTGACATTAACGCGTTGAAGTGTTATAGTCTGATTTAATATATGACATTTTGCAAAATGCAAAATAAGATAAAGGTGAATGGTTGATCAGAAGATACGAAAGATGATGATACAGGTATCACAGAGTCAGCAAAGAAGGGATGAAAGGAAGGACGATAGAAGATGGCAGAATATAACTGGCCTTATCCGGATGAGTTCGGACAGACGGAAACAGTAGATTCCGATATTCTGGTTTTAGGTGGAGGACTTGCAGGATGTTTTGCGGCGATCGCGGCAGCAAGAAAAGGGAAAAAAGTAGTACTGGTAGAGAAAGGGGCAACCAAGAGAAGCGGAGCGGCAGGAACAGGATTTGACCACTGGGAGTCAGCCTGTACCAATCCGTGTTCTCAGGTAACACCGGAAGAAATTGCCAATGCTTATGTGGATGAGCAGGATCACTACAGCAACGGTATCGCACATTATATTGAGTGCAGAGAAGGGTATGACCGTATGCTGGATCTGGAAAGTTTCGGTGGCAAGATCCGTGATACGGAAGATGAGTTTAAGGGTGCGGAATTCCGGGATGATGAGACGAAGCTGATGTTTGCTTATGATTATAAGAACCGTTTTACGTTGCGTGTCTGGGGTTCTACGTTCAAACCGGCGCTTTATGAAGAACTGAAACGTCTCGGTGTCACGATTTATGACAGAACAGAAGCAACCGCACTTCTTACAACCATAGAAAATGGAAAGAAACGAGGCATCGGTGCCATCGGTATGAACGTACACACCGGAAAACTGTTGGTATTCCGGGCAAAAGCTACTTTGCTGACGATGTCCAGACCGGCCCGCGTGTGGTTATTTAATCCGGATCTTACCGGACTTTGCGAATTCCGGCCGATGCAGTCCATCGGAAGCGGTCATGCCATGGGATGGAGAGCCGGTATGGAGTTTACCATGATGGAAAAATCGGTGAAAGGTGAATTCTCCGCAGCCGGACGAAGCTTCCCTCCTTACGGAACCGGAAACAATCATAATACCTGGTATGCAGCGACGATGGTGGATGCCAGAGGCGTGGAAATTCCGTATCTGGATCGTGACGGCAATGTGCTGAAGACTGTATCTGAGCGTTATTATCCGGTAAAGGGTCAGAAGTTTTTCTTAAAAGGCGGCGTGATCGATGAACCGAAGTACGAGTACCGCGGACCGGAGACGATGCCTTTTGACGAACTGATCAAGAGGGGATATAAACTGCCGTTTTATGCGGATCTGAGCAGAATGCCGGAGATGGAGCGGAAAGTCATCTGGGGCATGATGGTCGGAGAGGAAGGAAAGACCAAGATTCCGATCCTTCAATATTATACAGAACGTGGATTTGATCCGGAGAAACATATGCTGCAAAGCTATGGCAATGGCTGGCAGTCCGCAGCCTTCCTGGATCAGGAGAGACAGCTGTTCGGGGCGCCGGGCGGAATTATGCATGACTGGGATTTGAAGACCAATATTGACGGTATCTATGCGGCCGGCGATCAGCTGTTTGCATCCGACTGTGCCGGATTTGCATGTTCCACAGGATACTATGCGGGAAGAAAAGCGGCAGATTACAGTGATACGATCGAAGAACTGGCTGAGATCGACCAGGCAGAAGTGGATGCGGAGAGAGAACGTCTGTATGCACCGATGAACCGTACAGAAGGCGTCACCTGGAAAGAACTGAATATGGCGATCTCCAAGGCGATGCAGAATTATTGCGGTGGCGTGAAGAATGATGATCTTCTGATCCAGGGAATCGATCTGCTGAAGTCTTACAGAGAAGAGATCGTTCCGCAGCTGTACTGTAACAACCCGCATGAACTGATGCGTACCCATGAGGTGCTGGACATTCTGGATGTTTCCGAGATGATCCTTCAGGCCTGTCTGATGCGAAAATCCAGTTCCAAACAGCTGTGTTTCTATCGAAGCGATTATCCGCAGATGGATCCGAAAGAAGACCACTGCTTCATCACGATCCGCCAGGAAAATGGCGTTCCGGTACGGGGAACCGTTCCGGGGGATTATTTCGGTGATCTGAAAACAGAGTATGAGAAGAGAAACCAGGATTATATCGGAGGTGAGGCAAGATGAGTAAGATGAAAGTTGAAGTGATTCCGTGCAGTGCCACACCACTGATCTACGATGAAGAAAAATGTATCGGCTGCAACGCCTGTGCAGAGATCTGCCAGTGCGATATTATTCTGCCGAATCCGGAAAAAGGGAAACCTCCGATCGTGATGTTTCCGGGAGAATGTTATTACTGTGGAGCCTGCGTGATGGTATGTCCGAAAAAAGGCGCACTCCGTCTGCAACATCCGGTGATGAACCGTGCAAAATTCGTCCCGGTAAAGCCGGAACCAGAAAATTAGAAGGGGATTGAAAATGTTCTTTGCAAAATGAGCCATGCAGATCAATCGATGATCCGATGGATTGACTTTGCGTTTTGAAACAGAATTTTAAAAGAGAAAGATCAAAAGAACGGCCCGGAATGCTGGCAGGAATCCAACAGAGGATCAGATTCCGGGCAGAACCAGGAGGAAAAACGTGGAAACAAATACAAAAAAGAAGATCGGTCTTCTGGGCTGTATCGGAACGGGAATCGGTGCGATCATCGGTTCCGGAATTTTCGGTTCACTGCCCACAGTGATCAATGATATTGGAACCGGAATTGTACTGGCACTGCTGGCGACGATTGTATACACTTTAGCCAAGACGATTCCAAATGTTTATCTGTCGTCGGTAGCACCGGCATCCGGAAGCTTTTTTATCGCACCGACGAAGCTGATCCATCCGGCGGTTGGTGTATTTATGGCGGCACAGAATCTGTTACAGCCGGTATTGATCTCTGTGTTTGCGGTGTTGTTTGGCGATTATTTTGTGGCGCTGTTCCCGGCGCTGGAAGGATATAAAACGCTGATCAGCATTGTGATTCTGCTGATCTATACGGGAATCGCATGGCAGGGCAATCATACCTTTGCGTTTGTCAATAATATCATGGTAGTAGTATTGATGGTGGCTATGGGCTGTTATATTTTTGTCGGTATGCCAAGCATTGATACCTCCAGACTGACACTGGGCGAAATCTTCAATCCGGGCGTGAAACTGACCAGCTTTGCGGCAGCAGTCGGTGTGCTGGCATCTTCGCTGTCCGGTGGAAGCGCGGTTTCCCAGATCGCGGATGATGTGAAGAATCCGAACCGGAATATTCCACTGGCATTACTCCTGTCCCCAACGATTGTTGCATTTATCTATATCGGTATGGGTATTGTTACCATCGGCTGCATGCCGGCAGGAGAACTGACCACACTTTCAGAGGTGGGAAAAATATTCCTGCCTTCCGGTCTTCTGACATTTTTTATCGTAGGAGGTCCGCTGTTCGGTGTTCTGACTTCAATGGTTCCGGTTATTATGTTAACCTGCGCCCAGATTCAGGCGGCGGCAGATAATGATCTGTTTCCGGCTTTTGTCGGAAAGAAAAATAAGAATGGAGTATCACCGGTGATTCTTTGCTTCGTTATGCTCTTTTCTATCTGCTGTGTGGCGACCGGATCCAGTTTTGGAGTGTTAATGACTGTATTTTCTTTCGTCAATGCACTGTCGGATATCGCTCTTTGTCTGGTACCGTTCTTCCTGAAAAAGAAATATCCGCATGCCTGCAATCATTCTACCTTCAAGATGGCCATCGGTCTGGTATATGCACTGTCAGCCTTTGCGTTTGTAGTCGCAGCCTATCTGGCATATGCGATGATCAGTACGCTGGGAATGACCGTATGGCTGATGATCCTTGGTGCAATTGTACTGTTTGTGATCTATATTCTGATCCGTATCTCTTATCTGAAGAAACACGGCCGGGATCTGATCGCAGAACTGAAACAGCCATATGAACCATGGGAAGCCCGCGAGCGTGAGTGCAAAGCGATGGATGAAGGAAAATGATATACTATTGATTATAGATGATATAAAAAGTGCGTAAGCTTGGTGAGAACAATCCGGGGCTTACGCACTTTTTATGTATTGCTTTTTGAGATGTATTGGGAAAGCAATGAAAAAAATATTCCAATATGGGACTATTAAAGGTATTTTGCAGGTGTTAAAAACTGCTTCAAATTTACATTCCAAAATGTACGTAAAATATTATAATGAAATACAGGCGAAAAGTAAATGAGAAAAATAAATGCAAAATTAAATTAATCCATTGAAACAGTTTTTAAAAAATGTTATAGTGGGATCAGAAGGAGGGATTGATATGACAGAGCTAAAATTAGAGTTTCTGTTAGAAGAACCGGAAATCCCGGCAGAGGTGGATCGTTTGTTACTAAGTTTTTTAAAGGCATCTGTAGAAAAATATTCTCCGGAACTTTTCGAAAAACTTTATACAAAAAAGCAATCCGTCATGAAAACATATTGCTGGTCATGCTATCTGCCGGGAGCACGATTCGCAGCAGACAAGATTTATCTGAAAGAAAATCGGTTTATGGTAACATTTTCCGATGCGGACATGGGAGAACTATTTGAATTCTTTAATGCATTTCAGTTAATGCGGAATATAGAGTATCCCATGGGAGGAAACTCGATGAAACTGCGTGAAGTGAAAGCAAAAAAGATTCCGGAGATTAAAGAATCGGAGCTTATCATAAAAATGCAGAGTTCCTTACTGGCAAGAAAACATGATCCGGAAAATAATACGGATATCTATTATACCTGTGAGGATCCTGAGCTTTCGGATACATTAAAAGACAATCTGAAGTTCTTCTTGAACAAGATCGGATGGGACGAAGATGTGGATTGTTTTTCGATTGTTCCGGTGAAAGGAAAAAAGATTGTTGCGAAAGTATGGGGAAGACCAACAAATGCCAGTATTGGGATATACAAACTACGGGGAACGCCCCGGCTTTTAGATTTCCTGTACTCTGCAGGACTTGGAAGCCGCAGATCGGAAGGCCATGGGAAATGGGAAATCGTCTGGTAGAGAGAGGTGATATTTTATGGAAAAATATGCAATTACGCCAGGTGATTTTCTGAAAAACGCCGGAATCGTCGGGATGAAATATATACTGGATTGCGCAAAGGCGCAGGAAGGTGTTGACTTTGGCATATCGGAAGACGGTCAGGAGATGTGGCTGAACTGCGAGTTTATTCAAAATGCGGACTGGACCAGTCTGTATTTCCAGGCATGTGTGCAAAATTTTGGAAGGTTTACTGTTTACCAGGGCGTAATGGAGAAAATCAAGTGCTGTATCGGGAAAATTCAGAATGAAAAATGGAATCCGGGAAAGAACGAAAAGGATGATTTGAAATTTATCAATGACAAACTGCTCTCGAACAGTTACCAGGCCGGCTTTGAAAATATCAAAGATCAGATCGAACATCCGGAAGTTTATATAACACTGAAAAAAGAAAAACTGATTGATAAAATGACAGCGGAAGAATTACTGGAAAGGCTTTCGAAATTACAGGTGTTTCTGGAGCAGGAGAAATGCAAAGAGACGTTTATTATGAAAAGTGTAGTCTACAACTATATCAATCGTTTCTGGGATGGAAAAAGTTTTCTGCTTCGCTCGAATGCAAAAAAAGATATGAGGGAACAGTTTGAAAAAGATTTTTCAGAACCATTCCGAAAATACTTTATGACAGATCATACAAAAGCAAAGGATCTGTGTATTGACTGTGGAGAACCTGTAACCACAAAAGAGAAAGTATCCATCGCATTTATGAAGGAAGTCGGGGACGATTTTACAAGAAAACGGTCTGCGTTCTGGAATTGTAATGTGGATGCGTTCCTGTGTCCGGTCTGTACGTTTCTGTATGCAGCAAGTCCGCTTGGGTTCCGACTGTTTGCCAATAAATTTGTGTTTGTCAATAATAACAGTGATATGTTCACTCTGCTGGCAGCAAATTCCAAAAACAGGAAAAGCAGTATGGAAGGAGAAAAAGAAGAGAATCAGAGATATTCCCAGTGGTTTGCGGAAACTCTGAATATCATATTGAATGAGAAAAGACAGGAACTTTCCAATATTCAGGTGATCCTGCGTGGAACCGGGGATAAGGACAGATATAAACTTTCTATTATCAACAAGGATATACTGAATATCCTGAAAAGGGAAGATGTAGAAAAAGCATTGAAAAATCTTGGTCAGTATCCGTTCACAAAGATCAGAAATGATTTTGTAAATGTGCATGAACAGGCTGTTATGAACCTGTTGGACCATCAGAATCAGTATATTTTGTTAGATTCCCTGCTGAGAGAAGCCATCGCAGGGAATGCTGCATCAAACTTTCATATACATTGGGTATATGAGATTCAGAAGGGAACAGAGATCAGTTACAAAAAAGAAGAAGAGAAGGAGGTTCTTATGTATTGCATCAGTATGAAAAAGAGCGGTTCGGAATTACGAAAAGCGATCATGACCGCAAAAAAAGACACGACCGGAGATAGTCTGCGTGGTATCGAGTATCAGCTGCTTAATGCGCTGTCGGTAAAAAATACAGAGAAATTTATGGATATCGTTGCGAGACTGTACAGTTCCTATGGATCGGAAAAACTCCTGATACCGAATGGGATGATTCGGATGTTACAGGACAAAGAAAAATTCTCGGAGTATGGATACGCATTTGTTTTAGGACTGATCGGATGTTATGAAGGAAAGAAAGAGGTAGAACAATGAGAAGAGAAGGATTGACAGTAACTATGGTTTTTCTTGCGGAAAGTGCCAATTACGGAGAGGGAATCGGAAATATTTCTACATTAAAGAAAATGTCAAGAGGAAACCACGAGCAGTATTCGTATATTTCCAGACAGGCGATGCGTTATAACATTGTCCGGCAGGCAGACTGGGATCAGACTCCGGTGGATGGAAAAAGCGGTGTGGTTCAGTTTGCACCGTCTGCAACGATTGCGGAATATCCGGAAATCGATCTGTTCGGCTATATGAAGACAGCGGCAAAGGATGGCGATCAGAAAGGCGGAGCGTCTACAAGAAGCGCTGTAGTGAGACTGAGTAATGCTATTGCACTGGAGCCGTTTTTGGGTAATCTGGAGTTCTTAACTAACATGGGACTGGCAGCAAGAGGAAAGCTGGAGAATGGAATTGCACAGAGCGAAATTCAGCGGTCATTTTATACTTATACCATAACGGTCGATCTGGACCGGGTAGGGATTGACGGAGAAGTGCAGATCACAGGAGAAGAAAAAGCAGATCGTGTGAAAACACTTCTGGATACCGTGCAGTATTTGTATCGGGATATCAAAGGCAGAAGGGAAAATCTGAGTCCGTTGTTTGTGATCGGTGGCAGATATGAACGGAGAAATCCATTCTTTGAAAACAGGATCCGGATAGAAAATGATCAGATCAATGTAGAAACTCTGGCAGAACTGTTAGAGGATGACACGATTCGTACCCACACATTTACCGGTGTCGTAACAGGAACTTTTGACAATGAAAATGAGATCCGGGGAAAATTATCTGGAGAATCTGTAGGTGCAGCATTCAGACATTTAAAAGAGGAAGTGGAACAGTATTATGGAGAAAGCAATTAGAGTTCAGTGTTTTCAGAATCTGGTAAATTATCGAAAACCGAGCAGCTTTATCATAAAAGAGACATTCCCGCTTCCTCCGTATTCTACGGTGCTTGGAATGATCCATGCGGCCTGCGGATACCGGGAATTTCATCCGATGAAACTGTGTATTCAGGGAACAAACAGCGGAATGATGTCGGAACTGTATACGAGATATTCCTTTTCTTCCGGTACGAAGTATGAAGAGGGAAGACATCAGCTGTGTGTGGATGGAAAATATGGTGTGTTTAAGGGGATCGCGAATGTAGAACTGGTCTGTGATAATCACATGGTGATTCATATTATTCCGGCAGAGGAAGATTTTGCACATGTATATCAATCCCTTCTATATCCGGGCAGGTATTTATCCCTGGGAAGATATGAGGATCTCCTGGATATCGAACGGGTTGACATTGTGAAAATTCATCAGGAAGAGGAAGTAGATCTCAAGCGGGATATGTACATACCGGTAGCGATGGCAGAGACACTGGGGATTGAGAACAGTCGTATGACGGTGTACCATCTGACAAAGGAATATGAGATTACCAAACAGGGTCTGCGGCGGTGGAAAAAGGAAAATGGAAGAGTCAATGCTTTTTATTATCCTGCAGGAAATACACTGGGGCAGGGTGCCTACGTGGACGATTTCGAGGAAGATGCAGCGTTAGTGTTCTGTTAAAGAAGGTCAGAAAGGCGTGGGAATGAAATACTATGCAAAATCGAAGAAAAAGGGATTATCTGATAAAGAGCGGGGGAAACAGATAAAAGAACCGGAAGAAGAACAAAAAACACTGAACAGCCATCAGGAAGATATTGTGCGGTGTGCTGAAGCGTTTTTTGAAGAATATGGCCGGTATTTTTCTGAAAAAGAGAAACGGCTGGTCATAGAAGCCTGCCGCATTCATGATTGGGGGAAGGCGAATCTGGTCTTTCAGACAATGATAAATCCGGAACTTGCCGGAGAACGGAAGTTAAATGTGAAATCTATCAGTCAGATCCCTCATGGACATCTTAGCGCAGTTACTCTGTCACAAAACGAATTCTTTGCAATGGACGATAGTTTTACGAAAGATGATTTTGGGGCTTTTGTCACGGCAGTCTATCATCACCATACGAGAAAAGACCAGGAAGACAGTTCGGAGCTTCGTACATATGGAAAGAAATATTATCTGGAAGAGATCAGTGATTATCTTGGACAGATCAGAACAAAACTGTACTGCAGCAACTTGAACCAGCTTCTGTTTCACAATAACGGATATAGTGGGAAGTTCCTATGTGATCCTGCAGTCTGGAATGAATATCTTCTCATAAAAGGATTGCTGAATAAGTTTGATTATACGGTCAGTGCCGGATATGAGAGTGCGGAACTGGCGTGTGATATCAGGGAAAAAAGGCTGAAAAAAGAAGTGGAGAGTTTTCTGGAAGGAAAGGATTTACGGTCTGCCCAACAGTTCATGAAAGAGCATACGGATGATAACCTTGTTGTTATTGCGCCCACCGGATCCGGAAAAACAGAAGCCGCTTTGTTATGGCTTGACGGGGAGAAAGGATTTTATACGCTGCCTTTGAAAGTTTCTTCAAATGCAATTTATTCCAGAATAAAAAGCGGATATGGTTATGAACATGCGGCGATTCTGCATTCGGACAGCATGGCGATGTATCTGAAAGAAAATCCGGGATCTGCCTGGGAAAAACAGGAACAGGCAAAGTTGTTAGCGAATCCTGTTACTGTGTGTACGATCGACCAGTTGTTTACGTTTGTTTACAGGGCGCTGGGGACAGAGATTTTTGCAGCAACTTTGAAGTATTCCAAGCTGATCATAGATGAAATACAGTCTTATGATCCAAGAAGTATTGCTACGATCTTATACGGTCTGAAAACCATCCAGCAAATGGGCGGCAGATATGCGATTATTACGGCAACTTTTCCACCTGTACTGAAAGATTTTATGGAACAATACGGGTTGGCAGATCAGTGTTTGTTTGCAGACTTTACAGACAATCCGGATATTCTCATTCGTCATAAGGTAAGCATCCAGTATTCGGAAATGTATCTGGAAGAGATTGCAAAGCAGGGGAAAACCAAAAAAGTACTGGTGATTTGTAATACCGTTTCCAGGGCGCAGGAGGTTTATGAAAAACTGCGGGAAAGGAACGATTCTGTGTGGCTGTTACATTCCCGTTTTATTCGCAGAGACCGTAATTTACTGGAACAAAAGATTATGGAGTTTTCAGAATCGGATGAAGTGGGGATCTGGGTCACCACGCAGATCGTTGAAGCCAGTCTGGATATCGATTTTGATATTCTGCACACGGAAATGTGTACAGCAGACAGCTTGTTGCAGCGTATGGGAAGATGTAATCGGAAGGGAAGAAGGATTCCTGAACTTTCCAATATTTTTGTATATGATAACAAAAATGGAAGCGGAAGTATTTACGAGGAGAACTTGTATCAGCGATCGCTGGAAAAACTGAAAAAGTATGAAGATATCCTTTTTTCAGAAAAACAGAAGACGAAATATATGAATGAAGTGTATCGGACAGAAGCGATACGGAATACAGAATATTACAGGAAAATTCAAGACTGTATGGAGAAATTCTCGGAGATCCATCCGGCGGAATATACTCTATCGGAAGCGAAGGTGCGCGATATCAAGAGCATTACGGTCATTCCGGATACCATCTATGAAGAAAATCAAGAACTGTTTGAAGAAGTAGAAGACAGATATCTATCAAAAGAGAGAAAGCAGGAGATTCGGACAAAGTTGCAGGATTTAACCATGGGAATCAATCTGAGGACCTGTTTTGGACATCCGGATGGAATAGATAAGGCAGCAATTGGCTCGACAGACATCCATCGAACACAGTTTGTTTATGAGTTTGATTGTGAAACACTGCAAGGACGAGGTCTTTTGCTTGGAGAGAAGGCAGATAGTATCTTTTTATAGGAGGTACGACGTGAAAGAAAATATAACTGGTATGATGGTATATTATTACTTCGTCTGCAAACGAAAACTCTGGTACTTCTGTCATGAAATCACAATGGAGACGGAGAACGAAGATGTGTTACTCGGAAAACTGTTGGACGAGAGCAGTTACAAAAAGAATGACAAACACATTTCTATTGATCAGATAATCAACATTGATTTTATGAAAGAATGCGGAGAGCTGCATGAGGTGAAAAAGAGTAAGTCTGTAGAAGAAGCAGGGATTTGGCAGATGAAATACTATCTGTATTACCTGCAGCAGCGTGGTGTGACCGGAATGAAAGGAAAAATCGATTACCCATTATTAAAAAAGACAATGAGTGTGGAGCTTACAGATGAAGACTGCGGGGAAATAGAAAAAATCATCTGTGAAATTACACAGATAAAAAAGAGGAATATACCACCGGATGATTGTAATAAGAAAATATGCAAGAAATGTGCGTATTATGATTTGTGCTTTATATAATACGAGGTGAGTGATATGAAACAAAGTTTTTATGTTTATAATAACGGGGACTTAAAACGAAAAGATAACACACTTCAGTTTACGAATCACGATGGAGAAAAGAGAGATATACCGGTTGAACGGATTTCTGATATTTATGTGATGTCGGAAATGTCTTTCAATACAGCTTTTATCAATTATATTTCACAATATGGGATTCCGATGCATTTTTTCAATTACTATAATTTTTATACGGGGAGTTATTATCCGAGGGAAACGCTGCTGGCAGGGAGATTGCTGGTAAGACAGGTTGAACATTACACGGATTATGAGAAAAGGATTGTGTTGGCGAGGAAATTTATCGAGGCTGCGGCGGATAATATTTATCGTAATCTCAGATATTATAATGGAAGAGGGAAAGATGTTTCTGTTTATATGAAAGAAGTGGATTCGCTTCGAAAACAGATTGGCGGTACGACTACAATCGAATCGTTGATGGGTGTGGAAGGTAATATCCGAAAACAATATTATGCTGCGTGGAATATTATCATTAATCAGGAAATATCGTTTGAAAAGCGGGTGATGCATCCCCCGGATAATATGATCAATTCATTGATCTCTTTCGTAAATACGCTGATCTATACCAAGGTACTGGGAGAACTCTACCGCACTCAGCTAAATCCCACCATTAGTTACCTGCATGAACCGGGGGAGAGAAGATTTTCTTTAAGTCTTGATCTTGCAGAAGTGTTTAAGCCGCTGATTGGTGATCGGCTGATTTTTTCCCTGTTGAATCGGAATCAGATCACGGAAAACAGTTTTACGAAAGAACTGAATTTTCTTCATCTGAAAAAAGATGCCTCCAAACTTATCGTGTCGGAACTGGAAAGTCGGCTCAAAAAAACGGTGATGCATAAAGAACTGGGAAGACAGGTCTCCTATCAGTACCTGATTCGTCTGGAAGCGTATAAATTAATTAAGCATCTGATTGGCGAAAAAGAGTATGAGGGATTTCGAATATGGTGGTGAAGTATGTATATCGTATTAGTATATGATGTAAGTCAGGAAGACCATGGAACTAAGCGATGGTCAAAAATATTCAAGACATGTAAAAGATATTTAACACACATCCAGAACTCTGTATTTGAAGGGGAGATAAGCAGAGCGCAGCTGGCAAGCCTGCAGCAGGAACTGAAACAGTATATCGATCCGGAGTTGGATTCTGTTATTCTCTTCAAATCACGTCAGGAAAAATGGATGGACAAGGAATTCTGGGGCAGAAAAGATGACCTGACCAGTTTCATCTTGTGATTGTCGACCTGAGATAGAGATAAAATTACGAGAGGTCGACAAACGTGAAAAACATAAGCAAAATAGTGCTTCCGGTGAACCGTGTTATATCGAAATAAATAAAAAGATAAAAAAATACCATGGTCGACAAAATATGGTATAATATGGAAGAATTAATCGGTGGTTCAGAGGAGCGGGTATTAATAGAAACATATTGGAATGTAAATGCTCTAACAGAAGTCTTTTATTTACCTCTGTCAAATCGTATTAATAGAAACATATTGGAATGTAAATAAAAAACAGTTGTACGCGCTACGCGGACAACTCAAGTATTAATAGAAACATATTGGAATGTAAATAAGGGAGTAGTATTACTCTCACTCTGCTGTACAATCGTATTAATAGAAACATATTGGAATGTAAATATTCTTACGAGACCACATACGTTGCAAACCTTGCTGTATTAATAGAAACATATTGGAATGTAAATGTAAACCACCTTTTTTGTAAAAAAAGGAAGTTGAGTATTAATAGAAACATATTGGAATGTAAATATGGATGACTTGTTTTTGGACATTTACTATTTCTTGTATTAATAGAAACATATTGGAATGTAAATTGTGGAAAATGCAGGACTTATGGGATTACCACTTCCGTATTAATAGAAACATATTGGAATGTAAATGACAGAAACCGGTTGGTTATGCCGAAACGGAAGAAGTATTAATAGAAACATATTGGAATGTAAATACAAACGATGCTATCATCAATGCAATCCAGCCGATGTATTAATAGAAACATATTGGAATGTAAATATGATAATTCGAACGGAGAAAACTATCATAAGGCATAGTATTAATAGAAACATATTGGAATGTAAATGATGATCCTAAACCTGATGATCCTAAATCTGATTCTAGTATTAATAGAAACATATTGGAATGTAAATAACTCTGTCGCCTCGATGTCGTCGGTGTCGCAGTAGTATTAATAGAAACATATTGGAATGTAAATTTCTATAAGTCGCTTGCCGATTAATGCTTATAATCTGTATTAATAGAAACATATTGGAATGTAAATAATAAAGAACTGATAGTAACATCCTGACCTTTCTGGTATTAATAGAAACATATTGGAATGTAAATGATTTTAATGGATATCGGACTTAATGTTTACAGTCGTATTAATAGAAACATATTGGAATGTAAATACATAATCAAGAAGAACATCGCAAAAATTAATCCAGTATTAATAGAAACATATTGGAATGTAAATTACAGAGAATCGAGCCACAACAGGAAAATATCTGCAAGTATTAATAGAAACATATTGGAATGTAAATATCTATGTGTTGTCAGAAGAACCTATGTCGTTGGATGGTATTAATAGAAACATATTGGAATGTAAATATTCCTGATTACAGTAATCCAAAAATGCTGAGATCGGTATTAATAGAAACATATTGGAATGTAAATTTGCACTTCGCATCCGGGATTCTCTGGACCGCCTTGTATTAATAGAAACATATTGGAATGTAAATGAAGATGTTCAACTCTTCCTCAAGAGGTTGAGAAAGTATTAATAGAAACATATTGGAATGTAAATGACAAGAACTGCCTTTCCCCATCGTTTCCTATGCAGTATTAATAGAAACATATTGGAATGTAAATTAGCATTGCCGTACACCCAAGCATTGCCGGACACCTGTATTAATAGAAACATATTGGAATGTAAATAAAATCTGGTCAGCAAGTTTGCTAGTGACCGCAAGGTATTAATAGAAACATATTGGAATGTAAATGGCGATTGACCTCTGCCTGCACTGTTGCATAGTCAGTATTAATAGAAACATATTGGAATGTAAATGAAAGCAAGACTGAAAGAGATCGGCACACAGGCACGTATTAATAGAAACATATTGGAATGTAAATGTCGATTTACTAACGGCAAAACAATATGATGTAATGTATTAATAGAAACATATTGGAATGTAAATATATTAGCGAGGATCGGAAAATAGTAATCAAGTCGATGTATTAATAGAAACATATTGGAATGTAAATACAGAAAGTTTAAATTCCTCACGAGTACAAGTTCCGTATTAATAGAAACATATTGGAATGTAAATGTTTTATCTCGATGAAGTGCTCCCCGGTGATACATTCGTATTAATAGAAACATATTGGAATGTAAATGACGGATCCGCAACTAGGTTGGACGGATACCATGTAGTATTAATAGAAACATATTGGAATGTAAATACAGACATCAGCAACAACGTTATAACCATACTTCCGTATTAATAGAAACATATTGGAATGTAAATGCAAGCACTGGCTGTCCGGTCTGCTCAGGTGCTCTGTGGTATTAATAGAGACATATTGGAATGTAAATGCAGACAATACAGGATTAAGTCCTGCTTTCTGCAGTATTAATAGAAACATATTGGAATGTAAATAGCTTCCTGATAACCAAAAACTTCATCAAGTGAGCCGTATTAATAGAAACATATTGGAATGTAAATGTATTTATTGACTACCTGGTAATCCTTCTGCTCTCCCGTATTAATAGAAACATATTGGAATGTAAATTATTTCAGGATCAACAAGCGGTTCGAAGACACCTTGTATTAATAGAAACATATTGGAATGTAAATGACTTTTCTCCGGAAGGTTCCGGCTGAGATCTTCTGTATTAATAGAAACATATTGGAATGTAAATTAATGACCGGAATCCATTTGTCAGGGATTTTCTCAGTATTAATAGAAACATATTGGAATGTAAAGTCTACCAGGTCTTCAAATATTACCGCCCTTACTTCTGGTATTAATAGAAACATATTGGAATGTAAAGGTGCCTACCTTATCTGCATACCCTTTTGCGTTTATTGTATTAATAGAAACATATTGGAATGTAAAGTCATCCACACAAAGCGACCGTTTACCGTCTTTACCGTATTAATAGAAACATATTGGAATGTAAAGTGCTGTACCTTTTCCATCACACATGGCGGCTTTGAGTATTAATAGAAACATATTGGAATGTAAAGTTATTCTTGGCAAGTCTTTTGACTGCAGGCAGAGCCGTATTAATAGAAACATATTGGAATGTAAAGTTGTTTCAGCAAATCTTCCATGTTTGCCACTGACGGTATTAATAGAAACATATTGGAATGTAAAGACGTGTGTTGGAAGTCATGTGCTTATGTTGCTCGATGTATTAATAGAAACATATTGGAATGTAAAGTTGCTGGAAGTCCTGGTATTCTCATCAGGCACTGTGAGTATTAATAGAAACATATTGGAATGTAAAGGTTTTCGGGTTGATGCCTTCGTAGATCCGGGCGATGGTATTAATAGAAACATATTGGAATGTAAAGAGAGAATGAACCTCCCAGACGGTTCCAGCGAGATCAAGTATTAATAGAAACATATTGGAATGTAAAGAGAAAGGAAAGGACGTCAGAGCTGCGATTGTTTCTGCGTATTAATAGAAACATATTGGAATGTAAAGTTTTTGTGAGCACGATCCGCACCATCGGCATTTCTTGTATTAATAGAAACATATTGGAATGTAAAGGACTTTGACGAGAAGAACTGCGTTGATCTGTCTATGTATTAATAGAAACATATTGGAATGTAAAGATGTGTACTCTTTGGTTGGTGAGACATCCAGGCATGTATTAATAGAAACATATTGGAATGTAAAGATTAATGCGTATAACCTTATCTGGAATGAGTGGTTTGTATTAATAGAAACATATTGGAATGTAAAGATGACTCCAGCAGAGACGAGCCGGAACGAAGAAATAGGTATTAATAGAAACATATTGGAATGTAAAGATCAATCATCATTCTTTTCCTACAGGGCTAAAGTCAGTATTAATAGAAACATATTGGAATGTAAAGAAATTAAAAAGATTCAAAGAAGTAACGGGAATAAGGGTATTAATAGAAACATATTGGAATGTAAAGGGTGATACGTTTGACGTCGAGACGTCTTTCGTTACCGTATTAATAGAAACATATTGGAATGTAAAGTTTGCAGAATTAGTCTTGTCAAACTTGACATTTCCGTATTAATAGAAACATATTGGAATGTAAAGGCATCTGTATGAATCGGACGGAGTGATCGGAAAAACGTATTAATAGAAACATATTGGAATGTAAAGGCTGCCGGAATCCCGCTGCATTATGGTACAATTAGTATTAATAGAAACATATTGGAATGTAAAGACGGTTGCCCCACCATTTTTCAATGTAGAACACTTTGAGTATTAATAGAAACATATTGGAATGTAAAGGCTATACAGGAAAGTGCCAAAAACGCCCTGGAATCCGGTATTAATAGAAACATATTGGAATGTAAAGTAATTCTGTGCCCAACCCAACGTGCATGTTTTTTCGTATTAATAGAAACATATTGGAATGTAAAGATATTCGCTGTGATTTCCGTTCCGTTTACTGTCAGCGTATCAATAGAAACATATTGGAATGTAAAGATGAGAAGACGGCAGATTGCCGGACTTACATCATTGTATTAATAGAAACATATTGGAATGTAAAGTTTTTTCGGCGTCCCCTTTTTCGACGTAACCGAGATCGTATTAATAGAAACATATTGGAATGTAAAGTCAGTAGCTTTGATTTCCATCGCTGGCTGCTTGCCGTATTAATAGAAACATATTGGAATGTAAAGGCAGAAAGAACAGGATTAAGTCCTGCCTTCTGAAGGTATTAATAGAAACATATTGGAATGTAAAGCGTGAGCGTTAGCTTGCGGATGATGTGCTAAAGAAGTATTAATAGAAACATATTGGAATGTAAAGAAGTATATGCAACCTTAGAGCCACGTTTGACATGGGTATTAATAGAAACATATTGGAATGTAAAGGAAATCTCTGGCGGCTGACTGTTCTTTCGCATAACGGTATTAATAGAAACATATTGGAATGTAAAGGTGTGATCCCTTATTCTATTTTATTTTCTTATTTCTGTATTAATAGAAACATATTGGAATGTAAAGACTAAAAGTCTGGAGGAGATCGAAGTAGATCTTGGTATTAATAGAAACATATTGGAATGTAAAGATGATATATGCAATCACGGAAGCGCCTGCCATAATCGTATTAATAGAAACATATTGGAATGTAAAGGCCCACTCCCAGCGGCTTATCCGGCATCCCTGTCACCGTATTAATAGAAACATATTGGAATGTAAAGCAGAAAACCGTGTCGGCACAACGAAAGACGGCGTAACGTATTAATAGAAACATATTGGAATGTAAAGCATAAGCGAAGCGGTAGAAGAAGCAGGAAGAATTTAGTATTAATAGAAACATATTGGAATGTAAAGAGAGCCGGAGCGAGCATCTGTCTCTAACATCTGCGTATTAATAGAAACATATTGGAATGTAAAGCCCATCAACAATTACTGGTTTTGGTAATATATATTTGTATTAATAGAAACATATTGGAATGTAAAGGACCTAACAATGACGGTCTTTTCAATTTCACAAAAGTATTAATAGAAACATATTGGAATGTAAAAGAGACAGCTAAGTTATTTAATGCAAGAAATACAAGTATTAATAGAAACATATTGGAATGTAAAAAAGTTCTGTCAACGTTAGTCTTATCTTCCTGAATCCGTATTAATAGAAACATATTGGAATGTAAAGTCAGACTTGCCATACGCATCGGAAGTAGCCTTGCTCGTATTAATAGAAACATATTGGAATGTAAAGGTGCTTTCCGCTGGTGGTTCCGGCGCTCTATAATGGTATCGTAATTTAAGACACTTCAAGAGACATTTCTTAATGAATCTGATATACTGTAAACACTACAGAAAGAAGGATTTTTATTATGTCTCGAACAAGAAGAAATTTCTCAGCCAAATTCAAATCAGAATTAGTGATTGAACTGCTCAAAGGAGAAAAAGACTTAAATACAATCGCAACCGAAAACAATATTCAGCCGAATCTTCTTCGCAACTGGAAGAAGGAGTTCCTCGATAAAGCATCCGTGGTTTTTGATGACACCCGAGAGGATAATCTAAAAGAAAAACTTGCTTTAGAGCGCAAGGAAAAAGCTGAATATGCGAAAAAAGTTGGCCAGCTCACCATGCAGGTGGATTGGTTGAAAAAAAAATCTGAAGAAACACTTGGACCTGACTACGAGAGTAAATTTAGTCCAAAACCTTTTGAAGACTAAAGAACTTCCGGTTAAAACAGGAGCTGCGCTTCTTGATATCAACCGTACCAGTGTGTATTACAAGGGCACGCCCATATCTCAGGAGGAGTTAGATTGCAAATCAATCATAGATCGTTTACACATGGATAACCCGGCCTGGAGAGCACGACAATTGTCTGCCCAACTGAAGAAACGTGGGTATCAGGTTGGCCGCCGGAAAACGCGCCGTTATATGAATGAAATGGGGATCGATCCAATCTATCCAAAAATGAACCTTTCTAAACGTATGCAACAGGCTAAAGTCTGCCCGTATCTGCTACGTAACGCCGTTATCGACCGTCCAAATCAGGCATGGTCAATCGACATTACATACATCCCCATTAAGCGTGGATTCCTGTATCTGACCGCTGTGATTGACTGGTACAGCCGCTGTATCGTTGGCTGGGAAGTCGATGATACTCTGGATACCAGAATGGTCATAACTGCGTTAAAAAAGGCGTTTATGGTGGCAAAACCTGTTATCCTGAATTCGGATCAGGGCTGTCAGTTTACAAGCAATGAGTACATGAATTTCCGCAAAGAGAACCAGATCCGTCAAAGCATGGATGGTAAAAGCCGGTGGGCTGACAATATCATGATCGAACGATGGTTCCGGAGTTTCAAGTACGAGGAAGCATATCTGACTCAATACAACAATATCCGAGAAGCAAGGAAGGCTATTGGGAAATATGTGCATACATACAACTTTGAACGTTGTCATTCCGCACTCAATAATCAGACACCGGCATCCTGCTATTATCCAATCCTGTTACTGGATGATCACGCAGCCTAAGGGGGATTTTCTCCCCTACCCAGTTACATATATCAGTTCATTATAAAAAGCTTGGATTTTTGTCTTGACAACTGAACCACTATATTCAGAGGTGGGAAAAATATTCCTGCCTTCCGGTCTTCTGACATTTTTTATCGTAGGAGGTCCGCTGTTCGGTGTTCTGACTTCGATGGTTCCGGTTATTATGTTAACTTGTGCGCAGATCCAGGCGGCAGCAGACAATGATCTGTTCCCTGCATTTGTAGCGAAAAAGAATAAAAACGGTGTCTCACCGGTGATTCTTTGTTTCGTTATGCTGTTTTCGATTGCATGTGTTGCCACCGGTTCCAGTTTTGGTGTGCTGATGACGGTATTTTCCTTTGTCAATGCCCTGTCTGATATCGTGCTTTGTATGGTGCCGTTCTTCCTGAAGAAGAAATATCCTCATGCATGTAATCACTCTACCTTTAAGATGGCGATCGGACTGGTGTATGTGCTGTCTGCCTTTGCTTTTATCGTTGCGGCTTATCTGGCATATGCGATGATCAGTACGCTTGGTATGACGGTATGGCTGATGATCCTGGGGGCAATTGTACTGTTTGTGATCTATATTCTGATCCGTATCTCTTATCTGAAGAAACACGGCCGGGATCTGATCGCAGAACTGAAGCAGCCATATGAACCATGGGAAGCCCGCGAGCGTGAGTGCAAAGCGCTGGATGAAGTAAAATAGCCGTTGCTATTCACGGATACAAATGAATAAGAAACCGGTCGGGAAAGGCCGGTGTTGCGACAGCGTACGGATAGTATTCCGTACGCTGTTGTCGTATCCGGGGAAATCCGGAATATGAATAGAGGATGAGAGAGGAAAGTGAATTCACTGACAATATCCGGCGAAGCGTGTTGCGAGGATGGAGTGAGCAGCAACAGAAGGGTTGTGTGAAATAAATTAAGTATCGAATCGATGTGGAATATGTTATACTGAGAAAAAATGTGAAACCCTATGTTTGTGAGGGCGGTTTACACAGAAAGGACAGATATGGAAAAAGCAAGAACAGATGCATTATATTACGCGTTGAAAGAAAAAGGCTACCCCGATGATTTCTGCCGGGAGATCGCATATAAGCAGATGAATACGGATTATACCGCAACAAGGATGCTGGGATATCTGTACCGCGTATCGAACCCACGCCCGGAAGATGTGGTGGATGAGATGCTGGCAATCTTAAGTGACCGGAACGCGATCATTCAGAAAAAAGAACTGGAACATGCACAGGCAACGATCAACCGGATCTACAGAGAGGGGCTGTAACAGTCAGAATATGGACAAAAGAAAAATTGCAGTAAATACAGGATGTGTCTGTCTTATAATTCTGTTTATCTTCGGCTTTTATCAATTGATCCAGTGGGATAATACGAGCAGAAGAGGGCAGGAAGAAGCAAAAAAACAGAAGGAACTGGACGAGGCAGAGGCGGAAGAGAAGGCGTATGAGCGGGCAAAAGAATATATGGAAAATTACCGGATCAGCCTGCAGGAAAGTATGCAGGCTGCCGGAATTGAGGATATCAGAGTATCTTATGAGCAATACAATCAGAGCACGTATTCCAGCGTTTACAATTACTGGGACGATGATCCTGACTATCAGTATTTTTATTATGAACTGAGTTATTACTGTGACTCGATAGATTCTATATTTGAAGAAGCTACGCAAGATGGAAATTATGATTCTTTTATAGAACTGATGGAACGGGAGTGCAAGATCAAAGATCAGCGGCCGGTGGAAGTGGATGGGTTTTATAAAATATTTGTTGGAGATAGAAAATACGCCGTAAAGATCAATGAAAGAGATCCGGAAGGAGAACTGACAATTTCCCGGGAGTATGGAGTGTATTACAGACTGGTGCAGGGAGAAGACGGGTATGAGCTTTATACGAACAGAGGAAAGATTTATCCGAAAGAAGACATGGAAGAGGATAATGAATCGAAAAACAATGCCGGTTCGAACAGCAATTCAGGCAGTACTAACAGTTCCGGAAGTTCCTATGGGCATGCCGGCGGATACGGTTCAGGCAGCTTTTACGGAAATGCCAGTGGATCCGGTTCTGGCAGCACTTCCGGGCATTCCAGTGGTTCCGGTTCTCTGAAAAAGACAGATCCCTACGATGTGGATGATTACGATGATCCCGATGATTTTGCGGAAGAATGGGCAGAAGATTTTGGAGATGGGGATTATGATGACGGATACGATGATGCTTATGATTACTGGGAAGAAGAGTATGATGATTAATCGAAATACATAGTTTGTGATATTGTGCGTATAAATATAAGTATATAATAGGTAGATAAAAAAAATAAGCTGGGGTAACAGCGTGCTCCAGGAGAGTAAGCAGTCCTGTGATGGGGCTGCTTTTTTCTGCTTAAAGACCAAAAAATGAAAAAAAATATCAATAAAAAATCTAACTGATGAATTTTTTCAATAGTCCTTTGCATTGTTGACAGGAAAAAATTTCCTTGTTATTATGCTGATACTGTCGTTAGAATACGCTAACGAGAAATAGTTAACAAGGAGAGGAAAAGATGAAAAGAACATGGAAAAAAGTCGTATCACTGCTTATGTCCGTCATGGTTGTTTTCTCTATGATGGGAGTTCCTGTTATGGCAGAAGAAGCAAAAGCAGCGCCGACAGAGGTGGCTTCCTGTACAGCCAGCGGACTCTGGACGACAGTCCTGAACTTTGCATTCAAGGACACTGCCTGGATGAATGCGATCAACAGTGTGACCGTCAATGGTACAGTGTATACGAACAAAACGATCAGCAGCTTTGGAAGTGATACCAATATCTGGGATATAGGAAGTGCAACAGGAGCTTATGGAAGCTACACAGCGCTTAGAATTGTCAGTCCGGATACCTATCCGCTGACTGTTGATATCACAGCAGCCGGTTATCAGAAGCTGACCATGCAGGTGACAAAAACAACTGTAAGCTATCAGGATGTTTATACAGCAACCGTAGTACCGCAGCAGCCGGTAGAAAAGACTTACAAAGCAACTGCAGCAGCTGCAACACACGGCAAAGTTACTCTGAGCAAGAGCGAAGGCATCAAAGAAGGCGAGACAGTAACTGCAACCGCAACACCGGACGAGGGATATGAACTGGATAACCTTACCGTTGCCGCTGCAGACAGCAAAGCAGTAGCAACACAGGCTACCAAAACAGGCTGTACATTTGCCATGCCTGCTTCTGATGTGACAGTTACTGCAACCTTCAAAGAAGAAGCACCGAAAACGATCGATCTGAGCCAGGTAAGCATCGCAACAGATACATTCGGAAATGACTGGGAAGTAACTTTTAAAGATGCGAACGGCTATGTAAAAGCGATCACAGAAGTGAAAGTAAACGGAACAACATGGGAAGAAAAATCCTACGGTATTTCTTCCGGTGGTGCATATAAGAAACATACAGACGATAACAAACTGGTATTTGCAGCAAAAGATTACAGCTCTGCACCGGTGATCCCGGTATTAAAGAGCGGTGATGTGATCACCATTTCCGCAAAAGGTTATGAAGATTTTACAGCAAAACTGGTTATCGACCTTGACGGAAAAGCATCTCTGGTAGCAGATGACGGAAAGGGAGATCCTTATGAACTGCATGTAAAGATCGAAGGTACTTTCGATTCTGCCCTGGTAGGACAGGACAATTACGATGCAGTATCCAGCGCCAGTGTCGGTGGCGCTTCCAGCAACAAAAACAGTGATGTAACGGTATACGGAGCAATGCTGGAAAAAGGCAAAGAACCGACCGACAGCGACTGGAAAGAACTGGACAATATGTCCCAGATCAAACTGGACGGTAAAAAATGCAGCGTAAGTATCGTACCGGATACTGCAAGCGGAACACCGGCTGACAGCGACAGCGGAATGCAGGGTGTCTATATGACCATCAGCAGTGCCCTGACACTGAGCGGTACACCGAAGGATGCCGGTAACTATCTGATCTCTGTAAAGATTACCGATCAGCAGGGAAGAGAAGCAGTCAGCAATACCTTACCGTTCCATGTATACACCGGAGAGGAAACTCTGGCAGACAGACTGGTAACAGATAACTTCAAACAGTATGAAAGCGGTCTGTATGCATGGGATATCATGGAACCATGGGCAATCAAAAACTTTGGAAGCAATGTGGATGGTGAAACAGAAAGCGTTCGTGTTCCGAAAGACCTGGAAGCATGGTTCGGATCTCATGTGAGCGGAACTTACGGATATCTGGGTTATGATCTTCCGTGGAAACAGGTAGTGAGTGGAGACATTCCGCAGACCCTGTATATTCCGGAAGGATGCAACCTGACACTGACCAATATGGAGATTCTGAGCAGCGTTCGCATCGTCATTGAAAATGGCGGAAAACTGACATTGGATGATTCTGTGGTACAGGGTATCATCGATGTACAGAGTGGCGGTACTTTCTCCATGAACTACAGCAGCTACAACAACGAATTTACCACAGGTGCATCTCTGTGTGGACAGCTTCGTCTGGCAGATGGCGCAATCCTGGAAAATGCAGCTATCTACTCTCATGCAAACTATCTTGCAAATGGAAACCTGACAGACCGTACCACTTCCGAGCCGGTAGTAACCGCAACCGGAAATGTTACGATCAAAGGCAAAGTATTTATCAAGGGCGATGACGGCGGAAGCGATATCGGACAGATGGCCCTGCGCGTATCCAACGGAACTCTGACACTAGAAGACGGTGCGGAACTGGTAGCTTACGGTGGAAGCGGCAAGACACTGCTGTATACCGAAGGAGGAACAGCAATTGAGCTGGATAATGCAACGATCACAGGAAACGGAAAAGTAACAGCAATCGGAGGAGATGTACTCTGGGGCAATGGCGGAACAGGTGCAACCGGAAACGGAATCATTTCCACAAAAGAAGCATTCCTTCAGGGAGCAACTGCAAACACTTCCAACAAAGCCGTACCTGGAAAAGCAACCGACGGTAATGTAAAAGTGACAAGCACAAGCAAACACATCGAAGACGGAACCGAGATCTCCGGCGCAGACAACGATCCACTGGCAGATCTGTACTGGAAGACTGGAATTAACCCAACTCCGCCGCTGGATAAATTTGTAACAACTCCGGCACTGTCTATCAGTGATGTGGAAGTTGCAAATACAACCTATACCGGAAGTGCACTGGATCTGGTTGTAACAGCAAAAGACGGAGAAACCGTACTGACAGAAGGAACCGATTACTTCCTTACGTTCAAAGATGCAGACGGAAATGAGATTTCCGCAGATTCCATTGTACAGGCAGATACTTATACCGTAGTAGTAAATGGTATCGGAAGTTATGGGGGAATACAGGAAATCCAGTTTACCGTGGAACCAAAACAGACCACTCTGAGCGTGACTACAGATCCGGCTTCTGCAACATACGATGGAACAAGCAAAACTCCGACCGTGGAAGTAAAAGACGGTGACCAGACACTGGTTGCAGGAACGGATTACGAAATCACTTACATTTACGGGGAAGAAACAACTGCGAAAGATTTTGCAGGCGCAGAATTTGTAGAAGCAGGCAGTTATAAGCTGGTCATCACCGGAATCGGCAATTATGCAGGTTCCACCGGAGAAGCTGTTTTTGAGATCAAAAAAGATTCCACCGGAACCGATGACACCAACAAAGGTAATGATAAGAAAGACGATACCAACAAAGGTAACGACAATACTTCCACCATCGATAAAAACGACGGAAATACAACAACCGATAACAACAAAACAACAGGAAAAGATAACCAGACGGTATTAAAAGCTGACACAACAACCAGCAATACAAACAACACAAATACTACCGCCAAGATATCCACCAGAACAAACAGCGTGAAAACCGGAGATACCAACAACCTGTATATCTGGATCACACTGCTGGCAGTTTCCTGTGTTGCACTGGCAGGTTTTGTAGTATATACAAGAAGACGCAGAGCAAAATAAAAATATGAAATGAAAAAGATGTGGGCATCATGCATTATCTGGCATGATGTCCACGTTTTATGTTGCATTGCATATCAATAATTGGTCCAGTGGACCAATTTTGATTACGGGCAAAGGGCGAACGTTGACATGGCTGTATTGCTCTGGTAGAGTAATAAAAACAGAAGGCATCCGGCAGGGTGTGGTTGGGTTATCAAAAATTCTGAAAAAAGGAAAGGCGAGACAGAAAAATGGAAAAGCAGAAAATACTGGATCAGATCAAAGGGGGACTCATCGTCTCCTGTCAGGCGCTGGAACATGAGCCGCTGTATACGAAAGAGGGCGGTATTATGCCACTGATGGCGAAGGCTGCCGCACAGTCGGGCGCTGTGGGAATCCGTGCAAATACGGTGCGGGATATCACGCAGATCAAAGAGGTGGTAGCCCTTCCGGTAATCGGGATTATCAAGAAAGATTATGAAGGAACACCGATGTATATCACGGTGACGATGAAAGAAGTGGATGCCCTGGTCGCATGTGGTGTGGATATCGTGGCGGTACAGGGAACCGGTGCCAGACGCCCGGACGGAAGCAGTGCACCGGAATTTATCCGTGCGATCAAAGAAAAATACCCCCAGCAGCTGGTAATGGCAGACTGTGCGACGTTGGAAGAAGGAATCGCATGTGCCGAGGCGGGGGCTGATTTTGTGGGTACTACGATGCGTGGCTACACACCGGAGACAAAAGGATGCGACGATATCGATTATGCATTTATCCATGAACTTTCCGAAAAATGCCCTGCAAAGATCATTGCAGAGGGACATATCCATTACCCGGAACAGGCAAAAAAAGCGTTGGAAGCGGGTGCATTTGCCCTGGTAGTCGGTGGCGCGATCACACGACCGGCGGAGATCACGGCACGATTTGTCTCCGCAATTGCGGAATAAGAGAACGGGAAGAACGAGATAAACTAAGAAACCAGTACAGAGCCATCGGAAAAATGGTCTGTACTGGTTTTCTTTTTATCGAGCAGCGTGTTTTGCTTTTTTGATATTGTACATTTCTTCATCCGCCAGATTGATATAAATTTGCGATACAGCGGTTTTGCCAACTGATCGTACGCCATCCGGTTGTAAAGTCTGGTGAGGGAATCACGGATGTAGAGCTGGGAGAGCCGCTTGTTCATTTTCTTGAGGGTCAGTCTTGCATACAGAGACTCCACCGCGTTCTGAAACGAAGTCTTCCAGACGCGGGAGATTGTAGATGTTGTATTCTCCCTGGTTGTACTTTTCGTCTTTGCTGAAGTTACCGAAGCTGTGGAAGACATACAGGCTTGCATCGAGATGAGAGTCTTCGAGATAGCGTCGGTAACCGATGATCCAGGCGGCGGTAACGTAGCGCTGCCAGCCGTCAGTAATAAGTGCTATTTTTTCATTGTAAAATCCCCTGACATTACAAAAACGTTATAAAATAGTGCTGATTTCTATTACAATAGATAATGTGAAATGATTCCAGGGGTTTTTCTGTTATTTTACCAGCCCAATACCCATTTTCCGTTGGTGAAATCCGGAATATCAACGACAGCACCGCCTCTGGCTACAGACATCTCGGACAGGGCTGTGATCGCCATCCAGGAAGCTGCATCGTAGACATCTACCGGCATCGGGCTGTCTTCACGCAGACACTGGAAGAACTGTTCGAATTCGAGCCAGTCCATGCCGCCGTGGCTGCCCTGTACGCCTTCTTCGAGGAATTTTTTCCAGATCGGATGCTCATAGGTTTCGGCGTAGGTGTCCGCGTTGCCGCTGCATTCTTTTCTCCAGTCAAAATCATGGTCGCGGTCTGCTTTGCGGTCGATAAATACGGAATCGGTGGCTTCTTCGTACATGCCTTTGGTTCCGCGGACGGTAAAGTTACGGCTGTAGTATCTCGGCAGGGTGGTGTCGAGTGTCAGCTGGATGGTTTCTCCGTTTGCACAGCGGATCATCGTGGTGATGATATCACCCTGAGCAAAATGCGCCTGTTTCAGTTCCTCGTCATCGCTCTTATTCTGCAGGATGAACTCGTGGAGTCCTGCAGATTTGGAAGCAAAGGAAGACAGGGTCAGCATCCGGTTTCCGTGGTTGATGTTCAGGATCTTGGCGATCGGTCCCAGATCGTGGGTTGGATAGTTTTCACAGTTTCTGGACAGATAGTTTCTAAGGCGGTAATGTCTGTTTTCTTTTCCGAATGCGATTTCGTCTCTCAGATCATGCTGATATCCACCGGCGCAGTGAACTACCTCGCCGAGAACACCCTGATCTACCATATTTAACACCATCAGTTCGCGGCGGCCGAAGCAGCAGTTCTCCAGGAACATGAACGGTGTTTTAGTTTTTTCATAAGCATCGACCAGTTTGTAGCAGTCTTCCAGAGAGTAAGCGCCACCGACTTCCATGGCTACGGCTTTTCCGGCATACATGGCAGCAAGGGCGATCTCTACATGAGATTCCCAGGCGGTTGCGATGATGATCGTATTTACCTCTTCATTTGCGATAATATCTTTATAATCGGTAGATACAAAAGGTGTCGGCTGTCCGGCAGCTTCCACTACTTTCGCTCCTTCCCGGGCGCGATCTTCATAAACATCGCAGACAGCGACAACCTGTTCTTTCTGAGCCAGAACGATATTTTCCAACAGATCTTTTCCACGGCATCCAAGGCCGATATATCCGATTTTAATATTTTCCATTAGAGTCTCTCCTTTATGTGTCTTTTTATAACCATTTAGTAGATAGAGTTCTGCGAGGTTTTCTACTCTCGTAACTGCAAATATGCCGAATGATTATATTCTGAGGTTTATTATACACAGATACCGGGATTTGACAAGGAAAGTAAAATCTAAATATTATGAAAAATCGGCTTGTAACTGTGAAGGTACTGAACAGTTACGAAAAATCAAAGAAAAGTGAGTGAGAATCTTGTGTTTCATGTGGGAAATTTCTATAATAAAAAAAGAATCGTTTGAAAAAAATGAGAAGATTTCTGAGGGCTACAAACATAATGTAAAGGAGACAGGAAATTATGAAATTTACCAATGGTTACTGGCTGCTTCGTGATGAGATGAAAGCTGCCTATGCAGTAGAGTACGGAAGTCACCGGGTATACGGGCAGGAACTGACGATGTATCTGCCGTGTTCCCATATCGTGGATCGGGGAAGCTGTCTGAATATCCCGCTTCTGACGGTGACACTGTCCAGTCCGATGGACGGTGTGATCAAAGTGTCTGCGGTGCATCATGACGGAGCCGTATATAACGGACCTTTTGCAAAGATTTATACCGGCGATGCGCATGTGCGGATCGAGGAGAATGAGGAGCAGCTGATCTATCAGACGGGCTCTCTGAAAGCGGTGATCGATAAAGCACCGAATGGATACAAGATGGCATTTTATGAGGAAGATACTTTCCTCACAGAGTCGAGTTTCCGGAATCTTGCCTATATGCAGAATACAAAAACCGGGAAAAACTATATGCTGGAGCAGATGTTCCTCGATGTGGATGAATATGTCTACGGACTCGGGGAACGTTTCACGCCGTTCGTAAAAAACGGACAGGTAGTGGAGATGTGGAACGAGGATGGCGGAACTGCCAGTGAGATTGCCTATAAAAATATCCCGTTCTATGTGACAAATAAAGGCTACGGTATCCTGGTGGACAACGAGGGCGATGTGGCGTATGAGATCGCCAGTGAGAAGGTAGAACGGGTCCAGTTTTCCGTGGAGGGGGAACGTCTGGATTATTATGTGATCAGCGGAAAAACTCCAATGGGAACCGTAGAAAAATACACGGATCTGACCGGAAAACCGGCGCTCCCTCCGGCATGGTCGTTCGGACTGTGGCTGACGACTTCTTTTACCACGAACTACGATGAGGCAACGACTTCCAGCTTTATCCAGGGAATGGCAGACCGGGAGATTCCGCTGCATGTCTTCCATTTTGACTGCTATTGGATGGATGCCTATGAGTGGTGTAACTTCGAGTGGGATCCTGCGACATTTCCGGATCCGAAGGGGATGTTGAAACGGTATCACGACCGCGGACTTCACATCTGTGTATGGATCAACCCGTACATCGGACAGAAATCCTGCCTGTTCAAAGAAGGAAAAGAGCAGGGTTATCTGGTAAAGAAAACAGACGGAAGCGTATGGCAGACCGATCTGTGGCAGCCGGGCATGGCATTGGTGGACTTTACGAATCCGGATGCTAAGGCATGGTATCAGGGCAAGTTAAAGACGCTGCTGGATATGGGTGTAGACTGCTTCAAAACCGACTTTGGTGAGAGAATCCCGGTGAAAGATATCGCGTATTTTGACCATTCCGATCCGGTTAAAATGCATAATTATTATACCTATCTGTACAATCAGGCAGTTTTTGAATTGCTGGAGCGTGAGCGAGGAACCGGAGAAGCCGTATTGTTCGCGCGTTCTGCGACCGTCGGCGGACAGCAGTTCCCGGCACACTGGGGCGGCGATTGTTCCGCAAGCTATGTCTCCATGGCAGAGACGCTTCGCGGAGGACTTTCCCTGTCTCTGGGCGGATTTGGTTTCTGGAGTCATGATATCAGTGGTTTCGAGAGCACCGCACCGGCGGATATCTACAAACGGTGGTGTCAGTTCGGCTTGCTGAGTTCCCACAGCCGTCTGCATGGTTCTTCTTCCTACCGCGTGCCGTGGCTGTTTGATGAGGAAGCCTGCGATATTCTGCGGGAATTTGTCAATCTGAAATGCCGTCTGATGCCGTATCTGTACGGACAGGCAGTGCGCTCCCACAAAGAAGGCCGTCCGGTGCTGCGTCCGATGTTCCTGGATTTCCCGGAGAATCGCGCGTGTGATACGTTGGATCGCCAGTATATGTTCGGTGATTCCCTGCTGGTGGCTCCGATCTTTAAGGAGAGCGGTGAGGTACAGTATTATCTGCCGGAGGGAACCTGGTATAATCTAATCACCGGGGTAGATGTGAGCGGAGGAAAATGGCAGAAAGAGACGCATGATTATCACAGTCTGCCACTGATGATCCGTCCAAATACAGTGCTTGCTTTGGGCAATAATGACCAGAAACCGGATTATGATTATGCGGATGGTGTTAGCCTTCTGGTATCCGCGTTTGATGAGGGAGCCGAAGCGAAAACTGAGATACCGGATCTGAAAGGAGAGACGGTGATGACGGTGACTGCGAAACGTGTGGGAGATGAGATTCACCTGTATGTGGAAGGCGGAAACGGAAATTATACGGTGAAGAGCCTTTCGGGTTGCAAGGTAGTTGGGGAAGCGTAAGAATCTGCGGGGACAGAGAAGAAATACTGAAGCATACCCGTAGAAATGTCAGAAAAGCCATAATGTGAAAATAAAATTGTACAATTATATCACCACAAAGAAAAAGCATGCATACAGAAGCGAAAAATCCTGTATGCATGCTTTTTTGATGCATTGCATATTAAAAATTGATCTGGTGAATCAATTTGCTTACATAAGATGCGTAGAACACTGCTGGATATATCTGGATTCTGTGTTAGTCGTGGGAGATTGCAGTTGAAAAAGTCCTGTGTGCGGATCAGTTGCCGGCAGCCGTACCGCGCTCCGCCCAGCGAAACCACTTTTGTGGGAATTCAAAGACAAACAGGATGCCAAGCACGATCGCCACCGCGATCTTCAAAGTCTGGAATCCACGGTCGGAAGCTTTGGCCAACTGATCCGTCACGACATAATAGGCAGTCCAGTAGATCCCTGCTCCCGGAACCAGCGGGAAGATGCCTGCAACGAGAAAGATCGTCACCGGACAGTGGCGCCGGACCGCACTGAGCCTAGAGAGAAAAACGACAAGAACCGTGGCAAAAAAGGTGGAACCGAAGAGCCCGCAGCCAGCCAGCAGTAACTTGTAGCAGATCCAGCCACAGCCACCGGCCAGACCACAGTTTACATAATATTCATTTGGTACCTGAAAGAGCAGGGCGAAAGCGATCGTACCGACAAAAGCGGTAAGAAATTCGAAAATCAGATGTACGGACATAAAGATAACCTCCTGAGAGATAGATAAATATATTTGATTTACGCAAGCAATAAGTAAGCTTCGCAAAGCGTATGTTATCTCGTTTTATAAAATCCGCCGGGACGAAAGAAACCCATGCATTCATAGAACCCCATGAATCACGGCAGAATCGCACCGCCCACAAAATGGTGATACCCGATCATTACAAGACCGACGCCCATTGCGATACTGAACGTGACAAGCAGTGCGTCCAGCATGCGGACCGCACCGGCAATATAGTCCTGGTCGGCGATATCGCGGATGCCATTCGTAAACGCCACACCGGGAACCAGCGGGATGATGGAACCGATGATAATCTCACTCAGATGATGTCCCAGTCCCAGCTGATAGATCAGCACAGCGATGAAAGTCACAAACATGCCGCCGGATATATTCGTTGCGATCTTGGAAAGCTGTCCTTTCACCACGCACAGCAGATAGACATACAGCAGAAGCCCCGCGATAAAAGCCACGATACAGTCCACCGGATCGCCGCCGAAGAGATAACAGAAGCATCCGCTGCCCACGCCGGAAGCAAGGATCTGGCAGAGATTCCGCTTGGCAGGCATCTGCTGGATTTCCTGAAGTTTCTGATAGGCTTCCTCCGGGGTATAAGATCCGTGTTCGATCTCCCGGGAAAGCTGGTTGACCGCAGTGACACGGTCGAGCCGGGTAGCACTCAACGGGATGTGGCGTACCCAGGCAAAGTTTTGATCCGAGTTGCTGTCAGCGGTGAGAAAGAATCCACTGCTCAACACAAACGGATCACACGATTCGATGCCGTAAGCGTGGGCGATCCGGTCAATGGTCTCTTCCACACGGAAGATTTCCGCCCCGCTGGCCAGTAAAATATCCCCGGCCAGCGCCGCCACATTCAACGCCATACGGTTATGTTCTTTTTCTATAGTTTCCAAAATAAAATTCCCCATTTAGTAAAAAGTATTTTCGGAGTCTTGTCTGTCGCAAAATCAGATACCAAAAGATTCCGAGGATACATCAGAATACGCAAAAAGATACGGATACAGAAACGGAGAAAATCCGGAATGTATCCGTGTACAGTATGACTCTATCACATTTCCGAAAGAAAACAAAGGGAAACTGATATATTTTCAGCAGAAAATCAGGAGGTATTTTACCATGTGGATGAAGAAAACAGCCGGAATCGCTGGAAACGTATGGAAACGGTGGGATTTTTTGCTTGTTTTGAAATAGGTCTTGACGGGTGTGAGGAATATCTGTAATATATTCAAGAAGTACGCCCATCTGGTTGAAAAAGTTGGTGGGTGAGAAATGGAAAATAGAAAAGAAGTAACCGGCGGATTGTGGGTTGACTGTGGGATGGCGGTTATGAAAAAGAGGATAAGTATATGAAGAAAGATTGGGAAAACGTGACACTGATGCCGGAGTTTGACGAGCAGGGTGTTGCCTGCTATCGGCTGGATGGCGGAGATTATCTGAATGAGTATTATGTGGTTTCGGAGGCGGAGACGAGAAAGCTTCTGAACACGCCGGAGATTGTCGGGTATGAGGTTTATAACTGCCTGATTCCGTCGACTTCTCAGATGTTATATTATCTGAAAGAACAGAAGAAAGTGACAACAGCGAATATCTTATCGATTCTTCGCGGTGCGCTGAATTATCCGCTGGAGGAGAGCTGCTACCGGGAGCACATTCGTGTGCATGATATCAGTTTCTTATCCAGTGAGCGTGTATTTCAGGAGGAAGAGATTGCGGGACTGGAGATCAAATACAATAAGCTGACGATGGTACCGGACAGCACGTTGATGATCGGAGATATCATTGCCAGTGGAGAGACGTTGATCCACTGTCTGCGTTATGTGACCGATTTTTACCGGAATCACGGGGCAAAACTTCGGAATATTATCATCTTTACGATTGGTGGAACGAAGGGTATCGAGATCCTGGAGGATCTGACCCGGGATATTCGGGAGTTCTGGCCGGAATTTGAAGGATTTATCACGGTATATTATGAAGGAATCTTCGGTATGTATGAAGATAAGGGTGTATCCGGTATCAATCTTCCGAATGTGGACTTTTACTGGAAGGGTGGTATCGTGGCTCCGGAATTCCGTCGGGAGACACTTTCCATGTGCAGCCCTCTGTTTGAAAAATGTATTATCTATGATGGAGGTGCGAGACGTTACGAGATCCATGAGCATGTAGAAGAAGTGCTGGAGTTCTGGAACGGGATCAAAGAGCGCGCCGGTCAGATTGATTTTGGAACTTTACTGGAAGAAAAACTCGGTTATGAACTTCCGATCAGTTACGAAGACTGGATCCATGCAAACCATTATGAAAAGATCCGTCCGGCAGATACGAAATGGCTGTATCGCCAGGAACAGGGTTATGTGGAGAGCATGAAGAACATTACATTAGAAGAACTGGCGCAGCAGCGGATCGATGAATTTACCGGTGCACTGCGTAAATATATTCTGTAATGGAATCAGCCGAAAGACAAATAAGGTTATGGAAACAAACTGAGACGGGAGAAAACAAATGAAAAAAGAGACAGAACAGAAAGTAGATATTGATTATGCGGATCGCGTCGTACCGGAGGAGGGAAAGAAGGGCTTTGTGACCATGTTTATGATCATGCTTGGATTTACCTTCTTCTCCGCGAGTATGTGGGCAGGTCAGCAGCTGGCAGCAGGACTGGATTTCTGGGGATTCTTAAAATCTCTGCTGTTTGGTGGAGCGATCCTTGGTCTGTACACCGGACTTCTTGGTTATGTCGGAGCGAAGACAGGTATGAGCATGGATCTGCTGGCGCAGAAAGCCTTCGGAGAGAAAGGTTCCTATCTTTCCTCTGCAATGATCAGTTTTACACAGATCGGCTGGTTTGGTGTAGGTATCGCGATGTTCGCGATTCCGGTAGCAGGAGAATTGTTTGGAGACAGTAAGACCGCCATGTGGGCACTGGTTATTGTAGCCGGCGTGTGTATGACAGCTTCCGCTTACTTCGGTATCGATTCCCTGACTGTCATCAGTTATATCGCAGTGCCGCTGGTAGCAGTACTCGGTACAGTGGCTATGATCATGGCGATCCGTCAGGGCAACGGAACCATCGTGGATCAGTTTGCCGTATCAAGCGGTTCCCTTACCGTTGTCGGCGGTGCAGGTCTGGTTGTGGGATCCTTCGTATCCGGTGGAACCGCAACCCCGAACTTTACCCGATTTGCGAAAGATGCGAAGACGGGAACGATCGCAACGGTCGTAGCATTTTTTATCGGAAACTCCCTGATGTTCTTCTTCGGAGCGATTGCCTATATTTTTGTCGGTGGAAATGATATCTTCGAGGTTATGATCCGTCTGAATCTGTTCTACATGGCAGTTCTGGTACTGGGTCTGAACATCTGGACAACCAACGACAATGCCCTGTATACCGCAGGTCTTGGTCTGGCAAATATTTTCCATCAGAAGAAGAAACCGATGGTTCTGGTATCCGGTATCATCGGAACGGTACTTTCGGTATGGCTGTATTATAACTTCACAAAATGGCTGAACATCCTGAACTGTACGCTGCCGCCGGTAGGTATCATCCTGGTACTTTCTTACTTTATGAATAAGAAAGATTATGAAGATCCGGTCGCAGAGACACAGGTCGTCAACTGGTTTGCAGTAGGAGGTGTGATCCTCGGTGCTGTGGTAGCAAACCTGGTATCATGGGGAATCGCTTCGATCAATGGTATGGTAGTGGCAGCAGTATGTTACCTGGTCGGACAGACAGTGAGAAAGAAAAAATAATCATAAGAAAACCGTTGTGTTATACAAAAAAATGTATGCATGGCGGTTTTTTTGGTATACAATAGACAATAAGTGATTCAGAGATGCAAGAGCGGTATATATGGCAGGTTTTATAAGAAAGTCTGAAGATATGGGGAAAACGAGAACTTCTAATGAAAGACAACAATCCAATGAAAAACAAAAATCGTGTGAATCAGTAAAAATAGGGAGGGTTACATAAGATGGAAAAGACAAAAACAGAACGTCTGCAGTGGATTATGGATGATGCGGTAGCAAGAGGAGAAATCCCGGGAGCTACCCTGCTGGTGCGAAAAGACGGAAAAGAAGAAGTGTATCTGGAGAGTGGATATGCGGATATCGAGGCGAAAAAGCCGGTGGCGAGAGACAGTATCTACCGGTTATATTCCATGTCCAAACCGATTACTGCTGTGGCTGTGATGCTTCTGGCAGAACGTGGGCAGATCGATCTGGCCGATCCGGTATGTAGATATCTGCCGGGATTTTGTGGACAACTGGTGGCTTATGCGGATGGACGTGTGGAAAAACCATGGCGCGATGTGAACATTCAGGACCTCCTGAATATGACTTCCGGTCTGGTGTATGAGGGCAATCATCCGGCCGGCCGTCAGACGGAAGCTCTGTTTGAGGAGATCACACAGAGACTGGATGAGGGAGAAGGCGGCCGATACGGCACCGTGGAGATCGCCAACCGGCTGGGACGGATCCCGCTGGCATTTCAGCCGGAGCGTTCCTGGTGTTACGGAACTTCGGCGGATGTGGCCGGAGCAGTCGTTGAGGTGGTATCCGGTATGCGTTTTGGAGATTTCCTGGAAAAAGAGTTGTTTGCTCCGCTGGAGATGTGTGATACCGGTTTCTGGGTACCGGAAGAGAAAAAGGATCGCCTGGTGAAAACATATGTGTGCACAGAAGGAGAGACACCGGCGCTGTATACAAAAAATCATCTGGATATCTGCAATCGGATGGATCGTCGTCCGGCCTTTGAGTCCGGAGGTGCCGGACTGGTTTCTACGATTGATGATTATTCTCATTTTGCCCAGATGCTTCTGAACGGAGGAAGCTATAAGGGAAAACAGATTCTTGGATCCTCTGTGGTGAAATTCCTGACCGGTCACGTGTTAAGCGAGTGTCAGCAGAAAGTGTTTGAACGGGAGGGAATGCCGTGGCTAGAAGGATTTTCCTATGGAAACTTTATGCGTGTCATGACAGATCCGCGAAGAGCCTGCACGCTGGGAAGCCAGGGAGAATATGGCTGGGACGGATGGCTTGGCTGTTACTTTGCCAATGCACCAAAAGACCGGATGACCGTGCTGATGATGACCCAGAAGACAGATGCCGGAACATTCCGGATGACCAGACTGCTCAGAAATGTGATCTATAATCTGTAAGAAAATAAAAGAAAACGGAGAAAAATGTGATGAAAAAGAGAGAATCATTTAATACCCGGTGGGGATTTATTATGGCCTGCATCGGTTCGGCGGTGGGCATGGGAAATATCTGGATGTTTTCCACCAGAGTATCGTTATATGGAGGCGGAGCATTTCTGATTCCGTACGTTATCTTTGTGGCACTGATTGGATTTACCGGGGTAATCGGAGAGATGACGTTTGGACGCGCGACGAGATCGGGTCCGGTGGATGCATTTGGACTTGCCTGCGAGAAAAAAGGAAAACGAAAATTCGGAGAAGCACTGGGACTGATTCCGGTGGTCGGTTCGCTGGCGATGGCGATCGGTTACACGGTCGTTATGGGCTGGATCTTAAAATATACCGTCGGTGCATTTACCGGAGTAACACTGGCGCCGGTCGATGTGGATGAATTTGCAGCAGCATTTGGTTCGATGGCATCTGCGTTCGGCAACACCGGCTGGCAGGTGGTAATTTTGCTGGTAGCGATGGGAATTCTGATGTTCGGTGTCGGCAGAGGCATCGAGAAAGTCAATAAAGTGCTAATGCCCGTATTTTTCCTGTTGTTTGTAGCACTTGGTATTTATGTGGCGTTTCAGCCGGGGGCTGTGGACGGCTATCACTATATTTTCGGCGTGGATAAACAGGCGCTTGTCGACCCGAAAACATGGATCTTCGCACTGGGACAGGCATTTTTCTCTCTGTCGGTGGCGGGAAACGGAACACTGATCTATGGCTCGTACCTGCCGGATGAAGAAAATATTCCGGCAGCTGCTGGAAGAGTGGCATTTTTTGATACACTGGCTGCGATGCTGGCAGCTCTGGTCATCATCCCGGCGATGGCAACCACTGGCGCACAGCTTGACCAGGGCGGTCCGGGACTTTTATTTATCTTCCTGCCAAACCTGATCAAAAATATGCCGGGAGGAAAGATCATCGTGATCATTTTCTTTGTCGCTGTGTTATTCGCGGGACTGACCTCCCTGATCAACCTGTACGAAGCACCAATCGCAACAGTACAGGAGAAATTTCATCTAGAGCGAAAACCGGCGTGTGCGGTGATCGCGGTGGTCGGTGTGATCGTCTCTATCTTGATTCAGGGTATCGTATCCGGCTGGATGGATGTACTCTCCATCTATATCTGCCCGCTGGGCGCCGGGCTGGCAGGCATCATGCTGTTTTGGGTATGCGGAAAAGACTATGTGGAAACACAGGTAAACAAAGGGAGAAACAGCCGTTTTACCTCCTGGTTTTATCCGATCTGTAAATATGTATATGTGCCGGTATGTATGCTGGTGCTGATTCTGGGAATCGCTCTGGGTGGAATCGGGTGAGGATATCTTTGCTGATAATCGGGGAACCAGTGGGGACGGAGAAAAGTGGCTTTTCAAAGCCACTTTTCTCCGTCCCCACTGCTCCCCGCCCACCGCGCTTTTTCACCTGCCTGCACTGTTATTTTTCCGATATGCCCCCGGCGTCGTATGCACTTCTTTCCGAAACACCTGTGAAAAATAAGACTGAGAAGAGAAGCCGACAGATTGTGCGATCTTGGCGATCGGGAGATTGCTGCATGTCAACAGTTCTTTTGCCTCATCGATTCTCCGGTTGATCAGATAATTGATCGGGGAGATTCCCTTATAGCGCGTGAAAACGTGAACCATATAATATTTATTCATATACGTCAGTTCGCTCAACGTATCCAGATTGATATCCTCCGCAAAATGCTCATCCAGATACTGCTCAATAAAATGACACTCCCGGGAAAGTTTGTCTGTTGTGGAAAGTTTGTCTGTTGTGGAAAGTTTCGGGGTGGCGATGGTGTTGCGGTCTACGAGCTGGATCAGGATTTCGAGAAGGTTCTGGCAGATGTTGATATAATTTTCTTTCTTCTCTCGCAGTTCCTGGATCAGGGTCTGGGTGTAAAAAAGCATTTCTTTTCGGTTGGAACGGAGATTACAGATTGTGTATGGTAAAAACGTATTGTTGGAGGAACGAAAAGAGATTCCGTCCAGACCAAGAACGATATATTCCAGGGCATTTTCCCCGTGGCTGAACTCCGTATGTGTTACGTTCGGGTTAATCAGTACCAGATCGTCCTCTGCAACCGGGAACGAATCATTTTCTGTCTGAAAAACACCGGTTCCGTGAATGACATAAAAAAGTTCGGCGAAAGCATGGGAATGAAGGATGCTCTGCCAGTTCCGATCATAGCGCGATTTGCTGATATAGAGAAGCCGGATGTCCAGCCGTTCGTTGGATAAGGCTTCTTTTTCAGGTTCGGTAAATATGTAGCGGTGATATGCCATGCGTTCCGTTCCTCCTTTTTATGTGATGTACTCCCGGAGTCTTTCTGCACTTGCTTTTGCGGCTGATTTTTCGCCAGTCGCACCCGAATTTCATCAACGTACGCACCGCGTACGTTGATGAAATTTGGGCACAACTGATAAAAAATCATCTCACAAAATCAGGCACAGAAAGATTCCGAGAGCACATTGTGCAAAATGCGAAAAAGTATAGAAAAAGTATAAAATGTGTTATATAAATTTACAAGAAATTATTTAGGATAAAGCAAGAAACCTAAAAAAATAGACAACATAGAGATATAGAAACCAGCAGAAGTGTGTTACGATAAAGATAGAACCAATAACCAGACAAAACGATAAGGAGGAAATCATGAAGGAGAGAACAAAGAGATTGCAGGCACTTTTCTGTGCACTTGCAGTAACGGCGACTTCTGTTGGCTCACCGCTGGTATCGATCCCCGTATATGCGGAGGATACACAGGGAGCAGAAGATACTTCTGAACAGCCGGAAACAGAGAGCGGAAAAACAACAGATGCATCAGACAACGCGATATCAGAAAGTCCGGATCAGGCAGAGGAACCAGTGGAACTGATACCGGAGAATCCGAATCAGGAACCAGCGGCAGAGGACGAAGAGGACAGCGGTCAGGAAACAACAGTGGAGGCAGAAACGGCACAGATGCCGCAGGCAGCAGCGGTGCAGGAAGCACAGACACAGGAAGCTGAAACCGTAACGCCGAAAGAGGGCACGCTGACAGTGAAAATCAACGGAACCGCAGCGAGCGGAGAAAGTCTGGAAACAGCAGTCACCGCCAGCGGAACGGAAGCTGCCGCAGTGACCCGTCTCGAACTGGTATCCGGTACGATCACACAGGCAGATCTGGCATACATCACAACCCTGACCAATCTGCAGGATTTTCATATGCAGCTGGGAAGCGGACTGAAACTGATCGGAAAGACCGGAAGTGCAACGACCGTGCTCGGAAAAAATACGGCAGTACTGAATTTTGCACCGAAAGCATCCGGAAGCAGCAAGGGAGAACTGAGAGAAGTACACCTGGAAGGTGTGACGGAGATTCAGAAGGGTGGAATTGTAAGTGATTCCGTAGAAATCGTAGACCTGCCGGATGCAACCGAAGTAGGAGATGATGCATTTAACGGATTTGGATGGCTGGAGAAAGTTTCCCTGCCGAAAGCTGAGACGATCGGAATGCGTGCGTTCTATAAATGTACCAGACTGACGGATGTAACTCTGGAAGCAGTAAAAACACTGAAAAAGGATTCCTTCTATTATACAAACAGTCTGAAACGCCTGACTCTCCCGGCAACACTGGAGACGATTGAAAATATCCAGTTTGGAAGGGTTGGACAGGGAAATAAAGCGGGAACGCGCGTGGTGATGAAAGGAATGACTCCTCCAACCGTAGCGTCAGGAGCATTTACCGGAGTTTCCCAGACTACAATCTCTACGGTAACTGTACCGGCGGGTGCGCTGGATGCGTATCTGGCACAGATCAATGCAGAAAACAGTTCTGCAGGACTGATCAGAAAAAAAGAGACGATGTGGAACAATCTGTACTTGAGAGAAGAGGGCAGTTATGCAGTAGAATATTACAGCGAGTATGTCACCGGCGTGAAAGTGGCATATGTGAAAGCCGGAGAGGGAGTCACCGCAGAAAAGGTGGCATCTGCGACGAAAGCAGGAAATATTTTCAAAGGCTGGAATACAAAGAAAAACGGAACGGGAGAAGCCTTTGGAGAGGGAAGCGTGCCGACCAGAGATCTTACGGTATACCCTGTATTTGCAGCATCCTGTACCGTACAGATCCATCAGGAAGACGGAACGACAACGACCCTGGAAGTAGAGAAAGACCAGGCAATCGGAGAAAAACTGCCGACTGCACCGGAAAAAGAGGGTTATGTATTCAAAGAGTGGAATACCAGTGAAGACGGAACAGGAGAAACTGTGACTGCGAACACCGTCATTACAGCCAATATGGATATTTATCCGATTTATGAAGAAAATCAGCCGGATGTGATCAAAGTTCTGGTAAATGGCATCAGCGTGGACGGCTCCAGCCTGGAAGATGCGATCAAAGACAGTAAGGTGGCAGTAGCCGATGTGACAAGCATCGAACTGGTATCCGGGGAAATCACACAGAATGATCTGGCATATCTTGCACAGATAACGAACCTGGAGAAATTCACGATGCATCTGGGAGAAGACCTGATCCTGCACGGAAAAGACGGCAATCCGACAACCGTACTGGGACCAAACACGGCGGTACTGAACTTTGCACCGAAGGCATCCGGAAGCAGCAAGGGAGAACTGAGAGAAATACACCTGGAAGGTGTGACGGAGATTCAGAAGGGTGGAATTGTAAGTGATTCCGTAGAAACCGTAGACCTGCCGGATGCGACCGAAGTAGGGGATGATGCATTTAACGGATTTGGCTGGCTGGAGAAAGTTTCCCTGCCGAAAGCTGAGACGATCGGAATGCGTGCATTCTATAAATGTACCAGACTGACAGATGTCACACTGGAAGCAGTAAAACGCTGAAAAAAGATTCCTTCTATTATACAAACAGCCTGAAACGCCTGACGCTTCCGGCAACACTGGAGACGATTGAAAATATCCAGTTCGGAAGGGTTGGACAGGGAAATAAAGCGGGAACGCGCGTGGTGATGAAAGGAATGACCCCTCCAACCGTAGCGTCGGGAGCATTTACCGGAGTTTCCCAGACTACAATTTCTACGGTAACTGTACCGGCTGGTGCGCTGGATGCGTATCTGGCACAGATCAATGCAGAAAACAGCTCTGCGGGACTGATCCGCAAAAAAGAGACGATGTGGAACAATCTGTACCTGAGAGAAGGGGGCAGTTATGCAGTAGAATATTATAGCGAGTATGTCACCGGCGTGAAAGTGGCATATGTGAAAGCAGGAGAGGGAGTCACCGCAGAAAAGGTGGCATCTGCGACGAAAGCAGGAAATATTTTCAAAGGCTGGAATACAAAGAAAAACGGAACGGGAGAAGCCTTTGGAGAGGGAAGCGTACCGACCAGAGATCTGACGGTATACCCTGTATTTGCAGCATCCTGTACCGTACAGATCCATCAGGAAGACGGAACGACAACGACCCTGGAAGTAGAAAAAGACCAGGCAATCGGAGAAAAACTGCCGACTGCACCGGAAAAAGAGGGGTATGTATTTAAAGAATGGAACACCAGCGCCGACGGAACCGGAACGACGGTGACTGCGGATACGATCATTACAGCCAATATGGATATTTATCCGGTTTACGAAGAAAATCTGCCGGATGTTATTAAAGTTCTGGTAAATGGCATCAGCGTGGACGGTTCAAGCCTGGAAGACGCGATCAAAGACAGTAAGGTAGCAGTAGCCGATGTGACAAGCATCGAACTGGTATCCGGGGAGATCACACAGAACGATCTGGCATATCTTGCACAGATAACGAACCTGAAAAAATTCACGATGCATCTGGGTGAAGACCTGATCCTGCACGGAAAAGACGGCAATCCGACAACGGTACTGGGACCGAACAGTGCGGTACTGAACTTTGCACCGAAGGCAGCAGGAAGTAGCAAGGGAGAACTGAGAGAAGTGCACCTGGAAGGTGTGACGGAGATTCAGAAGGGCGGAATCGTAAGTGATTCTGTAGAAATCGTAGACCTGCCGGATGCAACCGAAGTAGGGGATGATGCATTTAACGGATTTGGATGGCTGGAGAAAGTTTCCCTGCCGAAAGCTGAGACGATCGGAATGCGTGCGTTCTATAAATGTACCAGACTGACGGATGTCACACTGGAAGCAGTAAAAACGCTGAAAAAAGATTCTTTCTATTATACAAACAGCCTGAAACGCCTGACTCTCCCGGCAACACTGGAGACGATTGAAAATATCCAGTTCGGAAGGGTTGGACAGGGAAATAAAGCGGGAACGCGCGTGGTGATGAAAGGAATGACTCCTCCAACCGTAGCGTCAGGAGCATTTACCGGAGTTTCCCAGACTACAATCTCTACGGTAACCGTACCGGCTGGTGCGCTGGATGCGTATCTGGCACAGATCAATGCAGAAAACAGTTCTGCGGGACTGATCAGAAAAAAAGAGACGATGTGGAACAATCTGTACCTGAGAGAAGAGGGCAGTTATGCAGTAGAATATTACAGCGAGTATGTCACCGGCGTGAAAGTGGCATATGTGAAAGCTGGAGAGGGAGTCACCGCAGAAAAGGTGGCATCTGCGACGAAAGCAGGAAATATTTTCAAAGGCTGGAATACAAAGAAAAACGGAACGGGAGAAGCCTTTGGAGAGGGAAGCGTACCGACCGATGATATCACCGTGTACCCGGTATTTGCAGCAGCATGCACGATCCAGATACATCAGGAAGATGGAACCACAACAAAACTGGAAGTAGAGAAAGGTCAGGCGATCAGAGAAAACCTGCCTGCAGCACCGACAAAAGAAGGATATCTCTTCAAAGGCTGGAACACCAGCGCCGACGGAACTGGAACGACGGTGACTGCGGACACGGTGATTACTGAAAATATGGATCTTTACCCGATCTTCGAAGAGGACATTCCTCCGGTAGTGGAAGTAAGAGTGGTCTTTGATGTAGACGGACAGAAGAGTGAAGTGAAGGTAGTGAAAGGAGAGGCAATTGGAAGTAACCTTCCGGCGGACCCAGAGAAAGACGGATATACTTTCAAAGGCTGGAATACCAAAGCAGACGGAACTGGAGAAACCGTGACTGCGGAAACTGTAGTGACGGATGAGATGGAAGTATACGCCGTATTCGAACAGAACCCAGCACCGATTGAAGAAGTCAAAGTTGTGATTGACGTAGATGGTGTGAAGACTGAAGTGAAAGTCATCAAAGGAGAAGCGATCGGAAGTAACCTTCCAGCGGATCCGACGAAAGACGGCTACACATTCAAAGGCTGGAATACAAAAGCCGATGGAACGGGAGAAACCGTGACTGCGGAAACTGTAGTGACAGACGAGATGGAAGTGTACGCTGTATTCGAACAGAACCCAGCACCAATTGAAGAAGTCAAAGTTGTTTTTGACGTAGACGGTGTGAAGACGGAAGTGAAAGTTATTAAAGGAGAAGCAATCGGAAGTAATTTGCTAGCAGATCCGACAAAAGATGGCTATACCTTTAAGGGGTGGAATACAAAAGCCGATGGAACGGGAGAAGCTGTGACCGCGGAAACCGTAGTAACAGACGAGATGGAAGTATACGCCGTATTCGAACAGAACCCAGCACCAATTGAAGAAGTCAAAGTTGTTTTTGATGTAGACGGTGTGAAGACGGAAGTGAAAGTCATTAAAGGAGAAGCGATCGGAAGTAACCTTCCGGCAGATCCGACGAAAGACGGCTACACCTTCAAAGGCTGGAACACCAAAGCGGATGGAACGGGAGAAGCTGTGACCGCGGAAACTGTAGTAACGGATGAGATGGAAGTATACGCCGTATTCGAACAGAATCCAGCACCGATTGAAGAAGTCAAAGTTGTGATCGACGTAGACGGTGTGAAGAGTGAAGTAAAAGTCATCAAAGGAGAAGCGATCGGAAGTAACCTTCCGGCAGATCCGACGAAAGAGGGCTACACCTTCAAAGGATGGAATACAAAGGCAGACGGAACCGGAGAAACGGTGACGGCAGATACGCTGGTAAGTGACGATCTGGAAGTATATGCAATCTTCGAGAAGACCGAAACCCCGAAAGATCCGGAGAAACCGGATCCGGGAAAAGGCGATGATACGAAGAAACCGGAGACCCCAAGACCGACACCGACCACGACTCCAACCAACACCAACACAACCAAAAAGAACAACACAACAACAGGTACCACAACACCTGCATCCAAAACAACCACAACAGCGCAGACAGCCAAATCGGTGAAAACAGCCGATGCTACACCACTGGCATCCACCGCAGCCGCAGGAGGACTCTCTCTGCTCGGTATACTGGCAGCCCTGTTTGGAAAAAAGAAAAAATAATCTGATACTCAACACTCCTGGAGTATAAAAAGAACCCCGCCCCGGATAAGAAGCGAAGCGATTCGCGGAAGACCCGGGGCGGGGTTTTGTAAAGCATTTATAATTGGAATGTAATCGTCAAATAAAAAGGTGTACAGACATTTCAACAGTTTTCCCTTAAAATCATAATTAGAGTTTTGGGAGTCAGCTCTAAAAACTCTAATTATGATACGCAAGGAGAAAAGTATGGATTTTTCACTTCTTACCCCGTATAAACAAGTGAAATACCAATACTGGTTAAATGTAATCCACGAATGCCGATCCTCTGGATTGACAAATCAGAAGTGGTGTGAACAGAATGGTATTTCGCTAAAAAGTTACTATTACTGGATATCAAAATTCCGCAAACTTGCAGTCGTAGACCTTCCGAGAAAAGAATACGTTTCATCTGGTTCATCAGTTTCTTCGCAGAAACAATCTGACCTGACGGAAGCTAGGTTTGTCGAACTTCCTGTACCTGCAAAGAGGGAACATGTGGATTCTCATAAACCCGAAGCTGTTTTAAAAACTGGAAATATCTCCGTGGAATTATATGAGACAGCTACAGAATCTTTTTTACAGATGCTCGTAAAGGTGAAGCGACCGTACTTGTGAAAGGTGCGGAAGTACTATGGTACGTATAGGGGAAGAGTTTATCCGGACAGAAGTCCAGTTCATCCCTGCAAAACTGAAAGTGATCGATCATTACCGTGAAACATACGAATGCAGGACATGCCGAAAAAAAGGCATGCCATATATGGAGAAAGCTCCCATTCCTGCAGCGCCAGTCATGCATTCCCTGGCATCCGCGTCTACGATTGCCTGGCTGATCTATCAGAAATTTGAACTTGGGATTCCTTTATAACGTCAGGAAAAAGAATGGGCAGATATGGGATTAGCCTTAAGCCGTGTTACCATGTCCAACTGGCTGTTAGTTGTGTATAGAGAATGGTTAAGCCATGTGGTGGAACGTCTAAAGCAGGAATTATTAAAGCAGAAATACCTGCACATAGACGAAACCCATGTTCAGGTGCTGAAAGAGCCAGGGAGAAAAAATACTACTGACTCTTATATGTGGGTCTACTGCAGCATCAAAGATGCCAAGAACCCTATACGGTATTTCGAATACCGGCCAGGAAGAGGTGGAAAATATCCGGAAACATTTCTGAAAGACTATACAGGCTATATCCATACAGATGTCTATTCCGGGTACAATGGAGTATCAGGTGTGATAAGATGCATGTGTTACACACATCTGCGCCGTGCATTTGTGGATGCGCTGCCAAAAGATGTTCATGATCCGGCAGCAACAAAATCAGCTGAAGCAATCCTGCGCCTGAATAAGCTCTTTGCCATAGAGGAAGAGCTGGCAGATTTAACACCTGAAGAGAGGAAAAGACAGCGAATCATCCGCGAGAAAAAACAGCTCGAGGACTTTTGGTCGTGGGCCGAAAAAAGTGCCCTGGGTGAACTGCCAAAATCAAAACTCTCAAAGGCTTTTGGATATGCCCTGAATAACCGGGATGAATTTTTCAATTATCTGAAAGATGGAAACTGTGTGATCAGTAATTCATTAGCTGAGAACTGTATCCGCCCGTTTGTGATTGGTCGAAAGAACTGGTTATTTTCTGGAAGCCCACAAGGGGCACAGGCAAGTGCCGGTATCTATACACTGGTAGAAACAGCAAAAGCAAATGGGCTTTCGCCAATGAAGTACATAAAATATATCCTGTCTGACATGCCAGGCAGTGCATTTCTGGAATTTCCTGAATATCTCGATGACTATCTGCCATGGAATCCATACGTGAAAGAAATCTGTAAATGATCGCAACCCTAATTATACAAGAGTTACGATCATTTTTTAATACACCTTTTTATTGGACGCTTACATACCATCGCAAGTCTTTCTTGATAAAAACGAATGTTTTATATGAGTATTCCCAGTCATCATCGTCATCGCATTTACAGATGTAACGAATGGTATCTTCTTCGACAATCTCCTGTAAAACATGCAAATCCAGTATCTGGGAACCCATGTGGCATCTGGACGGTCGGAATCCACCTTTGTGGTCAAACCAAACAGAAACATCAACAGCTTTTAAAATCTTATCCATATTTTAAATCTCCTTTCCAAACTTTGAACAGGTGCCAGAATGGTCGGATTTAAGCTGCTGTTTGTGAAGTTGACTGACTTGATAGTGTTTTATGAAGTCTGTAAAAGCATCTGTTTCAGATACGACTTCCTGAGCAGGGTAAAGACTGTTTTTGCGTAATTGGAGAAGAATACGTGTTCGCTCTTTACTGTCGGGCAGGGTAAAGGAGTCTCGCAATACGGCTTCGTTATATGCGTAATATCGTTTGGGACTTTTGCCTTCTGATAATAACTTGCGCATAACATCATCTTCTTCCAGTCTGGCAATGGTATCTTCATCAAGAAGCAGTGGGGAAGAATTAAGAGCGAGAATACCCCGGAGCACTTCTGCGTTTTTTTCGTCCTGATAGTTCTGTTGTACTCTGAAAACGGCCATTTTCTGGAATAAAGGTTCATGAGTCTGGTTTTGGGAGAAAGTCATCATTCCTACTGTCATATAATAGCGGATATCAGCACTTAAGTTTAAAAAAGTGAACATTAGAGCCATGACACGGTTTCCTGTTTTGTCTGCGATGAAACTGTATGCCATGTTTTGATTTTCATATTGATATAAAGGACCTGTTAATAAGAATGATGGCATAGGGTCGCCGTAAAAGGTTGTACCGGATTTCATTTCCTCCAACGTGACCATTGTATGTCCGTCTTTTAGGGAAATGGACATTCTGGCTTCTTCAATAGGCAAATCTTCCACTGGCTTGATACGGTTTTGAAAGTCTTTTGGTTTGAAGTAGTAGCAATAGTAATATTGTCCTTCTTCTGTAAAATAATAGTGGTTACGCAATTCGTGAACAGAACCGTTGCTGTCTTTGGTCTGTTTGGTCAGAGAGTAGGTATTGATTCCTGAATCGGGGTTATTGGGATACTGGCACAGATCCCATAAAGGGATGTCAAAAATCTGAGCAATTGCAACCAATTCCTGAAGCTTGATTTCTCTGGGAGACTGGCTGTTAAACATGGCTGCGACTTTTTGCGTAGATGTTGAGATGTTGAAATGCGTTTGCAACGCATTTGCAATAGCAGTGTAATTTAAAGTAACATGATTGGTTGTTTCAAAAGCGTCACGCCATTTAATTAGATTGTGTTTTACAAACATATTGTAGTTAAAAGTATCGTTACTCATCGGATGTTGTATGCCCTCCTATACAGAAAAATATTATGATATAGTGCTGTTTTGTAAAGTATCTTTAGTATACTTCTAAAGTCTAGAGAAAGCAAGGAAAAATTTCAAAAATAATAAAATTAGATTTAAAAATAAAATTTATAAAAATTGCAAAATCAAAATAAACACGATTTTAATTCTATAACTAAAACGATAAAAAGCATGGTATAATAAATACATCAAAAAAATGAGGAGGGATAAAATGAACACAAATGAAAAGAAGAGAGCCGATCTACATCTTCATTCTACTAAGAGTGATGGTTATAACACTCCGGATGAAGTGATACGACTGGCAGAAAAGGCAGGTTTGGCAGCAATAGCACTGACCGATCATAATTTGTTTTCTTTTACGAAACCCCAAAAGGTAGGAAAAATGATGGTGATTCCAGGATGTGAATTTTCAACGACATATTGGATCGCGGAGCGAAAAGATGCGACGGAAGTTCATGTTGTGGGTCTGTTTCCGGATGGCGTTGATCCGAACGATTTTAAGGAGATTTTCGCAAACATCGAAGAAGGAAAGCAGCAGTATGTTCTCGCGATTTTACAACAACTGGCAGAACGTGGGATTGACGTCAGTCTGGAAGAAGTGGAAGCTTCTCAAAAATTAACGGGACATACGGGCAGACACAAAATCGCTGACGTTCTGATTAAGAAAGGATATGCGAAGGACATGGACGATGCTTTTGATCATCATATCGGAAACTTCAGTCCGTACTATATTCCGGCGACACGATTCATAAAGTATGCCCCGACTGCTGCTGTTGTCCGGCAGATACGTTCTTCGGGTGGCATACCGATCCTGGCACATCCGTATGGATATATGATGAGTGAAGCAGAAATCGAAGATCTGATTATGAAGTTCAAATCTGCGGCTGGTACGGTTGCCGGAATGGAAGTCTATTATGAGCGTTATCTGAAAAATCCAGAGAAACTGTCTTTTTTAAAACATATGGCAGAAGAACACGGGTTATTTGCTTCGGCATCATCAGATCGCCATCGTGAAGACCAGCCTTTTTCTTCTGTGGAGAATGGAATGGAACTGTATCAGAACATGGAGAAGGCGTTACATAAGGCGAACTTAATGAAGAAGGGGGTTCTGATTAAAAAAACAGAGAAAAAATAAGAAAAACAAAAGGAGGTCGATTGAAGAAAATGCAAAGGATAAAAGAGATAGTAATGAAACAAAAGGTGTTGATTGTGATTGGCTTTGGAATCTGTTTTGTTTTGTCTTATGCAGATAACAGGCAGCAGGAACGTTTTCAAAAAGCGGATAGGGCATATACACTTATGGAACAGCAGAATTACGCGGAAGCGGAACCACTTATGGAACAGTATCTGGAGATTTCATGGGAGCCTTATTGGAAAGCGGTTGAGCTGGTGAATGGAAAAATAAACAAATTTTCCCGATCAGAAGCGGAAGCAGCATTACAGAAGTGTAAGAGAATGATGAAAGAGGAATCGTAGATAGATAATGGGGCAAATGAAGAAAAGAAAATGCGGGTCTGGGAGAAGTGGAGATATGATGAACAGGGAAAATCAAAAAAGAAACAAAAACAGAGTGATAAAAGGTGTTTTACTGGCGCTGGTGATAATATTGCTTGGGATTGGAACCGGAGAACTCCTTGTATATATGGGTGTCGTGAAAATCCCTGGTTTGAGCCAATCGGAAACAGACTCGGATACGCCGGCAGACAGTGCAGAAACAACATCTGAAACTTCACAGGAAACAACAGAGCAAACAGGCATTCCGGATGATGCAGCGGAATTCAATGGTCATCACTATTATGTTTACAATCCGGATGATATAACTACCTGGAAAGAAGCCAGACAATACTGTGAATTGAAGGGCGGTTATCTTGCAACGATTACGAGCAAAGAAGAAAACGACTTTGTGTATTCGTATCTTAAGAAAAACGTTGATTATGAGAGTGCCTACTTTGGATTTACAGACAAAGAATCAGAAGAATGGATATGGGATAACGGTGAGATCGGAACGTTTACAAACTGGCATACCGGAGAGCCGAGCAATAAAAATTCAAATAATGATTATGCAAGATATTATGATAAATATTCAGATGGAACGTGGAGTGCCGGAGACTTTGGAGAGCAGACAGGAAACAGTAAAAGCGTTTTTATCTGTGAATGGGGAAAATATCGGACAACGCCATCAACACCGGCAAAGTCCTCAACGGAAATCCCTGCAAAGACGGTGGACGACACGGAAATCTGGAACACTTTCCTGCAGGAAAAACAATATGAATCCAATATTACAGACTGGACCATTACAGAACTTCAATATTGCCTGCTGGACATTGATCAGGATGGCAGAAGAGAACTGATTCTTACTCCGGGAACAAGTTGGGATGATTATGAGATCTATCAGGTATATACAATCGGAGAAGATGGAAAAGTCTATCTGGCGGATGATTTTACAACCTGTTATGGACTCGGTTATTCCTCAAAATATAAGGCGCTTGCATATGACAGCGTCAGACCGTCGGAAATGTCTGCGAGTCTGGAATATCACATAATGGACGGAACGAAAATGACGGAAAGTTTCGCGGTAAATATGGAGGTTGATCTGAATACCTATCTGCCGGTATATAAAGTGCGGGATACATCCAAAGGAACAGACCGTACAATTACGGAAGAGGAGTACGAAGCATACGAAAAGGAATGTACATGGCTGACAGACTGGAAGAAAGTGGAAAGTAAATCGGCGAAAAAGAATACCGAAAAGACACAGACATCCGATCAGGAATGGAAAACTGCATACGCACAGTTCTTGCGGAACGGAGGGTATAAGAGTGATATGCCGGGATGCGACGCACCACGGTTTTTCGTATATGATGTTGACGGAGACGGTTCGATGGAACTTGTGATTATACGGGCTACATATTCTGTGGTAGGAGGAGATGTGTATACTCTTGTGAATGGAAAAGTAGTATATGCCGGAGGAACATCCGGAACTTACGGAAGTTTTGCAAGCTATCCTTCGGATGGGCTAATCCTGTCGAGTTACGGTCACATGGGAGTAGACCTGGAAGAATATTTTACACTGTCGGATGGAAAACTCGTTTCACAGGCAAGATGGATATCCAGTTTTACAGATGGTGAAACCTGGTATCTGAATAATCAGGAAACAACACAGGAGGCGTACGAAAACTGGAAGGAAGAACATGTAAGCGGAGAAATTTTTGCTATAGAGTATAACGATGCGCACCCGATTACAGAGGAAAATATACAGGCGTACGTGAAATAAAAGGTGCGTTTGAGTATATAAACCGACACAAGGCGTGACACATATTGTGGAGATACATAAAATGTAATAAATATATAATATGTAGAAAATAAAAGGAACCGGAGGAGAAAAATGAAGTGTACAAATTGTGGTCTCGAATTGCCACCGGGAAGCAAATTTTGTGAACGATGTGGAAGCAGGTTACAGGAAGATGCAGAATATGTGGGACGGAATTGAAAGCCGGATATGCGTTTTGCGAGAGGTGCGGAGAACCGGTATCTGCATCCTATTCTGACCCATCAAGAACGGCACCTCTTCCTCGAACGGGACAGCCAGGAAAAAAGAAATGGGTTGTTCCGGTGGTTGTAGGACTTTTGACCCTTACCCTTGTTGGGGCAGGAGCTTTTGTAATCCTGCGGAACTCTGCAAAAACAAATGAAACCGAATCGGTAAATGAGGATACCGTTGCTGAAGCAAATGACAATGAAGAGGAAACAAATGAAATTGAAAGTACCGATACAACTGATCCGGTTGAAGAGGAAACACAGACAGAACCGCCGCTGTTTTCAAAACGAATCTGGGATTATGATGGAACGATATACACCAGTTATGCTATGGACAATACAAACTGGACAAGCCTGACCGGAGATTATCACGATACGTTTATTGCATGGAAATAGTAGCGTAAGGAGGGAGCATGTTGACGAAGATAAAATTCTTTCAAAAAGACACAACAAAAAAAGATATTGTATTGGGAATCTTACTTGTATTAGGACTGATCTGGCTGAATACGTTTATTCACCAGAACAGTTTCAGTGATACCTATGGAGATTTCTATTTCCTGAAAAATTTTGCAATCACTGCACTCTGTACAGGCTTCTTTTTCTTTCTTAAAGAGCTGGTATTTGATTTTGAAATATTTGGTGATGACACAAGAGCTTGTGTAGCAGGTACGGCTGTTACCGGAATACTGATGATGCTGGCTCTTTTACTGGAAATGGGAACGGATTATGTTTCGATTTATACACAGAAAGAAATTGTATTGGGGACGTTTATAATTCATAAAAAATATGTATATGGTGTATGGACGATTGTATGGTTTCCACTTCATATAGACAAGATTTTTGCAAGGATGAGACAGGAACGTTTCAGATTCCAGTCGATTCTATATGGCTGTATTTCTATTATTGGACTTACTTTAGAGGGAATCCTGCTGTTCAGACCGATGGCAAATATATGGCTGATAGATCTTGTCGTTTTCAACAGTGCAACGCTGATTCTGGCAGTCTGGAAATATGCAATCAATGATGCACGGCTTCGTAAGGGGGAAATTGTCGCCGCTGTTCTTTCCTATGTGATATTCAGTGTGTATTTGTTACTGTTACAATGCAACAACTGGGGGAAGGAATTTTCTACTTTCATGTGTGGTGAAAACTGGAATGAGATAAAAGCGGTCATCCGTGAAGTCGTTGCTCATGCATCATTTTGGGGTACATCCGGTTATCTGAGAAATTCAGCTTCCGTGCATTCGTGGCTGTTAAACTGGAACAAACCGATTCTGCAGTTGCTATATTACGGGGGATGGATTTCGGTAATTGTAGTGCTGCTGGCAATGGTATGTCTGCTGTGCGTGTTGGTTAAAATGCTTGGAATAAAGAATGGACGAATTCATAAAAACTGGCTGCTCTATGCAACGGCAACCGTGATGTTTTTTAATGATGTGGTGTCAGGTACACTGTATGCTTTTGGATTTCCATGTCCTGTAGGATTGCCTTTCCTTAGGGAAACGGGTTTTACAGATTGGATGGCATTTGCGTTAATCGTATTCTGTGCGCTGGAGAACCTTCAAATACAGAAAAATAAGTGCCCGGACAGTGCATTTGTCTTGGCTGAAACACTACTTGGCAAACAAGATTCATACCAGATTTTTGATGAGTTTGATGAGCCATACAGAGAAGAACTATGGTATGATGAGGTAACGATTATCGGCTCTGGATGCGAAATCTCATGTGATGCATACTGGTGTGAACTGGAAGGCAGAGAGTTCTGTGTATTTAAGCCTCAAGATTTTCGAATTCGTGAAAAACGATTTATTCTTGAATTTGTTGAGGATAGATGGATTCTTCCGGATGATCCGGAAAATAAGATGAAACAAGAGATTTGCCAATGTTATGCAAAAGTTAATGTGCTAAGGTGCATGGATGAGGAGATGGAAGATAGAGATGAAGAATTTGATGACGAAGACAGTGAATTTTTTTAAGGAAAATATATGTTTGGCAGCTATAGTTGTGGGTCTGCTGGTTCTTGTGTGCATTACAGGATGGGAATTCAGCTTACGTGTTGCAAGGAACGCTCAGAGTAATAATGCGATTAACGTGTTATATGAAAGAGATGCAGGGATAGCATCGGAGAGAATAGCGTTTTAGAAGAGAAAAAACCTGACACAAAACAGGATACAGATTGATAAAACACAACTGGAATCTGTAAAATAGAATTAACAATTACCGTGGAAAACAAAAGAAGTGTGAAAATGAAATGTTTAAAACGAAGGAGGAAAACACATGAAAAGAATGAAACAATTTTGCAGTCTGTTACTCGCCGGAACGATTCTGGCAACAAGCCTTACTCCGATGACGGTCAGCGCCGCATCATGGAAAAAGAACAGCGTAGGCTGGTGGTATGAGGAAGATAACGGAAGTTATCCGGCAAACCAGTGGAAACAGATCAATGGGAACTGGTACTGGTTTAATAAGAACGGATATATGGCAACCGGCTGGCAGTATATCGGGGGAGAATGGTACTACTTCCAGTCAAGCGGAGCGATGCTTGGAGAAGGCTGGCATGTCATCAATGGAAACTGGTTCTATATGTATGCGAGTGGGGAAATGGCAGCAGACGCCTGGATCGGCAATTCTTATGTGAACAGCAGTGGAGCGTGGGTACAGGGAAAGACGAAAGTACAGGAAGGCTGGGTACAGAGCGGAAGCCGCTGGTGGTATCGTCATGCAGACGGAGGCTACACAAGAAATGGCTGGGAAATGATCAAAGGTCAGTGGTATTTCTTCGATAAAGATGGCTGGATGGTGACCGGCTGGAGACAGATCGGAGGAGACTGGTATTATTTCCAGACGAGTGGAGTGATGGTTGGAGAAGGTTGGCATGTGATTAATGGAAACTGGTATTACATGTATGCCAATGGTGTCATGGCAACAAACACCTGGATTGGTGGATATTATGTAAATTCATCAGGTGTTTGGACAGATCCGAACAGTAAAAACTACATATCGGAGGCACAGGTGATCAAATATGCGGAAAACTATTTTGGAAGAAAAAATGGAGAGATAGTAAAGGCAGGCAGTGATGTGTATGAATATGTAATCTGGGTGGCCGATGAGCCGACGGAAGATTTCCCATATTATTATGTGTTATTACAGCGATATGTGAATGGAGATCATTTTACACGGGTAGGAATGATCTATGTAAATGCGAGAACGGGTGAATGTACGGAGGCTGACTATTAAAAGAGAGAAGGAGGAATTCGAATGAGAAAAGCAAAACAATTATGCAGTTTACTTCTCGCCGGAACGATTCTGGCGACCAGCCTGACTCCGATGACGGTCAGCGCCGCATCGTGGAGAAAGAACAGCGTAGGCTGGTGGTATGAGGAGGACAATGGAAGTTATCCGGCAAACCAGTGGAAACAGATCAACGGAAACTGGTACTGGTTTAATAAGAATGGATATATGGCAACCGGCTGGCAGGATATCGGGGGAAATTGGTACTACTTTCAGTCAAGCGGAGCCATGCTTGGGCAGGGCTGGCATGTCATCAATGGAAACTGGTTCTATATGTATGCAAGTGGAGCGATGGCAGCAGATGCCTGGATCGGCGATTCTTACGTGAACAGCAGTGGAGCGTGGGTACAGGGAAAGACAAAAGTACAGGAAGGCTGGGTGCAGAGCGGAAGCCGCTGGTGGTATCGCCATGCTGATGGCGGCTATACAAGAAATGGCTGGGAAATGATCAAAGGCCAGTGGTATTTCTTTGATAAAGACGGCTGGATGGTAACCGGCTGGAAACAGATTGGAGGAGACTGGTATTATTTCCAGACGAGCGGAGCGATGATCGGACAGGGCTGGCATGTGATTAATGGAAAGTGGTATTACATGTATGCGAATGGTGTGATGGCTTCCAATACCTGGATTGATTCAGACTATGTGGATTCATCCGGTGCCTGGTTATACAGAGCGGATAAGAAATGTAGAACTGTGTATGCACAGTTTTTGCGGAACAAAGGCTATTTGAATCAGGAAAAAGGTAACAAGGATCCAAGATTTATAATGTTCGATATGAATGGTGATAAGGTTCCGGAACTTGTTATTATACACAATATAAATCATTTGTCTGGTGGATATATCTACACCTATTCAACGGACGGAAATGTTTCCTATGCTGGCTGGGTATATGGGTTATATGGAAGTGTTGCAGCGTATCCGTCTGCTGGTCTGATTGAGTCCGCATATGCACATCAGGGAACAGATCTGGAAGAATATTTTTCTTTGGAGAATGGTACGTTGGTTTCTAAGGGGAGATGGATCAGCAGTTACCTGAATGGTACACAATGGTATCTGAATGATGTGCAGACATCACAGAGCCGCTATGAAAAATGGAAAGCAGAACATGTAACGGGAGATAGTGTATGTCTTACATATGATACCATGTATTCAATTACAGAAAAAAATATACGTACTTATCTGGATTGGTAAGAGAAGACTCGGATTCTCCATGACAATCATGTTGTGAAGGTAAAAATAGTATTTAGAAAATAAAAAGGTTTTTCTATGATGAAATAAAAATCATGGAAGAACCTTTTATTTTCACCTGTCCTTGACATACGAATTCATAATTGCTATATATAAAACAATGGCAAAAAGCCCCGGCGATTCGCTTAATCGCGTAAATAATAAACTGAACCAGAAAGGTGCGAGATAAGATGATCTGTAAATACGAAGACTACCTGAAGGAACCATACGTTCTAACCATCGAACAAATGCAGCAAATACACAACGATCTGTTAGCCAATCTCGACAACGATCCTGAAGCATTGAAATTATACGAAGAACTGATTGCTGCCGCCACAAAATACGCTGCAATGCGTGCCAAATGGCTGCAGCTGCCCCGACAGGAAAAAATGGATACGGATTCCCTGAGGACTTCTCATCATGATTCTGTTATCACCCATTTCAATATGCTCGCAAGATATCTGCGCATGCAGGGCAAGAAAGCTGCGTGGAGGGATGCACTTGGGGATGAGAAAGAAAATAAATACGGCAGAAAAACGATTGGTGATTTCGCGTGCTACCTGGTGTTTATGAATAGCATTTGCGCGCGGTAGTGAAAAAAGAGCTGTTTTACGAGATAAATTTCATATGAACCACAAGCCCCCGGTAAGTTGTAGGTAACGAATACAAACAATTTACCGGGGGTGTTGTATAAGGGATTGACTGTGAGAGAATATAAAAAATAGGTTAAGGGGATTCATTATCCTTCACACACCGGAATCTGAATCTCCGTCACAAACTGTTTCGGATCGTTCGCCAACACATAATCGATCATCGTCACCTCTCTGGAAAATCCATCAATTTTCAACCGGTGTTCCCGGATATAAGTCAGAAGTTTCTGATAATAAGCCGGCGCTTCGTTATGACTTCCGCAGAATCGAATAGAAACACAGGTCTGTCCGGGGAGTTCCTCAGTGATGCCCTGGTAGCGGTCTTCCGGTTCGAGGAGCAGAAAAACGGTGTCGTAGACCTGGTAAGCGTCGGCTTCCAAATGTTCTTTGGAGATGCCGAGCCCGACTTTTCCGAGAAAAACCAGAGTCTCTTCCTGATCTTTCTGGAGTGTCCGGATCGAAGTCTCCAGATCCAGATAGGTTTTCGGGGAGAGATGGTTGCGGATCTAGGTGATCCGTCTCGGCGGAGTCTGAACCAGTGTAATCGTATCCAGCCGGGAGGAGAGTGCATCTGTCAGTCCTTCGAGCCGGGTGTTGATCTTTTGCTCGATAATCTGAAGTTCCTGCTGTTTCTGGCGGACGGTTTCCCGTTGCTGGATCAGCATTTCCTGAATTTTCCCCACATCTTTATTCTGAAGAAAATCCGCGATGTCTTCGAGCGGCATATCCAGGGCGCGAAGATAACGGATCGTATTTAAACGTTCAAACTGTTGGACGCCGTAGTAGCGGTAACCGGAATCCGGATCCGTATATTCCGGGCGGATCAGCCCTAGAGCGTGTCTGAAAAATCATTTCCGCAATCTGCAAGCCCCACTTTGCGGTATATTTTACCCTCATTCGGTTGCCGTAGCCCGCTACGCCGCCCTCATTCGGATAAAATCTCCCACAAACTGAGACTCGCAGCTCACGAAAAGCCTTTTTCAGACACGCTCTAGTTTTTCATAATGACGCAGAGAACCGACGCTGATAGAAAACATGCGTGCGACCTCTCCGATGCGAAAGAGTTCCTGTTTTTCCATGAAGTGTAATCTCCTGTAGTGGTAAATATATTCTGTATTGAACATTGTAACTCTATTTATATTGTATCAAGTTGGTAAGAGAAATGCCAGTTTTGAGTATAAGGAATATAATATTTTTTAAATACATAATACATGAAGCGAAATGTGTATATTAGAGGATAAGACAGAATGAGGTGCATTTTAAAAAGGTATGAAAATACAATCACTAAAGAGATATGAAATATAGTTTACCAAAGCTGCTATGAACGGAGAAAACAGTCACATTCATAGATGAAAACGAGTAAAAATATGGAATCAGGATTGACATTTTTTCGCAAAAGAGTTATCTTTGAGGAAAGATAATAAAACTATTTTATTAAGTTTATAAAAGCGTATGTATGGAGGGTATTTCACATGGAAGGTAAGATGAAAGTAGCAGTGATGAACGGTATCGGCAAGATGGGATTTACGGAGCGTGACATCCCGACGCCGAAGGACGATGAAGTTCTGGTAAAGCTGGATTATGTGGGAATCTGCGGATCGGATCTGCATTATTATGAGAGTGGAGCCATCGGCGATTATGTCGTAGAACCGCCGTTTGTTCTCGGTCATGAGCCGGGTGGCGTTGTTGTGGAAGTGGGAAAAGATGTCAAACACCTGAAAGTCGGTGATAAAGTAGCTTTGGAGCCGGGAAAAACTTGCGGACACTGCGAATTCTGCAAACAGGGCAAATACAATCTCTGTCCGGACGTCGTATTTTTCGCAACTCCACCGGTAGATGGTGTATTTCAGGAGTATGTTGCTCATGAGGCAGATCTCTGTTTCAAACTCCCGGAGAATGTAAGCACACTGGAGGGTGCGCTGATCGAACCTCTGGCTGTCGGTTTCCACGCAGCGATCCAGGGAGATGCTCATCTGGGACAGAAAGCAGTGGTGATGGGTGCCGGATGTATCGGTCTGGTTTCCATGATGGCACTGAAAGCCCGTGGAGTATCTGAGGTTTATGTGGTAGATATCATGGAAAAACGTCTGGAAAAAGCCCTGGAACTGGGCGCAACCGGAGTGCTCAACGGCGAAAAAGAGGATGTGATCGCCAAAGCACAGGAACTGACCGGCGGGGCCGGTATGGACCTGATCATCGAGACCGCCGGTACAGAGATCACCACCAGACAGGCGATCCATATGGCGAAGAAGGGTTCCACGATCGTTCTGGTCGGCTACAGCAAGAGCGGTGAGATGACCCTGCCGATGAGCCTGGTTCTCGACAAAGAACTGACTTTCAAAACGGTCTTCCGTTACCGCCATATCTATCCAATCGCAATCGATGCGGTAGCTTCCGGTAAAGTGAATGTAAAAGGAATCGTTACGAATATTTACGATCTGGATGATGTACAGAGAGCGATGGATGAGAGTGTGCATAATAAGGCAGACATTGTAAAAGGTGTGATTAAGATTCATCCGTAAGAGTTGAAAGGCTCGTAAAAAGAAAAAAGTATACAGGTGTCAGGCATTTCTTCGTAAAAATTTTGTAAGAGTGCCTGACACTTTTAAATTAAAAAGTCGGAATTGACCTATAAATCAGCCGGAATCCTATCTGGAAAATCTCTTGTTTTTTGAGTAAAATAAAAGTAATGGGCGGTGATTGCGCCGCAGAAAATAACAGGCAGGGCTGTCCGCGGCGGGTGCGGCGGGACGGCCGGAAAAGAGGTTTGAGATGAAAAAATGGACAAGAGTCATGTATCAGCCAAATCTTCCCCTGGAAGCAGGCAGATATGTAACAGCAAGCAAAGAACATATTGCATTATCCCTGGAGGCAGCGACAGAGGGTATGGTGCTTTTGAAAAATGAGAACAATATCCTGCCGTTAAAGAACGGTTCCCGGATCACACTGTTCGGACGCGGAAGTTTTGACTATGTCAAAGGTGGCGGCGGAAGCGGAGATGTAACCGTATCTTATATACATAATCTGTATGATGGTTTCAAAACCCTGGAAGATAAAGTACAGGTATACGAACCGGTAGCAGATTTTTATAAGAAAAATGTAGAAGAACAGTATGCAATCGGAAGAGCACCGGGTATGACCGAAGAGCCGGAACTGCCGCAGGAACTTTTGGACGGCGCGCGGGCATTTGGCGATACCGCACTTATCGTACTGAGTCGTTTCTCCGGAGAGGGATGGGATCGTTCCAGCGTGGAATACAACGGCGAATTCAATCCATGGCCGGATGAGACAAGCATGCCGAAACTGTCCGCAGAAGTGTATCCGGACGGCGATTTTTATCTGACTGCAGGCGAGAAAAAACTGCTGGCACAGGTAGAAGAAGCTTACGATAAGATCGTGGTTGTATTAAACATCGGCGGTGTGATCGATCTGTCCTGGATCAAAAAAGATGACAAGATCGGAGCAGCTTTATACGGCGGTCAGGGCGGCATGGAAGGTGGAACTGCGATGGCACAGGTACTGTGCGGTCTGGTCAACCCATCCGGTAAACTGGCAGATACCTTTGCAGCGAGACTGGAAGATTATCCATCTACCGAGAACTTCCATGAGTCTGTAGAATATGTAGATTATACCGAAGATATTTACGTTGGATACCGTTATTTTGAGACGATTCCGGGCGCAGCTGAGAAAGTAGTTTATCCGTTCGGTTACGGTCTGTCCTACACAACCTTCGAGGTGGAGACACAGAAAGCATGGGAAGAGGCAGACTCTATCAACGTACAGGTGCAAGTAACCAACACCGGAGATATGGCCGGTAAAGAGGTCGTACAGTTGTATTACAGTGCACCACAGGGACTGTTAAAGAAACCGGCGAAAGAATTGGGTGCATTTAAGAAAACCCGCCTTCTGCAGCCAGGAGAGAGTCATACGATGGTACTGACCGTCACAAAAGAAGCAATGGCATCCTACGATGATCTTGGAAAAGTAGCAAAATCTGCTTATGTTCTGGAAAAAGGCGCATATGCTTTTTATATTGGAACCTCCGTAAGAAATAATGAAAAAACAGCTTATGAATATCTGGTAGCAGAAGATACCGTGGTAAAACAGCTGGAAGCAAAACTGACACCATCCGGTCTGGCAAAGAGAATGCTTTCCGATGGAACCTACGAGGAACTGCCTCAGACTGAAGGAAATGATCCGAACGCCTGCGCATTTGAAAAAATGGTTCCGGGAACCGATGAAGGCATCCTGCCGGAAGTACGTTTCCGCGAGCAGCGTCTGGCACTCTATGTAGTGAAAAAAGGTGCAAAACCATTTATCGAGGTAGCAGAAGGAAAGATCACCCTGGACGAGTTCATGAGTCAGCTTTCCGATGACGATCTGATCGAACTGCTTGGCGGACAGCCAAATACCGGTGTGGCCAATACCTTTGGTTTCGGTAACCTGCCGGACTATGGTGTACCGAACATTATGACAGCTGACGGACCTGCAGGTCTTCGTATCGCACCGGAATGTGGCGTGTGTACAACTGCATGGCCATGTGCAACTCTTCTTGCCTACACCTGGAACCCGGATCTGGTAGAACAGGTCGGTGCAGCCGGAGCAGAAGAAGTGAAAGAAAATAATATCGCCGTATGGCTGACACCCGCTGTCAACATTCACAGAAATCCTTTGTGCGGAAGAAACTTCGAGTATTATTCCGAAGATCCGCTGCTTGCAGGTAAGATGGCAGCAGGTATGGTACGTGGTATCCAGTCTCAGCATATCGGCGCTTCCGTAAAACATTTTGCCGCCAATAACAAAGAGACAAACAGAAAGCACAGCGATTCCCGTGTATCCGAACGTGCCCTTCGTGAGATTTATCTGAAACAGTTTGAAATTATCGTAAAAGAATCCGATCCGTGGACGATCATGAGCTCCTACAACGTGATCAACGGTCACAGAGCTTCGGAAAATAAAGAACTTCTGGAAGACATCCTTCGCGGAGAATGGGGATTCCGGGGCATGGTGACCACAGACTGGTGGACCCGTGGCGAACACTACAAAGAGATTAAAGCCGGAAATGATGTCAAGATGGCAACCGGTTATCCGGAACGTGTGAAAAAAGCCATGGAACTTGGTGAGATCACCCGTGCGGATCTGGAACACTGCGCAAGACGCGTGCTGGAACTGATCCTGAAGATCGATTAATCGAAAAAATATAGACAAAAAGGAAAAGAAAAGGCGAACAGAAAAAGAATCTACTTTCTGTTTGCCTTTTTTTGCAAAAATATAAAAAGCCGGACTGGATTACCGGGGAAAAACAGGGTATAGTAGTAAGAAAACAGTGCGTGTAAGAGGAGTAACAAGAGATGAACAGAAAAATGGAAAATCATTTCCTCTGTGTAGAAGTCAGCGACCGCGGTGCGGAACTGATGCGAATCGTGAGAAAGGATACCGGTGCGGAGATTCTCTGGAACGGCGATCCGACCTTCTGGGACTACCGTTCCCCGATTCTTTTTCCAAATGTAGGAAGTACCTGGCAGAAAAAAATGAAGATCAACGGGAAAGAATACCAGACCCGCCAGCATGGATTTGCCAGAGAAAAAGAATTTACCTGCGTAGAAGAGTGTGTCGAAAAGCTGCGCTATCAGCTGGTATCTGACGAAGAGACAGGAAAGTACTATCCATTTGAATTTGTATTATGGATCACGTATGAATTACAGGAAAAACAGATTATTGTCACCTGGGAAGTGGAAAACCGGTCCGGGAAAGTCATGAGTTTTACGATCGGCGGACATCCGGGCTTCCGGTTTGAAAAAGAAGGAGAACAGAAAGAAGACTATGAACTGTATTTTCCGGAAAATACAGAGCTTACCGCTACCGCGGTCGATCTGGTCAACGGTACCGGAAAACCGGATCAGAAATACCCGGTGAAACTGACGGATCATACGCTGGCATTAAGTGACCAGCTGTTTGATGTGGACACGCTGGTATTTGATGATGCGCAGATTAAAGAAGCTTGGCTCAGAAAAAAAGCCACCGGACAGCTTTATACGGGAGTCCGCTGTATCGACGAGTTTTACAGTTTCGGCATCTGGTCCCTTCCCAAAGGACCGTACGTCTGTCTGGAGCCTTGGGCGGGCAGATGCGATGATGAAGGATTTTGCGAAGACATTTCAAAAAAACCGGGCATCAATCAGGCAAAGCCGGGGGAATACTGGAAAAAGCAGTATGCGATTCTGATCGGGTAGAGCGAGGAAGCTGAGAAAAATGTATTTGCAACAGAAAAAAGAGTGTCAGATGTAAGAATCCGACACTTTTCTGTTATTTTCAGAAAAAATATACAGAATATGGTTGTTACATTACTTATTAATGATTGAAGTTTAATTACAGAAATTACAAGGAGGTTTTTCATGGGAAGAATATTTTATGTGAGCAGCATGCATGGAGATGATACAAACAGCGGACAGACACCGGAGGACGCGTTCCGCAGTCTGCGAAAGATTAATCAACTGGAGATCCAGCCGGGAGATCAGATCTTTTTGGAACGGGGATCTGTATTTATCGGGGAGTATCTGCACTTGTATGCAGGGGGAACCAAGGAGGCACCGGTTGTCGTAGATGCATACGGCGAGGGTGCGCTGCCGCGGATCGAGGCAGACGGAAACGGGATCTGGTATCAGAACTACGGTGGACATCTGGACAATGTGGTACATACCTGGAAAGGCTATCTGTCTTCCGCGGTTCTCTTATACGATGCAGAGTACATTTCCATCCGGAATCTGGAAATCACCAACAATCCCTGCATCAAAAATGAACGCCTGAACCAGGCAGATCGCATGAACCGCACCGGTGTATCCGTGATCGCACAGAATCACGGAACCCTGCATCAGATCGAACTCGATCACCTGTACATCCATGATGTAGAGGGAAATATCTACGACAAACATCTGAATAACGGCGGCATCTACATGTCCGTCTCCCGCCCGGACGACGAAGAAAAGACCGGAATCGCCCGCTATGACGGTATCCACATCCATCACTGCAAAGTCGAGAACTGCCGCAGATGGGGAATCGCCGCGGGATATACCTACCAGCATGATAAATTCACGACCCTGGAACTGCCAGATGAAGTGGTGAAAACCTACGGCTCCACCAATGTCGTGATCGAACACAACTTTGTCAAAGATATCGGCGGAGACGGCATCACACCGATGTACTGCTTTGAACCGTTGATCCAGTATAATATATCCGAAAATATCGCCGTAGACATCCACCCGGATCTGTACAACGAAGAGGGAAACCGTGGCGGCATGACCGCAGCCGCCATCTGGCCATGGAAATGCAAAACCGCCCTGTTCCAGTACAACGAAGCCTACAACACCGTCTACAACCAGGACGGACAGGCATGGGACGCTGACTCCGGCGACGGAACCATTTACCAGTACAACTACAGCTGCAACAATGGTGGTGGCTGTGTGATGTTCTGTGAGGGCGAGAGCGTCAACAACACCTTCCGCTACAACATCAGCCAAAACGACGGAACCGGCATCCTGACCCCGGTACGAAACGTGGACGCGAAAATCTACGGCAACATCTTCTATATAAAAGAAGGCGTAGACTTCATCCGTCACCGGATCTGGGGCGATACGATGATCGAAGGCGGCGGAATCGAAGTCACCGACAACACCATCATCTACGCCGGAAACGAACCAAAAGAAGAGTCCTGGAACTACAACAGCCCAGACGCCCACTACCAGAACAACACTTATGTAAACTACAAAAACACCCCGGAAGGCGACCCAACCCCAACCCGCCTCTCCGATGCCACCACAATCCACCCAACCCCCGGCACCGCCCCGGAAACCACCGACGGCCACAGCCGCATGTACAAAGGAAACAAAGCCTTTGACGGCTACTGCCTGAAAAAAGACGGCACAGACATCCTGAAACGGTAATTCCTTCAAGCCTGTAAGATATGACAGATACTTTCCGTCATACCTTGCAGGCTTATTTAAATTACGCGAGCAACGAGCCAAAGTTTATGCTTTGATTCATTTTCTCCATGAAAAACCACAGTCACAGCCAATACCCAGCGAAAGAGGCGGAGCAGGTCAGAGGGCAGCAACACTTTGTTGCCCTGCCCACGTTGCAGCCCCTGACCTGCTCCGCCTCTTTCGCGTCCGTCTGGAAAAGTCCCCCTTTTCATCTTGGTAGCGACACAAAATCTTCACAAAAAAATTAGCACTCCCTCTTGACGAGTGCTAACACATGTGTTATAGTACAACTAGAACAAAGGAAGAGAGAAATAAATAAGAAAACCCCATATATCCAATGTTCAAACCAACAAAACAAAAACAGTAATCAATTCACCTGACACAGGTGGAATTCATAGAAGGGAGAAATGACTTATGTTAATGCCTAGTATTTTTGGAGAAAACTTTATGGATGATTTCTTTGGAGTTCCGGAGAGAACCTATACAAAGAGTGCACAGAACACCCTGATGAAAACCGATGTAGTAGAAAACAAAGACGGATTTGACGTATCCATTGACCTGCCGGGATTCAAGAAAGAAGATGTAAAAGGAGAAGTGAAAGACGGCTACCTGATCATCACCGCATCCACAAACCAGAATAAAGATGAGAAAAACAAAGATGGCAAATACATCCGCAAAGAAAGATACAGCGGAACCTGCCAGAGAAGCTTCTATGTAGGAGACGATATCACGCAGAACGACATCAAAGCAAAATTTGAAGACGGTGTCCTGAAACTCGAGATTCCGAAAAAAGAAGCAAAACCAGAAGTAAAAGAAGCAAAATACATCTCCATCGCATAAACATGCAGGAAGATGAACATAAAACTAACGGCGGGCGCGAACCGGGCGTCCGCCGGAACTTAAACTGTGCGCTCAAGACTGTGAAATCGAGTGAACAGAACCAAAGGAAAATAAGAGGGTCACAAGACCCGTTCACTATAGAGATTACCACAGAGGGACAGGACAAAATACATATCCGGAGTCTCTCTTTTTTAATATACAGGAAATCAGCACTTAGAAACACAGAGTGTACCAGGTTCCAAAGGAGGTGGAACAAGTGGAAAAGAAAAGAGATTACTACGAAGTGCTTGGCGTAAGCAAAGATGCAGAAAGTTCGGCAATCAAAAAAGCCTACCGAAAACTGGCGAAAAAATACCACCCGGACACCAATGCCGGTAATGCAGAGGCAGAAAAACGATTCAAAGAAATCTCAGAAGCTTATGCAGTATTAGGCGATGAAGAAAAGAAAAAATTATACGATGAATTCGGACATATCGCTTTCGAGCCGGGATTCAATGCGGATGCTGCGAGAGCACAGAAACAATATGGATATGGAAACTTCGGCGGTGGAAACGGCCAGAATGGTTATCGGGAGTACCATTTTACCGGATCCGATGGAGATGATATCTTCGGAGATCTGTTTGGAAATATGTTTCGTCAGGGAACAAAAGGCGGAAACTTCCACAGCGGAGGATTTCATAACGGCAGCGGATTCTATCAGCAGTTCCATCAGGGCGGAAACGATGGATTCTATGGTAACCATGGATTTCACGGAACCTATTCCGAAAAAGGGGAGAATCTGGAAGCGGAAATTTCGCTTACCTTTGATGAAGCGGCATTTGGCTGCGACAAGATGATCACACTGCAGGAAGCCGACGGCAACCGCACCCTGAAAGTGCACATTCCTGCGGGAATCGATACCGGACAGAGCGTGCGGCTGCGTGGAAAAGGTCATCCGGGAATCGGAGGCGGTGAACCGGGTGATCTGCTCCTGAGAGCAAAAGTCGGAACAAAACCGGGATACGAACGGAAAGGTGCCGATGTCTATACCACCGTCAATATCCCATACACAACTGCCGCTCTCGGCGGAGAAGCCAGAGTATCCACATTATACGGGGATGTCAGTTGTAAAATCAAAGAAGGGACCCAGTCGGGCAGCAAGATTCGGCTGCGTGGAAAAGGAATTGTATCCATGAAAAATCCGAACGTCCACGGCGACCAGTACGTCACCGTCCAGATCCAGGTACCCCGCCACCTGAACCAGCAGGCACGCCGGAAACTGATGGAATACAAACAGGCTTGCGGATAAAGAAAGCAGACAGGAATAACTTTGAACAGTTGTTACTGTCTGCTTTTTGCATGTGTTGTGCCGCATTTCGGGTGCGTTCCGGTTTGAAAGCAGAAAACAGACAACGAGAGTCTACGAGATGCAGTTTACAAAACATCATTTCTGAGCTATCCTATAGAAAGAAAAATAATAAAAAGTAACTATCCAGTAGATAGCATAACGATGAAGATACTGAACAGTTGCGAAAAGACAATCAGGAGGAAGCAACATGGTAGGTCCGGAAGGAACAAAACGAATATCCAAAATAGATACATACCTGAACGTAGCCGAAGCATTTGCCTATCGAAGCACCTGCATCAAACGAAAATACGGTGCCGTGATCGTAAAAGACGATGTGGTAATCTCCACCGGCTACAACGGCTCCCCGCGGGGTTATGACAACTGCTGTGACCTCGGCGTATGCCCAAGAATCCAACTCGGCATGCACCAGGGCGAAGGCTACGGTCTCTGCCGCGCCATCCACGCCGAACAGAACGCCCTGTTAAACTGTTCCCGCGAACAGACCATTGGCGCTGACCTCTACCTAGCCGGCATCAACCCCGGTGACAACTCCATCCACCGCGCCAAACCCTGCCCTCTATGCTCCCGCCTCATCATCCAGGCCGGAATCCAAAATGTCTACCTCCGCGTAGGCGCCAAAGCCGGCGAGTACGAAGTAGTCCCAGCCCAAAATCTGGTGTGGCATCTGTAAGACAAAACTACCGCAGGGAAATATAGGTATAGAAAAAGATAAAAATAAAGAAAAATAGAAGCTGGTAATTATCCAGAAAAGATATGCTACAAAGATGGATAGAACGATCCAACACTGTACAAAAAAATGTCAAAAAGGATATGAATCCGCTCTGTTTTGCTACTATCCAAACAAAGACAGGCACGCAGAAGCAACTATAAAGTGTCCATTCAATCTTTTATGCATTATGAGTTTACATAAAACACCCCTACAGGAAATAGTCTGTGCCAGTAACGTCCAATGCCCAGGAAGCCCGCGATCTCTCCTCGGTAAGCGCGAACTTGTCGAGTACGAGTTTGAGACTACAGGCTCAAACCGAACGCAGACCTGAGCGCGCACCGAGGAGGGATCCACCCCCTCTCCAACAAACTCATCCTTTACTGCGGAATCCGAGCCTTATAATAAAGCGGCGACAACCCAAAATACTTTTTAAACAACTTACTAAAATGATAAGCATCCTCATACCCCACAGTCATCGCCACCGCCTGAATCGACTGCTCCGGGTTTTCATCCAGCAATTCCCGGGCCTTTTGCATCCGCAGGCTGATCAGATAATTGATCGGCGTATCCCCCGTCTCACTCTTGAAAATCTTCGAAATATAAAAAGAACTCAGATACATATTTGCCGCGATCTGATCCAGCGAAATCTTCTCTTTATAATGTGTCTCCATATAATGCATAATCTGCTGAGCCACATACTTCTTATTTACCGACTTGAACTCATACCGTGGCGCATACTGATGTTTTGCATCTTCCTCAAGTTCCTGTTTCTGATATCTGCAAAGCAGACAGATTACCTGAATCAGATAGGACTTCAGCATAAAATACCGCCCCGGCCGGCAGGTCTTCGACTCCTGTTCCATCAGGTTACATAGCCGAAACAACGGTTTTTTATAACTGTCCGGCAATGTTGTCAGCAACTGATAATTTTTAAAAAGAGGAAAATGTCCTCTGGTACATCCGGCAAATTCCACATTTGAAAAAGCCAGATAAAATTTCCGGGCAGAAGTTTCGGCTGCCGGAAGGCTCTGGTGATATGTTCCGGGATTCAGCAAAATCACGGACCCTTCTTCCACATCATACAGCTTCTCGTCTATACGAAATGTTGTTTTCCCTTTCAGTATAAACACAAATTCAATAAAATCATGACAATGATAATTCATCTCAGGCTCTGTTCGAAGCAGATTACAGCAGAACAGAAAGCGGGGATTGAGATCATTGTAAGTAAGATCATACACCGATGGTTCCATAAAAAATCCCCCTGTCATAAATATAATTTTCACACATATTTGATAAGTTAAGTATACAACATAAACCATCCGATGCACAAGAAAGTACATTCCACTTTTTCGCCTGTTCTTTATAATAAAACTATCGTAGCTATTCGGTAGCCACTGTAACTGTGAAAGTACTGAACAGTTATATAAAAATTGGCAGCCAGCGGTAAAAGATGCCACATGGTATGCAAAAAAAAGAAAGGATGAAAAAGAAAATGACAAAAAGTATGACATCAGGAAAACCGGTAAAATTAATCCTTTTATTTGCGCTTCCGCTGATCGTGGGAAACATTTTTCAGCAGTTTTACAGCATGGCGGACACCGTAATCGTAGGACGTACCATAGGAGTCAATGCCCTGGCGGCTGTCGGATGTACGGGAAGTGTATCCTTCTTTATCCTCGGATTTGTTATGGGATTTACCTCGGGATTATCGATCCTTATCGCGCAGCGGTTCGGCGCAGGAGATGAGGAAGGGATCCGCTGCAGTTTCGCAGCAGGTATCATGTTAAGTGTTGCCCTTACAATCGTGATGACATTCCTTGCAGTAGCACTGATTCGCCCCGCGATGGAGCTGTTACAGACGCCGGAAGAAATTTTAGACGATGCCGTTTCTTATATCCGGATCATCTTCTGGGGAATCGGCGCGAGTGTATTATTTAACCTTGGTTCCAACACCATGCGGGCATTGGGAGACAGCCGGACACCGCTGTATTTTCTGATCTTCGCCTGTTGTGTCAATATCGTACTGGATATCGTGCTGATTGCTGTTGTCGGCATGGGAGTAGCAGGGGCAGGTGTGGCAACCATCTTTTCCCAGCTGTTATCCGGAATCTGTTGCTTCGTATATATATGGAAGAAAATGCCGGTGCTTCGGATCAACCGTCACCATTTTCACCTTGCAAAAAAACAGCTTGGCGATCATCTGAGAGTTGCATTTCCAATGGCATTCCAGATGTCCATCATTGCGATCGGTGCGCTGATCCTGCAATTTGCCCTGAACGGACTGGGTGCGGTATCCGTAGCAGCATACACGGCAGCACAGAAGATCGATTCCATCGCCACGATGCCGTTAAATTCTCTCGGACAGGCGATGACGACCTACACCGCACAGAATTACGGCGCCGGTAAGTATGAGAGAATCAAAAAAGGAGTATTTCAGTGCATCCTGATTTCTCTGACCGTCAGCATCCTGATGGGACTGATGAACATCTTTGCCGGAAGCAATCTTTCCGCTATCTTTGTGGGAAGCGGCGAGCAGGATGTGATCGCATTATCCAAAACATACCTGGTGATCAACGGCTCCTGTTACTGGGTACTGGGACTGTTATTTATCTACCGTTTTACGCTGCAGGGACTTGGAAACGGCTGGGTACCGACGGTGGCAGGAATCATGGAACTGATCATGCGTGCCACCGCAGCGATCATCTTGGTAGAACGCCTGGGATTTGCCGGTGCAAGTTCCGCAAGCCCGCTGGCATGGATCGGTGCGTGCATCCCGTTGGGACTGGCATATCACATCACTATCCGGAAAATGGTTCCGAAACAGACCGAGACTGCCCCGGTTACTGTTCAAAGGTAATGGCGTCTCGCTATGAATATGGCAAAATCCCGGGACATCCTTCGGCTTTTTCTTTACTTCCCGGACGGCGGGAAGTATAATGTAGAAAATAGTAACTGTGAAGGTACTGAACAGTTACGAAAACTGAGGAAACATGGAGGGTATTACATATGGAACTGTTATTTCTGGAGCCGGTATTCAAGGAGGCTATCTGGGGTGGAACAAAATTAAGAGACTCCTTCGGATACGATATTCCAAGTGACACAACAGGAGAGTGCTGGGCGATCAGCGCACACAAAAACGGTGATTGTAAGATCGCAGGCGGCAGATATGACGGAAAATATCTGAGCCAGCTGTGGGAAGAAGAGCCGGAACTGTTCGGAAACTATCCGGGCGACCAGTTCCCGCTACTGATCAAGATCATCGATGCAAAAAATGACCTGAGCATCCAGGTACATCCGGACGATGCTTACGCAGCAGAACATGAAAATGGTTCTCTCGGAAAAACCGAGTGCTGGTACGTGCTGGACTGTGAGCCGGACACCAAGATTGTCATCGGCCACAATGCAAAGGATAAAAAAGAACTGGAAGAGATGATCCGTCAGGGACGCTGGTCTGAATTTATCCGTGTGGTAGATGTGAAAAAAGGAGATTTCTTCCAGATCAATCCGGGATGCCTGCACGCGATCAAAGGCGGTACCGTGATCCTGGAGACACAGCAGAGTAGCGATATCACATACCGTGTCTACGATTACGACAGACTGTCCAACGGAAAACCGAGACAGCTGCACGTAGAACAGAGCATTGATACGATCGTGGCACCGTTTGAACCGGCAAAATGCGACACGTACACCGAAAACCTGCAGGGAGCAGAACATAAACACCTGATCACCTGCCCATTCTATTCGGTAGACAAATACGATGTAGACGGTGTATTTACCATTGAATTCGATAAATATTTTACCGATGTCAGTGTAGTGGAAGGTTCCGGTACCGTAAACGGAATCCCGGTAGAAAAAGGACAGCATTTTATCGTGCCTGCCGGCTATGGCAAATGTCGCTTTGAAGGAGTGATGAGCCTGATCTGCTCAACCCCGGAAAAACATTAAAAGAAAATCCGGACTTAATAAGAGGAAATTAAAAAGTCGGGCGGAATATATAAAACAGAGAAAATCTGAGAACGGTACAAAGAGAAAGAAAAACCGTTCAAAATACAGATAAAAAGGAGAATACAGATATGAGACTGGGAGCACTGGAAGCAGGCGGAACCAAGATGGTCTGCGCAATCGGAAATGAAAACGGAGAAATTTTTGAACGGGTATCTATCCCTACCGAGACTCCGGAGATCACACTTCCGAAACTGATTGATTATTTTAAAGATAAAGAAATCGAAGCACTGGGAATCGGCTGCTTCGGACCGATCGATGTAAACCGTGACTCTGAAACCTATGGTTATATCACAACCACACCGAAACTGGCATGGGTAAACTGTGATATCGTAGGCGCTTTCAAAAAAGCACTGAACATCCCGGTAGGATTTGACACCGATGTAAACGGTTCCGCACTGGGCGAGTCCACATGGGGAATCACCAAAGGATTAAAAAACAGTGTATACATCACTATCGGAACCGGTGTTGGTATGGGTATCATGAGCAACGGAAAACTGATTCATGGTATGCTGCATCCGGAAGCGGGACATATTCTGATGAGAAAACATCCGGAAGATCATTACGAAGGCAAATGCCCGTATCACAAAACATGTCTGGAAGGTCTGGCAGCAGGACCGGCGATCGAAGCACGCTGGGGTAAAAAAGGTGTGGAACTGGCAGATCGGAAAGAAGTATGGGAAATGGAAGCTTACTACATCGGACAGGCACTGGTAGACCTGATCCTGGTACTGTCCCCGGAAAGAATCATCCTGGGCGGCGGTGTTATGCATCAGGAACATATGATGCCGTTAGTAAGAGAAGAAGTCAGAAAACAGCTTGGCGGCTATATCAAGACAAAAGAGATGGAAGATCTGGAACATTATATCGTACTGCCAAGCTTAAATGATAACCAGGGAATCATGGGTGCTCTGAAACTGGCAGTGGATGAGCTGGAACTGGAGAAATAAAAATCTGAAAATCAAATGTACAAAAGCTGTCGCGTAAAAATATTCGACAGCTTTTGTATTTTGCTTGACTTTTCCCTTGACGCGTGATATAGTAAGTAGGCGACATGGAAGTAGGTCTTTTTTTTATGCCTAAAATCGAAAGACGTGAAGTTCGATGGCAAAAGAAAAAAGTCCGTTGCAACAACGCAAATCAACACAGTGGAGGTGGAAGTCGTGCGCGTAAAAATCACATTGGCATGTACAGAATGTAAACAGCGAAATTACAACATGACAAAAGAGAAAAAGAATCATCCGGAAAGACTGGAGACCAAAAAGTATTGTAAATTCTGTAGAACACACACAATGCACAAAGAGACGAAATAAGATTGTCGTGTAAGAGGTGAGGACTATGGCAGAATCTGCAAAGAAAGAAAAGGCTCCGAAGAAGGAGAAAGCTCCAAAGAAGAGCTGGACCAAAGGTCTGAAGTCCGAATTTGACAAGATTATCTGGACTGACAGGAAAACAGTGGGCAAACAGACAGTCGCTGTTGTGGGTATCACAGTTGTTCTGGGCGTGATCATTTCCGTTCTGGACAGTGCGGTTCTGGAGTTCGTTAATTTACTGATTAAATAAGGACAAGGGTGATGAAATGGCAGAAGCAAACTGGTATGTAGCCCATACATATTCGGGCTATGAAAACAAAGTGAAAGCCAACATTGAGAAAACAATCGAAAACCGACATCTGGAAGATCAGATTCTGGAAGTACGGGTACCGATGCAGGATGTGACAGAGTTGAAAAACGGAGCACAGAAGCTCGTATCCAAGAAGATGTTTCCGGGATATGTACTGATCAACATGGTAATGAATGACGATACCTGGTACGTTGTTCGTAACACCCGTGGTGTGACCGGATTTGTCGGACCGGGATCCAAACCGGTGCCTTTGAGCGAAGAGGAGATCGGCATGCTGGGTATCCAGCCTGAGACCATCGAAATCGATTTTGCAGAAGGCGACAGCGTAGTTGTTACCGGAGGAGCCTGGAAAGATACTACTGGTATTATCCAGACGATCAACAGTCAGAAACAGACTGTGACAATCAATGTTGAGTTATTTGGTCGCGAAACACCGGTTGAGATCAGTTTCGCAGAAATTAAGAAGTTGTAAACAGAATCATCGAAGTACGAGGTTTCGCACAGAAATGATTCGTGGGAGGGAAATCCCCGCAATTACCACATTATAGGAGGTCATTACAATGGCAAAGAAAGTAACAGGATATATCAAATTACAGATTCCTGCTGGTAAGGCAACACCAGCACCACCAGTTGGACCGGCTCTGGGTCAGCATGGTGTAAACATCGTACAGTTTACAAAAGAATTCAATGCTAGAACAGCTGACAAGGGAGATCTGATCATCCCTGTAGTTATCACTGTATACGCAGACAGAAGTTTCAGCTTTATAACCAAAACTCCACCAGCTGCAGTTTTGCTGAAGAAAGCTTGTAACATCAAATCAGGTTCAGGTGTTCCGAACAAAACAAAAGTAGCTACTATTTCCAAAGACAAAGTAAAAGAGATCGCTGAAATGAAAATGCCAGATCTGAATGCAGCAAGCATCGAAGCAGCTATGAGCATGATCGCTGGTACTGCAAGAAGTATGGGTATCGTAGTTGAGGACTAATCTTTACTAATGTAACTTTGAGACCGGAAGGTCACAAACAGACAAATATCGTGGGAGGGCAATCCCCGCAATTACCACAGGAGGTTATAGGAAATGAAACACGGTAAAAAATATATGGAAACTGCAAAAGCAGTTGATCGTGCAAAACTGTATGATCCGGATGAAGCAATCGCTTTAGCTAAAAAATCTGCAGTTGCAAAATTTGATGAAACAATCGAAGCTCATATCAGAACAGGTTGTGACGGACGTCACGCTGACCAGCAGATTCGTGGTGCAGTAGTTCTGCCTCACGGAACCGGTAAAACTGTTCGCGTCCTGGTATTCGCAAAAGGTGTAAAAGCTGATGAAGCTCAGGCAGCTGGCGCAGAATTCGTTGGAGCAGAAGAACTGATCCCGAAGATCCAGAACGAAGGATGGTTTGACTTTGACGTAGTTGTTGCTACACCGGACATGATGGGTGTTGTTGGTCGTCTGGGTCGTGTACTTGGACCGAAAGGCTTAATGCCAAACCCGAAAGCTGGTACAGTAACTATGGACGTTACCAAAGCTGTTCAGGATATCAAAGCTGGTAAGATTGAATATCGTCTTGACAAAACAAACATTATTCACGTGCCAATCGGAAAAGCTTCTTTCACAGAAGAACAGTTAGCGGACAACTTCCAGACGCTGATGGGTGCAATCAACAAAGCAAAACCTGCTACACTGAAAGGACAGTTCCTGAAGAGCGTAACAGTAGCTCCTACTATGGGACCTGGCGTTAAGATTAACCCATTAAAACTTGTGTAATCATATAAGTTAAAGTGAAAAAAGAGCGGAATCTTCGGATGACGCTCTTTTTTCTATCGTAGATCGGAAAAGAGTTGTGGTGAAAATAAAAAACAAAAAAATACAAAAACCGCTTGACAGAAAAACGTTCCGATGCTATAATACACCAGTATCACGCCGAAGACAGCAGGTGCCGTAAGGCATAAGGCAAGTACGCCTGCCGAGGAAAATACATTCTTAATGAAGAATTGATCTCCTCTTTGCTGCGTGCAGAGAGGCTTTTTTCATATTTGGCGGTACACAAAATCTATAAGGAGGTGCACCAATCATGGCAAAAGTTGAACTGAAAAAACCGATCGTAGAAGAGATTTCCGCAAATATCGCTGATGCTCAGGGCGTTGTTCTGGTAAACTACAGTGGTCTGACAGTAGCTCAGGATACTCAGCTGCGTAAGGAATTAAGAGAAGCTGGCGTTGTATACAAAGTATACAAAAACACAATGATGAACTTTGCATTCCAGGGAACTCCGTGTGAAGAACTGTGCAAACATCTGGATGGAACAAACGCTCTGGCTATCTCTAAAGAAGATGCAACTGCTCCTGCAAGAATCCTTGCGAAATTCGCAAAAACAGCTCCGCAGCTGGAACTGGTAGCAGGTGTTGTTGAAGGTGGTTACTATGACCAGGCTGGAATCAAAGCACTGTCCGAAGTACCTTCCAGAGAGGAACTTCTTGGAAAACTGCTTGGAAGCATCCAGTCCCCAATCACAAACTTTGCTCGCGTCATCAGCCAGATCGCAGAAGCAAAAGAAGCATAAGTTTCTTAGCGAAGGCAAGCTGAAAGCGCAGCCTGAGGTTAGAAACTTAGCTGTTCGACAGCGCAAAACGATGTCGAACTTCCTCGCAGCATAAGCTGCTTCAAAAAAATTAAAAAAGAAAACAAACTTATAATTGGAGGTAAATAAAAATGGCAAAACTTACAACAGCTGAATTTATTGAAGCTATCAAAGAACTGTCCGTTCTGGAACTGAACGAACTGGTAAAAGCATGTGAAGAAGAATTTGGTGTATCCGCAGCAGCAGGTGTTGTTGTAGCAGCAGCAGGTGCAGCAGAAGCAGCAGAAGAAAAAGATGAATTTGACGTAGAACTGACAGAAGTTGGTCCTAACAAAGTTAAAGTTATCAAAGTTGTTCGTGAAGCAACAGGTCTGGGACTGAAAGAAGCTAAAGCAGTAGTAGACGGTGCTCCGAAAGTAATCAAAGAAGCAGCTGCAAAAGCAGAAGCTGAAGAAATCAAAACAAAACTGGAAGCTGAAGGCGCTAAAGTAACTCTGAAATAATTAGGTTACAGCATTTAGTCGAAAGATGGAGAACCCGGAAGAGCTACGGTGCTCTTCCGGGTTTTTATAATGAAGAAGGTGTCATGGGTAAAGGACCAAAGCAGATTTGATCTTTTCCCCATGACATCTTGAAAAAATAAAAAAAGATTAGAAAAATAGGTTGACACTCTTGACAAACTGTGATATTGTAAAAAATGCACTATTATGGCAAGATATGCCTACTAGTCTAATCTTAAGAAGCACGAAACAGGCATGAGCAGTAATAAATCAAATACACAAGGGGTGAAACGGTCAATGGAAAAAAACAGAATACGTCCTATTACAAACGGTAAAAGTATGCGGATGAGCTACCAGAGACAAAAAGAAGTTTTGGAAATGCCCAACTTGATTGAGGTTCAGAAAGATTCCTATAACTGGTTCCTTGAGGAAGGTTTAAAGGAAGTATTTGCTGATATCTCTCCGATCACAGATTACAGTGGCAAGTTGAGCTTGGAATTTGTGGACTTTACTTTGTGCGAGGATGATGTGAAATATTCTATCGAAGAGTGCAAAGAAAGAGACGCAACTTACGCAGCACCTTTAAAAGTAAAGGTGAGATTGTACAATAAGGAAAACGACGAAATTAAAGAGCATGAGATTTTCATGGGAGATTTGCCGTTGATGACAGCAACCGGTACCTTCGTAATTAATGGTGCAGAACGAGTTATTGTCAGTCAGTTAGTACGTTCCCCTGGTATTTACTATGCGATTGCTCATGACAAATTTGGTAAGAGACTGTTTTCTTCTACCGTAATTCCGAACAGAGGAGCATGGCTGGAATATGAAACAGATGCCAACGATGTTTTCTGGGTACGTGTAGACAGAACAAGAAAGGTTCCGATTTCTGTTCTGATTCGTGCTTTGGGAAAAGGAACCAATGCAGAGATCACAGAACTGTTCGGTGAGGAGCCAAAGATTCTGGCAAGCTTTACCAAAGATACAGCAACCTGCTATGAAGAAGGTCTGTTAGAGCTGTATAAGAAGATCCGTCCGGGCGAACCGCTGGCAGTGGACAGCGCAAGAAGTCTGATCACAAGCATGTTCTTTGATCCGAAGCGTTACGATCTGGCTAAAGTAGGTAGATATAAATTCAATAAAAAACTGCATCTGAAGAACCGTATCAGCGGTCACGTACTGGCTGAGGACGTAGTGGATACCACCACAGGTGAGATCCTGGCAGAAGCAGGTACAGAAGTAACAAAAGAACTGGCAACTTCTATCCAGAATGCGGCAGTTCCGTTTGTATGGATTCAGACAGAAGAGAGAAACGTAAAAGTTCTGTCCAATATGATGGTAGATCTGACCACATATGTAGACTGCAATCCGGAAGAACTGGGCGTTACAGAGCTGGTATACTATCCGGCACTGGCACAGCTGATGGAAGAATATGAAGACGAAGATGAGCTGAAAGAAGCCATCAAACATCATATTCATGATCTGATTCCGAAACACATTACAGAAGAAGATATTTTTGCTTCTATTAACTATAACTTACATCTGGAATATGGTCTGGGAACCGACGACGATATCGACCACTTAGGAAACCGTCGTATCCGTGCAGTCGGAGAACTGTTACAGAACCAGTACCGTATCGGTATGTCAAGACTGGAACGTGTTGTTCGTGAAAGAATGACAACACAGGATCCGGAGGGTATTTCTCCACAGTCTCTGATCAACATCAAACCGGTAACAGCTGCTGTAAAAGAATTCTTCGGTTCTTCTCAGCTGTCTCAGTTCATGGATCAGAACAACCCGCTGGGTGAGCTGACTCATAAGAGACGTCTGTCCGCACTGGGACCTGGTGGTCTGTCCAGAGACCGTGCCGGATTCGAGGTTCGAGATGTACACTACTCCCATTACGGAAGAATGTGTCCGGTAGAGACTCCTGAGGGACCGAACATCGGTCTGATCAACTCTCTGGCATCTTATGCAAGAATCAACGAATACGGATTTGTAGAAGCTCCGTATCGTAAGATTGACAAAACAGATCCGAAGAATCCTCGCGTCACAGACGAAGTTGTTTATATGACAGCTGACGAGGAAGATAATTACCATGTAGCACAGGCGAACGAACCGCTGGATGAAGAAGGACATTTCCTTCATAAGAATGTATCCGGTCGTTACCGCGAAGAGACACAGGAATACGAAAGAAGAATGTTCGATTACATGGACGTATCTCCTAAGATGGTATTCTCTGTAGCTACAGCCCTGATCCCGTTCCTGCAGAACGATGATGCGAACCGTGCGCTGATGGGATCCAACATGCAGCGTCAGGCCGTACCGCTGATGATTACAGAAGCTCCTGTAGTCGGAACAGGCATCGAAGCAAAAGCTGCCGTAGACTCCGGTGTTTGTGTGGTTGCCAAGAAGGCAGGTACCATTACCAAGTCTACATCTAAAGAAATTACAATGAAAAATGATGACGGTACCACAGATGTATACCGTCTGACTAAATTCCTGAGAAGTAACCAGTCTAACTGTTACAACCAGAAACCAATCGTGTTCAAGAACGAGCACGTAGAGGCAGGTCAGGTAATTGCTGACGGTCCTTCTACTTACAATGGTGAACTTGCTCTTGGTAAGAACCCGCTGATCGGATTCATGACCTGGGAAGGTTATAACTACGAGGATGCCGTTCTGCTGAGCGAGAGACTGGTACAGGAAGATGTATATACTTCTATTCATATCGAAGAATACGAAGCAGAGTCCAGAGATACCAAGCTGGGACCGGAAGAGATCACAAAAGACGTTCCGGGTGTCGGTGATGATGCTCTGAAAGATCTGGATGAGCGTGGTATCATCCGTATCGGTGCTGAGGTTCGTGCGGGAGATATCCTGGTTGGTAAAGTAACTCCGAAGGGAGAGACCGAACTGACAGCTGAGGAACGTCTGCTGCGAGCAATCTTCGGTGAGAAAGCAAGAGAAGTGCGTGATACTTCCCTGAAAGTACCGCACGGTGAATATGGTATTGTTGTGGATGCGAAAGTATTTACAAGAGAAAACGGCGATGAACTGTCACCGGGTGTAAACCAAGCTGTTCGTATCTACATTGCACAGAAGAGAAAGATCTCCATCGGTGATAAGATGGCCGGTCGTCATGGTAACAAGGGTGTCGTTTCCCGAGTTCTGCCTGTAGAAGACATGCCATTCCTGCCGAACGGACGTCCGCTGGATATCGTGCTGAACCCTCTGGGTGTACCTTCCCGTATGAATATCGGACAGGTCCTGGAGATTCATCTGAGTCTGGCTGCGAAAGCTCTTGGATTTAACATTGCTACTCCGGTATTCGATGGCGCGAGCGAGAACGACATCATGGATACTCTGGAATTGGCAAATGATTATGTAAACCTGTCCTGGGAAGAGTTCTCTGACAAACACAAAGAAGAACTGCTTCCGGAAGTAATGGATTATCTGTATGAAAACAGAGATCACAGAAAACTGTGGAAAGGTGTTCCGATCTCACGCGACGGTAAAGTAAGACTTCGTGACGGTCGTACCGGTGAATATTTCGACAGCCCGGTAACTATCGGTCACATGCATTATCTGAAACTGCATCACCTGGTTGATGATAAGATCCATGCACGTTCTACCGGACCATACTCCCTGGTAACACAGCAGCCTCTGGGTGGTAAAGCTCAGTTCGGTGGTCAGCGTTTCGGAGAGATGGAGGTATGGGCACTGGAAGCATACGGTGCATCTTATACTCTGCAGGAGATCCTGACAGTCAAATCCGATGATGTGATCGGTCGTGTGAAGACATACGAAGCGATCATCAAAGGTGACAATATCCCTGAACCGGGTATTCCGGAATCCTTCAAGGTACTGCTCAAAGAGCTGCAGTCCCTGGGTCTGGATGTAAGAGTCCTGAAAGACGATAATACAGAAGTGGAAATCATGGAAAATATCGACTATGGCGATACTGATCTGCGCTCCATCATCGAGGGTGACAAACGTTACAACCGCGATGAAGAAGAGTCCTACGGAAACTATGGTTTCAGCAAACAGGAATTCGAAGGCGAAGAACTGGTGGATGTAGAAGAAGACGCAGCTGATGAGTCTGCTGACGAAGAATTAGATTTCTAAGAGAGAAGACATTCTCTGATGCGATAGAAAAAGTCCTGCGACCGTGTAACAGCGGTCGTGGGAGTGAATCCTAGAAAGGAGCAACCAAATGGCTGAAACAACCAATAAAGAAGTATATCAACCAATGACGTTCGATGCGATTAAAATTGGTCTGGCATCTCCGGAAAAGATCCGTGAATGGTCTCATGGTGAAGTAAAAAAACCAGAAACCATCAACTACCGTACATTAAAACCGGAAAAAGATGGTCTGTTTTGTGAGAGAATCTTTGGACCAAGCAAAGACTGGGAGTGTCATTGTGGTAAATATAAAAAGATCCGTTATAAAGGTGTTGTCTGCGATCGCTGTGGTGTAGAAGTTACAAAATCAAGCGTTCGTAGAGAGCGTATGGGACATATTGAACTGGCAGCACCGGTATCTCATATCTGGTACTTCAAGGGAATCCCGTCCCGTATGGGGCTGATCCTGGATCTGTCTCCGAGAACACTGGAGAGAGTCCTGTATTTTGCAAATTATATTGTTCTTGATCCGGGTAACACCAATCTGCAGCTGAAACAGGTGCTGACAGAGAGAGAATACCAGGAAGCAAGAGAACAGTTTGGTGATACCTTCCGTGTAGGTATGGGTGCAGAATCTATCAAAGAGCTGCTGCAGTCCATCGACCTGGAAGCAGAATCCGTAGAACTGAAAGCCGGACTGAAAGATGCAACCGGACAGAAACGTGCCCGTATCATCAAACGTCTGGAAGTTGTAGAAGCATTCCGTGAATCCGGTAACAGACCGGAATGGATGATTATGGATGTTGTGCCGGTTATCCCGCCGGATCTGCGTCCTATGGTACAGCTGGATGGTGGACGTTTTGCTACCTCTGACCTGAATGATCTGTATCGTCGTATCATCAACCGTAACAACCGTCTGAAAAGACTGCTGGAGCTGGGTGCTCCGGATATCATCGTAAGAAACGAGAAACGTATGCTGCAGGAAGCTGTAGATGCGCTGATCGATAATGGTCGTCGTGGTCGTCCGGTAACCGGACCTGGTAACAGAGCTCTGAAATCGCTGTCCGATATGCTGAAAGGTAAATCCGGACGTTTCCGTCAGAACCTGTTGGGTAAACGAGTTGACTACTCCGGACGTTCCGTAATCGTCGTTGGACCGGAACTGAAGATTTATCAGTGTGGTCTGCCGAAAGAGATGGCGATCGAGCTGTTCAAACCGTTCGTTATGAAAGAACTGGTTGCAAACGGAACCGCTCATAATATTAAAAATGCAAAGAAAATGGTCGAGAAAGTACAGCCGGAAGTATGGGATGTACTGGAAGACGTTATCAAAGAGCATCCGGTTATGCTGAACCGTGCTCCTACACTGCACCGTCTGGGTATTCAGGCATTCGAACCGATCCTGGTAGAAGGTAAAGCAATCAAGCTGCATCCTCTGGTTTGTACCGCGTTCAACGCCGATTTCGATGGTGACCAGATGGCTGTCCATCTTCCGCTGTCCGTAGAAGCACAGGCAGAATGCCGTTTCCTGCTTCTGTCTCCGAACAACCTGCTGAAACCGTCCGATGGTGGTCCGGTAGCCGTTCCTTCACAGGATATGGTCCTGGGTATCTACTATCTGACACAGGAAAGACCGGGAAGCAAAGGAGAAGGCGGATATTACAAGAGCTTAAACGAAGCCATTCTGGCTTATGAAAACGGATACCTGACACTGCAGTCAAGAATTCATGTTCGTCGTAAGAAAACAATGCCGAACGGTGAAGTGGTTACAGGAACTGTAGAATCTACACTGGGTAGATTCCTGTTCAATGAGATCCTGCCGCAGGATCTGGGATTTGTAGATCGTTCCGTTCCGGGCAATGAACTGATTCTGGAAGTTGATTTCCACGTAGGAAAGAAACAGCTGAAACAGATTCTTGAGAAAGTCATCAACACACACGGACAGACAAAGACTGCCGAAGTACTGGATGACATCAAAGCAACCGGATATAAATATTCTACAAGAGCAGCCATGACCGTATCGATTTCCGATATGACCGTGCCGCCGCAGAAACCGCAGATGATCGAACAGGCACAGGAAACTGTAGATAAGATCACAAGAAACTTCAAACGTGGTCTGATCACAGAAGAAGAGCGTTACAAAGAGGTTGTAGAAACCTGGAAACAGACCGATGATGAGCTGACAAAAGCCCTGCTGAATGGTCTGGATAAATACAACAACATCTTCATGATGGCCGATTCCGGAGCCCGTGGATCTGATAAACAGATCAAACAGCTGGCAGGTATGCGAGGACTGATGGCCGATACAACCGGTCACACCATCGAGCTGCCTATCAAGTCAAACTTCCGTGAAGGTCTTGATGTACTGGAATATTTCATGTCCGCCCATGGAGCTCGAAAAGGTATGTCCGATACCGCCCTTCGTACCGCCGATTCCGGTTACCTGACCAGACGTCTGGTAGATGTATCTCAGGAGCTGGTTGTTCGTGAGATGGATTGTGCGGAAGGCAGAGATGAGATTCCGGGTATGTATGTGAAGGAATTCACAGACGGAAAAGAAGAAATCGAAAGTCTGCAGGAACGTATCACAGGACGTTTCTCCTGCGAGACAATCAAAGATAAAGATGGTAATGTGCTTGTAAAAGCAAACCACATGATCACGCCGAAACGTGCAGCTAAGATCATGAGCGAAGGTGTCAATGCAGAAGGCAAACCTTACGACAAGATCAAGATCCGTACGATTCTGAGCTGTAAATGTAAAGTTGGTATCTGTGCAAAATGTTACGGTGCCAACATGGCAACCGGTGAAGCTGTTCAGGTTGGTGAGTCTGTCGGTATTATCGCCGCACAGTCCATCGGTGAGCCTGGTACACAGCTGACCATGCGTACCTTCCATAGTGGTGGTGTTGCCGGTGGCGATATTACACAGGGTCTTCCTCGTGTCGAGGAGCTGTTTGAGGCAAGAAAACCGAAAGGACTTGCCATCATCACAGAGATTCCTGGTGAAGTTGCAATCAAAGATACCAAGAAGAAACGTGAGATCGTAATTACCGATAAAGAAAGCGGAGAATCCAAGACTTATCTGATCCCTTACGGATCCAGAATCAAAGTTACGGATGGACAGATGCTCGAAGCCGGTGATGAACTGACAGAAGGTTCTGTTAACCCGCATGATATCCTGAAGATCAAAGGTGTACGTGCCGTACAGGATTATATGATCCGTGAGGTACAGAGAGTATACCGTCTGCAGGGTGTAGAAATCAACGATAAGCATATCGAGGTTATCGTTCGTCAGATGCTGAAGAAGATCCGTATCGAAGACAACGGAGACACAGAACTTCTTCCGGGAACCATGGTTGATTTCCTTGAATATGAAGACATCAACGAACAGATGGAAGCAGAAGGAAAAACTCCTGCAGAAGGAAAACAGGTTCTGCTGGGTATTACCAAAGCTTCTCTGGCAACCGATTCCTTCATGTCAGCAGCATCCTTCCAGGAGACAACAAAAGTCCTGACAGAAGCTGCTATCAAAGGAAAAGTTGACCACCTGGTAGGTCTGAAAGAAAACGTTATCATCGGTAAACTGATTCCGGCCGGTACCGGTCTGAAACGTTACAGCAATATCAAACTTTCCACAGACGACATGCTGAAGGAAGAAGAGGAAGATATCGTGATGGACGATGAAGATCTGGAAGTTACACCGGAAGAGGATATCACAGTAGAAGAAACTTCCGAAGCTGCTGGTACCGACGAAGAAACAGATGAAATCGCTGAAGAACTGGTAACTCTGGAGGATACCGAAGAGTAAATCAGCAAATAGCGAATAAATAAGTAAAAAGTCAAGGGAAACTGATAAAAAATCAGAAATACTCCCTTGACTTTTTATTTTTTGGATGCTATGATACTACAGGTGCGCATGGAAATGCAGTTATTTTAATGCGCACAAAATTACCTTATAACAGGTAAGACGGCTGCATAGTCGTATGATTTTAGAAATAGCAACCGCAGAACCAGAAAAGGAATAATTACAGGAGGTGAAATGGAATGCCAACATTTAACCAGTTAGTAAGAAAAGGACGTCAGACTTCTGTTAAGAAATCTACCGCTCCTGCTCTGCAGAAAAGCTTTAACTCTTTAAGAAAAAAATCCAGCGATCTGTCTTCTCCACAGAAGAGAGGTGTGTGTACAGCTGTTAAAACTGCTACACCTAAAAAACCTAACTCAGCTCTTCGTAAGATTGCCAGAGTACGTCTGTCAAACGGAATCGAAGTAACAAGCTACATTCCAGGAGAAGGTCATAACCTTCAGGAGCATAGCGTTGTTCTGATCCGTGGAGGCCGTGTTAAAGACTTACCTGGTACAAGATACCATATCATCAGAGGTACTCTTGATACCGCAGGTGTTGCTAACAGAAAACAGGCCCGTTCCAAATACGGAGCTAAAAGACCTAAAAAATAAGACAAAAAGCTGCGTTATCGCTGCCTAGCAGCATAACAAAACGAATTTGACAATATCACAATACTATGTACGGTCATTCCATTTATACCCTGATGGTTGCGGGTCAAATAGAGGAATTTACCAGTGCGAACACATAGTCGACAGTACCTGTTTAACTGCTCAGGCTGTCATGTGAGTACCTAAGAGATAATCTATTGATTAAGGAGGGAAGTAACGTGCCACGTAAAGGACATACTCAGAAAAGAGACGTGTTAGCAGATCCGATGTACAATAATAAAGTGGTTACCAAACTTATCAATAACATCATGTTAGACGGTAAGAAAGGTGTAGCACAGAAGATTGTATACGGCGCTTTCGCTAAAATTGAAGAAAAAGCTGGAAAACCAGCAATCGAAGTTTTTGAAGAAGCTATGAACAACATCATGCCTGTACTGGAAGTAAAGGCTAGACGTATCGGTGGAGCTACCTATCAGGTACCTATCGAGGTTCGTCCGGAAAGACGTCAGGCCCTGGCTCTTCGTTGGTTAACTCTGTATTCTCGTAAAAGAGGAGAGAAGACCATGGAAGACAGACTGGCAAATGAGCTTCTGGATGCTATGAACAACACCGGTGCATCTGTTAAGAAGAAAGAAGACATGCATAAAATGGCAGAAGCTAATAAGGCATTTGCTCATTACAGATTCTAAAGGAGGAAATCCAATTGGCTGGAAGAGAATATCCATTAGAGAGAACCAGAAATATTGGTATTATGGCGCATATCGATGCTGGTAAGACCACTCTGACAGAGCGTATCTTATACTACACCGGTGTAAACTATAAAATCGGAGATACACATGAAGGTACTGCTACCATGGACTGGATGGAACAGGAGCAGGAAAGAGGTATCACCATTACTTCCGCAGCTACCACATGTCACTGGACTCTGGAAGAACAGACAAAACCGAAAAAAGGTGCTCTGGAACATCGTATCAACATCATTGATACCCCAGGTCACGTAGACTTTACTGTAGAGGTAGAGCGTTCCCTGCGTGTACTGGATGGTGCTGTTGGTGTGTTCTGTGCAAAAGGTGGTGTAGAACCACAGTCTGAAAACGTATGGCGTCAGGCTGACACATACAATGTACCTCGTATGGCATTCATCAACAAGATGGATATCCTGGGTGCAGATTTCTACAACGCTGTAGATCAGATTAAAACAAGATTAGGAAAAAATGCAATTTGTCTTCAGCTGCCAATCGGTAAAGAAGATGAATTCCAGGGAATCATTGACCTGTTCGAGATGAAAGCTTACATCTACAACGATGATAAGGGTGATGATATCTCTGTAGTAGATATTCCGGAAGATATGCAGGACGAAGCAGAACTGTATCATACAGAACTGGTAGAGAAAATCTGCGAGCTGGATGATGATCTGATGATGGAATATCTGGAAGGTGAAGAACCTTCTGTAGAAGCAATGAAAGCAGCACTGAGAAAAGGTACATGCGAGTGTACAGCTGTTCCGGTTTGCTGTGGATCTGCTTACAAAAACAAAGGAGTTCAGAAACTTCTGGATGCTATCCTGGAGTTCATGCCGGCTCCTACAGATATTCCGCCTATCAACGGAACTGATCTGGACGGAAACGAAGTTGTTCGTCATTCTTCTGATGATGAACCGTTCTCCGCACTGGTATTTAAGATCATGACTGACCCGTTCGTTGGTAAACTGGCATACTTCCGTGTATACTCAGGAACCATGAACTCCGGTTCTTATGTATTAAATGCTACAAAAGATAAAAAAGAACGTGTAGGACGTATCTTGCAGATGCATGCGAACAAACGTCAGGAGCTGGACAAAGTTTACTCCGGAGATATCGCAGCAGCGATCGGATTCAAGTTCAGTACTACCGGTGATACCATCTGTGATGATCAGCATCCGGTAATCCTGGAATCCATGGAATTCCCGGAACCAGTTATCGAGCTGGCTATCGAGCCTAAGACAAAAGCTGGACAGGGTAAACTGGGTGAAGCTCTGGCAAAACTGGCAGAGGAAGATCCTACTTTCCGTGCTCATACCGATCAGGAAACTGGTCAGACAATCATCGCAGGTATGGGTGAGCTGCATCTGGATATCATCGTTGACCGTCTGCTGAGAGAATTCAAAGTAGAAGCTAATGTTGGTGCTCCTCAGGTTGCATATAAAGAGACCATCACAAAACCGGTTGACGTTGAGCACAAATATGCAAAACAGTCCGGTGGACGTGGACAGTATGGTCACTGTAAAGTTAAATTTGAGCCAATGGATGCAAACGCAGAAGAAACTTACAAATTTGAATCTACCGTAGTTGGTGGTGCTATTCCGAAGGAATACATCCCGGCTGTAGGTGAAGGTATCGAAGACGCTATGAAGTCTGGTATCCTGGGTGGATTCCCTGTAGTAGGTGTTCATGCAAACGTATACGATGGTTCTTACCATGAAGTCGATTCTTCTGAAATGGCATTCCACATTGCCGGATCTATGGCATTCAAGGAAGCAATGCAGAAAGCATCTCCTGTACTGCTGGAGCCTATCATGAAAGTCGAAGTTACTACTCCGGAAGATTACATGGGTGATGTTATCGGTGATATCAACTCCCGTCGTGGTCGTATCGAAGGTATGGAAGATATCGGTGGTGGAAAAATGATCCGTGGATATGTTCCGCTGGCTGAAATGTTCGGTTACGCAACAGACCTTCGTTCCAGAACTCAGGGACGTGGTAACTACTCCATGTTCTTTGAAAAATACGAACCAGTTCCGAAGTCCGTTCAGGAAAAGGTTTTGTCTGCAAAGGCTAAATAATAACGCCTTACTATCAGGCGCCCGTAATTGCTGAAATTATGGAAATATGACTTGCAAATATCCTTGATTTGCAATATAATCAAGGATAGCAGGTCTAATAATATAGTAAATTAAAATTTTGCCGTAAGGCGCAAGTTTTAAGGAGGAAAATTAATAATGGCTAAAGCTAAATTTGAAAGAAGCAAACCACATTGTAACATTGGTACCATTGGACACGTTGACCATGGTAAAACTACTCTGACTGCAGCTATTACAAAAACTCTGCACGAAAGACTGGGTACAGGTGAAGCTGTAGCATTCGAAAATATCGATAAAGCTCCAGAAGAAAGAGAACGTGGAATCACAATCTCTACTGCTCACGTTGAGTACGAAACAAACAAACGTCACTATGCACACGTTGACTGCCCAGGCCATGCTGACTACGTTAAAAACATGATCACTGGTGCTGCACAGATGGATGGTGCTATCCTGGTTGTAGCTGCTACCGATGGTGTTATGGCTCAGACAAAAGAGCACATCCTGCTGTCTCGTCAGGTAGGTGTTCCTTACATCGTTGTATTCATGAACAAATGTGATATGGTAGACGATGAAGAACTTCTGGAACTGGTAGACATGGAAATCCGTGAGCTGCTGAACGAGTACGAATTCCCGGGAGATGACACTCCGATTATCCAGGGATCTGCTCTGAAAGCTCTGGAAGATCCGAACAGCGAATGGGGAGACAAAATCCTGGAACTGATGGATGCTGTAGATAGCTACATTCCGGATCCTCAGCGTGACACTGACAAACCGTTCCTGATGCCTGTAGAGGACGTATTCACAATCACTGGTCGTGGTACTGTTGCTACTGGTAGAGTAGAGCGTGGTGTTCTGCATCTGAACGACGAAGTTGAAATCCTGGGTGTTAAAGAAGACGTTAAGAAAACAGTTGTAACTGGTATCGAAATGTTCCGTAAACTGCTGGATGAAGCACAGGCTGGTGATAACATCGGTGCTCTGCTGCGTGGTGTTCAGAGAACAGAAATCGTTCGTGGACAGGTTCTGGCTAAACCAGGTTCTGTAACATGCCACAAAAAATTCACAGCTCAGGTTTACGTTCTGACAAAAGATGAAGGTGGACGTCATACTCCGTTCTTCAACAACTATCGTCCGCAGTTCTACTTCAGAACAACTGACGTAACAGGTGTTATCAGCCTGCCAGAAGGTACAGAAATGTGCATGCCTGGTGATAACGTAGAAATGACAATCGAACTGATCCATCCGATCGCTATGGAACAGGGTCTGACTTTCGCTATCCGTGAAGGTGGACGTACTGTAGGATCAGGCCGTGTTGCTTCTATCATCGAGTAATCACTGATTAGCAGATAAAATTATATATATCGTTATCGTAAGATAACATTGTGTCCAAACGTAAGATACCCCGGAACCGCAAGGTTTCCGGGGTTTTTCTGTACTCTAAGAAAAGAATTATTCGTAAATTCATCAGATTAGAAACAGTGAAATGTTTATCAGTAAACGTCAAACCATGCGCCTGACATTAAATGAAACGCCGCTTTTTTATGAGCGGCGTGGTTTCCTGCATTCGTCTGGAAGTTCTGATGACCAAGGCATCAGATCATCTAATTCCGCAGGATCTATATTTCCTTGTTTATCGCAGCGTTTCGGCAGCTCTGTGAGGATATATTTAAAGTAGTAATACGGCCGCAGGTTGTTCAGCTTCGCAGTTTCTGAAATGCTGTACACCAGTGCACTGGCATTCGCCCCGTTTGCGGTGTTGTGGAACATCCAGTTTTTCTTTCCGATGCAGAAGGTCCGGATTGCCCGTTCCGAAGCCGAGTTGTCAATGGGAACATCGCCGTCTTCCAGGAAAACTTTAAGATATTTTTCCTGGTTGATCAGGAAGTTCAGTCCCTGGGCCGTTTTTGATTTTGGCGGTACAGCACATTCCGCAGCCTGTTGTTTTACCCACGCAAAGAATTCCTCAACCATCGGCCGGATCACCTCCTGCCGCTTTTGAAGACGTTCTTCCGACGAGAGCCCTTTTAGCTCCGTATCGATATTATAGAATCCTGCGATCTTTTGCAGTGCCTGATATGCAACCGACTGTTTGACCGCCTGTGGGTCTTTTTTATCGGCTGCTTTTACTGCATCTGCAAAATCGCGCCTTGCATGTGCCCAGCAGTTCGCGTTTGTTACCTCTGGGAGTTTCCTTTCAAGTACGTGGTACTGCTGGAGGCTGTCCGTTACAAGGATCCCTTTATAGTCCCGGTAAAAATCCAGAGGTTTGTGGTGGTCGCGCCCTTTCTGGTATTCATAGATCACGATGGGGCGCTCCTTATACAGTTCACCGGAACGGTGCACCCACATGTAACACTTGCTGTTGGGATGATCGCTGTCTGCGATCACCTGCGTCGGCGTTTCATCAGACTGTGTGACATGCAGCGACAGCAGTTCTGATTTCATCCGCTCAACAAAAGGTGCAAAGTATCTGTCAGCACATTTGATGATCCAGTTGGACATGGTCTGCCGGGATATCTTTACACCATTGCGCTCGAATTCCTGCTCGATCCGGTGAAGTGCGGATGAGTTTACATACTTTACGTTCAGGATAGCTGCCAGCAGGGACGGGGTCACAATGCTGTTCCGGAGCAGATCCTTTGGCCTTTCTCCGCGGATGAATTCGTCCTGATGGTCGCCGTCAGTCCCAACATATACTTCGACCGTATGAACCTCAACGGTCCATGATGCCGGCTCGTAGCGAAGCCTCTTATAGGTCTCACTTGGAATCTGACGCCAGTTGCCATCGCCATAGAAGGCATCCAGTTCTTCTTTGGAAACATGATACGGCGGAAGGATCTCTACAGGGAAATCTTTCAGATCCAGATCCCGTTTTCCTTTTTTCTTCTGACTCCGCTTGGTGGGCAGGATCTCATCTGCAGGAGGTTCTGGAACTGATGCATCATATGCAGCTTCTGCTTCATCAAAAAAGGAGAGCTGTCCGTCGATCGATTTTAAAGTTTCCGTATGTTTGCCAAAACGATAGCTGTTGGCGAGGCGTACCTGTTCGATCAGTTTTTCTATGTTCTGGTTCAGCATATCCAGCTGTCCCTGCATGGAAAGAACCATGGTAATCAGTTCCTCGCGGCTGCAGTTATTCAGTTCAGTAAGTGTATGTTTATGATCCATTGTCCCGCTCCTTTTCACTGTATCCATTATAACAGAAACAACGGAAAATGGCGAATTTCCAAGAATGACGTCTTCGTCATTATGCCTATGTGCCAAAAAGCCGTATAACGTCCATAAACATAAGAAAATATAGTATTTTCAAGGTTCAAAAAATTTATTTTCAATCATTCTCAGATGCACTGAGTGCGTCTGGAAAGAGTGAAAACCTATGTTACAACGACTGATTTTTGACCTGATGAAAACGCTGAAAAAATCTCTGTTTTGCACAAAAGTCAGAGTGCTCTTTTCGGATGGACCTCTTTGATCTTTGGGTCCAGTGGGTTCAGTCCGAGCATCAGATACTGGAACTGTTCCTCTGTAAGTTCTGCAGCTTCCTGTTCTGTCCTGGGCCAGGTCAGGGATCCGTCTTCTAAGCGTTTGTACAGAAGCAGGAATCCATCTCCCATCCAAAGCAGACCTTTGATCCGGTCGGATCTTCTTCCGCAGAAAAGAAAAAGAGTTCCTTTTTCAAAAGGATTCTGATGGTATCTGTCACCGATGATCATGGACAGTCCGTCAATGCCTTTCCGCAGATCAACATATCCGCAGGCGAGTACAACCCTGCGGATTCCTGCTGCATCGTTAAGCATGACGGATCACCTGGAAGATCCTGTCAAGCAGGGCTTCCGAAATATCGTTAGATATCGCAATGGATAAAGCACCATTTTTGATGATGGCAACCGGAGGTTGTTCCTGAAAGGAGTGTATCGGTTCTTCCTGCCTGCTTAACGGAACAGAGATCTCAGCAAACGTGATTTCCGAAGATGAAGTGGCTGGTGGCATCTGCATTTGCTCATACGCTTCTTTGCGGAATTTTCGGAGCCAGTAATAATAAGATTTTTCTTTGATACCATTATCGGCAAGCCATTGCTTCACGGTCATATTTTCCGGCCTTTGCTGACATTGTTCTATAATGTTCAGCCAGTTGGTGCGTCTTACATCATGAGTTGATTGGTCCATACTTTAGTCCTCCTCTAAAAAACTAGTTAGTTTTTTCGTACTTTTTAGAGTATCTCATAAATGTGCTGATCCGGCTAGGCGAGTGGTTTGACGTTTACGTTTATCAGCAAGATGAAATACGGATAAATTTAAAATTGAAAAAGAAGGCTTGCGGTGCCAAAACGGTGCCAAAAAGAAACTCCTGCGAATGTTTGCTATTATGGCAAGTTACAATTATATAATGAGTACTGATGAAGTGGCACAGGATCGTTCATTTACACTTTTGTATATATTGGAATAGCACTTTAGAAAACACTATGGTAAAATAAAGTGAAGAAAAATCAGAATTGACAGAGGTAATGAACTAGAGCGTGTCTGAAAAATCATTTCCGCAATCTGCAAGCCCCACTTTGCGGTATATTTTACCCTCATTCGGTTGCCGTAGCCCGCTACGCCGCCCTTATTCGGATAAAATCTCCCACAAACTGGGACTCGCAGCTCACGAAAAGCCTTTTTCAGACACGCTCTAGGTCTTAACGAAGAGGAGAAATAGTTAACAAAGAGAGGTGCATATGCTATGCCAGGTATACTCGTGGTTGAAGATGATGAAAATTTAAATCGTGGAATTACATTTTCACTGAAAAAATGCGAATATGAGGTTTTTTCAGCAGAATCAGTGAAAAAAGCGAAAAGAATTGCAAGTGATCATAATGTGGATGTTACCATTTGTGATGTGAATCTTCCGGATGGGAATGGACTGGAATTTGTAAGGTGGATGAGATGCAATTATAATACATACATTATTTGTCTTACAGCACTAGATCAGGAGATGGATCAGGTCATGGGATATGAAGCAGGGGCAGATGATTATATTACAAAGCCGTTTAGTCTTTCGGTACTTCTTTTGAAAATAGAAGCACATTTCCGCCGCAGACAGGAGAAAACGGAAGCCGGAAAGATGATTTCGGGAGATATCGTATTTATCGCAGGAGAAATGAAAGTCCTGATAAAGAGTCGTGAAATCAGTCTGACAAAAACGGAGTTGAAAATGCTGACTTTTTTTCTTCAGAATCCGAAACAGATTCTTTCAAAAACACAAATATTGGAAAATGTGTTTGATCTGGAAGGGGATTTTGTGGATGAAAATACAATCGCTGTCAATATCAGAAGACTCCGTGAGAAAATCGAAGACAATCCGGCTGCACCGGTCTATATAAAGAATATCAGAGGTCTTGGGTATATATGGAATCAGGAGGTAAGGCAGTGAAAAAGAGATATCGCAAGAAGATCACAGTAGTGCTCTCCTTGGTATTGCCTGTCATAGTATTGTTTGCAATATTAAATTGCTTTACCACGTATGTGTTTTATGAAGATTATAAATATAAAATGAATCTTATGACAGAGATTGCTGCAAAGGAAGAATTTTCCGGGCTGGATGCTGTTTCGGAATTGCTTAAGGATAAGGATATTGAAACTAACGAACAGGGAAGGCGATTATTGGAGCAATATGGATACTGGGGGAATAAAGGGAATGCATTTTATTCGCAATTCCGGCATCAGGTTATGGTGACCGGTGCTGTAAGCACTGTGATATGCGTGCTTCTTTTGACTTTTTTACTTTATTGGAAGAAAAAAGAAGATGCGTGTCATCAGAAAATTTTAGACCAGTTGGAAGAAATTCTGATCAGATTCCGTGAAAATAAATTTGATGATTTACTGAAAACGGAAAATCATGCAGAACTGGAAAAATTGAATGACCAGCTTGAAGCAATCGGACATCATATTCAGTTGATAAAGGAAGAAGCAAGAGCAGAAAAGGAGAACACGAAAGAAATGGTTTCTGATATTTCTCACCAGTTAAAGACACCGGTTGCAGCTTTGGATACATGTTTTAGTGTGCTGATGCAGAATGACTTAAGTGCCACAGAACAGGAGGAGTTTCGTATCCGTTGTCGGAGTGCTCTGGATGGACTGGAGACATTATTGCAGTCGCTTCTTGAAATATCCAAGATGGAAACCGGACTGATTCAGATTAATAAGAAAAAACTTCCGCTTATGGATACTGTCATATCTGCTGTGAACCGCACTTATCCTAAAGCGGATGAGAAAGAAATTGAATTCGTTTTTGACTATGAAAAAGAGCTTGAAACATGCACGGTTATGCAGGATAAAAGGTGGCTTGGTGAAGCTGTGATCAACGTTCTGGATAATGCGGTCAAGTACAGTCCGTGTGGTTCAAAAATATTTATCCGGTTACAAAAAAGAAACGATCTTGTAAGAATGGAAATTGAGGATCAGGGAATTGGTATTCCGCAGAATGAGTATCACAAAATTTTTCAACGATTTTACAGAGGAAGTTCCAAGGAGGTCATGGAAAAGAGTGGTACAGGAATCGGACTTTTTCTATCGAGAGAAATTATCGAAAAACACGAAGGTACGATTACGGTAACCTCCGGCAAAAAGAAAAAAGGAAGCACGTTTGTGATTCAATTACCATATGTTGGTTAAATTTTAAGTGAGCAGAAATCTTACAATTCTGTAAGATTTCTGCTCGTTTTTTGAAAGTGAAATGAAAGATTGTCCTGATACAATTTGGATGTAGGTTGAAAAATGACCAAATATATAAACAGGCAAAGAAAGCGTGCTGAAAAGGTACGCTTTACAGAATTGAAAAGGAGGCAACACATGAGTGTGATATTAGAAACCAAGCAGCTTTGTAAGTTTTATGGCGCAGGTGAGAATCAGGTCAAAGCGGTCAATCAGGTGGACATTCAGATTGAGCAGGGAGAATTTGTCGCAATTGTTGGAAAGTCAGGTTCCGGTAAAAGTACATTACTTCATATGCTTGGAGGGCTAGACACCCCGACAAAAGGCAGTGTTACTTTAGCAGGGAAAGATTTATACAGGATGAAGGAAGATGCCCTTGCTGTTTTCCGCAGAAGAAAAATCGGATTTGTTTTTCAGGCATTTAATCTGGTTTCATCTGTTAATGTCTGGGAAAATATTGTACTGCCACTGGGGCTGGATGGAAGAAAAGTGGATGAAGCGTATGTAAATGATATTATTGCAACTCTGGGGATTGAAAACCGGATTTATAATCTGCCAAATCAGTTATCCGGAGGACAGCAGCAGAGAGTAGCAATTGCAAGAGCACTGGTGAATCGTCCGGAAATTATATTTGCAGATGAGCCGACAGGAAATCTTGATTCTAAGACCAGTGATGAGGTAATCGCCCTGCTTAAGATGACAGCAAAAAAATATGGACAGACAATTGTAATGATTACCCATGATGACGAAATTGCACAGGTCGCTGACCGTATTCTGGTGATTGAGGACGGACAGGTGGTGGATTTCAGATGAAGACAATAAGCAGGATTGCATATAGCAATGACAAAAGGAACAGGACAAGAAGTATACTGATCATGATGGCAATCTGTCTGACCACGATGCTGCTTGTTATCATCAGTACTGTGGGAAATGGGGTAATTCATTTACAGAAAAGTCAGGCGGCAGGATCATATGGAAGCAATTATGGTCTGTTTGTTTCCGCAGACGGATCGCAGTTAAAAGAAGTAAACCGCCGTGCGGAAATAGATGCTACAGGCACTATGTGCACCGAAGGTATCATAAAAGGCAATGAAAAAGGCGGGTTTGTCTGCATGGATGAGACTGCAAGAAAAATGCTTCCTTATAATAAAGAATATGAGTTGAAGGAAGGAAAGTATCCGGAAAAAATGCAGGAAATTGCCGCAGGAAGAGCATTTTTTAGTGAAATGGGATATGATGATGTAAAGGTCGGAGATACGGTTACACTGGATTACCGCGCAGGGATGCAGTCAGAATATAAGCCGGAAGAATTTGTTGTCAGCGGAATCCTATATGATCGGGATGAGTATACCATCGAGGCATCTTATGTTGCTTTCGGGTCACAGGAGTTTTATGATGAGCACGTCGCAGAGAATGACAGACAGTATAATATTTATTTTACTTTAAATGATTCTGCAAATGTATCTATGAATAATATTGATTCGGTTATAAAGCAGATTGCAGCAGCTTGTGGGATCGAAGAAAAAAACGTTATAGTCAATGATCTCTATTTGCAATGGGTCTTGCAGCCGAGTTATGAAACGATTGCGGTATGCGGAGTTTTGATTCTTGCAATTGTACTTTTCTCTGTTGTGGTCATTTATAATATTTTTCAGGTCGGTATTGCCAACAAGATACAGGAGTATGGAAAAATCAAGGCTCTGGGAGCGACAAAAAAGCAGATGAAACAACTGATCTTCAGAGAGGGCATTTTTTTGACATTTTTTTCAATACCAGTTGGATTGCTTTTTGGCTTTCTGATTGCAAAATGCGGTTTTAACTGGCTGGTAGAACAGGGGAACCTTGTATCAACCGGAACTGGCTCTATGGGAGTTCAAAATCAGCAGGTGCCTCTGTTTTCCCTGCCTGTTATGCTTCTCTGTATTTTCGTATCATTTCTTACCGTTGCTTTGGCACTGCGTAAACCAATGAAAATTGTTTCACGGATTTCACCTATCGAAGCAACACGGTATTTAGAAAATGTAGAAACACAAAAAAAAGGAAAACGAAATGGCAGAAAAAATGTCACCGTGTTTTCTATGGCAATGGCAAATGTAACGGGTAATCCCAAAAGAACCATTGGTACTATCCTCACAATGGGTTTTTCTTGCGTATTGTTTGTGATTATCTCTAATTATGTGGGAAATATTGACACGGAGCATGAAGCACGCCTTTCCGTTAATCATGGACAATTTGAACTGCAGCTTGACTATTCTGCTGAGTATGATGAAAGATATCCGGAGAATAATCTGGATACGATTTTGACGGATGATCCATTGAATGATTCGCTGATTGAAGAAATCAAAAGCATTCCGGGAGTAACAGATGTCATGACGAGAGAGATTGTCTCTGTAAATTTGAACGGAACAAGATTTCCGGCTACTATTGTGAGTAAAAAGGATTTTGATTTTATGCGCCAAGAAGGGGATATTGGCTCTATGGACTATGATCAGGCGGTAAAGAATGGTGATATTTTCTTTGGCTGGTCAACGTGGATGGAACAAGATGGATATGCTCCGGGTGAATCCATTGCATTTGACTTTGAGAATGGAAGTGGAACCTATACCTATCAGGGAAAGATTGCAGGATCTTTTGTAAGTGCGGACACTTATCTTGTCATTCCGGAAGGTGTATACCGTTCCATGAATCCGAGAGGAACAGCCTATGGCTATCTGTGGGTGGACTGTGATAAAAAAGATGTGGTATCTGTAGAACAAAGTCTGAATACTTTGATTTCTAATACTTCGCATATAAAAATGGATACTTATCATGCGCAGTTACAATCTGCCGAATTTGCAAGCAGCATGATGAAGCTTGGCTGTTATCTGTTTATGGCTATCGTAGGACTCATCGGGTTTATGAATATGGCGAATACCATGATCATGAATATTACGACAAAAAAGCCGGAATATGGTATATTACAGGCTGTGGGTATGACAAATAAACAATTAAATTTATGCCTGCAGTTACAGGGACTGATGTTTACGGTTGGTACCATATGCGTAGCTTTGATCATTGGTCTGCCGCTCGGCTATGCACTTTTTTCCTATGCAAAACATAATGGAATATTTGGAATGAATATCTATCATGTTCCAATCGTACCAATTTTTATTATGATTTTTTTGGTCGGTCTGTTGCAGATTGTACTTTCCTGCGTTTTAAGCAGTAATCTGAAAAAGGAAACGCTGGTAGAAAGAATAAGGTATCAGGGATAGCAAGATAACATTGTGTCCAAACGTAAGATACCCCGGAATCGTAAGGTTTCCGGGGTTTTTCTGTATGGGGAAAAGTTCTGGAATTTTCTGTTTCTTATCGTGAAGATCTGTACTATAATAGACTGGAAAAAATAAGCAGGAGAACTTAAAAATGACGAATCTAAAAACAGATTATAAAAGTATCATCAAAGAGACAAGTATATTAACGGTTGCGGTAGCCATTATTGCCGCGGCGGTTTATTTCTTTCTTGTACCGAGCCATGCTTCCGTAAGCAGCATATCAGGTCTTGGTATTGTGCTTTCGAATTTTATTCCCTTACCATTGTCGGCGATTACAATGATTTTGAATGTGGTCTTGCTGATTATCGGATTTTTCACCTGTGGGAGAGAGTTTGGGGTGAAAACAGTATATACCAGTGTGATGCTTCCACTGTTTCTGGGTGTGTTTGAGGGGATTTTTCCGGATTTTGGCTCGATGACGAACAGCCAGGAGTTGGATGTGCTGTGTTATATTCTGGTAGTCAGTGTGGGACTGAGTATATTATTTAATCGCAATGCATCTTCGGGCGGGTTGGATATTGTGGCCAAGATTATGAACAAATATCTGCACATGGATCTGGGAAAAGCGATGTCGTTGTCCGGGATGTGTGTGGCACTGTCTGCGGCGCTTGTGTACGATAAAAAGACGGTGGTACTGAGCGTACTTGGAACATATTTTAACGGATTGGTGCTGGATCACTTTATTTTTAATCATAACGTCAAACGGAGAGTTTGCATCATCACGAAGAAAGAAGAGGAACTGCGCCAGTTTATCATTCATGATCTGCACAGTGGTGCGACGATCTATGAGTCGATCGGAGCCTATAATATGGAAAAAAGAAACGAGATTATTACGATTGTAGATAAAGGCGAGTACCAGAAACTGATGAACTACATGAACCGTGAAGATCCGAAGGCATTTATTACGGTATATACGGTGTCGGATATGAGGTATCAACCGAAACGGTGATGAAAGAAAAGAATCATCAAAAGTTTACAAAGGAAAACGGATGGTCTAATATGGAACTATACGAAAATCTATAAAAAATAAGCCGGAAAGGAAGCAACGGACAACGTAAAGAGAAAAGGGAAAGAAATTGTAAAAAAAGGTTTTGCAGAAATTGGTGAGGAAACTAGAGCGTTTCATGCAAACCGTGGAGTGTCATCATGTATGCCTGGGAATAAACAAAGCGGAATGAAGGAAGAACCGGCAGAAAATACGAAGAAGAGAGGAAATATGAAAATGAAAACAGAACTGCAAAAACAGTTATTTGCATTGCAGGATCCTGGATATCGGGAATTTCATGCCAGACTGATTCCGGGAATTCCGAAAGAAGATATTATTGGAATCCGCACGCCGGTGTTGCGGAAGTTCGCCGGGGAATTTGCCAGAGATCACAGTCAGGAAGCCGAGGCGTTTTTAAAAGAACTGCCACATCGCTATTATGAAGAAAACAATCTGCATATGCTGCTGGTAACAAAGATTAAAGATTACCCGGAATGTCTGCGGAAAGTGAAGGAGTTTCTTCCATATATAAATAACTGGGCAACGTGCGATCTGCCGGCACCGAAATGCTTCGAAAAACACCTGGAGGAATTACTTCCGGTGATTCGGGAGTGGGTGACTTCCACAGACACCTACACGATCCGGTATGGAATCGGGATACTGATGCGACTGTATCTGGATGACGCGTACAGACCGGAATATGCCGATCTGGTTGCAAGGGTACGGTCGGAAGAATATTATGTAAACATGATGATTGCCTGGTATTTTGCGACAGCGCTTGCGAAGCAGTGGGATACGGTGATTCCATATCTGGAAGAACGGAAACTGGATCGCTGGGTGCATCAGAAGACGATTCAGAAAGCGGTGGAGAGCTTTCGAATCACACCGGAGCAGAAAGTATATTTGAAGAGTTTACGTTATCCAAGGAAATAAAAACAGGAAGAATATCGAAAAGTATCAAAACACATAGAAAGTTACAGGAACAAAGAGGGAAATATAACTGGAAGATGCGGAAGCGGTACATAGAGATAACTGTAGAATAGCAAAACAGTGATGTAAAATAACAGAATCCGCTAAATAATAACAGAGCAGATTCATATGAAAGGAAGCGAAACAATGTCAACATCTATGACAAAGGGGAACCCGTTAAAACTGATGCTTCAGTTTGCACTTCCCCTTTTAATCGGAAATTTATTGCAACAGACGTATAATATTATCGATGCGGCGATCGTAGGACAGATTCTTGGGGCGAAAGCACTGGCAAGTGTGGGGGCAAGCAGCAGTGTACAGTTTCTGGTTCTGGGATTCTGTATGGGATGCTGTACCGGATTCGGTGTACCGGTTGCCAAGTACTTTGGGGCAGAAAAGATGGATACGATGAGAAATTATGTATTTAACGGTGCGGTACTGACTGGGGGAATCGGTGTGACAGTGACGATTCTTTGTTCTGTATGCTGTCCACAGATCCTGCATCTGCTGTCAGTTCCGGAGGACATCTTCCGCGGAGCCTATCACTATCTGCTGATTATTTTTCTGGGAATTCCATTTACCTTATTATACAATTATTTATCCAGTATTCTCCGTTCGCTGGGAGACAGCCGGACACCCTTTCTCTTTCTGGCATTTTCAGCGATATTGAATATCTTTCTTGATCTGTTCTGTATCGTGGTACTGAAATGGGGATGTGCGGGAGCTGCTGCTGCGACAATTACAGCACAGGCGATCAGTGGCATACTGTGTCTTGTTTTTATTGGAAGAAAGATGAATGTACTGCATCTGACAAAAGAAAACAGAACGGTAAATATAACTGCGGTAAAAGAACTTCTGGCGATGGGGCTTCCTACTGGACTGCAGTTTTCCATCACTGCAATTGGCAGTATGGTAATGCAGTCGGCAAATAACGGACTGGGAAGTGTGTGTGTTTCCGGATTTACCGCGGGCATGAGAATCAAACAGTTTGCGATGTGCCCGTTTGATGCAATTGCTACTTCGGCATCTGTATTTTGCAGCCAGAATATGGGCGCAAGGCAGCCGGAACGAATCAAGAAGGGACTGCGGCAGGGAGTTGCGATTGCAACGATATATGGTCTGCTGATCGGGCTGGTGCTGATCTTCGGAGGACGCACGCTGTCGATGATCTTTGTGAAAAAATCAGCAGCGGATGTCTTGGATGCATCAGGAAAATATCTGCGGTGTCTTGGATATTTCTTCTGGAGTCTCGGTATCCTGAATGTAAGCCGAATGGTGACACAGGGACTTGGATATTCAGGAAGAGCAGTACTTTCCGGGGTGACGGAGATGCTGGCAAGAACGATTGTCAGTCTGGGATTTGTCGGAGCCCTGGGGTATACGGCAATCTGCTTTGCTGATCAGGCAGCATGGATCGCAGCATGCTGTTACATAGCACCGACCTGTCTGCACTGCGTCAAAAAGGTGACAGGGATACTGGAAGGTAACGGCAACCGATAAAAAGAGTGAGAAGATAAAAGCAATATTTAGTTATAGAAATAGCCTATAGCTGGATATTGCTTTTTTCTATTAGACAAAGTCAGGAAAATTGTGTATGATAATAAAAACATAAAAACATAGAAAAATAATAGGAAAATAAAAACGATAAATATATGTAACAGTTCAGCAGATATGAACAGAAAGTTCCAGAGTTGAAATTGGTGTAAAAGCAGATTTCGACCCTAGAGCGTGCTTGAAAAATCATTCCTGCAATCTGCACGCCCCACTTTGCGGCATATTTTACCTTCATTCGGTTGACGTAGCCCGCTACGCCGCCCTCATTCAGGCAAAATCTCCCACAAACTGTGACGCACATCTTGCAGAAAGCCTTTTTCAAACACGCTCTAGAACTTTCTGTTTATATCTGTATTTGTTTCAGTGGAATATTCTGTCAGCGGACAAAAATATTTTTGCAGATCGTCGTATTTCTCAGACCGTTGTCCTTTCCTGCGCAGAATTTAAAACTTTTGTTGCAAAATTACGAGGCGCTTCGGAAATAATATTGTGAGTCAGATATGCCATGTGCTCCGGAGTATCGTCGGAATCACCGGTGAGCCAGCATTTGATCATTCCCACGCAGCCGTTGATGCAGAAAGCGTAGGCGTATTTGATGTCGTTGACATTCTGTGGGAACATCGTAAAAAGTTCCGGCAAAACAGCGTCCTCGACCAGTTTTTCAATCTTTTCCACAAAAGCCATATCGCCGTTCGGCCCCATCAGTGCCGCACAGATATCCTTGTTGGCAGCCAGAATCCGAAACAGCTGGATGGCAAAAGAATAACCTTCTTCTTTCATTCCCGGATCCAGCGGATGCTCTTTGATGGCTTCCAGAATATCTTCCATCAGTTCGCCCTCTATGCTCTGAAGCATCTGGTAAATGTCTGTGTAATGCAGATAAAAAGTGGAACGGTTGATATCAATCTCATCCACCAGTTCTTTTACCGTGATTTCTTTAATATTTTTCTGCTGCATCAGTCTGGCAAGACCGGCGCGAAGCTGTGCACGGGTTTTTCGCACCCGGCGATCCATTTTTTCTCCTTTTTTCGTTTCCATAAAAATCCCCCTTTTATTGCATCTCCCGTATTTTCTCAAAGAGTTTTTTTAGGTCGAGAAAACTTCCCGGGAAGATTTAAAATCATATCTGAAGAAAATATAACCAAAAATTCCTGAAATTCAAATTTTGTAACTATTCAGCAGCCACTGTACCGCGAGGTGTTTTGGCATGAATATGCCAAAATCCCGAGACATACAAGCCAAAATGCCATCACCGAAGGTGATTTTAAATGCATTTTGGCTCGTAACTGTGAAGGTACTGAATAGTTACGAAATTTTTAAGAATTTCAAATAGACATATGCAATACAAAACGTCCAGTAATAAACGATTGAAAAGAAATGTGATGCTTGTATCTCTTATCTTTCTTTAGTATAATACATTCCGAAAATAAAATCAACATATTGTCGACTAATAGCTTTTTAATCTACTAATAGAATAAAAAGCGAATAATAGAATATACATCTATTAATAGAAAAGAGTCGGCAAATACATCAAAAAGGAAGGGATACAATGCTAAAACAAGAGTGGAAAAGTTTATTTCACAACAAGATTTTGCTTTTAGTAGTCATCGTAATTGCGCTGATCCCTGCGATTTACGCGGGGCTTTTCCTGGCATCCATGTGGGATCCCTACGGAAATGTGGATAAACTTCCAGTAGCCATCGTCAATGAAGATGAGCCAGCCGAGTACGGAGATACTACACTGACAGTTGGAGATCAACTGGTGGATAATCTGAAAGAAAATGATTCACTGGCATTCAACTTTGTAGACGCAGATGTGGCAAACGAAGGTCTGAAAAATGGTACGTATTATATGGTAATTACCATTCCGAAAGATTTCTCAGCCAATGCGGCAACCGTGATGGATGAGCAGCCACAGAAAATGGTTCTGAACTACGAGACGAACCCGGGAACCAACTACATCGCCTCCAAATTAAGCGAGACGGCGCTCGGTAAGATCAAAACCAGCATCCGCGAGGAAGTAACCAAGACATATGCGGAAGCAATTTTTGATCAGATCGGAACCGCCGGAGACGGTATGCAGGAAGCAGCCGACGGCGCACAGCAGATCAAGGATGGTATGGATGATGCCTCCGATGGAAATAAGAAAATCACGGATAACCTGAAAGTTCTGGCAGACAGTACGCTGACTTTTAAAGAGGGATCCGAGGAACTGACCGAAGGTCTGAAATCTTACACCGACGGTGTCGCTCAGGTCAATGACGGAGCGAAACAGCTGGATGACGGTGTCAGCACACTGACCGCAAGTCTTCCGACACTGACTAACGGTGTGGATCGGCTGAACTCCGGTGTGAAAGAATACACCGATGGCGTAGCAACCCTGAACAGCAACTCCGAGGCACTGAATTCCGGAAGTAAACAGCTGGCAGAGGGAAGTGAGCAGCTGAAAGAAGGAGCCGCAACCCTGAACAGTGGAACACAGACCTATGTAGCCGGTGTGAATCAGTTGTCCGGCGGTCTGCTTGGTGTCAATGGCGCCAACGGATATATTACCGGTGTGAATTCTCTGACCACAGGACTTCTGGGAAGTGACCAGAGTGCAGGTTATATCGACGGTGTGGAACAGCTGGCGACAGGAGCAAAACAACTGTCCGGTCTGACCGGTATCGGTCAGGTATATGCCGGAATCGTGAACCTGAACACCGCAATATCCGGAGCTACTACAGAAGGAACACTGCAGAATGGAACCGCCGCTTTGAAAGCAGGTATCAAACAGATTCAGGATCAGGTATCTACCTTACAGAATACCACCAGTGCAGAAGGCTTAAAGAAGCTGAGCACAGGACTTTCCAGTGCAAAAACAGGTATGGAAAATGCAAGTGCAGCATCCACAAAAGCGGCTGAGATTTCCGGTCAGGTGGAAAGTAGCATCGAAGCATTGCCTGGACAGTTATCTACTGCATTGGGAAGTTACATGGATGTGGTAAATGCAGCTGTTGCAGATGGAAACAGTAAAATCGCAAAAGCGAACGAACAGATTACAGCTGCAAATGATAAACTGAAAAATGTACAGTCTGTAGCGGATCAGCTGACAGCACTCAGTGCAAAAGCAGCAGAAGACGGAACCGTACAGGTATCCGCAGAGATATTAAAGAGTCTGGCAAATACATTAAGCAGTGTACAGGGCGGTGCAAGTACAGTGGATTCTGTAAGCGCAGATACCTACACTGCAAAAGCAGCAGCAGTCACAAAAGGAATTAACGATCAGCTGAGTGCAAGCCAGACATCACTGAACACTGCAAAAGCCGGACTGGAAAAAATTGCTTCCGGACTGAATGACGGAGCAAAACAGCTTGCAGACGGAGCTTCTGCAATCCCATCTGATATCCCGTCGGAGCCGGTGCAGGCACTTTCCGACGGACTGGCTCAGGTATATGCAGGAGCCACAAAGGTAGATACCGGTGTCGGTCAGGTGGCAGCAGGTCTGACACAGCTGCAAACTTCTACAGCATCTTTCCCGGCAGCAGCCAAGGGTGTTGAGGCACTGAATGCAGGATTTGAAACACTGACAGCAAACGATGCGACACTGAAAGCCGGAGCAACACAGCTGCAGCAGGCAGGAACTACCGTAGCAGCCGGAGCAACACAGCTTCTTGCAAATGGTTCAGCCCTGACAGCCGGAACTGCACAGGCAGCAGCCGGAACAGAAACTCTGGCAGCCGGTGCACAGACATTAACTGCCGGTCTTGCAACGTATACCGCTGGTGTATCTACTCTGAACAGTAACAGCGCAGCCCTGACAGGCGGAACACAGCAGCTTGCCGATGGTGCAAAGACGCTGGGAAGCGGAGCAACCACACTGGCAAATGGTACTTCTACCTTATATAATGGAACAAAAACTTTAGTAGCAAATAATAACACCTTAAACAGCGGTGCTGCACAGCTTACCGATGGCGCCGGTCAGATCCGGGATGGATCCAGTCAGTTATATGACGGTTCCAAAGAGCTGGGTGATGGATTAAAGAAACTGGACGATGGTTCCGATACCCTCCAGAGCAGTCTGGCAGACGGAGCCGAAACCGTAAAAGAAAATAAAGCAGAAGATGTGAACTATGAGATGATCGCAGCTCCTGTAGATGATGATGAAGCAAAAATGACAGAAGTACCGAACAACGGTCATGCGATGGCACCGTATATGATGTCCGTAGGTCTGTGGGTTGGAGCACTTGCCTTCTGTCTGATGTATCCGCTGACAAAATACAACGGAAAATTAAAATCCGGATTCGCATGGTGGGGAAGCAAAGCTTCTGTATTATATCCACTGGCAATCCTGCAGGGTATCCTGGTGATCTTCCTGCTTCATGTATTTGACGGATTTACCCCGGCCCAGATGGGTAAAGCAGTGGCATTTGCCTGCCTGACTTCCGTGGCATTTACCTCGATCATGTACTTCTTCAATATCAGCCTTGGTAAAGTAGGAAGCTTCCTGATGCTGGTATTCATGGTTATCCAGCTGGCAGGTTCTGCCGGAACCTATCCGGTACAGCTTTCACCGGAATTCGTAGCGAAGATCCATGCATGGGTACCGTTCACTTATTCCGTAGATGCTTTCCGAAGTGTCATCTGCGCAGGAGAAAGCATCCAGACACCAGTCATCGTTATGTGTGTGATCACAATCGTATTTACGATCCTGACCATCATCGAATTCCAGTTCCGTACCAGACGCATCAAAGCAGGAAAACCAATTTTCCATGATTTCCTGGAAGCAAAAGGACTGGCATAAGAGAACAGTTACATAAAGACAAATAAAAAACAGTTGTTACCGAAATCTTTCTATGAGATTCGGCAGCAACTGTTTTTTGGTTGAGTAAAACTTACGGAATATTAAGTGTCATTATTTCTTGTGTGTACATTTTGGAAAGGTATAATAACCGGCTTTGACTCTGTCCTTGACCAATCCACACTTGCTACAACGTTTCAGGGTATACATGGTAATTGTACATCCATCGCTGGAATTGCCCACATGCAGTTGGTGTTGTCCGTTTACAAAAGTATGCTGACAGGTCTGACGCTGCGGGGATCGTGTGGTATCGGATTCATCATAGTCGACCTGGGTGCCGTCTTCAAGGACAATGACAGAGGAAGAGGAAGAAAAATCAGCAAAACCATAAGGAAAGATTTCGGAAAAAATTGCCTCCGGATCATCTGTCAGGCGGACATAAGTAACATTTTCATCTTCTGGAGGAAGAAATGAAGAATCCATTTTTTCCATCGGTGTATACGCAAACGTTGTTGTAGTACTGCACAGGAGCAGACAGAGAACCAGCAACAGGGTTGTTTTTAATCTTGAATTTGTATGTGAGTTTTTCATAATGATAAGAATTCTCCTTTTTAAAATCTGACTGGAAGAAGCAAAATTATTTTTCCAGATGAAGGGAAGCGGCGGTTGCGCAGAGGAATGTTCGATAAGCAGCTGTGCGTATGCCCGTTTCTGTTCCTGCGACATATCTTTTATCACGGCGGCATCAGAAGAACATTCGGAACAATACTGATACAGTGGTAATAACAGCCAGCTGATTGGATTATACCAGTGCAGACAAAGACAAACCGTACAGAGCAACTTAAAAAATGAATCTTTGCGGGAAATATGCTTCTTTTCATGCGTAAGCAGCCAGTTTTCTTCTGAATCGGAAAGTGACACAGACGGCAGGAAGATCCTGCAATGAAAAAAACCGACGGTACATGGGGTGGTAAGTGTCGGATTCAGATAAACGGAAGTCTTTTCGGATGCATTACCCTCTGGCAGAGGAATGGATGCCTTTAAAAGGACAGTTAAAGCACGGCGATATTGGACGGTTTCGAATATACAGAAAATAAAAAGAACACATATAATTATCACACCCAGAAGAACCAGATAAGAAGGAAGCAAAAAAAGTCCGTCCTTGGTATAAAAACGAAACTTGCCATCCAGATACCAGGTAATGGTATTTGGAACAACAGGATGTATGAGCCGAACCAGCTGCACGGGAATCAGAAAAAAGAAAATGCTTAATTTCAGTAAGCCGTTTACCAAAAGAAAATTTACAGATTCTTTTTTAAATAAAATAATCAAAATACATAATAAAAGCGGTAACGAACCGGCGAAAGACATAGAAAACAGTAAGGGCATATTATAAACCTTTCAGAAAATCGATGAGTTCTTCTTTTTCAGAAGCGCTGATGGTTTGGTTTCCAGTGAATGCACTGATAAAATTCGTTAAAGAACCATGAAAAGATTCATTTAGAATCTGATGTGTATAAGCATGATAATATTCATCAGCAGAAATCAGTACCTTATAATGTGTTTTTGCCTGACTGTGATCGGATTCCAGATATCCCTTTTGAATCAGACGGATCAAAAAAGTATTGATTGTCTGTTTTTTCCATCCAGTTTCGGCAAAATGTTCTTTTATCTGAGAAAAAGTCTGAGGAACATTTTGCTGCCAGAGATATTGCATGATTAATAGTTCGGAATTACTTAAAGCGGAAAACATGATGTCACCTCCTGTATTACAGAATATAATACCATGCGTGGAAGAAGCGTGCAAGATGTGAAAATCCATAAATATTGGACGGATTTTTTGGCGAAAAATAATCTGAAAATTGATTGCTGAAACTGAAAATGTGTGATTAAATAGGTAATACAAGATGTAATACTTTGGGTAAAAGAACTTATCAGGAAAAGGGGGATGATTATGGGGTACAAGAAAATATTAGCAGTTCTGTGTTGCACGGCATTGATGGCAGGCTGTGGGAATGTTTCGAAGGAGAGTGAAAACGGCGATATCAGTAACATAAAAAAGGAAGATATTGTTTCCATCTCACGTGGTATGGATGAATATGCAGAGAGTTTTTCGGGTATAACTGACCTGTCGGAAAACAGTGAGGCTGTTATTTACGGAGAGGTTTTAAGTGTAAAGTATATTGTTGGAGAGAATGGGCTTTGTCGGACGAATCTGGAGGTTAAGGTTTTACAGTCCCTGAAAGGGGATTTTCATACCGGAGACACTGTAAAAGTGGCGAAAGATCAAGGAATCACTTCTATAAAGGATTACATAGATTCTTTTGCGGATGAGGAGATGAAGGAGGTAAATCGAGAAGATTTCAGTGAGTATTCGGATGATGAACTGGAAAAACTCTATATAGAGCAAATAGGGGAAAATGATATCATGTCTGAGGTAGGACAAAAGAGTATTCTTTTTCTCAGAAAATCAGCATTTTATGAGGAAGAACAGACCTATAGCAGACTGAACGGTCCGGAAGGGGAATACACGGAAGTATCGGAGGATCAGTTTGTTAACACACAGACACTCGGAGGTGAGCTGAAACCGCCTTATACTTTAGATGATTATGAGGATGAAAAAGCAGATGAGCCAGATGATACGTATACGCTTGAAAAAATGATGGAAGAGGTAGATGCGGCTGATTAAGTCGAATGGTATCAGGTGAAAATGGGTAGAACAGACAGATAGCAGAAGGTAAACAGAATGCCAGGGAAGTTTCAGAATAGAAATTTCTCTGGCATTAAAAATAAAATGCATTTGTATAATTTTTTGTAAGATCAGGAACAACAAGATTTTGTAATCAGATAGCAACTAATCGTGTCTCTCATCCTCATTGTCATAGCACTCACAAAACCGCGCTGCGAATGCCGGTGGCTCGTCTTTGACATACAGATGGGAAATATCTCCGAAAGAACTCATACGGAAACATGCGATTCCCGGGCGGCGTTCTTCGGTGACGAGGGTTGTGACGGAACTTGGAGCGGCGCAGGTGCCGTGCCATAAAACCATCGGGGAAACGTGCAGCAGGTGGCTTAACAGGACACATTCCAGACCGAAATGGCAGAAAAATACAATCGTATCGTTGTTTGCATGCTCAGCGCGGTAGGTAAGACCGTCACGGACATACCCGTGACTGGCGAGCAGGGCATCGAAGTTGGTGGTTACCCAGTCATATTCTTCTTTGACATGTCCCTCCATCATCACAGGAACCTTCCACCATTCATCCGGCAGGTAAAAGCGGGGTTCTGCGGTCCAGTCCTGTGGCAGCCAGTCCCAGGAGATCATTTCCTTTTCCGGGACATCCGGGCGGTGGATCCGTGCATCAAATTCGCGAAGCCAAGGTTCTTCGGTGGCAGTGCGGTTCATTTTCTTCAAGGTCAGAGAGGCGGTGTCTTTGGCTCTTCCGAGAGGAGAGACATAAAAGGCCTTCACATCCAGTTTTGCAAGTTTTTCGGAAAGGTAATCTACTTCTTTCCATCCTTTTGGCGTCAGGGAGTCGATGGTATAATCGGGATCTCCGTGACGGACGATCAATAATTTCATATGATATCCTCCTGTGCGTAAAATGTATATCATGAATCGTTGGTATCTGACAGGAAATTTTCCGGGAGAATCAGATACAGAATAGATTCAGGTGTCTATGAAAACAATCATTGCTTTCTGGTGATATAGCAGATATTGGAAAATAGCGGGCAGCTTTTTCTCCATGCGAAATTCCGATATTCTCTCCAGTTAATATACCATTCCTGTCCCCAGCTGCTGATCCGCAGCCATCCGTGTTCGATGCCGGTAACAGTGACATAGTGTGCACGGGTGGAAGAAGATTTTATGTAAACTCCATCGCCGGTCTTTTTGTACAGGGGAAGCCGGTCTTTTTTCCAGATCAGCGGGAAATTACCGCCGATGGATAAGATGACCGGGATATTCTGACGGAGCAGATGGCTGATTTCTTTTCCGGTATTCCGATACCCGATATGCCAGCAGGCGCGGTAAGGAAGACGGCGGAGGAAAAAAGCGAGATTCAGTCCTGTAGAAAGCATCAGCCCGTTGATTCCGAGACGGGGAAGAATCGGAAAGAGGTGATGCAGTTTTTTTACGGATCGCTCATAGTCTTCCCAGGAGCAGGAATCACTAGTGAATCGTTTTTCGGAACGAGGGTGGTTTGACTGCTCGGTCAGAGATTCTTTCCGCTCCAGATACCACAGCAGATCATGCGCCGCGATCAGACCGCAGCCATATCCGCGGATGGAAGGCGAGGAAAACCAGGATTGACTGCCGCCGTAGGAAGCGCCTTCCGGTCGCTGAACGGAAAGTTCCGAAGTAAGACTTCGTGAGCCGGTTTCGGATAACGAAGTTTTATGTGGAGTATGAATTATGTTATGTGTCATAAAAACCTCCGTATAGAATAAAAAAGTGTGCCGGGATTTTGTAACTGTTTCGTGAGCAGTTACAAAAGATTACAGAAAAGCCATGCCCCGGAGAAGTGCACCGGAACATGACTCTCTTTCATTGCATTACATAGCAATCATTGGGTTGCTAAATCCATTTTCATGATGCGGGTAAACAACAGTTTATAAAGTTTCCGCGATTTTTCTTGCCACATACACGCCGCTGGCAGATGCATGGGACAGGGAGTGGGTAACACCGCTTCCGTCGCCGATGATATAGAGTCCTTTGTACGGACTTTCCAGATTCTCGTCGATATCCACTTCCATATTATAGAACTTGACTTCGACACCGTACAGCAGGGTATCGTCGTTTGCCGTACCCGGTGCGATCTTATCCAGGGCATAGATCATCTCGATGATACCGTCCAGGATACGTTTTGGCAGAACAAGGCTCAGATCTCCTGGAGTAGCGGACAGCGTCGGGCGAACCAGACCTTCTTCAATACGGCTGACTGTACTGCGTCGACCACGCACCAGATCACCGAAACGCTGTACGATAACACCGCCGCCCAGCATGTTGGAGAGACGGGCGATACTCTCGCCGTATCCGTTACTGTCCTTGAATGGCTCGGAGAAGTGTTTGGATACCAGCAGGGCAAAGTTCGTATTTTCCGTGTATTTTGCCGGATCTTCATAGCTGTGGCCGTTTGCGGTTATGATACCGTTTGTATTTTCATTTACCACGATACCGTTCGGGTTCATACAGAAGGTACGGACATTATCCTCGAACTTCTCGGTGCGGTATACGATCTTGCTCTCATACAACTCATCCGTCAGATGGGAGAAGACAACAGCAGGAAGTTCGACGCGGACACCCAGGTCGACACGGTTGGATTTGGTAGGAATCTGCAGATCCTGACAGACCGTTTCCATCCATTTACTGCCGCTTCGTCCGACAGAGATGATACACTGTTTACAGGTGGCAGTATCATCCTTGCCGTAGTGCAGGGTGTAAATGGAATCGTTATATTCGACAGAAGTTACCGGAGTCAGGAAGAAGAAATCCACCTGTTCTTTCAGCTCGTTATACAGATTTTCCAGAACGACATAGTTGATATCGGTTCCCAGATGACGAACGGAAGCATCCAGCAGTTTCAGCTTGTTCTGGATACACAGCTTTTTGAATTTGGTTCCGGCTGTGGAGAACATACGGGTATTTTCGCCGCCGTGGGAGACATTGATCTCATCCACGTATTTCATCAGATCCAGGGCGGTCTTTTTGCCGATATGCTCGTAAAGAGTTCCGCCGAAGTCGTTGGTGATATTGTATTTTCCATCGGAAAATGCACCGGCGCCGCCGAAACCGCTCATGATCGCGCAGGTCTTACAGCCGATACAGGTTTTCACTTTCTCACCGTCGATCGGACAGTGGCGTTTGCTCAACGGATTACCCGCCTCAAATACAGCAATCTTCAGTCCCGGTTTTTTCTGAACCAGTTCATAGGCAGAGAAGATTCCGCCGGGACCGGCTCCGACAATAATTACATCATACATCATAGTTGTCACCTCTGTTTTCCTAAGGCTGAACGCATAAAAAAAACCCGTATCCATTGAAAGAATACGAGTTCAGCACATTTTTTATACGAAAGCCATGTGTTCGTTTGATTTCTCTTCTTTATTATATCGAAAAGACGAAGTGCTTGTCAAGGAATAACGCTGTGGTATAATAAAAAAGAAAAATGGAAAAATTGGAAAAACCTATTGACGGTAGGGGATTTCGGTGGTAATATATGTTCATAAACATACCAGAGAGGTAGGGAATAGGGAAATGAAAGAAAGATTACCCTTTTTAGTCCGCCACAATTATAGATTTGGACGAATGTGAAGCCAAAAAAGAGTGAATATCTGAGATTCCGCGGAGGATTCGCCAAAGGAAAGTCCGAAGAGCGGAAGAAAAAGTAAAAAGTACATAATTCCCCAATAGGGATCCAACCATACAGAAAGAATAAGAGGAGAAAAAACCATGAGCAAGAATTACAAATTTGAAACCTTACAGGTACATGCAGGACAGGAACATCCAGACCCGGCTACAGATGCGAGAGCAGTGCCGATTTACGCAACAACATCTTATGTATTCAAAGATTCCGCACAGGCAGCAGGACGTTTCGGACTGACAGAAGGCGGTAACATCTATTCCCGTCTGATGAACCCGACAAGTTCTGTTTTCGAAGAGAGAGTAGCAGCACTGGAAGGCGGCGCAGCAGCTCTGGCTACAGCAACCGGTTCCGCAGCTATCACATACGCAGTACAGAACATTGCAACAGCAGGTGATCACATCGTATCTTCCGCACATGTATATGGTGGAACTTACAACCTGTTTGCAAATACTTTAAAAGAGCAGGGAATCTCCGTAACATTCGTAGATCCTTCTGATCCGGAAAACTTCCGTAAAGCCATCCAGCCGAACACCAAACTTTTGTATGGTGAGACACTGGGTAACCCGAACTCTGATGTTCTGGATCTGGAAGCAGTATCCGCAATCGCTCATGAAAACGGTATTCCGCTGATCGTAGACAGCACATTTGCTACACCGTTCCTGATTCGTCCACTGGAGCATGGCGCAGATATCGTAGTACATTCCGCAACCAAGTTCATGGGTGGACACGGAAGCGTAATGGGTGGTATCATCGTTGACGGTGGTAAATTCGACTGGACACAGAACGACAAGTTCCCGGGAATCACAAAACCGAACCCATCTTACCATGGTGTTGTATTTAGCGAAGCATGCGGAAACATCGCTTATGTAATGAAAATCCGTACTACTCTGATGAGAGATCAGGGAGCTACGATTTCTCCATTTAACTCTTTCCTGCTTCTGCAGGGACTGGAGACACTGTCTCTTCGTGTAGAACGTCATGTGGAAAATGCTCTGAAGGTTGTTGAATTCCTGAAGAACCATCCACAGGTAGAAAAAGTAAATCATCCATCTCTGGCAGAAGGCCATCAGCTGGATCTGTATAACAAATATTTCCCGAACGGTGCAGCTTCCATCTTTACTTTCGAAGTAAAAGGCGGACAGGAGAAAGCACAGAAATTCACAGAATCTCTGGAACTGTTCTCGTTGCTGGCTAACGTAGCAGATGTAAAATCTCTGGTTATCCATCCGGCATCCACCACTCATTCTCAGATGAATGAAGAGGAACTGCGCGAAGGCGGTATCACACCAAGCACCGTACGTCTGTCCATCGGTACAGAAAACATCGATGATATCATCGCTGATCTGGAGCATGGTTTCGAAGCAATTAAATAACAAAAATTCTGATTGACATGTGAAGTTGTCCTTTGGTATTCTAATAGTAGATAACAGGGAGTAGTTCACACCGATCAGGTGTTGGATACCTCGTCATCACGTCGAAAGACCGGGGTATCCACTGAAAGAAGAACGAGACTTTTATCGCATCATTTGTGTGCGGTGAAAGTCTCGTTCTTTTTCTGTATATAAAAAAGAAACGCCGACAAAGAACCGGATCTTTCCAGCGCACACGGAAAGCAGGAGGGAAAGAGAATGGAAATGATTTTACAGATGGTGTTGCTGGCGTTGGGCTTTCTGATGCTGGTGAAAGGGGCTGATTGGTTTGTAGACGGAGCGTCCGGGATCGCAGAGCGGTTCGGGATCCCGCAGCTGGTGGTCGGGCTGACGATTGTGGCGATGGGAACGAGTATGCCGGAGGCGGCGGTAAGTATCAACTCGGCGTTAAAAGGGAACGCGGGAATTACGATCGGAAACATTGTGGGAAGCAATATTTTGAATATTCTGATCATTCTTGGTATTACTGCGGTAATCACAACGGTGGCGGTACAGAAATCTACGATATGGATCGAGATTCCTTATATGATGGTAATTACAGTTCTGTTACTGGTACTGGGAAAAAGCGGAAATCAGATTACATTCAGCGAAGGTGTTATCCTCTGGGTGGTATTCTTACTTTATCTGGGATATCTGTTTTATTGTGCAAAAAAGAACAAAGAAGAAGTGGTCGCGGAGGAAGCAAAACCGATGTGGAAATTGCTCCTTGCAACGGTACTGGGACTGCTGCTGGTGGTCTGGGGCAGTGATGTTACCGTGGATGCGGCAACGGCAATTGCAAGGGCGCTGGGAATCAGTGAGCGTGTGATCGGTCTTACGGTGGTGGCACTTGGAACATCCCTTCCGGAGCTGTTCACCTCGGTGTCTGCAGCACGGAAGGGAAAAGCAGATATTGCGATCGGAAATATCGTGGGAAGCAATATTTTCAATATTTTGTTCGTGGTAGGTACGGCAGCACTGATTGTTCCGGTGGAGTTTCTCCCGGGATTTGGCATCGATACGGTGATCGCGCTGGGAGCCGGGCTTCTGTTATGGATCTGTACCTGGAGAAAACGGGCGCTGACCAGGCCGGCGGGTATTGTGATGCTGATATCTTATCTGGCTTATTTTATATATCTGATGTAGTTTTTTGAAAATTTCGGAATAAAAGAAAAAATATACAAGATTCTACATTGCACTTTCCGGAAGGTACTACTATACTAAATGGCATGGAATGAAAAAGTATGGCAGAAACTATGGGAGGAAAAAATATGGAGAACGAAAAGAAAAAACTGTCGGCGTATTACAAACCGTATAAGGGGCTGTTCCTGGCGGATATGATGTTTGCGATGATCGGAGCAGCCATTACCCTTGTGATTCCGTTGATGGTGCGGTATATTACGGGAACTGTTGTGCTGCTTCCCATTGAGGAAGCATCCTCGACCATCATCCGGCTGGGGATTTTTATGGTGCTGCTGGTGATTGTAGAAGGATACTGTAACTATTTTATCGGGTATTATGGTCATGTGATGGGTGCGAAGATCGAACACGATATGCGAAATGAGATCTTCGGACATTACCAGAAGCTGTCCTTTGCATTTTTCGATAATCAGAAAGTGGGACATCTGCTCTCAAGAATCACCAGTGACCTGTTTGATATCACGGAACTGTTACACCACGGACCGGAAGATGTGGTGATTTCTGCAATCAAACTGCTGGGTGCATTTATCATTCTTCTGGTGATCAATGCGAAACTGGCTTTCGTTGCAATCGGCTTTGTTGTGATTATGCTTCTGTATGCCGTGGCAATGAATGGCCGGATGCGCGGAGCGTTCAGGGAGAACCGGGCGAGAATCGCGGATATCAACAGTCAGATCGAGGACAGTCTTTCCGGCATCCGTGTGGTCAAATCTTTCAGCAACGAAAAGACGGAGATGGACAAGTTCGAGGAGGGAAACAGCCGGTTTGTGGATTCCAAGAAAAAGTCTTATCGGTATATGGGAACGTATAACTCCGGGATGGGCGTATTTTCCACGCTGATCACGGTGGGATCTCTTCTGATGGGCGCGTGGCTGATGATGAAAGGGGAACTTTCCGCGGCGGATCTGGTGACCTTCCTTCTTTATATCAATAACTTTACGGAACCGGTCAAAAAACTGGTAAACTTCACAGAACAGTTCCAGAACGGCTACAGCGGTTACGAGCGTTTCGTGGAGATCATGAATATCGCACCGGATATCAAGGACAAAGAGGATGCAAAATCGCTGGATCGGGTGCAGGGAGAGATTCAGTTTGAGGATGTATCCTTCCATTACAGTGAAAATAAAGAAAATGTGCTGTCCCATGTGAATCTGGATGTGAAACCGGGAGAATACGTGGCGTTAGTAGGAAGCAGCGGTGCGGGAAAGACAACGCTCTGTTCACTGATCCCGCGGTTCTACGATGTGACCGGAGGGGCTGTCCGGCTGGACGGCATCGATATCCGGGATGTGAAGTTGAAAGATCTGCGAAGACAGATCGGTATCGTGCAGCAGGATGTTTACCTGTTTGCGGGAACGATCCTCGAAAATATCCGCTACGGAAAACCGGAAGCCACCGACGAGGAAGTGGTAAATGCAGCGATGGCGGCAAATGCCCATGAATTTATCATGAGCCTGCCGGAAGGATACAACACGGACATCGGACAGCGCGGTGTCAAGCTTTCCGGTGGACAAAAACAGCGTCTCTCGATCGCCCGAGTATTCTTAAAGAACCCGCCGGTGCTGATCTTCGACGAGGCGACCTCGGCATTGGATAATGAGAGCGAGAAGATCGTGCAGCATTCTCTGGAACTGCTGGCAAAAGACAGAACCACATTTGTGATCGCCCATCGATTATCGACGATCAGAAATGCTGAGCGGATCCTGGTGCTGACGGAAGACGGCATCGCGGAAGAGGGAACGCATGAGAGTTTGCTGGCACAGGGTGGTATCTATGCGGGATTATATAATATGCAATTCTAATATGTGATTAAAACAGGAAAATGACCGGTACGCGAAAGTCTGCCGGTCATTTTCTGTGTATATCTCCCGTTGACTTGAACGGGGAATATCCTTATAATACACAGTAGTGTGTAAAAATTGTGTAAAGGACAAAAAACAGGCAGTCCCACACAGACAGCAGAAAAGAATGAGGAGATACCGATGAAAAAATGGGAAGAGAATGTCCGGAAAGTAGTTCCCTACGTGCCGGGCGAACAGCCAAAAGTACAGAACCTGATCAAACTGAACACCAACGAGAACCCATATCCGCCGTCACCGAAAGTGGCAGAAGCACTGAAAGCGATCGATGTGGACTGTATGCGTCTGTATCCGGATCCGGCAGCTTCCGTGCTGGTCAAAGGAATCGCTGATTTCTATCAGCTGCAGGAAGACCAGGTATTTGTGGGCGTAGGTTCCGACGATGTGCTGGCAATGATTTTTATGACCTTTTTCAATTCTAAAAAACCGATTCTGTTCCCGGATATCACTTATTCTTTTTATGATGTGTGGGCAGATATGCTTCGGATCCCGTATGAGACGGTTCCGCTGACCGATGATTTTACGATCCGTAAAGAGGACTATTTCCGGGAAAACGGAGGAATTATTTTTCCGAACCCGAACGCTCCGACCGGTGTGGAACTTGGCATGCAGGATGTGGAAGCAATCATCAAAGCCAACCCGGATGTGATCGTGGTTGTGGATGAAGCCTATGTGGATTTCGGTGCGGCTTCTGCGCTGCCATTGATTGAAAAATACGACAACCTTCTGGTGGTACAGACCTTCTCGAAGTCGAGAGGAATGGCAGGTATGCGTATCGGCTATGCGATGGGCAATCCGGTGCTGATCAAATACCTGAACGATGTCAAATATTCCTTCAATTCATACACAATGGATCAGACAACCCTGGCGCTTGGCGCAGCTGCGATCTCTGACCGGGCATATTTTGAGGAAACGGTGCATAAAGTGGTGGAGACCAGAGAATGGACCAAGAAGGAACTGGCGAAGCTTGGATTTGTCTTCGGAGACTCCAAAGCGAACTTTATTTTTGCTTCGCATCCGGAGATCCCGGCAGCAGAACTGTTTGCAGCACTTCGGGAAGCCAACATTATCGTGCGTTACTTTAACAAACCGAGAATCGACAATTATCTGCGTATCACGATTGGAACACAGGAAGATATGGAGATGTTAATTAAATTCTTGAAAAATTATAAAAAATAGGAGAAATATATGGAATCACTTGTTACATGGTTTGCCGCAACTTTAGGACCTTATATATCGGAGAAAGCAGTTGTTTTTTTGATTTCGATGATGCCGCTTCTGGAGCTTCGAGGAGGACTGCTTGCCAGCTCCCTTCTGAAAGTATCCGCCGTGCAGGCAATCCCGATCTGTATCATCGGAAATATTTTACCGATTCCGTTCATCCTGCTGTTTATCAAAAAGATCTTCCAGTGGATGAAGAAAGTAAAATGCTTCCGCGGACTGATCATCAAACTGGAAAATCGGGCGATGGGAAGAAGCGACAAGATCCAGCAGTATGAGTTCTGGGGGCTGGTGCTTTTTGTGGGAATCCCGCTTCCGGGAACAGGCGCGTGGACCGGTGCGCTGATCGCGTCTCTGCTCGGCATCGATATCAAAAAATCCTCACTGGCCATCCTGTGCGGAATCGCCATGGCAACCGTGATCATGTATGTGGTATCTTATGTTCTGGTTGGAAATGTTGTGAGTTAAATAAGAAAATGCAATGCAGGCTGTCGCCGGATGTATAGATCCGGCGGCAGCTTTTTCTACGCGAGCAACGAGTCAAATTCGCAAAGCGTATTTTATCTCGTTCATGCGAACACCGAGTCATACAACACCTTCCACATCCATATAGTAAAGAGAGAACACCGGGGGAACGGGTGCGAAAATATGAAGAAAGGAATGTGGGGCGTGGTGATCCTTGCGCTTGTGCTGATCACCGGGCTGTCCGTTTTTTACTGGGTAGATGTAGGAGAAAAGGTAGTCACGGCAAGTACCAGCGTCAACGGGCAGGAATTCCCCATCTGTTCTGTGGAAACCGGGAAAAAGCAGATTGCCTATACTTTTGAACTGAGTGGAACGAACCAAAAGCAGGAACAGGTAGAGCAGCTGTTGCAGATTTTGAGACAGCAGGAGATTCCGGCGACCTTTTTTGCTACTGCATCCTGGATCGAAAATAACAGAAGTCTGGCGATACAGATCTGCCAGCAGGGGCATGAGATCCAGGGACTGAGCGAACAGGAAGTATGCGTGGAGCAGATGACGGCGAGAGCGTGCCGGAAAGAACTTCAGACGCTCCGGGAGACGATCGGAACTGTCACAGAGGAACCGTGCGTATTTTTCCGGATCCCGGGCGGGGAGTATAATAATGAAGTTCTCCGCACGGTCTACGCCTGTGGAAGCTACCCGGTGGCGTGGAGTATCGACAGTCTGGACTGGAAAGACTACGGGGCAGAGAATCAGGTAAAACAGATGTTACAGACCCATACGCTCCGGGACGGTGAGATTCTCCGCTTCCACGCAGAAGGAGAAAATGCCGGAGAAATGATATCGCTGCTGCATCCACAGCTGAAAGAAGAGGGATATGAGGCGGTAACTGTGTCGCAGATGATTGTAAAAGAGAACTATTCTATGGAAACAGATGGCCGACAGATCCCGGAAAGTCAAAATAAGGCAATTTTCAGTTAAAATAGAGCATGTTTTTTTCTGCATTATCCAGTATACTAAAGAAAAAGAGAGATAACTGTTCAAATGTAAAGAAATTGGACCGTTATGGAGAATGTACTAACGAGTTATGGAGGTAAGAAAACTATGATTCGCAGATACGTGTATGGAAACGTAATCGAAACAGAAGCTGTATTAAACAAACCGGAACAGGAAAACGGCGTACTGCCTTATTTTACCGTGGATGAGCAGGCAATGACCCTGTCTTACACCATGGAAGACAAAGATCAGGTCTATGGTCTGGGTGAAAATGTTCGTGGTATCAACAAAAGAGGCTGGTATTATGAAAGCAAATGCAGCGACGATCCGGAACACAAAGAAGACCGTCACTCCCTGTACGGCGCACACAACTTCCTGGTAGTAGACGGCAAAGAAACTTTTGGTATCTTTGTAGATTACCCGGGAATCATCCGTTTTGATGTGGGATATACCCGTTCCGAAGAACTGGTGATCACAGCATCCGACTGGAACCTGGATGTTTATGTCATTACCGGCGAGAATGTCAAAGATATCGTAAAACAGTTCCGCCATCTGGTAGGACGCAGTTACATTGCACCGAAGTGGGCATTTGGTTTCGGACAGAGCCGCTGGAGCTACATGGACGAAGACGAAGTCCGTGAAGTTGTTAGAAAACACAGAGAACTGGGTATTCCGTTAGACAGCGTATATCTGGATATCGATTATATGGAAAGATACAAAGACTTTACCCTGAACAACGAAACTTTCCCTGATTTCGCAGTATTTAACGAAGAAATGAAAAAAGAACATATCCACCTGGTTCCGATCATCGATGCCGGTGTAAAACAAGAAGAAGGATATGATGTTTACGAAGAAGGTCTGGAAAAAGGATACTTCTGTAAGAAAGAAGACGGATCTCCATTTGTTGCAGCTGTATGGCCTGGAAAAGCACTGTTCCCGGATATGCTGAACAAAGAAGCAAGAGAATGGTTCGGAAATAAATACCAGTTCCTGTTAGACCAGGGCGTGGAAGGTTTCTGGAACGATATGAACGAGCCGGCAATCTTCTATACCGAAGACCGTCTGAAAAACGTTCTGGAAGAACTGGACAAATTCAAAGGACAGAACCTGGATCTGGACAAATACAACGAGTTCAACGGTCTGGTACGTAGCTTGTCCAACAATACGGAAGATTATAAAGTATTCTATCACAACATGAACGGTGAAAAGATCCGTCACGACAGAGTACATAACCTGTTTGGATATAACATGACACGAGCAGCAGGAGAAGCGTTCGAACGCCTGGAGCCGGACAAACGAATCCTGATGTACTCCCGTTCCTCCTATATCGGCATGCACCGTTACGGTGGAATCTGGCAGGGTGATAACAAATCCTGGTGGTCACATATCCTGCTGAATCTGAAGATGATGCCATCCCTGAACATGTGCGGTTTCCTGTATACAGGAGCTGACCTTGGCGGATTTGGCGCTGACACCACCGAAGATCTGGTACTGAGATGGTTGGAACTGGGAATCTTCACTCCACTGATGAGAAACCATTCCGCTATGGGAACCCGTGTACAGGAAGCATACCGCTTTGAGAAAATCGATGGATTCCGCCATATCATCAGCATGCGTTACAAATTACTGCCGTATCTGTACAGCGAATACATGAAAGCTGTTTTAAGAGACGAGATGATGTTCCGTCCGCTGGCTTTCGATTATCCGGAAGACAGGCGTGCTGTCAAAGTAGAAGATCAGCTGTTACTGGGTGACGGTATGATGATTGCACCGGTATACGAGCAGAACGCAGAAGGCCGTTATGTATACCTGCCGGAGCGCATGAAACTGGTTCGTTTCAAAGAAGATGGAACAAAAGAAGAAGAGATCCTGGAGAAGGGCGATCACTATGTAGAAGTAGCTCTGACCGATGTCATCTTCTTCATCCGCCCGGATCACCTGATTCCGATGGCAAAAGGTGGTCAGTGCGTAGACGAAGTAGACTTCGATCATCCGGAGTGCATCGGCTTCGTAGAAAATGCTGCTGAGTATGAATACTACAACGATAACGGATATGAGAAAGATTACGAAAATCCGGCTCACATCACCGTTCTTCGTATGGAAGCAGAGAAATAAAACACATATTACTGTGAAAGAAAAATGATTCAGACATATTAAAAAAGCCAGCAGGGGAAATTGCTTACGATTCCTCTGCTGGTCTTTTTTAGAAGTTTACCTGTTCTTATAGAAGTTGTCAGGAACTCGAGCGAGTACGGATTTGACTCGTTGACGGCGTAAAAAAATATGCCCCGGAGGGATCCAAATCTGGTCCTTCAGGGCATATTTTTTATGTCGTTTATTTTACTTTCCGAGATTAGATAATAATTGTAATTACACGGATAATAAACAATGCACATACGATATACATAACCGGATGAATCTTTTTCAGCTGACCGGTGCATACTTTAATGATGAACCATGCCAGAACACCGAACATGATACCGTTTGCGATAGAATACGTAAGAGGCATCATCAGGAATGCCAGATATCCGCCGACAGCATCTGCCAGATCACCGTCGAATTCCATTTTCTTGATGGAAGAAGCCATGAAGAAACCAACGATTACCAGAGCCGGAGCTGTGGCAAAGCTTGGAATAGCCAGGAAGATCGGTGACAGGAACAGTGCAACCAAAAACAGGATACCGGTTGTCATAGCGGTCAGACCGGTTTTTCCACCTTCCGCAACACCTGAACTGGACTCTACGAAACTGGTAACTGTGGAAGTACCCAGCATAGAACCTGCTACAGTACCGATAGCATCTGCCATCAGGACACGGCCTACGCGAGGGAGATTACCGTCCTCATCCAGCAGATCAGCTTTTTCAGCAACACCGATAACAGTACCGATGGTATCGAACATATCTACAAACAGGAATGAGAATACGATAACAACGAACTCAGATACATGAGAACCGATCCATGCGAAATCAAATTTGCAGAAAGTTGATGAGATGGACGGCGGGATGAAGGAAGAAGCACTCAGAGACGGAATCAGAGAGGTTGCCCCAGCATCCGGATCTACTACATACCAGCCTGTCAGCTGAGCAATGATTCCCAGAACCCAGGTGATCAGGATACCCCAGAGAATAGATCCTTTTACATTATAGTGATTCATCACAGCAATCACCAGGATACCAATCAGGCACAGAGCAACTTCCGGTCTTCCGAAGTTACCGAGTGCAACCAGTGTGGAGTCGTCAGATACGACAACACCGGCACCCTTAAGACCAACAAATGCGATAAACAGACCGATACCGGATGTAATACCGTATTTCAGGTTCTCAGGGATTGCGTTGACGATCGTTTCACGCAATTTGAAAAATGAAAGAATAATGAAAATGATACCCTCTACCAGTACAGCAGCCAGTGCGATCTTCCAGGGATCATCGATTCCCTGCAGCTGTCCGAGACATACTGTATAAGCAAAGTAAGCATTCAGTCCCATACCTGCTGACAGTGCGATCGGATAATTTGCCCAGAACGCCATAATAAAAGTCGCCAGTGCGGATGCCAGTGCGGTAGCTGTGAAAACTGCGCCGCTGTCCATTCCGGAAGCACTCAACATGTTAGGGTTAACTGCGAGAATATACGCCATGGTAAGAAATGTGGTAATACCTGCCATCACTTCTGTTTTTACCGTGGTGTTATGCTCTTTCAGTTTAAAGAGTTTTTCCATGGTTTTTCCCTCCCTTAAAGATTAAATGGTAAAACGAGCCAAAACACGCTTTGCGAGTTTTGCTCGTTATCGCGGCAGTCGTCAAGGTCTCGTGCAAGCACGGACTTTGACTCGTTGCTCGCGTAAATAAAAACTCCATTACGATTGTAATGGATTTCTTCCTGGTTTGTCAACGCGGACTTCCCAAAAAGACGGCAATACGCTATAATAAAATAACTGTAAATAAAATAGGTAATGTAAGCGGCTAAAGAAAGTGAGGAAATTCTATGAAATTTACGAAAATGCAGGGTATCGGAAATGATTATGTATATGTAAACTGTTTCAAAGAAACCGTGGAGGATCCGAAGACAACAGCAATCAAAGTCAGCGACCGTCATTTCGGAATCGGCTCCGACGGACTGATCCTGATCAAACCATCCGAGGTAGCAGACTTTCAGATGGATATGTACAACGCTGACGGTTCCCGCGGAGCGATGTGTGGAAACGGCATCCGTTGTGTGGCAAAATACGTGTATGATTACGGTCTGACAGATAAAACATTCATCTCTGTGGAGACAGCAAGCGGTATCAAATATCTGGATCTGACCGTGGAAAATGGAAAAGTGGCACTGGTAAAAGTAAATATGGGCGCACCAATCCTCGAAGCCAAAAAAATCCCGGTAGTTTCCGAAAAAGAGCAGGTGATCAATGAGCCTCTCCTGGTAGACGGAAAAGAATACCGCATCACCGGCGTATCGATGGGAAATCCGCATGCGATCACCTACATTGACGATGTAAAAGGATTAGACATCGAAAAAATCGGCCCGAAATTCGAATCTCACCCGGCTTTCCCTGACAGGGTAAATACAGAGTTCGTGAAAGTGTTGGATGATCATACCGTAGAAATGCGCGTATGGGAACGCGGTTCCGGCGAGACACTGGCATGTGGAACAGGTGCCTGTGCGGTAGCTGTGGCTTCGATTCTGAACGGATATGTGAAAGAAGAGGAAGTGACAGTGAAACTGCTCGGCGGGGATCTGAAGATTTACTGGGATCGTGAAGAAAACCTGGTATACATGACTGGGCCGGCTGCGGTTGTGTTTGACGGGGAGATTGCACTGTAAAAGAGAATAGATGGTGCTAAAGCGGACAAGAAACTCCAGCCGCTCCCTGAGCGTTAGCAAAGGGGGAAGTGAGGATGTGTGGGGAAGAGTGTTGACAGAAAATACAGAGGGCTAAAAGATTAAACTGAAAGTCGAGGAATAATAGTTGATTTTTGAAGAATATTTAGATAAAGAGATTCAGTCCCAGCCAACACACAGCGAGAGGGATCCCCGATCCCTCTCGCGTCCCTATAGGAAAACTGATTTTCAAGATTTACAGTAAAGGAATATTATGCTCTTCCGCCAGTTTCACCGTCTCCTCCGGCCATAACGAACAATGAACCTCTCCGATATGAGCCTTCCGCAGATAAAACATACAGATACGAGACTGTCCGATACCGCCACCAATCGTAAATGGCAGCTCATCATTCAAAATAGCCTTCTGGAAATCCAGTTCTGCGCGTTCCTCGCAGCCACAAACCTCCAGCTGATGCTTCAGGGCAGCTGCATCCACACGGATACCCATGGAAGAAAGCTCCAGGGCGATATCCAGAACCGGATAATAAACGATGATATCACCGTTTAACTCCCAGTCATCATAGTCCGGTGCACGGCCGTCGTGTGGTTCGCCGGATGCCAGCATTTTACCGATCTGCATGATAAACACAGCACCCTTTTCCTTTACGATCTTATACTCCCGATCCTTAGGAGACAGACCCGGATACATATCCTCAAGTTCCTGAGAAGTGATAAAGAAAATATCTTTCGGAAGAATCTCTTCGATATAATCATACTGAATCGCCATGTATTTTTCTGTCTTCTTCAGAGCAGAATAAACCGTGCGGACAACATCCTTTAACGTATCCACATTACGCTCTTCGCGTGTGATAATCTTTTCCCAGTCCCACTGATCCACATAGATCGAGTGAATATTATCGGTATCCTCATCACGACGGATCGCAACCATATCGGTATACAGACCTTCGCCGTGTGCAAAACCATATTTTTTCAGCGCATAACGTTTCCATTTTGCAAGAGAATGTACGATCTCAGCATCCTGCTCCGGCGACTCCTTGATGTCGAAGGTAACCGGGCGTTCTACGCCGTTCAGATTATCATTCAGACCGGATGACGGATCTACAAAAAGCGGTGCGGACACACGCAGCAGATTCAGTCGGTCAGAAAGGGTTTTCTGAAAAAAATCTTTCACTGTTTTGATACCAACCTGAGTATCGTGAAGCGATAATGCAGGCTGATAATTTTCTGGAATAATAAAATGTTCCATAACAATCCTCCTCAAATTTTGAAAGGCATCCAGCTAAGAATCCCGGCAGACACCAACAACTCTTTACCCGTTTACCCTGGTATTATGGTAATATTATAGCAGAAAACCACCCGAATACAACAACTAATTGTTGCCGGGCACGAGGTGCACGGCAACATGCTTCGCGATGCACAGAATCAATTCTGCCTTGTAACTTACCCGCAATTGTGCTAGTGTAATATGCAGAGTATGTTGGGAAAGGTCGAAAAACGGGATGGAACAGGAAAAAATATTAGTGGTTCTTCCGGTGAGAGAAGAACAGAAAGATCGAATCAGAAACACCGCACCGGATGCGAAAGTAACCTACTGCCTGGAAGCAGAGGTGACGAAAGAGCAGGTGCAGGATGCAAATATTATTATCGGCAACGTAAAACCGGAATTCTTAAAAGATTCCCCGAATCTGCGCTGGATACAGTTAAATAATGCCGGAACCGAAGGATTCTGCGAGCCGGGTGTTCTGCCAAAACAGGCACAGCTGACCAATGCAACCGGAGCCTACGGAATGGCGATTTCTGAGCATCTGATCGCGATGCTGTTTGCTCTGCAGAAACGCCTGGACATTTACCATGACCAGCAAACAGACCACCGCTGGGAAAAACAGACCCATATGATGGTCACAGAGGGAAGCCATGTTCTGGTGATCGGCCTTGGAGATATCGGAACGACATTTGCAAGAAAAATGAAAGTACTGGGTGCACATGTGACCGGCATTAGAAGGAGCCAGAAACCAAAACCGGAGTACGTGGATGCACAATACACAATGGAAGCCCTGCCGGAACTGTTGCCGCAGGCAGATATCGTGGTAATGAGCCTTCCGGGATACAGCGATACCAAAGGTGTGATTGGAGAAAAAGAATTACAGTTGATGAAATCGAACGCAATTTTGTTAAATGTAGGTCGCGGAACCGCCATCGACAGTCTGGCACTTGCGAAAGCACTGCAGGGGCGAAGCATTTACGGCGCAGGTCTGGACGTCACCGATCCGGAACCACTTCCGGAAGATCACCCGCTGTGGAATGCTCCGCACTGTATCATTACCCCACATGTGTCCGGTGGATATGCACTGCCGGAGACACTCGAGAAGATTCTGAATCTTTCGATTGAGAACCTGGAACGTTACGAAAAAGGCGAAGCCCTTCACAATATCATTGACTTTTCCACTGGATATGTGAAACGGTAAGACAGGCGTTCGGAAAATTGCATAAAAAATAAAACAAAAAAAGAGAAGAATTTTCAGGGTTCTTCTCTTTCCTTTTGCAGATAACCGTGCTATACTGTTGTCTACAAAATGTTGTTTTGAAAAACAGAAAAAACACTATATATAGTAGTAAGGAGTGGAAACAATGGTATATATTATCAAGAAGGACGGCACAAAAGAAGAGTTCGATGCCAATAAGATCAAGCGTGCGGTCAATAAATCGGCAGGTCGTGTCATGTATCGTTTTACCGATGACGAGATCAATTTTATCTGTAAATATGCGACCGACCGTGCAGAAGCCATGTCCAGAGAACGCAAGGGCGGAAAGATCATGATCCAGGATATGCACAACATCGTGGAGGGCGCTCTGGAACAGGTGAACCCGGCAGTAGCAAAAAGCTATCGTGATTACCGGAATTATAAAGTAGACTTTATTCATATGATGGACGAAGTCTACACGAAAAGCCAGTCCATCCGTTATATCGGAGATAAGAGCAACGCCAACACCGACAGTGCACTGGTAGCAACAAAACGAAGTCTGATCTTTAACGAGCTGAACAAAGAATTATACAGAAAATTCTTTATGAACCGGAACGAACTGCAGGCATGCAAAGATGGTTATATTTACATCCACGATCAGTCTGCGCGTCTGGATACAATGAACTGCTGTCTGTTTGATGTGGGATCTGTTCTGCGTGGTGGATTTGAGATGGGAAATGTCTGGTACAACGAGCCGAAGACCCTGGACACCGCATTTGACGTTATGGGTGATATCATCCTCAGTACCGCAGCACAGCAGTACGGCGGATTTACCGTACCGGAAGTAGACAAGATCCTGTCTCCGTATGCACAGAAAAGCTATAACAAATATTATGAAGAATTCCTGAAATATTCCGATCCGTCCTGGGAAGGAAGAGAAGAAAAGGGTCGTGTATATGCCTGGGAAAAAGTCTGCCGTGACTGTGATCAGGGATGGCAGGGAATTGAATATAAATTAAATACCGTTGGTTCCTCCCGTGGCGACTATCCGTTTGTTACTGTGACACTGGGACTGGGAACGGGAAGATTTGAAAAAATGATCTCAAAATCTCTGCTGAAAGTCCATATGGGCGGACAGGGAAAAGCCGGACATAAAAAACCGGTACTGTTCCCGAAGATTGTGTTCCTGTATGATGAAGAGATCCATGGAGATGGAAAAGAATGTGAAGATGTCTTTGAGGCAGGTGTTGCCTGCTCTGCAAAAACCATGTATCCGGACTGGCTGTCCATGAGTGGCCAGGGATATATTTCCAGCATGTACAAAAAATATAAAAAAGTAATCAGCCCGATGGGGTGTCGTGCCTTCTTAAGTCCGTGGTATGAGCGTGGCGGTATGGAACCGGCAGATGAAAACGATGTGCCTGTCTTTGTCGGTCGTTTCAACATCGGTGCGGTCAGCCTGCATCTTCCGATGATCCTGGCAAAAGCCCGTGCAGAGAACACAGATTTTTATGAAGTTCTGGATTTCTATCTGGAGATGATCCGCGGACTGCATAAGAGAACATACGATTACCTTGGTGAGATGCGTGCTTCCACGAATCCGCTGGCATACTGTGAGGGCGGTTTCTACGGAGGCCATCTGAAACCATCCGATAAGATCCGTCCGTTACTCCGTCCGATGACAGCCTCCTTCGGTATCACAGCACTGAACGAACTGCAGGAACTTTACAATGGTAAATCCATTGCCGAAGACGGAGAATTTGCACTGGAAGTGCTTCGTTATATCAATGATAAGATTAATGTATACAAAAAAGAGGATCAGATCCTGTATGCAATTTACGGAACACCGGCTGAGAGCCTTTGCGGTCTGCAGGTAGAGCAGTTCCGCAAGATGTACGGTATCGTGCGCGGGGTATCCGACCGTCCGTATGTGAGCAACAGTTTCCACTGCCACGTAACTGAGGATATTACTCCTATCCAAAAACAGGATCTGGAAGGAAGATTCTGGGAACTGTGCAACGGTGGTAAGATCCAATATGTCAGATATCCGATTTCCTACAATGTACATGCTATAAAAGCACTGATCCGTCGGGCGATGAATCTGGGTTATTATGAGGGTGTGAATCTGTCGCTGGCCTACTGCGACGATTGCGGACATCAGGAGCTCGAGATGGATGTCTGCCCGGTCTGCGGTTCCAGAAACCTGACCAAGATCGACCGTATGAACGGATACCTGTCCTACAGCCGTGTTCACGGAGATACCCGTCTGAACGATGCCAAGATGGCGGAGATCGCGGACAGAAAGTCAATGTAAAAACATCAGAAATAATATAGAAATAATATGATAAGAAGAAATCCGTAAAATTCTGATCAGAAATCAGTTGTTTTACGGATTTTTCTTTGTATTTGCAACCTGGTGCCTGACAGTATCCAAAGAAGGGCAGGGAGGAATAAATTCTGCGCATCACGAAGCGCGTTACAGGAAACGGAGTGCACAATAACAACAAATATACAGAAAACAAAAGGTGTATCTGTGAAGTATATAGACAAAATCCACAGGATTCTTTATACTTGATATAGATGTGTAGACAGGAGGATATCAGTATGGGGGAAAAGAAGATACAGCTTCAGAGAGGAGAAAGTATACATGGGTAGAAAAAGAAAACCAAAGATGGAATACCGTTATTATGAAATTCCGGCAGGAAGTCCGGTGCTTGCTCTTTTGGGGGATAAATGGGTGCAGAATTACGGAAGGGAGGTTGATTACCTGCATTTTCACAATCATCTGGAAGTTGGATTTTGCTATTATGGGGAAGGTACCGTTACTTTTAAAGAAGAAGACATTCCCTTTGACAGCAATATGTTTACAGTGGTACCGAAGAACTTTCCTCATACTACAAACTCTACGGGAGACAGTCTCAGTTACTGGGAGTGGCTGTTTATTGATGCGGACAAATTTCTGAGGGAAGTTTATAAAGACAATCCCAGGATGGCACAGAAAGTGATCGATCGGGTGAATAAAAGAGCACATTTTGTGCGTGTTCAGGATAAACCCCAGATCGGAGCACTGGTGCAGCAGATCATTGTATGCATGCGGGAACGAAAGGAATTCTATCTGGAAGAAGTGAAAGGACTGACCCTGGCTTTTCTTTTGCAGGTGGCAAGGTGGAATCGGGAGGAAGCGGAAAAGACAGAATTCGAGGCAGGAATCACCAGTCTGATCACACCGGCGATTAGCTATATCAGCGAATATTGTGACCGTCCGATCAAGGTGGAGGAACTGGCTGCGATGTGCCATATCAGTGAAACACATCTGCGGAGGGTATTTCATGACTGTATGCAGATGTCACCTGTTGAGTATATTAATTCGGTTCGAATTCGCACAGCATGTAGGGAACTGAAGCGTACAAACGATACGGTGGGAGATATTGCCGTACGATGTGGATTCACCACGTTGTCCACGTTTAACAGGAATTTTCACAGGATTATGGGCATTTCACCACAACAGTGGAGAAAAGATCCGGAGCATTATGAACGTGAATTGTTGAATTACAATATAAAAGCCGAAAAAGGATGGTGAAAATCGTCAAAAACACCTTAAATGGTTGAAAATGCATAAAATGCTGTTGAATATGAGTACACATGCAGGAAAAGTATGGTATAATGTGTACATAATGATTCACAGAAAGTTCAAAAACTGTACACATTCACTAATGGGAAAAGCGAGTGAGAGATGCCGGTTTTTGGCAGAGTGAACAAATACATATCAGGAGGATATACATTTATGAAAAGAAAAATTGTAGCAGTTGTATTAGCTTCCACAATGGTATTCGGAATGACAGCTTGTGGCTCTTCAGGAGCAAGCGATTCCTCAAGCACAGGAAGCGACGCAGCAACAGACGACACAGCAACAGATGACGGTTCAGAAGATGCAAACGTTACAGAAGGAAGTTCTGATGATGAAAACACACTGACTGTTTGGACATGGGATCCGAACTTCAACATCTATGCAATTGAAAAAGCAGCAGAGATTTATGCAAAAGATCATCCTGGATTCAAAGTAGACGTAAGCGAGATCAAATCCGACGATATCGAAACAAGACTGACAACAGCTGTTTCTGCCGGAGATCTGAGCACACTGCCTGACATTTTCCTGATGCAGGATAACTCCTTCCAGAAATATGCTACCAACTATCCGGACATCTTCACAGACCTGACAGATTCCGGAATCGACTTCAGCCAGTTCTCACAGGCGAAAGTTGCTTACTCCACACTGGATGGTAAGAACTATGGTGTCCCGTTTGATAACGGTGCTGTTATCGAGTGCCTGCGTACCGATATGCTGGAACAGGCAGGATACACAATTGATGATTTCACAGACATTACATGGTCTGATTTCATGGAAAAAGCAAAAGTTGTAAAAGAGAAAACCGGACAGCCGATCCTGACATCTCAGGCTGGCTCACCTGACCTGGTAATGGAGATGCTGCAGTCCTGTGGACAGTCTCTGTTCAACGAAGACGGATCCGTTAACATCAAAGACAACAAAGCTCTGAAACCAATCCTGGAGATCTATCAGCAGATGGTTGCAGACGGAACAATAGTAGAAGTTACTGACTGGGATCAGTACATTGCATCTATCAACAACGGCACAGTAGCTGGTGTTATCAACGGATGCTGGATCATGGCTTCTATCGTAGCTAACGATGAGCAGTCCGGACAGTGGGCAATCACAAATATGCCGAAACTGGATGGCGTTGACGGAGCTACTAACTACTCCAATAACGGTGGTTCTTCATGGGTAATCAGCTCTAACTGCCAGAAACAGGATCTTGCAATTGACTTTATGAAATCCACATTTGCTGGAAGCACAGATCTGTACGATGACATCATCTCCAAAGGAGCTCTGGCAACATGGGCACCAGCTGGCGATACAGATGTATATGCTCAGCCTGTAGAATTCTTCAGCAATGAAGCGGTTTATGCTAAGATCGTAGATTTTGCTACAAAGACTCCTTCCAATATCACTGGTCCATTCTACTATGATGCTCGTGATGCTGTAGGTGTTGCACTGTCCAATATCATCCAGAGTGGTGCAGATATGGACGATGAAATCGCAACCGCACAGGATACTGTAGAATTTAATATGGGTGGCTGATTCAGCTGAACAGTTAAAAACCAAGAAGTGAAAAATAAATAAGAAGAGGGTCTGCTTCGAAAAAAGCGGAGCAGACCCTCTCTTTCTAAGAAATCTCCAAAAGAAAGGAAGGATGGATTTCATGAGCAATCAGAAGAAAAAAGGATTGACACTGGCAAAGAAACACAACCTGACCGGTTGGGCATTCTTACTTCCTGCAACCCTGTTGATTGGCTGGATGAGTTTTTATCCGATGATTCGGGCGTTCATCCTGTCATTACAGACGGGCATGGGTGTAAACCTGAGCTTTAATGGCTTTGCAAACTATGCACGTATTTTAAAAGACCCAACGTTTAAACAGACATTATTTAACACATTCTTATACCTGATCGTTCAGGTGCCGATTATGCTGGTGCTGGCGCTGATGTTTGCATCTATGCTGAACAACAAGGATCTGAGGTTTAAGGGCCTGTTCCGTACATGTATTTTCTTACCATGTGCGACATCTCTGGTTTCTTACGCTATGATCTTCCGTTCTCTGTTTGCAAATGATGGTTTCATTAACATGGTTCTGCGTAATTTGGGTATGTCACCGATCATGTGGTTTGGTAATGCATGGACAGCCCGTGCCGTTATCATCATCGCTCTGGTGTGGAGATGGACAGGATACAACATGGTATTCTATTTGTCCGGTCTGCAGAATATCGAATATTCTGTATACGAAGCAGCGAAGATCGATGGCGCAAGTCCGATGCAGTCATTCTTCAAGATTACTGTACCACTTCTGAAACCGACCATCCTGCTGACAGCCATTACATCTACGAATGGTACCCTGCAGCTGTTTGATGAGTCCCTGAACCTGACAAATGGTGGTCCTGGTAAATCTACTATGACAATGTCTCATTATATTTACAACATCTCCTTTAAGCAGAGCCCGAACTTCGGTTATGCTGCGGCGATGTCTATCCTGATCCTGATCATGGTTGCTATTCTGGCAATACTTCAGATGAAAGTAGGTGACGAACGATAATGGGTAAAGGTAAAAAATTCTTCATGTATCTTATACTGTCAATCGCGTCAATTGTTTCTGTGTTTCCACTGTACTATATGTTCTGTGCATCTACAAACAAGAGCGTTGACGTTATTGCAGGTAAACTGATTCCGGGAACGTATCTGATTGAAAACTACAAAGCACTGATCGCGAACCAGAATTTGGGACTGGCCCTGTGGAATTCCTTCCGAAATGCAACGGTTCTGACTGTCCTGTGTCTGCTGATTTGTTCCATCGCCGGTTATGGCTTTGAGATCTATCACGATAAAGGAAAAGACGTTGTATTTACCATCCTGCTGACTGCTATGATGATTCCTTTTGCAGCCATCATGATTCCGATGTTCCGTATGTTCTCTACTTTGAAAATGGTAAATACCATGGGTGCATTCATGCTTCCATCCATTGCAACTCCGTTTATGATCATGATGTTCCGTCAGGCATCCAGATCTTTCCCTCATGATATCATTGAGGCAGCAAGAATCGATGGTCTGAGTGAAGTTGGTATCTTCTTCCGTATGTTCATTCCTACTATGAAATCTACATACGCTGCAGCTATCATCATCACATTCATGGGTGCATGGAATAACTATCTGTGGCCAAAGGTAATTCTGCAGAATAAAGATGCGATCACCATGCCGATGCTGGTTTCTAACCTGTTAAGTGGCTACACCGTAGATTATGGTATGCTGATGTTAGGTGTATTTATCTGTACAATCCCGACAGCAATTATCTTCTTTGCTTTCCAGAAGAGCTTTACAGAAGGTATCACAGGTGCTGTTAAATAATAAAAAAGTAGCTGTGCATATGTTGAATGGTTATGTATAAGTAAATTAAGGCGGATATTTATAGTATATGAATATCCGCCTGTTTTTTAGCAAGAATTGAAAAATAGGAGGAAAAAACAGAATGGGTACTTTCAATTACGATTTAGTAAAAGATCCTACGTATTTTAACGACAACCGTGTGGCTGCTCATTCAGACCACAAATATTACGCTTCTGTGGAAGCGATGGAACAGGATGTGGATAACTTCCGTCACAGCCTGAATGGACTGTGGAAATTCCATTACGCAAAAAATTACAACTCTACGATCCCGGGATTTGAGAAAACAGAATATTGTTGCAAATCATGGGATGATATCCGTGTACCGGCTCATATTCAGATGGAGGGATATGATGTACCGCAGTATGCAAATGTACAGTACCCGTGGGAAGGAAGAGAAGAAGTAGAACCGGGTCAGATTCCGGAGAGATTCAATCCGGTTGCTTCTTATGTGAAATATTTTGAAGTTCCGGAAGAGATGGAAGGCAAAAAAGTATTTATCTCTTTCCAGGGTGCAGAAAGTGGTATCGCTGTATGGCTGAACGGTAACTTTGTAGGATACAGTGAAGATACCTTTACACCGTCCGAATTCGAACTGACTCCTTATCTGAAAGAAGGAGAAAACAAACTGGCGGCTCAGGTCTTCAAATGGACCAGCAGCAGCTGGTGTGAGGACCAGGATTTCTTCCGTTTCTCAGGTATCTACCGTGATGTCTATCTGTATGCGATCCCGGAAGTCCATGTATCTGATGTGAAGATCCAGACACTTCTGGACGATACCTTCACCAAAGCGGATCTGGTGATCGATACCAAAGCTACCAAGGCCGGAAAAGTAAAAATCACCTTATCCAAAGATGGAAAAAAACTGCAGAGTGTAGAAGAGACACTGGCAGAGGAGTCTCAGTATGTGATGAAAGTGGAGAATCCTGAACTGTGGTCTGCAGAATCTCCTGTATTATATGATCTGTTACTGGAAATGATGGATGAGAACGGACAGGTGACAGAAGTGATCCCTCAGAGAGTGGGCTTCCGTCGTTTTGAGATGAAAGATTCTATCATGATGCTGAATGGTAAGAGAATCGTCTTCAAAGGTGTTAACCGTCACGAATTCAGTTCTGTATCCGGTCGTGTGGTATCCAGAGAAGAATTGATCAAAGATCTGGTGACCATGAAACAGAACAATATCAATGCGATCCGTACCTGCCATTATCCGGATGCGGTCGGCATCTATGAACTGTGTGACGAATATGGTATCTACATGATCGCAGAGTGTAATCTGGAGAGCCACGGAAGCTGGGACATCAGTGCAGAACAGACCGGTGACTTCAGCAAAGTCGTACCATGTGACCGTCCGGAATGGATGGATATGATGCTGGATCGTGTCAATTCCATGTATCAGAGAGATAAGAACCATCCGGCGATACTGATCTGGTCCTGCGGTAATGAGGCATTTGGCGGAAAAGTAATCTACGAGATGTCACAGCTGTACCGCAAGATGGATCCGAACCGCCTGGTACATTATGAAGGTGTCTACCACGATAGAAGATACAACGATACCAGTGATATGGAAAGCCAGATGTATCCGTCTGTAGAAGCCATCAAAGAATTCCTGGAAAAAGACAGAAGCAAACCATTTATCTGCTGCGAATACACTCATGCAATGGGTAACTCCTGCGGAGGCATGCACAAATATACAGATCTGACGGATACCGAGCCGTCCTACCAGGGTGGATTTATCTGGGATTACATCGATCAGTCCATCTACAAAAAAGACCGTTACGGAAAAGAATTTCAGGCATACGGCGGTGACTTCAATGATCGGCCATGTGACTACAACTTCAGCGGAAACGGTATCGCATACGGCGGAGAAAGAGACGCATCTCCGAAGATGCAGGATGTGAAATTTAATTATCAGAACATTTCTGCCAAAGTGGAAAAAGACCAGGTAACCATCGTCAACAAGAACCTGTTTATCAACACAGATAGCTTTGACTGCTTCGTAGTACTTGCAAAAGACGGAAAAGAAGTAAAAGAAGTTCCGATGGAAACTCATGTAGCTCCTTTGAGTGAAGAGACCGTAAGTCTGCCGATCCCGGTACAGACTCTGCCGGGTGAATACGCAGTTACTGTATCCTTCCGTCTGAAAGAAGATACGGTATGGGCAAAACGTGGTCATGAAGTGGCTTTCGGACAGGGTGTCTATAAAGTAGAAGCACCTGCGAAAGCTGTGAAACCTGCAAGATTTGAAGTGATCAGATCCGGTCATGACTTTGGCGTTCGCGGGGAGAATTTCGATGTGCTCTTCTCTTATCTGAACGGTGGTCTTGCATCTTACCGTTACGGTGGAGTGGAGATGATCCAGATGATCCCAAGACCAAACTTCTGGCGTGCACCGGTTGACAACGATAACGGAAGCCTGATGCAGATGCGCTGCGGACAGTGGAAACTGGCATCCATGTATCTGTCTCACAAATATCCAACCGGAGGACATTATCCGGGAATGCATATCCCTGAGATCGAAGTTCTGGATGACAGTGCAAAGATTACATTTACTTATGCAATGCCAACGACTCCGGCAACCGAGTGCAAACTGAGCTATCAGGTATATGGAGACGGAAGCATCCGCACCACACTGACTTATGATCCGGTAGAGGGTCTGGGCGATATGCCGGAATTCGGTGTTATGTTCAAGTTCGATGCAGATTACGACAATGTAACCTGGTACGGCATGGGACCGGAAGAAACCTATGTGGACAGATGCGAAGGCGCAAAACTGGGTATCTACAGGAACAAAGTGGAAGATAATATGGCAAAATACATGGTTCCGCAGGAATGCGGAAACAAGGTTGGCGTACGTTGGGCATCTGTAACAGACCGTAAGGGCAGAGGAATGCTGTTTACCGGTGATGCTATGGAATTCTCCGCACTGCCATATACACCACACGAGATGGAAAATGCGATGCATCCATTTGAGCTGCCGCAGGTACACTACACGGTAGTACGTGTATCCAAACAGCAGATGGGTATTGCCGGAGATGACAGCTGGGGTGCAAAACCACTTCCGGAATATCTGATCAAAACCGATGAAAAGATGGAATTTACATTCACATTCAAAGGAATCTGATGAAAATTACAAATAAATAATTAAATGAAAGGAAGTAACTTTTCAGTAGCCACTATCCCGCGAGATGTTTTGACATGAATATGTCAAAATCTCGAGACACACAAGCAAAAATGTCATCACCGAAGGTGATTTACGCGAGCAACGAGTCAAAGTCCGTGCTTGCACGGAACCTTGAGGAGTGCCGCGATAACGATAAAAACTCGCAAAGCGTGTTTTTATCGTTCAAATGCATTTTTGCTCGTAACTGTGAAGGCACTGAACAGTTACGAAAGGAAAAGCCTTTCTCCTTGAAGTGAAGGGAGAAAGGCTTTTCCGGTAATGCAGGAGAAGAACATATGGCAAGAGAAGTAAATTTTGGAAAAATGCTCCACGGTGGAGATTACAATCCGGAACAGTGGCTTCACAGCCCGGAGATTCTGGAAAAAGACATCGAATATTTTAAAAAAGCGAAAATCAATGAAGTGTCCCTGGGTATATTTTCCTGGGCAGTACTGGAACCGGTAGAGGGAGAGTTCCATTTTGAATGGATGGAAAAGATCATTGACCGTCTGTATGAAAATGGTATTTCTACAATTCTTGCCACCCCGACCGGAGCAAGACCAAGATGGATGGCACAGAAGTATCCTGAGGTACTTCGTGTAGATGCCAGCCGTCACAGAAATCTGTACGGAGAAAGACATAACCACTGTTATACATCTCCGGTATACAGAGAAAAGACAAGAATTATGAATACAAAACTGGCAGAAAAATTCAAAGATCATCCGGGTGTGATCGCCTGGCATATTTCCAATGAATATGGAGGAGAGTGTCATTGTCCGTTGTGTCAGGCGGCCTTTAAAAACTGGCTGAAAGACAAATATCAGACAGTAGATAAGATGAACCGGGCATGGGCAACCACATTCTGGAGTCACCGGTATCATGATTTTGATCAGGTAGACAGTCCTTCCCCGAGGGGAGACAGCTCTCTTCACGGTCTGAACCTGGACTGGAAACGGTTTGTGACCGATCAGACGGTAGATTTTGTAAAATGGGAGATCCGGGCGATTCGGGATGCAGGATCCGACAAACCGACGACTATCAATATGATGTACAATTTCCAGGGATTAAACTACCACAAATTTGCAGATGTGGTGGATTTTGTATCCTGGGATAATTATCCACAGTGGCATAAGAAAGAAGAATACCTGACAGCTATGGATAATGGTATGCAGCATGATATTATGCGAAGCATTCAGAAAAAACCATTTTTGCTGATGGAGAACTGCCCATCGGCGACCAACTGGCAGTCCGTAAGCAAATTAAAGAAACCGGGAATGCTCCATGCAGCTTCCATGCAGGCTGTTGCCCACGGATCCGACAGCATTCTGTATTTCCAGCTTCGCCAGAGCCAGGGTTCCTCTGAAAAATTCCATGGTGCAGTGATCGATCATTATGGCAAAGATGACACCAGAGTATTCAGAGAAGTTACAGAAGTGGGTGAAAGCCTGGAGAAACTTCAGGAAGTTACCGGAGCGAAGAATCCCGCACAGGTGGCTGTGGTATATGACTGGGAGAACCGCTGGGCGATGGAAGATGCCCAGGGTCCGAGAAATAAAGGACTGTTCTACAAGGAAACCGTAGAAAAATCCTATTATGCATTCCGCAAACAGGGGCTGAACGTGGATATGATCGATATGGAACAGGACCTGGATGGTTATAAAGTGGTAGCAGCACCTATGCTTTATATGCTCCGGGCAGGATTCGAAGAGAAGATTCGTAAGTATGTGGAAAATGGCGGAACATTTATCCTGACCTACTGGTCGGGTATCGTGGACAGTACCGATCTGTGTTTCCTGGAGGGAACTCCCCATGGACTGATGGATGTGATGGGACTTCGCAGTACTGAGATTGACGGCTTGTACGATGGGGAATATAATAGAGGAGTACCGGTGAAAGGAAATGAGCTGTGTCTGACAAAAACCTATACCTGTAACCATCTTTGCGAACTGGTTAAGGTCTCTGCTGCACAGCCTCTGATGACCTATGAAACCGACTTTTATGCTGGTATGCCTGCACTTACCGTGAACCGTTTCGGAAAAGGAAAAGCATACCATGTCTGCGCAGACTTTGAACAGGGATTTTATGATGAAGTTTATCGTAAAATTGCAAAAGAAGCAGGTGTAAAACGTGTAGTTGCCCACATCCCGGAAGGCGTGGAAGTGAGCGTGCGCCGAAATCAGGATACAGATTATGTATTTGTACAGAACTTTAACCGTCAGCCGGTAGAAGTCAAGCTGCCTACAGAACGGTATCCGGTATGGCTGGGAGAGTATGATGGCACTATAGGTCGGTTCGGCACCGTGGTATTAAAAGGAAAGGCAGGAGAAAAGGAATGATTCAAGAGAGTATTGTAAAACTGGTACAGTATGGACTGGCAACCGGTCTGGTAGAAAAGGAAGACAAGCGTTATACTACGAATAAAATTCTGGAATTACTGCAGATGGATGCGATCGACGAAGAATATGTAAAACAGATTCTGGAGTCTGACGGAGCAGATCAGAGTGTGGTAGGTGAACTGGAAAGCATTCTGGGAGATATCTGTGACTATGCATATGAACATGGTCTGATGGAAGAAAACAGTGTAGGTTATCGCGACCTGTTTGACACAAAAGTTATGAGTCTTTTGGTAGACCGTCCAAGCAATGTGATCCGTCGCTTCTGGGAATTGTATAAAGAAGATCCGGTAAAGGCTACCGATGCACATTACAAATTCAGTCAGGATACCGATTATATCCGTCGTTACCGTATCGCAAAAGACATGAAATGGGTAGCACCGACCGAGTACGGTGATCTGGATATTACCATCAATCTGTCCAAACCGGAAAAAGATCCGAAAGCCATCGCAGCAGCAAAGCTGGCAAAACAGACATCATATCCAAAATGTCTGCTTTGCATGGAAAACGAAGGCTACGCAGGACGACTGAACCATCCGGCAAGACAGAACCACAGAATCATACCGGTAACCATCAACAACAGTGAGTGGGGATTCCAGTATTCTCCTTATGTATATTATAACGAGCATTGTATCGTATTCAATTCTCAGCATGTACCGATGAAGATCGAACGTGCAACCTTCGCAAAATTGTTTGACTTTGTAAAACAGTTCCCGCACTACTTTGTAGGATCCAATGCGGATCTGCCGATCGTAGGAGGATCGATCCTGAGTCACGATCATTTCCAGGGTGGACATTATGAATTTGCCATGGCGAAAGCACCGGTGGAAAAAGAAGTAGTGATCCCGGGATTCGAAGATGTCAAAGCAGGCATCGTAAAATGGCCGATGTCCGTCATCCGTATAAGCGGTCCGGACACGGAGCGTCTGATCGAACTGGCAGACAAGATCCTGTTAAAGTGGAGAGGATACACTGACGAGGCAGCATTTATCTTCGCGGAAACCGACGGAGAACCACACAATACCATCACCCCGATCGCAAGAAAACGTGGTGATATGTATGAGATGGATCTGGTTTTGAGGAATAATATTACGACCGAAGAACATCCGCTGGGTGTTTATCATCCGCATGCGGAACTGCACCATATCAAGAAAGAAAACATCGGTCTGATCGAAGTTATGGGTCTGGCAGTGCTTCCGGCACGTCTGAAAGGTGAACTTGAAGGTCTGTGCAAAGCCATTGTGGCAGGCGAAGATCTGAGAAAAGATGAAGTTCTGGAAAAACATGCCGACTGGGTAGATGAACTGAAAGAAAAATATACTTTCACAGCAGAAAATGTGGAAGAGATTCTGAAAAAAGAGATCGGCATTGTATTCAAGAAGGTGCTGGAGCATGCAGGAGTGTACAAATGCACAGAAGAAGGCAGAACTGCATTCATGAGATTTATTGACAGTCTGTAAAAGAAAATAACGATTTTTATATAATACTTTGGTAAAGTGTTATAAAAATAAAGAGCCGGGTTGACAACAGCAATTCGGCTCTTTATAATAAAAGCATTAACGAAACTACATATCGAGCCAATAGAAGGTTGCAGGAAAGCAGGCGAAAGCCCGCCGAAGGAATAATACTCTCAGGTGTCCGTGAAAAACGGACGGGACTGTAACCGGATGGCCCTCTGGAGAATCCCAAAGATGGGTGCCGAAGGTGAAAGCAGATCTGTGATCTGTGAATCTCTCAGGCAAAAGGACAGTGTGAAAGATACAAAAGAGAAAAGCGACATGTTGCAGTAGTTTTTTGTATTTCGAGTGGATAATGAATAACAATTCTGAACAGAACCTGCAAAGGCGCAGAACAGTTATGGAAGTATCAGGTCCCGGGGATTCCCCGGGACCTTTTTGCTTTAGCGGAAATTGCTTTCCGGCAGAGTAAAAAACGCTCCGCGTGGATGTGCCCGACACATTCTCCGGTATTGGCTTGAAATGTAAGAAAAAGTGAGGGAGAAGAAAAAACATGGAATTTGTTGCAAAAGTAGTTGAGTGTGTCAATACGTTTCTGTGGGATTATGCATTGCTGATCCTGCTTCTGGGAGCCGGTATCATTTACTCGTTCAGCCTGAAATTTATTCAGGTACGAAAGTTTGGTGCCGGAATGAAAGCATTGTTTGGTAATTTTTCGCTGCATGGAGGAAAAGGAGAAAATGGTCTCAGTTCTTTTCAGGCTCTGACAACAGCGATTGCCGCCCAGGTAGGAACCGGTAATATCGCCGGAGCAGCAACAGCGATTGCATCCGGAGGGCCGGGTTCCATCTTCTGGATGTGGGTCAGTGCATTCTTCGGAATGGCTACCATCTATGCGGAAGCTGTTATGGCACAGCATACAAGAAAACTGGAAAACGGACACTATGTAGGAGGCCCGGTATATTATATAAAATACGTATTCAAGGGCAGATTTGGAAAATTCCTGGCAGGTTTCTTTTCTGTAGCTATCATTCTGGCCCTGGGATTTATGGGAAATATGGTACAGTCCAACTCTATCGGTGCAGCATTTAACAATGCATTCCATGTACCGAAACTGGCAGTGGGAATCTGTGTGGCAGTGATTGCCGGCATCATCTTCATTGGCGGTATCAAGAGAATCGCAAGCTTCACAGAAAAAATCGTTCCGATCATGGCGCTGTTATACATCATCGGATGCCTTGTGATCCTGGTGATGCATCTTCCGGGGGTTGGAACTGCATTCAAAGATATTTTTGTGGGTGCTTTTGCACCACAGGCAATCGCAGGCGGTGCACTTGGTGTAACGGTTCAGAAAGCGATGCGTTTCGGTGTTGCGAGAGGACTTTTCTCCAACGAAGCAGGTATGGGTTCCACACCACATGCACATGCAACAGCGGAGGTTAAGGATCCGTGTGATCAGGGAATCATCGCAATGATGGGTGTATTTATCGATACATTTATTATTCTGACACTGACAGCTCTGGTTATCCTGTCCACCGGAGTACTTGGTAACGGACAGACAGGTTCTGAACTGGCACAGAGTGCATTCAACGTAGGATTCGGTAACTTTGGAAATATCTTTATTGCATTGTGTATGCTGTTCTTTGCCTTTACTACAATTGTTGGATGGTATTATTTCGGTGAAGTGAATGTTCGGCATTTGTTCGGAAATGGTGCAGTAAAAGTTTATGCAGTGATCGTTGTGATCTGCGTAATCATCGGATCCACATTGAAAGTAGATCTGGTATGGGATATGGCAGATATGTTCAATGGTTTAATGGTACTTCCAAACCTGATTGCACTTCTTGGATGCCTGGCGATTGTTCGCAAATTGACGAAAAAGAGCGAAAAAAGCAAAGAAAAATAATGGAATATAGACAAAAACAGAAAAAGCCGCTTTGGGGAAAGAAACCAAAGCGGATTTTTTTGAAATTGGTTAAATTGCACTTGATTTTTATAAAACAATGGTATAATATATAAACATGACGAAACAACATTTAAACAATATGTCAAAATCACCAGAAACAACAAGGAAAAGTGAAGAGTATTGTGCGAAATGTTCACGATAGTGGGGTGACAAACTATATAATGTCGTGAGCGAAACAAAAGATTCCGTAGTTATTATGACGAAACACAATATTAAGAAAAATTGTGAAGGAATGTAGATTTTCGTTCGTGTTCATACGGTAGGCGCCAGCAGAGTTTTTCTGAAAAAAGTAGTATGGGCAGAAGGAAAATTTATATAGAGACAACGGAAGATTGACGAATATGATGTTGTCTGAGTTATTTTCAAGACCTAAAGGGAGGGAAAGAGATGAAAAGAAAAATAGTTGCAGTTTTAACAGCAGCTACGCTTGCAGTTGGTATGTTAGCCGGCTGTGGCGGTGGCGGAAGTGATTCCAGTTCCGGCGGATCTAAGGATTCCAGTGGAACAACTTCTACAGATGACGGTTCAGGCGGAAGCGGAACAGCAGCATCTGAAGGTATTACTACAGAAGTAGGAACTCCTCGTTCCGAGACACTGATCGTTGAGTGTCAGTCCCCAACAGATGTACCTGGTCAGTTCAACAGCTACATGAAAGGTACCCAGATGGGATTCGGTATTCATCAGCTGATGAGTGCTCATCTGTGGGAAATGGATACCGCAAAGGGTGAACAGTGGGGCGAGATTGCTGATGGCATGCCTGAGTCCAATGATGATTTTACCGAGTGGACAGTAAAAGTTCGTCAGGGTATCAAATGGTCCGATGGTGAAGATGTAACAGCGGATGACGTTGTCTTCACTTTCAATATGATTAAAGAAAATGACGAAATCGGTGCCAGTGCAGCAACAAACCTGTACATTGATTCCGTAGAAAAAGTAGATGATTACACAGTTCTGTTTAAGATGAAAGAACCATTCCCGCGTTTCGTACAGAGATATGGTATCACTGTATGGGGAACTGATTACCGTATCGTTCCGGAACATATTTATTCAAAACAGTCCGACGTTACTACATTCAAGGATGAAGATCCTGTAGTAGCAGGCCCGTATACCGTAAAAGATTACGATTCACTGGGTGACTGGGTACTGTATGAACTGCGTGATGACTGGCAGGACAGCACACTTGGTGTTGCAGGATCCACTCAGTATGACTACGCAGAAGGAGCTACACCTCCGAAATACGTATGGTTCCGTACATTCGCAGACTCTACCACAAAACAGATGGCTATGATCAACAACGAAGTTGACCTGCTGTGTGAAGTAACACTGGAAGAGTTTGAAACCATGAAAGCTTCTAACGACAATATCAACTGCTGGTACAACGATTTCCCATATGCAAACCCAGACGATCCGGGTGCAAAAGGACTTACATTCTCACACGGTCAGGGCGCACCGTTTGACAATCCAGACTTCCGCTGGGGTATCTGTTTAGCACTTAATATTGATGAGATTTCCATGAACACGTTCTCTGGAGCAGGACGTGCGGCTCCGATCCCGTTAATGAACAATACACAGTTCCTGCAGGAAACCTACACAATCCCAATGCAGGATTGGCTGGAAAACTTCGAACTGGATCTTGGCGATGGAACAACCTTCAAACCTTATGATACCGGTTATGCAAAACGTATGGCTGATTCTCTGGGCATCGAAGGAACAGATGAAGAACTGATTACCATGTTTGGTGCAGGCTGGTGGAAACATGATGAAGAAGCAGCTACAAAACTGCTTGAAAAAGCCGGTCTGGAAAAAGTAAACGGTGTATGGAATTATGAAGGCAAACCTTTCACCTTTGAGATGAGCTATCTGGCAGATACTGAGTTCCAGGAAGCACGTGGTGTACAGGCAGCTTACAACCAGCTGACAAAATTCGGTTTCCAGTGTACAATTGCTTCTAAATCTTCTGCAACATGGGATGTAGATGGCGGACAGGGTAACTTCCAGATTGCTGGTTACTGGCCATCCGGCGGTATCCTGAAAGACTTCTACTCTGCAATCAGCGGATTTGACGGTGATCTGATCAAACCTGTAGGCGAAACCGGTTCAGGTCAGGGACTTCGTTGGAATAACGAAAAAGTTACAGAGATACTTCATGAACTTGCTAATACTGATCCGGAAAGTGATAGATCTTACGAACTGCATACTGAATTCCTTAAGGAATGTGTAACAGATATGCCGGAAATCAACTTCCTCTCTGGTACAAAATTCGTTCCGACCAACTCAACTTACTGGGAAGGTTATCCGAATGCGGACAACCCGTACAATGGTCCATGGTGGTGGTGGAGCTGCTTCAAATACATGCTTCCAAACATCACTCCTACACAGGCTTAATCCTTTAAGTCTTTAGGAACAGTAATAAAATGATGAAAACAGCAAAAACTGACAGAGTTATTTGCTGAAATATCAGAAGGGACGGAGTTGTAAGAAAAACTTACGAGCCGTCCCTTTTGTGTAGAAATAGTAGTAAAGGAGTGCTGTGTATGAAATTTAAAAAATTCTTTCTGCAGCGAGTGCTTGCCTGGGCGCTGACTATCCTGATCGGTGTTACCTTTATCTTCTTCATTCCACGTATGTTTCCGTCAGATCCTGTTGAAAACATGATCGCACAGATTCAGTCACGTTCCGGTAACATGGATCCAGCTGAGATGGATGCCCTCCGTAGCAGCCTGCGTGTGCAGTTTGGACTTGATGGCTCGCTGCTGCAACAGTATGGATATTTCCTGTGGCATGGTCTGCTGCATTTTGACTTTGGTCCGTCACTGATGAGTTATCCGGAACCGGTAGGAAAGATCATTGGACGATATCTGCCATATACGTTGATGCTCTGTCTGACATCCACGTTTATTGCGTGGATCGTAGGTAACCTGATCGGTCTTCTGGCAGGATTTCGGAAAAATAAAACTTCATCCAAGATTCTGGAAGCAATTGCAATTTTTATCTACCCGATTCCTTACTTCCTGGTAGCGTTGATCTTACAGATTGTATTTGCATTTATATTAAAATGGTTCCCGTTGCAGGCAGTTATCAATACTAAAGGTGGATTTGGTCCTTGGATCGCTTCTGTGGTCAAGGCTTCTATCCTTCCGGGAATCTCACTGCTGTTACTTGGTACCGGATGGTGGATCATCTCCATGAAATCTCTGGCGAGTACCACAGCAGAAGAAGATTATGTACGTTATGCCCGTTTCCGTGGACTTTCCGAGTTCACCATTGGCAAGAACTATGTAATGCGTAACTCCATTCTGACCCAGATCACAGCACTGGCAATGAGCCTTGGTGGTGTCTTCGGTGGTTCCATCATGACCGAGATTATTTTCGGATACCCTGGAGTTGGTTCTCTGATTCAGGCCGCGATCCTGCAGTCGGATTATAATATGATCCTTGGTTGTATTACAATTTCCATCGTAGCGATTGCTTCAGCAACTTTAATTGTGGACCTGATCTATCCGTTCATCGATCCGCGAATCCGGTACGGCTGATAAGAGGGAGGGACAGACATGAAGAAATTTTGGAAAACAGCCAATTTTCGTTTAAAAGCAGGCTTGATTTCTACTTGCTTTTTCCTGATTATTGGATTCGTAGTATATTTTATCCCACATACAAATCCGTTTACCTATAATACATACCCGAATAATCTGGGAGTTTCTGCTGAACATTGGCTTGGAACCACCAGTATGGGACAGGATATTGTATGGCTGCTGATTGAAGCCATTCACAATTCTCTGATGATTGGTCTGATCGTAGCTACTATTGGTACTGTTGTGGGTGTTCTGGTTGGTCTGCTTGCAGGTTTTGCAGGCGGCGCATTGGACAGAGTGCTGATGATTATCACGGATACTTTCGTAGTAATCCCGTCTCTGCCGATTCTGATCATGATGACTTCCCTGATGAAAGGAAGCTCTACTGTAATTGTTATGGCACTTGTTCTTGCGATGTTCGCCTGGGCATGGCCAAGCCGTCAGATCCGTTCCATGGCTCTGACAATCAAGGAGCGTGACTTTATTCACACAGCACGTTTCTCCGGTGAAAGTACCTTACAGATCGTTGTAACGGAGATTCTCCCGTTCGCACTGTCCTGGTCACTTTCCAACTTTATGAATGCAACACTGAGTGCAATTGGTTCAGAATCCAGTTTGGCCGTTCTGGGTCTGTCACCGGGAAACCTGGTTTCTCTTGGTAACATGATTCAGTGGGCAAGAGGATACAATGCAGTCCTTGCTAAGAGATGGCTCTGGATCGGTTCTCCGATTGTTGCAACCGTTATCTTATTTGTTGGCCTGTTCATGTTGATTACAGGTTACAACGATTATCAGGCTAAGAAGAGAGGCAGGTGATAGGTATGCTGAAAATCGAGAATTTGTCAACGTCTTATAAGACAATAGACGGTGATGTACACGTACTCAAGGACATTAACTTTGAGATTAAAGACAATGAGATCTTCGGCATCGCAGGCGAGTCCGGATGTGGTAAAACCACCCTGCTGAACACTCTTTATGATATTGTTGACTATCCGTTGGTGATCGATCAGGGGCGTGTTGTTCTGGAAGGTGAAAAAGACGGAAAGAAATATTCATTCGAATCTGGAAAGATTCGTGACACCTGGTGGAACAATATCGCATATGTGCCACAGGCTGCACAGAGTGTTCTGAACCCGATCGTTCGTCTGAAAACACAGTTTCTGGATTCTATTCCAAAGGACCAGAAAAAGAATGAAAAACCGGAGGAAACTCTGGCAAGAGTTGCTGATTATCTGAAAGAACTGAATCTTTCCCCGGATGTTCTGGAGTCATTTCCATTCCAGCTGTCCGGTGGTATGAGACAGCGTGCGATCATTGCACTGGCAACCTTTATGTCTCCGGGTGTTGTTCTGGCCGATGAGCCGACAACCGCTCTGGACGTAGTTGTACAGAAGGGTATTCTTATGATGCTGATGCGTCTGCAGAAACAGTTAAAGAATACAATGATCATTGTAAGTCATGATATGGGTGTTCATTATCAGATCACAGACCGTATGGCGATCATGTATTCCGGTAGTATTGCAGAGCTCGGTAAGACAGAAGATATCTTCAATGATCCGATCCATCCATATACAAAGATGTTGGTAGATGCTCTTCCGCGTGTAGGTGAGGATGTACAGCGAGTTGGTATCGCAGGACGTCCGCCGGCACTGAAGAATCCGCCGCCAGGATGTCGTTTTGCACCTCGTTGTCCGCATGCTACGGATCGGTGCCGCAGTGAAGTCCCGAAATTCCGGGAAATAAGACCGGGTCGTTTCGCTGCGTGTCACTTATTAGAAGAGGAGGTGAAGACGAATGGCTGATAAATTATTGGAAGTAAAAGGCGTCAGCAAGATTTTCCGTGTAGGTGGTATGCTGCGTGGTAAAAAGCTGGTGGCTGTAGATAATGTTTCTTTATCTATCGATGATGATAAACCGGTAATCCTGTCTATCGTAGGAGAGTCCGGTTGCGGTAAATCTACTTTATGTAAGATGATTCTTCGTCTTCATAACCCGGATATGGGTGACATCGTTCTGGATGGAAAATCTTATGCAGATAAAAAAAGCTATGATCCAAAACAGTTCAAACTGGATGTACAGCCGATCTTTCAGAATCCATACGAATCTTTCTCCGCAAGAAAGACCGTAGATACTTACCTGTATAACACTGCTCTTCGTCTTGGCATCGCAAAGAACAGAGCAGAAGCAGATAAAGTTGTTGATGAAGCATTAAAGAGTGTTGGTATGTCTCTGGCAGTCGTAAAAGGAAAATATGCGACTCAGTTCTCAGGTGGAGAGCTGCAGCGTGTATCCATCGCGAGAGCCCTGATTACCCGTCCGAAACTGATCATCGCAGATGAGCCTGTTGCGGCAATCGATGCATCTATGAAGATGAACATCGTAAACCTCTTTAAAGAGCTGCGTGACAAATATAAAATCTCATTTATTTATATTACTCATGACCTGTCGACTGCATATTATGTATCCGATTATATCGCAACCCTGTATCGTGGCTGCCTGATCGAATACGGACCGGCAAAACAGATCATGGACAATCCGGCACATCCTTACACCGAACTTCTGATGAGTTCCGTACCTCGTGTCGGAGACAAATGGGAGAAAGAGATTGCCATGCCGGATATGGAAGGAAAAGAATATGCAGTGGAATACTGTAAGTTCGCTCCTCGTTGTCCGTACGCAACCGATGAATGTCGTCAGAAACGCCCGGATGCAACAGATATGGGCAATGGCCGTATGGTACTTTGCTGTCACCCTCTGTGCCAGCAGACAAAGGAAGCATAAGATAAGCTTGTAAAACATAAAAAGGCTGCCGCCTTCGGAACTTGTGAGAGTTCCGGGGGCGGCAGCCTTTTGCTTTGTGGGAAATCTTTCCTGTAAAGTAAAAAACGCTCCGCGAGGATGCACCAAGGCACATTCTTTGTTTAGGGCTGTTTTAGTTTTAGCAACAATTAATCATGGAAAAGCCTTTTTCAGACACGTTCTAGGAAATTGATAATAAAAACTCCCGAGGATTCCGATGTTTGGGGAATCCCCGGGAGTTTTGTGCTTTCAGATTATTTCAAAGAGTTCGAATATTCCGAAGATTAGAACAGACCTGTGATCTTTCCGGTCTCGTCTACATCGATCTTCTCAGCAGCCGGTACTTTCGGCAGTCCAGGCATGGTCATGATCTCGCCGGTCAGAGCTACGATGAAGCCGGCACCTGCGGAAACTTTCAGGTTTCTTACAGTTACTTCAAAGTCTGTCGGTGCGCCCAGTTTTGTCTGATCATCGGTCAGGCTGTACTGTGTCTTGGCTACACAGATCGGGCAGTTGCCGAAGCCAAGTGCCTCTAACTGTTTTGCCTGTTTCTGAGCGTTGGCTGTCAGAACGACACGTTTTCCACCGTATACTTTCTGTACAATCTGGTTCAGTTTGTCTTCGATGGAACCTTCCAGTTCGTAGGAGTATGTGAAGTCGTTTGGTTCTTCTACCAGACGGATCACTTCTTCTGCCAGTTTCAGGCCGCCTTCGCCACCTTTTGCCCATACTTCAGACAGAGCAACGTTAACGCCCAGCTCTTTACATTTTTCTTCAACCAGATCCAGCTCTGCTTTGGTATCGGTCGGGAATGCATTGATGGCAACTACGCATGGCAGTTTGTATACATTCTTGATGTTGCTTACATGTTTTAACAGGTTTGGCATACCTTTTTCCAGAGCTTCCAGGTTTTCTGCGTTCAGCTCGGCTTTCGGAACACCGCCGTTGTATTTCAGGGCACGTACAGTTGCTACGATAACTACTGCATCCGGTTTCAGTCCTGCCATACGGCACTTGATATCCAGGAACTTCTCAGCGCCCAGGTCTGCACCGAATCCGGCTTCTGTGATTGCATAGTCAGCCAGTTTCAGAGCCATCTTGGTTGCGGTTACGGAGTTACATCCGTGTGCGATGTTGGCGAATGGTCCGCCGTGTACGATAGCCGGTACACCTTCCAGTGTCTGTACCAAGTTTGGTTTCAGGGCATCTTTCAACAGAGCGGTCATGGCACCTTCTGCATGCAGGTCGTGTGCGGTTACCGGCTTCTGTTCTGCCACTTTACCGTATGTATATCCAATGATGATACGTCCCAGACGTTCCTTCAGGTCGTTGATATCGCTTGCCAGACACAGAACTGCCATGATCTCAGATGCTACTGTGATATCGTAGCCGTCTTCTCTCGGCATACCGTTGGTTTTTCCGCCAAGTCCGTCTACTACATTACGCAGCTGACGGTCGTTCATGTCAACACAGCGTTTCCATGTGATCTTTCTCGGGTCGATGTTCAGAGCATTGCCCTGGAAGATATGGTTATCGATCATAGCGGCCAGCAGGTTGTTGGCTGCACCGATGGCATGGAAGTCACCGGTAAAGTGCAGGTTGATATCTTCCATCGGAACTACCTGTGCATATCCGCCGCCGGCTGCTCCACCTTTTACACCGAAAACCGGTCCTAAGGATGGCTCTCTTAAAGCAACCATAACGTTCTTACCCATTCTCTGCATACCGTCTGCCAGGCCTACAGTTGTTGTAGTCTTTCCTTCACCGGCCGGTGTCGGGTTGATAGCGGTAACCAGAATCAGTTTACCATCTTTTTTGTCAGATTCTTTCAGCAGATTGTAGTCGATCTTTGCTTTGTACTTTCCGTACTGTTCCAGATATTTGTCATCAATACCTGCTTTTGCTGCGATCTCGGTGATCGGTTTCATTTCGCATTCCTGTGCGATTTCAATGTCTGTTTTGTATCCCATAGTGATTTCTCCTTTCTTCTGACCGGACGTCGTCCCCCGCGAAACAGGACAAATTCAGCGAACGTATCTCATGTGCTTTTCGAAAGCTTCCGGAATCACCCAGTGTGTACTTCGGTGAATGATCCTGAAAAATAAAAAACGCAGCAAATGTATTTCGTTCTACATTGCTGCCCAGACGGTCGGCCAATATGGATTCTGGTTTCCAGTGGTTCCTCCACATATCCGTCAGTCGCCAGAATCTTCTTTTTCAGACTTCTTTTAAAGAATAGCATAAATTAGCAAAAAAGTCAAGAATTACAAAGAAAAAATCCCATTCTTTTGGCGGATTTCACGAGAAGCTTCGCGCTACAGTGGAGCATGTGCTGATTTGCTGCGTAAGAAAGATTTTTACTTGATATTTACGGGAGAGAAAGTTATACTGGAAAGGCAGAATTCATTATCATGGAATGAGTCTGCAAAAAGAAAAGGGAACAGAAAACCAATAAAATAGGAAGAAAGCCGGTGAGAAAGATGGAACAGATGATCAGGGAGGAGATCTTTTCCGGATTTTGCAGAACCTGTAATCAGGCGCAGATGGTGACCTGTGAATTTGAACAGAAGGGTGACCGTCTGGAACTGACCGAGGTGGATTGCAGATACCGAAAATGTATTCACAAAGCAAGCTGCGAGATTGCAAAGCAGATCCGGCAGATGGAACAGGAGTATAGGGAGGAGTAGAAGGGAAAACATGTTGGTAAGAAACAGAAAAACACAAACATACCTTGCATTGTTGCTTTTCTTTTTTGCATTGCTGATGCCTCTGCAAAGTTATGCGGCGCAGAACAGTCAGCAGCAGATCAGTACACGGGCAGTCAAAACAGGGTGGGTCCAGACTGGAGAAAAATGGAAGTATGTGAATACGGATGGAAGCTATCCGAAAAACACATGGAAATACCTCTACAGCACCTGGTACTATTTTGGTGAAGACGGCTGGATGGTGACCGGCTGGAAAGAAATTAATGAGGAAACATATTATCTGAGACCGAGCGGAGCCATGGTAGTCGGCTGGGTGAAACTGGAAGGAAAATACTATTATTTCAATCCGTCCGGTGTATTACAGAAAAACGGCTGGGTGGATAACGACAAATATTATGTAGATGAGAATGGTGTCTGGATTGAGGATAAGACAAAAGATGAGGATACTGAGTCGGACAAGGCGGAATGGTTACAGTTTGGCAAACGCTGGAAGTTCCGGGAGGCGGATGGCAGCTATGCGAAAGGTGGCTGGAAAAACTTCGGCGGCAGCTGGTATTACTTTGATGCGAACGGCTGGATGGCAGTTGGCTGGTTGGAGACTTCCGGCAACTGGTACTATCTGGATCCGAAAGTGGGAAATATGCAGCGTGGCTGGAAAAAGATCAATGACAGCTGGTATTATCTGAACCCGGGAAGCGGTGAACTGGTAACCGGATGGAACGTGATCGGCGGTTTCTGGTATTATCTGGATCCGGGAAGCGGCGAGATGGCAGAAGGCTGGACGCAGATTAAGAATGAATGGTACTATCTGAAACCGGACAGCGGCGTCATGCTGGAAAACTGGCAGAAGATTGACGGTGCGTGGTACTACCTGAATCCGGGAAGCGGCACCCGTGCACAGGGCTGGAAGAAGATCGGAAGCACCTGGTACTATCTGGATGTAACCAACGGACAGCGTCAGAAAGGCTGGACAAAGGTCAATAATGCCTGGTATTATCTGAATGATAACGGTATCATGGCGGAAGGCTGGATGCAGCAGGATACGCACTGGTATTATCTGAAACCGGGTAACGGATCCATGGCAATTGGCTGGCAGAACATCGGAGGTACCTGGTACTATCTGGACGGTGCAGGAGTTATGGTAACCGGTTGGCATTATATCGGAAATCACTGGTATTATATGACCGGAAGCGGAGCCATGGCAACGAACTGGCTGAAGCTGAACAACAACTGGTACTACGTTGGCAGTAACGGAGCGATGGTAACCGGCTGGCAGGATATCGCAGATAAGCGGTATTATTTTTATGACAGCGGAGTCATGGCTGCAAGTACAAAGATCGATGGCATTGAGATTGATGCGGACGGTGTGGCACAGATCGTAAGCGGACCGCTCGGAAGTCTGACAAGACTGCTGAGGACAGCGATGCTGCCGGTTGGTAACACCTTATATGTATGGGGCGGTGGTCATGACCTGTATATTGGCGGTGATTCCCTGCGAATCGGTGTGAACCCGCAGTGGAAGAAATTCTATGATCGGCATGGAAGTAACTATGATTTTTCAAAATACAGATATTCCTATGGAAACGGACTGGATTGCTCCGGATTTATCGGATGGACAATCTACAATACATATAATACAAAGGCAAATCAGTCTGCATATGTGACGACATCTACCAAATTCCCAAGTCACCTGGCAGAAAAAGGATTGGGAACTTATAAAACAGTGTCTGGTGGAACCTTTACACCAGGCGATGTGGTAGCTATCGATGGTCATGTATGGATGGTTATCGGTATGTGCTCAGATGGAAGCGTGGTGATTGTGCATGCGACACCTCCGGTGATTCAGATCAGCGGTACAGTAACGCCATCAGGAAGTAACAACAGTGAGGCGGTACAGCTGGCACAGGCGTATATGAAAAAATATTTTTCAGATGCGGCGAACAAATTCAACCTGTGTATCGCATCAAGTGCATATCTCAACAATGTGAAGCGGTTCCAGTGGTATTCCAACAAACTGACGGATCCGGACGGACTGCGGAACCTGTCGGCAGAACAGGTACTGGCAAAGATCATTGGACCAAAATAGAAAAACGAAAGAAAAAAAACATCATCTTTGACAGGATGGTGTTTTTTTCTAATTTACGCGAAAAAACGGGTCAGGATCCACGTTTTGGGAGCACTTTCGAATAGGTACTTGCGTCAGAAACCATTTTGTGGTAGTATATTAAGGAATGTAAAGAGAATGTTTCGGAAATATTACAGATTTGTATACACATAATACAAAACAGTAAAAAGGAGAATTGTATGAAGAAAAGATTCCTTTGTTTAACATTAGGATTACTGCTGACAGTTTCACAGGTTGCTCCTGTTGGAGCTGCAACCAGAAAAGAGCAGCTGAAACAGGATAAGGCAGCAGCACAGAGTCAGCTTGCGGCACAGGAGTCAAAGATTGACAGTCTGGAAAACCAGAAACAGACACTTTCCGCTGAAATCAATCAGCTGGATTCTGATCTGGTTAATATTATGGTAGAGATTGAGATTCTGGATGGAGAATTATCCGATAAAGAAGCACAGATCGAACAGACAAAAGCGGATCTGGAAGTGGCAGAGGCAAATAAACAGAAACAGTATGAAGCCATGAAAAAGAGAATCCAGTATCTGTACGAAAAAGGCGGAGACGATGCGTGGGCACAGATGCTGTCCCAGGCAACAGATTTTACCAGCCTTCTGAATCAGGCAGAGTATGTACAGCAGATGTACGACAGTGACAGAAACAGCCTGGAGGAATACAAAGAGACGGTACAGCAGGTAACAGATCTTGGAAATCAGTTAGACAGCGAAAAAGCAGAACTGGAAGAGATGAATCAGGAGTACCAGAACCGCCAGGCAAGCATGCAGGAACAGCTGGAACAGAAAAAAGCAACTTCCAGTGATTATGATGCACAGATTGCACAGGCGCAGGATCAGGCAGCTCAGTATACCGAACTGATCCGTCAGCAGAATGCAGAGATCCAGAAGATCGAGGAAGAAGAGAAGAAAGCCGCTGAAGAGGCAGCAAGAAAAGCAGCTGAGGAAGCAGCTAAGAAGGCAGCCGCTGAAGAAGCTGCCAAGAAAGCGCAGGAAGAGGCAAACAAAAAGGCAGCAGAAGCAGCAAGCAAGAAACCTTCTACAACGAGTACAACAACAAGTTCCAATAAAACAACAGGAAACAGTTCCAGCTCAACATCCAAGGGAAATGGAAGCTCATCCGGTAGCAGTTCAGGGAGTTCCAGCAGCTCAAGTTCCAACGTATCCTACAACCCGACCGGACAGTCTGTTGTCAATTACGCATGCCAGTTCGTTGGTAACCCGTATGTATGGGGTGGTACAAGCCTGACAAACGGAGCTGACTGTTCCGGATTTATTATGAGTGTATACGCAAAATTTGGTGTATCCCTTCCACATTCTTCCGCTGCAATGGCAGGTTGTGGTCGTGGCGTTTCCTACTCTGAGGCAATGCCTGGTGACATCATCTGCTACGCAGGACATGTGGCAATCTACATGGGCGGTGGACAGATCGTACATGCAAGTAACGCAAGAGACGGTATCAAGATCAGCGGAAACGCAGCATACAGACCGATTGTTGCAGTTCGTCGTGTACTGTAATTTACATCGGCAGCTGCAAAAGTTAAGCTTGCGTTAGAATTACATAGTAAAGTTACGGAGCCATATCTGAAAAGGTATGGCTCTTTTTTACGCGAACAATGAGCCAAAGTCCGTGCTTGCACGAGACCTTGGCGACTGCCGCGATCATGAGCAGTGAGCAAAAGTATTTAAAGGTACGGGATTTGGATGAATGCCGTGATAACGAATGAAGATATAAATGAAGATACATCTAAAAAAACAGTAGAAAAATCGAAGAAAAAGGAGCATAATTAAAAACTGTCGGAAAGAACAGAACTATGCTACAGGAGGAAAGACGTGAGCGAAACAATACATATAAATAACGATATTTTCCGCAGGAAACTGATACGTCTGGTATTGCCGATCGCCTTTCAGCAGTTTATGCTGGCGATTGTCAGTGCATCAGATGCGTTGATGCTTGGAAAAGTAGAACAGGAATCACTGGCTGCGGTATCACTGGCAGGGCAGGTCACTTTTGTACAGAATCTGTTTCTCGGTGCGATGACGATTGGAACCAGCATGTTTGCGGCACAGTACTGGGGAAAAGGAGACAGGCGGTCGGTAGAAAAAGTATTTGCCTATGTACTGAAAGTTACAGCAATCGTCTCCGCACTGTTTTTTGTGGCGGGGCTGACGATCCCGGAACTGCTGATGAAAATATTTACCAATGAGCCGGTACTGATAGAGAGAGGTGCACAGTATCTACGAGTGGTTGCGCTGTCTTACCTGCTGTCCGGTATTTCCCAGATTTACCTGTGTGTGTTGAAGAACAGTGAGAAAGCGGTGAAAGCCACAACGATAAGTTCCGTAGTTGTGGTTTTGAATGTGCTGCTGAATGCACTTCTGATCTTCGGTCTGTGCGGGCTGCCGCGGATGGAGATCGCGGGAGCGGCGCTAGCGACCGTGCTGGCAAAAGTGGTGGAACTGGCATGGTGCATCGCGGAGTCTCTGCGAAAAGACGGTATCCGGTTCCGGCTGTCCCTTGCGTTGAAAGGAGATCCGCTGCTTCGGAAGGATTTCTGGAAGTACACCGCACCGGCGATGGGCAATCAGATCATCTGGGGATGCGGCTATACGATGTATTCCGTGATCATGGGACATATGGGAACGGATGCGGTAGCGGCGAACTCGATTGCCAATGTCGTCAAGAGTCTGATGGCGTGCTTCTGCGGCGGACTGGGAAGCGGCGGAGGTATCCTGATCGGAAACGAATTGGGTGCAGGGAAGCTGGAGCGGGCGAAAGCCTACGGGGACCGTCTGTGCAGATGTGCCGTCTGGATCGGCGTGATCTCGGGAGGCGTGCTTCTGGCGCTTATTCCGTTGATTTTAAAGGTTACGGATCTGACCCCGCAGGCACATCACTATCTGAAATGGATGCTTCTGATGTGCACCTACTATCTGGTAGGAAAAGCGATCACAGCAACGAATATTGGCGGTATCTTTTGTGCAGGAGGGGATTCCAGATTCGGACTGATCTGTGATACAATAACGATGTGGTGTGTAACGGTTCCGATCGGTCTGGTCAGTGCGTTTGTGCTGAAACTGCCGGTACTGGCGGTGTTTATGCTGATCAACATTGACGAGATCATCAAGCTGCCGGCTGTATTTGCCAATTATAAAAAATACAGATGGGTGAAGGACCTGACGCGGAAGGAAGCGTAAACACGGAAGGATGTACGGATGCGAAATCAACGGAAAGGTACATCGTGGGGAAAAGGAGAAGGTACAATGGAAAACAAAGAGCAAAAGTAGAAGAAATCAAGAAAAAGATGCACAGCGAGCAGATCTTAAAAGAACTGTTTGCGGAGATCGGGGATAACACGGTAGTCGGTGCGGGCAGCGTAGTGACGAAAGATCTGCCGGCAAATGTGGTAGCCGTCAGCAATCCGTGCCGGGTTCTGCGTGAGATCAACGAGCACGACCGGGAGTATTATTTTAAAGATCATAAGATCCCGGAAGAACTGTTAAAATAAGCGGGTGACACAGGAAGAGACTGGAAAAACCTTCGAATGGATGGAAAAGAAAGAGGTCCGATTCGGAGGTTTTTCTGTTATTTGCACTGCGTTTGTCCACGCAGAAGGCAGATGAAAAATGAGAAAGTTTCTCAACAGAGCAAAAATACTGAGAAAATATCTGTAATAAAAAATTAAGAATTGACACAGAAAAGGAAAAAGTATATACTATCGAAAGTTAGAAAGAACTAATACGAGGTTAATAGATGAAACTGAAAAAAGCACTATTGGTCTGCCTGCTTCCGGCGTTTGTTATCGGTGGATGCGGGAAGACAACAACAGATGAGACGGAAAATACAACAAAACAGGAATCCGCAGTAGAGGAAACGGTGCAGGATGAGCAAGAAACCGGGGATACAGGGACGGAATCGGAAGCATCCGGCGAAGATGCGGACAAGGAAACAGAAGCGTCCAAAGATCTTTTTGCCATGGATACCTACATGACGCTGACGGCGTATGGGGAACATGCACAGGAGGCGGTTGACAAGGCAGCAGAGCGGGTGGAAGCACTCGATGCACTTCTTTCTACCGGAAATGAGAACAGCGAGATCTATCAGCTGAACCAGAATGGTGAGGCGACGCTTTCCGAAGAAGGCGGATACCTGGTGGAGCGGGCACTGGAGCTGTACAAAAAGACAGAGGGTGCTTTTGATATTGCGATTTATCCGGTGATGCAGGCGTGGGGATTTCCAACGCAGGACTATCATGTGCCGGATGACGATACACTGAAGGAGAAGCTGGCACTTGCCGATGCATCCAAAGTGAATTACGACAAAGATACAAGAAAAATTTTTTTTGATCAGGATGGCATGGAGATCGATCTCGGCGGGATTGCGAAAGGATATACTTCTTCCCAGATCATGCAGATTTACCAGGACTGCGGTGTGACGAGCGGTCTGGTAAACCTCGGTGGAAATGTACAGGCGCTTGGATGTAAGACCGACGGCAGCAAATGGAGAGTAGCGATCCAGAGTCCGGACGATACCGAAGAGTATCTGGGTATTCTGGAGATTGAAGATCAGGCGGTGATCACTTCCGGCGGATACGAGCGTTATTTTGAGGAAGACGGTGTAACCTATCATCACATCATTGATCCGGCAACCGGATATCCGGCAGACAGCGGTCTGATCTCCGTAACGATCGTCAGCGATGACGGAACCCTTGCGGACGGGCTTTCCACTTCCCTGTTTATCATGGGAGAGGAAAAAGCGGCGCAGTTCTGGAGAGAAAACAGTGATGAATTTGAGGCGATTATGGAGACATCGGATGGCGAACTGTATGTGACCGAAGGAATCGCAGACAGCCTGACGACGGATATGGATGTGACTGTGATCGAAAAATAAGAGGAAACAGAAGCAAAAGAAGGAGAGAAAACAGATGGACATCAGGGAAGTCATAGAAAAATGCAAACCGTTTGCCCCGGTTCTTTCCGCTGCGGTTGTGGCGGCATGTGTGGCAGGATCTTTATATGGATATAAGGTGCCGGTTTATGAGATGAATGCGTCTGTGGAGGAGACACAGGAGCAGCAGGATGAAGTACCGGTGGTAAAGACCAGCACAGAAGATGCGGAGGATGAGACGGCAGAAGACGAGGAACAGGCAAAAGGTTCCTTTGATCTGGAAGATGGTGTCTATCAGGGAACCGGAACCGGATATCGTGGAGATATCACGGTAGCGGTTAAGATCAAAGACAAACAGATCGCGTCCATCGAGATTTTAAGTGCTTCTGATGATGAACCGTTTTTCGGACGGGCGAAAGGTCTGATCGATCAGATTATCAAAAAACAGAGCACGAAGGTAGATACCGTGTCCGGTGCGACCTACAGCTCCAAAGGAATCATCAGTGCGGTGAAAAATGCACTGACCGGAGAAAAAGACAGCGGTACGACAGGCTCTTCACAGGAAGGAACTTCCGGAAACCAGAATACGACACCGGAAGTAGTGGGAAGTGTGCAGGAACCGTCATCCTATAAAGACGGAACCTATTACGGAACCGGAAGCGGATTCGCAGGGAACCTGAAAGTAGAAGTTGTGATCAGCGGTGGAAAGATCAGCAGCATCCAGATCGTGGAGACGAATGATGGAAGCGAATATATCCAGAAAGCTTCCGGTGTGATCAGCCAGATTCTGAATGCACAGAGTACGAACAACATTGACACGGTATCCGGAGCAACGTTCAGTTCCAACGGAATCATCAAGGCGGTGCGGAATGCACTGAGCCAGGCAGCAGCGACGGAGAGCACAGCTGCGGAAAACGGTGGAACCTCTGACGGAAGCGACACGGAAAAGAAAGACGATACTACAACAACGGTTACAGGGACACTCCCGTATAATGAGGGCGTCTATTATGGAACCGCGGAAGGATACAACGGGGATATCACGGTTGCTATCGTGATCCAGGAGAACACGCTCAAGGCAGTTCTTGTCATCGGAGAAGAAGACGATGATACCTTCTTCAACCGTGCGATGGATGTGGTAACACAGATGATGAAGAAACAGAGCACGGAAGTGGATACGGTATCGGGTGCTACCTACAGTTCGAAAGGTCTGATCCAGGCGGTAAAAAATGCGCTGGAAGAGGCAAGACGTGTCACCAACGGAGAAACGGATGATGATAACAATGTAGTACAGCTGAATACCGAAGAAGTGGAAAAGGCAATTGATGCGGTCAACGAAATGAATGGCAGCGATTACACTTCTGCAAGCTGGGCGGTGGTAAAGGTTCGTCTGAAAGATGCCAGAAAGGCACTGAAGAATGCAACCGAGCAGACGCAGCTGGATGAAGCGGCAGCAGAGCTGAATCAGGCAGTGAAAGAACTGCGAATCTCGGATGGCAGCAATGAGGCTCCGGAACCGGATGTGCCGGAAAGTACATATATCGATGGTGAGTATCCGGTAACCGTGCTTTGTTTGCCGGATGAAGATATGGATTTTGTAGCCTATAACCTGTTCGCTACGGTGGCGATCCGGGATGATGAGATTGTGGGAATTACAAATATATATGGAGACGGAGGATCCGATAACGACAGTTACATCCGAAGAGCAATCAACGGAACATCCAGCAAGGCGGGTGTGGTAGATCAGATTATCAAAAAAGGCAATCTGGATGGCATCGATACAGTATCCAGAGCGACTTGTACGTCCCAGGCGATTATCGATGCATGCCAGCAGGCGTTAAATAATGCAAAACGGTAATAAGAAACAAAAAGGAAAGAGAACAGACGATGGGAGAATTTTGGACCAGAGCGATCAGTTTAGTGGCAGTCATTGTCTGCCTGACCGGATATAATACGGTACTTGACAAACGGGAACAGGCAGAGGAAAAACTCAAAGAGCAGCAGGCAGAGCTGGAACAGGAACAGTCCGGCAATGCGGCAGAGGAAGCCACAGAGGTCGCTTATAAAGACGGAACCTATACCGGAGAAGCGCAGGGATTTGGCGGACCGGTGGATGTGGAAGTTATCATTGAAAACGGAAAAATTTCTGAGATTAACATAACATCGGCGGAAAAAGAAGATGGTGCATATCTTTCCATGGCGGAAGATATCATTCCGAAGATCATAGAAGCGCAGAGTGCAGATGTGGATACGATCAGTGGTGCGACATTCAGTTCGACCGGTATCAAAGAGGCGGTAACACAGGCACTTGAAGAAGCAGCAAACTAGGGAGGCAATCATGGATATACATAATCTTACAGCAAAAGACAGGAAAAAACTGCATACCTGGCTGCGGGCGCTGATCCAGCTTCTTTATTTTCTGTTTATCCCATCGGTTTATACTGCGGCATTTGCAGGGGTAAAATACATTTTCACGCAGATCGGTGCAGGGGAAAAGATTGCCATGACGTCGTTTGTGACGGTGCTTCTGGTAATCTGTCTCTATACAATGGTATTTGGCAGATTCTTCTGCGGATTTGCCTGTGCCTTCGGCGCGTTTGGAGATGCACTGCATGCCCTGTATACAAAGGCGTGCAAAAAAATGAAAAAGAAACCGGTGAAGATCCCGGAAAAGGCAGTCGGGATTTTAAGTTATATGAAATATTTGGTACTGTTGCTGATTGTTCTTTTGTGCTATGCTGGTGTATATGGAAAAGCGCAGGGAACCAGCCCGTGGGATGTATTTTCCATGATCCATGCAGGCAATTTCCGTCTGGGAGGCTATGTGATCGGTCTTGTGATCCTGCTTCTTCTGATGGTGGGCATGTGTGTACAGGAAAGATTTTTCTGCCGGTTCTTCTGCCCGATGGGAGCAGTATTTTCCCTGCTTCCGGTACTGCCGTTTTTCTCCCTTCACAGAACGAGAGAAAATTGTAGAAAAGGATGTAAAGCATGTACGAAGATCTGCCCGTCTCAGATCGGACTTCCGTCGGATGGTTCCTGGGCGGTCAGCGGTGACTGCTTCCAGTGTCAGAAGTGTATCGACATCTGTCCACAGAAGCACATTCACTGTGGAATCAGAAAACTCAAAGGAAATGAGTTCTGGTTTACGATTCTGCGTGCACTGATCCTGCTTGGCATCTGCCTGTGGCTGGGGCTGTAACATCTGCGCTTTTTCAAAAATGACAGATAAGGAGCAGATATGAAAAAAAGAGATATCCTGCTGGCAGGAGGAATCGTGCTGGTGGCTCTGGTGATGCTTCTGGTGATGCATGTGACCGGAGAGACGAAAGGGGATCAGGTACAGGTTACCGTGAACGGGGAAATCTATGGAACCTATCCGCTGGAGAAAGACCAGACGATTGAAGTTACCGAAGGAGAATTTCACAACGTGATCCGCATCGAGGACGGACAGGCGTATATGGAAGAAGCGGACTGCCCGGACGGCTACTGCAAAGAGCAGGGCAGAATCAGCGGTCAGAAACAGACGATCGTATGTCTGCCCCATAAACTGGTGGTGGAAGTGATCCGTCAGAAAGATACGGACAGCAAGGCAGTGGATGACGATCTGGTGCCGGATACGATTGCAAAGTGAGACAGTGATGAGAAAAGATACTCCGAAAGGGAACGAGACGATGAAAAAACAGGGGCAGCAGAAAAAAGAATACAAGGAACGCGGTTCTGCAAGCATCAGCCGGAGAGTATCGAGCGGTGCGATGCTGGTGGCACTGGCGATGATCTTCAGCTATGTGGAAAGCCTGATCCCGATCAACCTCGGGGTACCGGGGATCAAATTAGGTGTTGCCAATCTGGTGACGGTTACCGGGCTGTATATCCTGGCACCGATGGAAGTATTTGTGGTAGTGATCCTCCGGGTGCTTCTGGTGGGATTTATGTTTGGAAACGGCATGTCGATCCTGTACAGTCTGGCGGGCGGCATCTTAAGTTTTCTGGTGATGCTGCTGTTGAAGCGAATCAAAGGATTTTCCATGATCGGCGTGAGCATTGCCGGAGGCGTGTCCCATAACATCGGACAGATCGCCGTGGCGATGTGTGTGCTGGAAAATACGAAGCTGGTGTATTACCTGCCGGTGCTGATGATCGCGGGAACGATCACAGGTATCCTGATTGGTGTGGTGAGCCAGAAAATCCTCCCGGCAGTCAGCCAGGGCGCGGGAGCGGAAAGAAAGAACGGATAACCAGGCGGAATGTATCTGACAGGTACTTCTCTCGGAAAGGGATGGGAGAGGGGCAGCTGTCAGGTACATTCCTGAGAAAAAGGCAGAAGTGTCTATTTTTTTTGATTATAGGTTAGCTGCAACTAATGATAAATATTCTCAACTAAATGAAAATACAGATGGCTAACTTGATAATAAGCTACTATAACGTTTTATGGTAAAAAGGAGGAGTTTATGAACAACAAAAGAGTCAAGACCAAAGCAATGGCGATGGCGGTAGCCGCAGCAATGGCAGTCGATCTCTGCCCGGTAACAGCATTTGCAGTAACAGGCAGCAAGGTGGCAGAAGACGGAACGTATATGGCGACAGGACATGTTACTCAGACAGAGGATGATGATCCGGAAGACTGGAGAGAATATGATGTTACCGTAAGCCTTACCGTAAAAGACGGAAAATTCGAGGACATCAAGGTAACACCTGGTGATACTTATGATTCCAATGTCAATAAAACATATCTGAGCAAAGCTTATGATAAAGCAAACGGAAAAGGAATCAAGGTAAAATTGGTAGGTCAGGATGCAACTGAAGATACCATCGCAGGCTGGGATACCGTAAGTGGAGCTACCCGTACTTCCGCAGCGATCAAACAGGCAGCTCTGGCAGCTATCCAGTCCGCACCGGAAAAAACAGCAGCAGTAGAGATTGACACTACCGCACTGGAAGCAGCAATTGCCGCAGCAGAAGGAAAAACGGAAGCAGATTATACCGCAGACTCCTGGTCAGCAATGCAGGAAAAACTGACAGCAGCAAAAGCAGCTCTGACCGCAAAAATTTCTCAGGAAGAAGTAACAAAAGCAGCTACGGAACTGAACGCAGCTGTAGAAGCACTTGTAAAAGCAGAGACAAAAGAAGAATATAAATATGTTTACGCAGCACTGAGCTATCAGGAATACTGGAGCGCAGAGGGCGTACAGGCAGCAGGAAGCGGCGCATCTTCCGATACAAAAGATACCCATGGCGAGTATGACAAAGGTGCTTTTGATGCCGTTACCCGTGCGACCACAAACCACGGACTGCACAGAGGAAACTTCCAGCAGGATGTAACGATCTATGATACCGAAGGCAATGCCTATGAGATGTCCTACTGGGATGGAAAAGATAAGATCGTGCTGACAGACGGAACCTCTATCGGATTCAGCAGAGGAACGATCACACTGCCAAGCGGCGAAACCAAGACGATGGCAACCTACGAGATCAAGGGTATCAAATATGTACCGGTACAGGTTGCAGCAGAAGATTACGATGCGTTCAAAGCAAAATATACCGTAGTAGAAAACGGAGAAACCCTTGCAGGCGGATACAGTGAAGGTGTATTGAGCAGCTATTCAGGACTGGTAGCAGAAGTAGATGCGAATACCAATGGTCTGAAAAAAGCGACAAAGAATGCTGACGGAACTTTCAGTTTTGGAAAACGTCAGACAGGAACCGGATCCGGTATCCAGGGTGTGGCACTGCAGAGCACAAACCTTACACCGGTGGTACAGGAGACCAGCAGCTATGGTGACTTCATCCGTATGGATGTCAAAGAAAATTACGGAGAAGTAGGAGCCAAGATGCAGACGGTCGTTTGGACTTACTACGGAGATGGAGATACCCCGCTGGCAACTTATGGAACCAAATTTGCAGCTGATAACTGGATGCACAAATCCATGGGAATTCAGCTTGCTCTGACAGATTCCATGCGTTGTAACCTGCCGGCAGGAAAAGACGGAACCGGAAAATGGACAGTGACAATCTATGCTTTAGGTTATGCGGATACTACTATGACGATCAACGTAACCGCAGATGATATCCATGCAGCAACACCGGTCAGCGATACGAGCAAACTGGAAGCAGCAGTTGCAAAAGCGGAAGCACTGAACAAAGAAGAGTATACCGAAGACAGCTGGAGCTCTCTGGAGACAGAACTGAAAGAAGCAAAAGCTGATCTCACAGCAGCAGCGAAGGGAACGACCAGCCAGGAGAGTGTGGATGAATCTACCAGCCATCTGAACGCAGCAATAGAAGCACTGGTGAAAGTTCAGAAAGAGACGTATGTTCTGATGAATATTCCATACGATCAGTTCTACAAAGCAGATGTAAATAATGATGTAAAAGTAGATGCATTTACCTCTGCAACCAAGAACAAAGTAAGAACCGGTTCTCTTGCAGGCGGATCTTACCATGTGGATGCAAGTGGTGATGAGATCACCGGTGTAACCTTCCCGGTAAAAGTTCCGGCAGGTACAGATCTGAGCAAAAATACACAGATCACCGATGATTCAAAAGTAAGCATCACAGTTACCAACAGAGGACAGGAAAGCACAACGGATTATACAGGAAAAGACGCCCTGTTTGAGAGCGCAAGCTATTCCTACTATACACTGAGTGAGAAACCATCTTACTACAAAGAGCTGACCGTAAATGAAGATGGAACCTTCTCCTTCGGAGCAACCCAGGGAACGGCTACTGCCATCACAGAAGGTGTGGCAGCGGAACTGCTGACAAAGTCCAGATATGGCGATTATCAGCTGAATCTGGATGGTCTGACTGATACCATTCCGTCAGGAACAGCAATCTATGGTGTCATCGTAAGCACAAAAGAAGGCAGCGATTATGGTATGCGTCATCTGGAAAATATCTGGAGAGTTTCCGAACTGGCATGGGCTACCGGATTTACCTCAGCAGTACATAACTGCCCGACATCATCTGAACATTACAAAGCAATGATGGGACAGCATATCAACAAAGTGACTTATTACACAGCTAAAGGTATCTATGAGATCCCGGTAGGTGGCGATGAAGGTCTGTATGTACCTGTAAAATTCGATACCAGTGCAGTTGCTGTAGCAGATGCGGAACTGAAAGACGGAGAAACAAGTGTGGCAACCACAATTTCCGGTCTGACTCTCCCGGAAGGATTTGACGCAGAATACACGGTAGATGGTGCTACTGCAATCGTAAAAGGTGAAAAACTGATCCTGAAAGATGTGAAAAAAGGAGCATACACACTGACCATTACCGATAAGAGCGGAAAATACGCACCGATCAGCGTTGGATTTGAAGTATATGCAGAAACAATTCCTGCATCCTACAACGAAAATGCGGAAAAACCTGGTCTGACAAAAGCAGCAGGTTCTACAGATGCAGAATTTGCAGATTACATCAAAAATATTACTTCCGTATCTGTAAATGGAAAATCTTATGCAGCAAGCGGACGTGGTGCAGTGAAACTGTTTAATGATGACGGAACACTGATCACAGATGCAGCACCATTTGCAGAGGGTGACAGCTTCGAGATCGTAGTAAGCGCAACCGGATACAAAGATCTGAGCTTTACTTATAAGAAAGCATCCAGCGACGATCCGACACAGGAAGTAAATACCGCTTCTCTGGAAAAAGCAATCCAGACCGCAGAAGCACTGAAAGAAGCAGACTACACAGCAGACAGCTGGAAAGTTCTGCAGACAGCACTGAAGAATGCGAAGAGCGCACTGGAAGCAAAGAAAGACCAGACAAGCGTAGATAATGCAGCAGCTTCCCTGAACAAAGCCATCGAAGCTCTGGTGAAAGCGGACGGAACCACACCGACTCCAACTCCGACTACCACACCTGCATCATCCAAGAACAACACAACAACTTCCGGAACCGGTAATAAGACAACTTCTTCAGGAAGCACAAGCACCAGCAAAACAGCCAAGACCGGGGACCCGACCAACATCTTTGAGATGCTTGGACTGGCTGTTGCCTCTCTGGGAACTGGCGGATTTGCGCTGAAGAGAAGAAAAAGAAATAAAGAGTAATAGATAACGGGACGTAAGAACCGGAGGAATAGACGGGTATTGCACATGAGTTTATGTGCAGTCCCCGTTTTTTCTTGCATTGCATATCAATAATTGGTCCGGTGGACTAATTTTGATTTGGCGAGGGGACGAAACGGATTCCGGAAGCATGGGGAGGCAACCGCTGGTAACGCACAGCTGAGCTAAGTCCTAAGAAGAACTATCATGCCAGTTCGCGGAGAGCCGCTCACTGTCAAGTTCTTCTAAGGACTGGATCTCATCTGTGCTAAAAGCACCAGCAAAAGGCTGCCTCCCCATGCCTCCGGAATCCGTTTCTGGGTGGTTGGTAGAAACACTAAAATTGAGGAAGTAAAGACGTTTTTATGAAGATTAAATCTTGCAAAGATGGAAGGAGTCTGTTACAATGATAAAAATTTATAGTATCCGTGAGTATTTGGGGACGGATAAAAATATCTAATTCACATATCGGAAACACATATCTAATACTCAGAGTCCTGAGAAAATATCCGATGTATATACAAAAATGAATATAGGACAGAATATGGACATTTTCTTTAGGGATTTTGTAATAAAGTTATGTCGTCAATGAAATGCGTTCTCTTTGATGGAAGAGAGAAGTATGGTACTATAGAAAGAAAGTCTCCGTATTTTGTCCTGTAAGAAGGAAAGGGAGACGCAATGAACGAAGAGACAAAAACAATGACACAGGAAACGCAAAACAGAGAAGAGTTTATCATGCTTCCAACCGTAGATTTCTGCTTTAAAGAATTGATGCAAAATGCAAGGGTAAGGCAGGGAATGATCGCAGCATTATTGGGTGTAGAACCGGAAGAGATCGAAGAAACCATTTTGCTGCCGACAATCTTACATACAGAATATCCGGACGATAAATACAGATTTGCTTGAGATCCATGTGTTGGAACTGAAAAAGCTGCCGGAGAAAGAACAGAATGAGTCCGGAATTATCCGTTGGATGCGTTTCCTGGGAGCGAAAAGCAGGAAGGAGTTTGAGAAGATGGCAAAAGAAGACTCTTATATAGACGAAGCGTATGAGATGTTAAAACATATGAGCGCGGATGAGAAAAAACGCTTAGAATACGAGGCAAGGGAAAAAGCTATCCGGGATTATCATTCGCAGATGCAGGCTTCGAGGGAAGAAGGTAGAAAAGAAGGAAGGGAAGAAGGGAAAAAAGAAGGAGTTGCAAGCATTATAACAAATATGTTACGAAAGGGAAAAAGTCCGGAAGAAATTGCAGATATGACAGGTGAGGATCTGGAAGAAATACAGGAGATTCAGAAACAGTTGTTATAGGGGAATCATTGTTTCATGTTATATAAAAAAATTGAAAAAAGCTGCAACATTTTTGCAGGCTGAACTGTATAGAAAGTGAAACCGAAAAACAAAGAGAGACAGGAGCGGGAAACGATGATGGGTTATCAGACCGGAACGTTGACGGGTATCGAAACGTGGATGGTGGAAAGAGGGATTAGGGACAGGATCGCTGCGTGGTATCTGTTCGTGGAAAAGGAGAAACAAAAGATCGGGCAGATATTTGCCGTGATCCGAAAGGAGACAGAACAGAAAAAGGCGGTCAAAATTGCCGGGAAGCAGAAGGCAGAGGTGCTTGCGGAACGGATTCTGGATGTGTATGGAGATGCTGTGCTGCGGCTTGCGTATACCTACGTACATAATATGAGTGATGCGGAGGACATCCTGCAGGAAACACTGATCCGTTATCTGGAGAATCGTCCGGTGTTTGAAAATGAAAAGCACGAAAAGGCATGGCTATTCCGGGTGGCGGCGAATCTGAGTAAAAATAAGATTGCCTACAATAAGATCCGTCAGGCAGACCAGCTGGAGGATCAGCTGATCGCGCAGGAACGGGAAGATCTGACTTTTGTGTGGGATGCGGTAAAGAGACTTCCGGAAAGCTACCGGGAAGCGATTCATCTGTATTATTATGAAGGATTTCCAACAGCGCAGATTGCAGAGATTCTGGGAAAAAAGGAGAGCAGTGTGCGGTCTGATCTTCGAAGAGGAAGAGAAAAACTGCGGAAAGTTCTGAGAGAGGAGTATGATTTTGAGTAAGTTATATGATGAAATCATGGAAAACATCCACCTGACACCAGAAACGAGAGAACAGATCCTGCGCCATGTCTCGGAAAGAGAACGAAAGGCAAAGGTGCAAACCATGAAAAAATGGACAAAATATCTGTCGGTTGCAGCGTGTTGCGCACTGGTCGTGGGAGCTGCTTATGGAATTCATACGTTACATCCGGACAAAACAGTCAGTGAGGAAGAAGATATGACTACTACGGATGTGGCAGATGGTGGAGTGCAGATGCCAAATCCGATGCAGGAGTATGGTTCTGCGGAGGAACTTTCCGATGCGGTGGGATTTACCGTCAAAGAGATCGGAGAACTTCCATTTACCGTGAAGGAAACCCAGTATTTTATCTATGATGATACGCTGGCTGAGATCCGCTATACCGGGGATGATCAGGAAGTGTATTTCAGAAAATCACAGGGGGATGATGAAGATAACAGCGGCGTATACAACACATACAGCCAGGAGACTACGATCAACGTGGGAGAGGCAGAAGTCACCTGCAAGGGAGACAGCGATGCGTATGAACTGGCGATCTGGCAGCAGGGAGGATATTCGTATTCGATCAGTCTGCAAATCGGAATCAGCCTGGAAGAGTTGCAGGCGATGATAGAAACGGTGGAAGATTAGGCAGACAGGGGGACGGAAGCATGAAGAAAAGACTATATCGGTGGAGATTCTTTCTGGCAGTTGTTGTGGTGATCCTGGCAGGAGCCGGCATCTGGATCTTTCAAAAGAAATCCAGAACATTTGTACCGGCAACAGAGGTTTCACTGAAAGGTCCTTATGGAACACTCACATTGCAGCTGCCGGAGGAATGGAACTATGAGATTCAGACGGAAGAACAGGATACTGTGTATGGAATCAGTTTTTATCGAGGGGAAGATAAAGAAAATGAAGTTCTGGTGAAGTACGAAAAGGATTATCCAGGTGAAACATGTGGGACAGGGTTGGAAGAAAAGAAGATCCGGCTGGCAGGAGAAAAAGCCCTGGAAGAATCGAGAGACGGTTTTGCATCTGGCATATGGGAGGAGATTGTATTTCTGGGTGAAAAGAGCGATATCCATATCATCAATCCATGTGGCGAGAGTGCATGGTGGAAAGAAAATGAAAAACAGGTTATGCAGATCCTGGACACACTGCAATATGATCCGGAGACAACCGCAGATGAATGCCAGGTGGAGGTTCAGCAGCAGATAGAAGAAGGTTTTTTGCCGGAAGGTTCTGTTACCGGGATCACCATATCTACCCGCCCGGGAGAAACGAGGTATGAGCTGTCCGATGTAGAGAAAATCAAAACAGTCACAAACTATCTGAACCATCTGAAAATGGAAAAGAACAGTTCCGTGGATCCGGAAGATTATGATGGAATGATATCGGATATCCAGGTGAACTATGCTGGCGGAAAAGAATGTATGGTTCAGCATATGGCAAATCAGTTTGTCCGGAAAGACGGCGGTCCGTGGTATCAACTGGAGAAAGAAGAAGGACTCCGCTGGGATTCGATTCTGGAAGAAGTAAGCGGATAATGCGAGAGCCGGTTTTGAGACAGGCATTTTGGTTCGTGATTGTGAAGGGATTGAAATTGTCATAAATGAAAGAAAAAAGCGGATGTATCTGCCGGTCTGACAGATACATCCGCTTTTGGTATCTATAGTTATGATTATTTCAGATTTGCTCTCTTTCTCAGTCTGGAATCCAGAATCTTCTTACGGATACGCAGGCTGGTAGGAGTGATCTCCAGGAGCTCATCGTTATCGATGAATTCCAATGCCTGTTCCAGGCTCAGGACTTTCGGCGGGGTCAGTTTCAGGGCGTCATCTGCGGAAGAAGAACGGGTGTTGGTTAGATGTTTGGTCTTGCAGACATTCAGCTCGATATCTTCGGCTTTACCGTTCTGTCCGATAACCATACCGGCGTAAACTCTTTCGCCAGGTCCGATAAACAGTGTACCACGCTCCTGTGCAGCGAACAGACCGTAAGTTACGGACTCGCCGGCTTCAAAAGCGATCAGGGAACCCTGTTTTCTGTACTGGATATCTCCTTTGTACGGAGCGTAGTCGTCAAAACTTGTGTTCAGGATACCGGTACCTTTGGTGGAAGTCATGAACTCTCCACGGAAACCGATCAGACCACGGGCAGGAATCTCGAATTCCAGACGGGTGGAACCGTCGCTTCCGGTGCTCATACCCTGCAGGGAACCTTTACGTTCGCTCATTTTCTGGATGACTGTACCGGAGAACTCTTCCGGAACATCGATGTAAGCCAGTTCCATAGGCTCTAACAGTTTTCCACGTTCGTCTTCTTTATAAAGAACTTCCGCTTTACTTACTGCAAATTCATAACCCTCACGACGCATGTTCTCGATCAGGACAGACAGATGCAGCTCTCCACGACCGGATACTTTGAAGCAGTCCGGAGAATCGGTATCTTCCACACGCAGGCTGACATCGGTGTTCAGTTCGCGCATCAGACGTTCTCTCAGATGACGGGAAGTTACGAATTTACCTTCCTGACCTGCCAGCGGGCTGTCATTTACCATAAAATGCATGGCGATGGTCGGCTCGGAAATCTTCTGGAACGGGATTGGTTCCGGATTTTCCACGTCACACAGGGTATCTCCGATGTGGATCTCCGGGATACCGGAAATAGCAACGATAGAACCGATGCCTGCTTCCTGTACTTCTACTTTGTTCAGGCCTTCAAACTCATACAGTTTGCTGATCTTTACTTTTTTCTTCTTGGAAGGATCATGATGGTTCATCAGCATCACTTCCTGGTTGACAGCGATCTTACCGTTGTCTACTTTACCGACACCGATACGGCCTACATATTCGTTGTAGTCGATGGTGCTGATCAGAACCTGGGTACCTGCTTCCGGGTCACCTTCCGGAGCCGGGATGTATTTTAAGATCGTCTCAAACAGAGGTTCCATATTTTCCGGTGTATCGTTCAGATCCAGAACAGCGTGGCCTGCTTTTGCGGAAGCATACAGGAACGGACAGTCTAACTGTTCGTCGGAAGCATCCAGATCCATCAGAAGTTCCAGAACTTCATCGATGACTTCATCCGGACGGGCTTCCGGACGGTCGATCTTATTGATACATACGATCACGTGCAGATCCAGTTCCAGTGCTTTTTTCAGAACGAATTTGGTCTGCGGCATAGCACCTTCGAACGCATCTACGACCAGGATAACACCGTCTACCATCTTCAGGACACGTTCTACTTCGCCGCCGAAGTCCGCATGACCTGGAGTGTCGATGATGTTGATCTTGGTATCTTTGTAATAAACAGCTGTATTTTTGGAAAGAATCGTGATACCACGTTCCCGCTCGATATCGTTGGAGTCCATAACACGTTCCTGGACTTCCTGATTCGCACGGAATACGCCGCTCTGACGAAGTAACTGGTCTACCAGAGTGGTTTTACCATGGTCTACATGGGCGATGATCGCCACATTACGAATATCTTCTCTTTTGATTTTCATAAACAATTTCCTTTCTATGCATATAAAGAGCCCGTAAAACGGGCATTTCCAACGATACAAGTCTATCACATTTTTTTCAGATTACAAGGGATAAAAAAATTTTTTTCAAAATGTGGTTCTAAATATGGAAGAAACGGAATAGATATAAAATATACAAAATACAAAAAAGAGGAAGGGGAACTACAATCATGACAGATAAGATTATTGAAAACAATCAGGTGGAAATCATGGGAAAAATCGCATCCCAGTTTACATTCAGCCATCAGGTATTCGGCGAGGGCTTTTATATGGTAGATGTGCTGGTCAAACGACTCAGCGATTCCGAAGACCGGATCCCGGTCATGATCTCGGAGCGTCTGGTGGATGTGAACGAAGATTATGAAGGGGAGTATATCCATGTGATGGGGCAGTTTCGCTCCTACAACCGCCATGAGGAAAAGAAAAACCGGCTGGTGCTCTCGGTGTTTGCCAGAGAGGTGGAATTTGTGGAAGATGACGATGAAAATATGAAGAGCAACGCCATTTTCCTGGATGGATACATATGTAAACCGCCGGTCTACCGGAAAACACCGCTTGGCAGAGAAATCGCGGATCTTCTGATCGCTGTCAACCGGCCGTATGGAAAATCGGACTATATCCCGTGCATCTGCTGGGGCAGAAATGCCAGATATGCATCCGCTTTTCAGGTGGGCGGCCATGTCCTGATCTGGGGCAGGATCCAGAGCCGGGAATACGTGAAAAAAATCAGCGAGGAAGAGACACAGAAGCGGACCGCATACGAGATTTCTGTGAGCAAACTGGAATATGCGGATTGACAATAAAAATGAATAATGATATGATTGAAAAAATAAAATGTTTTTACAAATTTAGGTAGAGGTTGCATTTTTTATCAGTAATTTGTCGGATGTTTCAGGAGCAGAAGAAGGCAAAGGAAAGGAAAAAGTGCCGAAAGGGCGAAGAAACCTGAAACTTGGTTCTTGGGCGTGTCTGTGAAGAACGGCATGACTGTCATCGAAAGATGGAGTGCTATCCAAAGAAAACATGTGATGATTTCATAGCGAATTCTTAAAAGGTGGACCTCCGGATGGTGGTGCACCTTTAGTATTTATGCAAAAGAAAGGAGTAAAAATAGATATGGCTATTTTTGAAGGAGCAGGTGTTGCGATTGTCACACCTATGAAAGAAAACCTGGAAGTAAACTATGACAAGCTGGAAGAATTACTGGAGGAGCAGATTGCAGGCGGCACAGACGCTATCGTTATCTGCGGAACAACAGGAGAATCTGCAACACTGACCGAAGAAGAGCATATGAGAACGATCAAATTTGCCATTGATAAGGTAAATCATCGTATCCCGGTTGTTGCAGGAACCGGATCCAATTCTACCGCAACCGCAACACAGATGTCCAAAGAGGCAGCAGAGGCAGGCGCAGACGGTATCCTTCTGGTAACTCCTTACTATAATAAAGCAACACAGAACGGACTGATCAAACACTATACAACGATCACAGACGAAGCAAAAGTACCGGCGATCCTGTACAACGTACCGAGCCGTACCGGATGTTCTCTGGCAGCATCCACCGTTGCTTATCTGGCAAAAAATGCAGAATATGTAACCGCTATCAAAGAGGCATCCGGAGATATCAGCCATGTGGCAGACATCATGCATGCCTGCGACGGAGCGATCGATCTGTATTCCGGAAATGATGATCAGATCGTACCGATCCTGTCATTGGGTGGAAAAGGTGTTATCTCCGTACTGTCCAACGTGGCACCGAAGGAGACACATGACATCGTTGCTCTGTTCATGGAAGGCAAAGTAAAAGAAAGCTGCGAACTGCAGTTAAAGGCTCTGCCGTTAGTCCATGCGCTGTTCAGCGAGGTAAATCCGATCCCGGTAAAAGCAGCCCTGAACCTGATGGGCAAAGAAGTAGGACCGCTTCGTCTGCCACTGACCGAGATGGAAGCAGCACACCAGGCAGTTCTGGCAGAAGAAATGAGAAAATTCGGTATCAAACTGGCATAAAGACAGCAGGAAGAAACAGGAGAGAACGCAAATGGTAAAAGTAATCATGCATGGCTGCAACGGCCATATGGGTCAGGTGATCACCCAGTTAGTGGAGAAAGATCCTGAAATTGAAATCGTAGCAGGGATTGATTTAAATGACTGCAGAGACAACGGATATCCGGTATTTACCGATATCTGGACCTGCGATGTGGAGGCAGATGCCGTGATCGACTTCTGTACGGCAAAAGCGACCGACACACTGTTAGAGTACTGTGAAAAGCGACAGATCCCGGTTGTACTGTGTACCACCGGTCTGACCGATGAGCAGATCAAAAAAGTGGAAGAGACCAGCAAACATGTGGCAGTCCTGAAATCCGCAAACATGTCTCTTGGTATCAATCTGCTGATGAAACTGGTAAAAGAAGCAGCTCAGACCCTGGCAGCAGCCGGATTTGACATGGAGATCGTGGAAAAACACCATCGCCTGAAAGTGGACGCTCCGAGCGGAACCGCCCTGGCACTGGCAGACAGCCTGAACGAAGGACTGGACAACGCTTATCATTATACCTTTGACAGAAGCCAGAGAAGAGAACAGAGAGATGACAAAGAAATCGGTATCTCTGCTGTCCGTGGCGGAACGATCGTCGGAGAACATGATGTGATCTTCGCCGGTGACGATGAAGTGATCACATTCCAGCACACCGCTTACTCCAAAACCCTGTTTGCAAAAGGTGCGATCCAGGCAGCCAAGTTCCTGAAAGGAAAAGGACCGGGCTGGTATCAGATGAGCGATGTCATCGGATAAGTTTAAAAAATTGTTTTAAATATTAAAAACAGAATACAGAGAACATGAATACGGTCGTTTTTTCAAAAAGCGGCCGTATATTTTTGCATTTTCCGACACATTCTACAACTGTACAGGTGGATATTTTATATGCCTGAAAAATGAAGGAAAGGGATGCTGTGGAAAGCTACAGACACAGCAGAAAAGGAGATGCAGAATATGAAACATGTATGGAAGAGATATCTGATCGTAACCGCAATGACCGTTGTGCTCGGACTGGCAACAGGATGTGGCAATGTTGCGGACGATACGAACAACAACCGGAACAACACACAGGATGAAAATACGACGGATGGCAATGAAAATAAAAACAACACCGACGGTTTCCAGGTACCCGCGGGCGACAACAACGGAACCGCTCCGGATACCAACACGGATATGAACAACAACGGAACCGACGGCAACAGCAATATGAACGGCGCCACTTCCGGGGAAGGTACGGTAGATGAGAATGGAAATATCATCGAAGACCTCGGCGAGGATGTCGGTGAGGGAATCAAAGATGTGGGAGACGGTATCGGAGAAGGTGTGGAGGATCTGACCGGCGGCGGAAGCAGGGATGCAAATCAGCAGAATGCACGGTAAATTTCCGGTAATAGAAGAATCGAATCCTATGGGTGGCTGCTGTTCGCACGGTATACTCTGGCGATAAGGAGAACGTGACGAACAGTGCCTCTCTTTTTCTGAGACTGTGTTTACAATATCTTACAAGGTGTGTTGCCGGACACGGAGTGCGCAGTAATTTTGAAAATGTATGGCGGGGTAATTATTAAGAGAATAGTTGCCGTATATTTGGAAAAATGATATGATGTAGAAAATTTACCACGTTACAACGTGACAGCATACAGAAAGAACAGAAGAAGAGAGGGAAATACTATGAGATTTCGTCCATGTATCGATATTCACAACGGAAAAGTAAAACAGATCGTAGGTGGCAGCCTGCGGGATCAGGGAGATCAGGCTCAGGAAAACTTTGTGGCTGAGCAGGATGCTCCCTTTTTTGCGCGCCTCTATCAGTCCCGTGGGATCCGCGGCGGTCATATTATCCTATTAAATCCTGCAACTTCGCCTTATTATGAAGCGACGAGACAGCAGGCAATAGAAGCGCTGAAAGCCTATCCGGGCGGGATGCAGATCGGCGGCGGGATCCGGGAAGACAATGCGGAGAGTTTTCTGGATGCCGGTGCCAGTCATGTGATCGTCACCTCGTATGTGTTTAAGGACGGGCAGATCAACTGGGAGAATCTGGAGAAACTGGAGCGTGCCGTAGGAAAGGAACACCTGGTTCTGGACCTGAGCTGCCGGAAAAAAGACGGACAGTATTATATCGTGACAGACCGCTGGCAGAATTTTACCCAGGTGCCCGTATCGGAACAGACGATTGCGGAATTTTCTTCCCACTGTGATGAGTTTCTGGTGCATGCAGTAGATGTGGAAGGAAAAGCTTCCGGGATCGAGGTGGAGCTGGTGAAGCTTCTGGCGAAGAAACATCCGCTTCCGGTCACCTATGCCGGCGGCGTGGGAAGTTTTCAGGATCTGGAGACGCTGCGCGTGGCAGGGGAAAACCGGGTGGATGTGACGGTCGGCAGTGCGCTCGATCTCTTCGGCGGCAGTATGAAGTGGGAGGATGTCCTGGATATTTGTCAGAAGAGTGAAAATTATTCCGAAAAATAACAGATTCTGAACACTTAAAAAACTGTCTCTGAATTTGACAGAAAAAGATGCGTAAAAATTATGAATTTTCACGAAATAGTTGCAAAATTCAAGCATTATTGGTATAATAAAGACACTTACAAGGGAGCCGGAAGGAATCGCTGACCGTGGTATTTATCGATTCTGACTCCATAACTGTAAAGGTAGAGACAGTTACTTGTAAAATAAAGTGCGAAGGGGTTGGACAGCATGAAATTTATTATCATTGGAAGAAATATTGACGTTACAGAGGGACTGAAATCAGCCGTACAGGAAAAGCTTGGTAAGCTGGAACGGTATTTTACTCCGGAGACAGAGATTCATGTAACCTTGAGTGTGGAAAAAGACAGACAGAAGATTGAAGTTACCATCCCGGTAAAAGGAAACATTATTCGTTCCGAGCAGGTGAGCAGCGATATGTATGTATCCATCGACCTGGTAGAGGAAGTCATCGAGCGTCAGCTTCGCAAATATAAAACCAAGATCGTCAATCAGCAGCAGGCAGGAGGAAACTTCCAGAAAGAGTTTGTGGAGGATGAATTCCTGGAGGACGAAGAGGTTAAGATTATCCGTACCAAGAAGTTTGGTATTAAACCGATGTATCCGGAAGATGCATGTGTGCAGATGGAATTGCTGGGACATAATTTTTATGTGTTCAGGAATGCGGAGACGGATGAGGTGAATGTGGTTTATAAGAGAAAGGGAAATACTTATGGCTTGATTGAGCCGGAGTGTTAATTGCTTTGAAAATGTAAATGGAGAGGGTCACTGGTTGGTGGCTCTCTCTTTTTTTGGGGTGGTTTAAGACGGACGCCCGTGGGAGTTGGCTCGTGGGGCGAGGACAGCGGGCAGGGCAACTTTGAACTAATCCCTAACTGCGACTAAGACGCTCGCGAGAGCGCTCGCGCCTAAGTCTCCGTAAGGGCTGGATTTCAAAGCCTGCCCTAAGCGCCCGCAAAATGCCCCCGCCCCAGGATCCAACTCCCACGGGCTGACAATGGAAAAAACTGACTTAGAAAGGAAAGGTTTTGGTGGATTTTTTGGGATTTGCCAGTGGGGCAGATGCAGGTGAGTGATACGGGGCAAGAATGCACAATTTACTTGTGCATTCTTCGGTAAAGTGTTAGAATATAATATGGTGCACTAGACTGGAAATGGTATCGGTTGGGTGTGCCGGGAAATTGAGATTGACAGTGTATTTAGTAACAAAAAATAAATTGGATTTTATAGGAGTGGATTGATGAAATTATCTGAAAAGATCTTTGGAACGCACAGTTCCAGGGAGTTGAAAAGAATTATGCCGCTGGTGGATCAGATTGAAGCGCTGCGGCCGACGATGCAGGCGATGACGGACGAGGAGCTGAAGGATCAGACCAGAAAGTTCAAGGAGAGACTGGCAGAGGGAGAGACGCTGGATGATCTGCTTCCGGAGGCATTTGCTACAGTGCGTGAGGCGGCTAAGCGTGTGCTGAATATGGAGCATTACCGGGTACAGCTGATCGGTGGTATTATTCTGCATCAGGGACGTATCGCTGAGATGAGAACCGGTGAAGGTAAGACGCTGGTTTCTACCTGTCCGGCCTATCTGAATGCGCTGGAAGGAAAAGGCGTGCATATCGTAACCGTCAATGATTACCTGGCAAAACGAGATGCTGAGTGGATGGGTAAAGTCCATGAGTTCCTGGGTCTGAAGGTCGGTGTGATCTTAAACTCCATGAAGAATGACGAGAGACGGGAACAGTATGCATGTGATATCACATATGTAACCAACAACGAGGATGGTTTCGACTATCTGCGTGACAACATGGTTATTTATAAAGAACAGCTGGTGCAGAGAGAGCTGCATTATGCGATCATCGATGAGGTCGACTCCGTATTGATCGATGAGGCGCGTACTCCTCTGATCATTTCCGGACAGAGCGGAAAGTCCACCAAACTGTATGAAGTCTGCGATATTCTGGCAAGACAGCTGGAACGTGGAGAAGCCAGCGGTGAGATGACCAAGATGACAGCGATCATGGGCGAGGAAATTGTCGAGACCGGTGATTTTATCGTCAATGAAAAAGATAAAGTAGTAAACCTGACAGAAGAAGGTGTGAAGAAGGTAGAGAAGTTCTTCCACATCGAAAATCTGGCAGATCCGGAGAATCTGGAGATCCAGCACAATGTGATCCTTGCACTGCGTGCGCATAACCTGATGTTCCGTGACCAGGATTATGTTGTAAAAGATGATCAGGTACTGATCGTTGATGAATTTACCGGACGTATCATGCCGGGAAGAAGATATTCCGATGGTCTGCATCAGGCGATCGAGGCAAAAGAGCATGTAAAGGTACGCCGTGAGAGTAAGACTCTGGCAACTATTACTTTCCAGAACTTCTTTAACAAATATGCGAAAAAAGCAGGTATGACCGGTACGGCTCTGACCGAGGAACAGGAGTTCCGTGAGATCTACGGTATGGACGTTATCGAGATCCCGACAAACCGTCCGGTACAGCGTATCGACCTGGATGACGCGGTATATATGACAAAGAAAGAAAAATTTCGCGCTGTTGTGGAAGAGATCAAGAAAGCACATGCGAAGAACCAGCCGGTACTGGTAGGTACGATCACGATCGAGACTTCCGAACTCTTAAGCAACATGCTTCGGAGAGAGGGTATCGCTCACCAGGTACTGAATGCGAAGTTCCATGAGCTGGAGGCAGAGATCGTTGCACAGGCCGGTGTGGCAGGTGCAGTTACCATTGCGACCAACATGGCAGGTCGTGGTACCGATATCAAGCTGGACGATGAAGCGAGAGCAGCCGGTGGATTGAAGATCATCGGTACCGAGCGTCATGAGTCCCGTCGTATCGATAACCAGCTGCGTGGTCGTGCCGGACGTCAGGGAGATCCGGGTGAGTCCCGTTTCTATATTTCTCTGGAAGATGATCTGATGCGTCTGTTCGGTTCCGAGAAGCTGATGTCTGTATTCAGCAGCCTCGGTGTTGCAGAGAACGAGCAGATCGAGCATAAGATGCTTTCCAGCGCGATCGAGAAGGCACAGAGAAAGATCGAGAGCAACAACTACGGTATCCGTAAGAACCTGCTCGAATATGACCAGGTAAACAACGAACAGAGAGAGATCATTTACAAAGAGAGACGCCGCGTACTTGACGGAGACAACATGCGTGATGCGATCTGCAAGATGATCACCGATACCGTGGAAAATACCGTGGATATGTGTATCAGCGATGAGGTGGATTCTGATGAGTGGGATCTGGTGGAACTGAATACGATCCTGCAGCCGATCATTCCGGTGAAGACGATCACCAAGGAAGATGTCAAGGGTGTTCGTAAGAACCAGTTAAAACAGAACCTGAAAGAAGAAGCGATCAAACTGTACGAAGTAAAAGAAGCAGAGTTCCCGGAACCGGAACAGATCCGTGAACTGGAACGTGTGGTACTGCTGAAAGTTATCGACAGAAAATGGATGGATCATATCGATGATATGGAACAGCTGCGTCAGGGTATCGGTCTGCAGGCTTACGGACAGAGAGATCCGAAAGTTGAATACAAGATGAGTGCTTTCGAGATGTTTGACGAGATGATCGCAGGCATCCAGCAGGATACCGTTCGTCTGCTGTATCACGTAAGAATCGAGCAGAAAGTAGAACGTGAGCAGGTAGCGGAAGTAACCGGAACCAACAAAGACGAATCCGTCAAAGGACCGGTACGTCGTGCGGAACAGAAAGTATATCCGAACGATCCATGCCCGTGCGGAAGCGGCAAGAAATACAAACAGTGCTGCGGAAGAAAACTGGTATAAAGAAAAAGAAAAACGGCTGTTGATGCGATAGCGTAGTCAACAGCCGGAAATGTATAAAATATTGTATAAGGAAAGAGGGTAAAACCTTTGGTAGAATTAGATCAGTTTAAAGCAACATTGAATTCCTATGCGAAACCATTGGAAGAAATGAGAGATTCCCTTGATCTTGAGAACAAGGAAAAGCGAATCGAAGAATTGGAAAGAAAGATGGAAGAACCGGATTTCTGGGACAATCCGGAGCGCTCCCAGGAGATGATGAAAGAACTCAAAAGTCTCAAGGACGATAAAGAGATCTATGAAAATCTGGAGAGCCAGAGAGACGATATGGAAACTCTGATCGAGATGGGATACGAAGAAAATGATGCTTCGGTCATCTCTGAGATTCAAGAGATCATGGATCAGTTCGAGGCTGATTTCGAGACGATTCGTATGAAAACCCTGTTATCCGGGGAATACGACAGCAAGGATGCCATCATCAAGTTAAATGCCGGAGCCGGCGGAACCGAGTCCTGCGACTGGGCGGGTATGCTCTACCGGATGTACACCAGATGGGCAGAAAAGAAAGGATTTGCCCTGGAAGTTCTGGATTATCTGGATGGCGATGAAGCTGGTATCAAATCAGTAACCTTTGAGGTACACGGGGAAAATGCCTACGGCTACCTGAAATCAGAAAAAGGGGTACACCGTCTGGTGCGTATTTCACCGTTCAATGCGGCAGGAAAGAGACAGACTTCTTTCGTATCCTGCGATGTTATGCCGGATATTGATGAAGATCTGGATGTGGAGATCAAAGAGGACGATCTGCGTATCGATACCTATCGATCCAGTGGTGCCGGTGGTCAGCACATCAACAAGACTTCTTCTGCCATCCGTATCACACATATTCCGACCGGAATCGTGGTACAGTGCCAGAATGAACGTTCTCAGTTCCAGAACAAAGACAAGGCGATGCAGATGTTGAAAGCAAAGCTGTATCTGTTAAAACAGCAGGAAAATATGGAAAAACTTTCCGGTATCCGTGGCGAAGTGACAGACATCGGCTGGGGTAACCAGATCCGTTCCTATGTATTGCAGCCATATACAATGGTAAAAGACCACAGAACCGGAACCGAGAGCGGTAACGTGGACAGCGTTCTCGACGGCAATCTGGATCCGTTTATCAACGGTTATCTCAAGTGGATCGCCCTTGGCGGAAAACAGCCGGAGAACGCAGACGAAGAAATGTAAAAAGGAGGCAGGCATATGGGCATTATCAGAGCAATCAAACAGACCGTCGGCGGTACACTCGCCGATCAGTGGCTGGAAGTGATCGAACCGGAAAATATGGGAGGTCAGACCGTACTGACCGCAGGTGTCCACACAGGAAAAGGAGCAAACCGAAAAGGTGGGAAAGATACCATCTCCAACGGATCGGTGATTCATGTATATGAGGGACAGTTCATGATGTTGTTAGACGGCGGACGGATTGTGGATTACAGTGCAGAACCGGGGTATTTTACTGTGGATAATTCCTCTATGCCGTCGATGTTCAGCGGAAGTCTGGACGATGTGGTAAAGAATTCTTTTGACCGGTTCCGTTTTGGCGGGGCAACACCGACTTCACAGAAAGTGTTATACCTGAATCTTCAGGAGATCAAGGGAATCCGTTTCGGCACCAGAAATCCGATCAGCTATTTCGATAATTTTTACAATGCAGAACTGTTTTTAAGAGCGCATGGAACGTATTCCATCCGGATCACAGATCCGATCAAGTTCTATGTGGAAGCCATTCCGAAAAACAAAGACCAGGTAGAGATTACAGATATCAACGAGCAGTATCTGTATGAATTCCTGGATGCGCTGCAGTCCTCCATCAATCAGATGTCAGCAGACGGCATGCGGATTTCCTATGTACCGTCCAAGAGCCGGGAACTGTCAAAATATATGGCAGATACCCTGGATGAGGACTGGAGACAGACCAGAGGTATGGAGATCCAGGCGGTAGCAATCGCGAGCCTGTCCTACGATGAAAAATCACAGGAACTGCTGAATCTGAGAAATCAGGGAGCGATGCTGCAGGATCCATCCATTCGGGAAGGATATATGCAGGGCGCTTTTGCGAGAGGAATGGAAGCGGCAGGAAGCAATGCAAACGGCAGTACCATGGGATTCATGGGAATGCAGATGGGAGCACAGATGGGCGGCAATATGGCAGCTTCCATGTCGGCAGCGAACCAGCAGCAGATGATCCGGAATCAGCAGATGCAGCAGGAGGCAGCTGCGGCAGCACATCATGCAGCAAACGAGCCGGATATCTGGATATGCAGTTGTGGACAGCAAAATACCGGAAAATTCTGCAGTGAGTGTGGACGTCCCCGTCAGATGGGACCGTGGACATGCAGCTGCGGACAGAAGAATACCGGAAAGTTCTGCAGTGAGTGCGGAAAACCAAGACCATAAGGCAAAAAGACGAAGCAGATATATCCATATAGGAAGATGAGGAGGAAATCATGGCGGTAGTCAGTTTCAAATGCCCCAATTGCGGCGGCGAACTGGTATTTGATCCGAATACCCAGAGCTACTCCTGTCCTTATTGTAATTCTGAGTTCTCTCAGGAACAGATTGATACGATGCAGAAAGAAAACCAGCCGTCTCAGGAAACTTCTGAGGCGGCTGATTCTGCAAAAGGGCAGGAACAGGAAGAGGCGGCAGTGTATGTCTGCCCAAGCTGTGGCGCCGAGATCGTGACAGATCCGACGACGGCAGCTACAGAATGTTATTATTGTCACACCCCGGTAGTATTATCGGGGAGAGTTTCCGGGGAATACCTTCCGCAGCAGATCATTCCGTTTGCAATCGACCGGAAAAAAGCGGAAGAGATTTTCTTGGAGAATATGAAAAAGAAGAAATTTGTTCCGCACGGATTCTTCAGTGCGAAACAGATTGAGAAGATGAACGGTGTGTATTTTCCATACTGGATGGTGGACTGGCGGGGAGATGCCTCGATGGAGGCAGAGGCTACGAAAGTCCGCACCTGGAGAACGGGTGATACGGAATACAGGGAAACACAGTTTTACCGGGTGTACCGGGAAGGAAATGTGGAATTTGATGATATGCCGAAGATCGCACTGCAAAAAGCGAACCGGAAGCTGGTAGAGGGTGTGCAGCCGTATGACCAGAAGGCGGTAAAACCATTTTCCATGGGATATCTCTCCGGTTTCCAGGCAGAACGGCGGGATCTAGAAAAAGAAGCGTTTGGAGCGGAGATCGCGCGGGATACCGAGCAGTATGCAAAAAGAGTGCTTGAAAATGATATGCGCGGTTACACGACGGTACGGCCGGTTCATCAGCAGGTGGGTAACCGACAGGAGCGATGGCGTTATGCGCTGGTTCCTGTGTGGACGGTGACTTATAAAGGAAGAAACGGAAAGATTTATTATTATACCATCAACGGACAAAACGGCAAGGTGTGCGGAGAACTTCCGGTTGATTATAAGAAACTGAGCCTGGTATCATCACTGATCACCGGTGTGGTATTTCTTTTGGGACTGGCAGGAGGATTTTTGTTATGAGGATGAGAAAAAAGACGGGATACCTTCTGTTGACACTTCTGCTTCTGCTGGTTCCGGTATCTGCATGGGCGGATGGCACCGCGGTAGACGATCAGGCAGGACTTTTTTCACAGGAGGAAGAACAGGAACTTACCGACCGGATCGAAGAACTTACGGCGGACTGGAACATGGATTTTGTGGTAGTGACGACGGAAGATGCGGAAGGTAAGACCTCTGAGGAATATGCGGATGATTATTATGATTATAACGGATATGCGGATGACGGCGCGCTGTATCTGATCGATCTGGACAACGGTTCGGTGTGGATCTCAACGGCGGGAAAGATGATTCGGTATCTTACCGATGCGAGAATTGATGCAGTGATCGATGCGGGATATGATAATCTGAAAGCAAAGAATTATGCGGACGGTATTCTTGAGATGCTGAATGAGACAGAGAGTTATCTGGAAGACGGAATTCCTTCGGATCAGTATAACTATGACACGGAGACGGGAAAAATATCAAGATACCGCAGTATTACGGTCTATGAAGCCATCGGAGCGGCTGTGATCGCACTGCTTTGCGGCGGCGGATTTGCAGCAGCTGTGCTGGGATCTTACCGGTTAAAAAAGAAAACGTATCGGTATCCGTATGAGAGCCAGGCAAAGGTACATTTTACGAGAAGGGATGACCAGTTCCTTCATCGAAGCATCACACAGCGGAGAATCCCGAGAGATCCGCCGTCGGGCGGTGGTGGTGGCGGTGGAAGCCGGAGTTCCACACATACTTCCAGCAGCGGTACCTCACATGGCGGCGGCGGTCGGAGCCTGTAATATTTTATGCGAGCCTGACTTGAAAAACATGTTTTGCCGCATTTGCGAAAAAATTCTTGCACCGGATGGCAATGTATGGTAATATCTTTTGGACGACTACAAATGTGTTTCTGATGCGAACATGCAGAGCCACAGGAAAGAAAGAGAAGACATGGAGAAAAAGACAAAATATTATGTGGTAAGAGAGAAGGCTGTCTCGGAAGTGCTCTTAAAAGTAGTGGAAGCGAAACGGATCCTGGATTCGGAGCAGGTAACTACCGTGCAGGAAGCGACCGAGCAGGTGGGCATCAGCCGCAGTTCATTTTACAAATACAAAGACGATATTTTTCCTTTTCACGATCAGGCAAAAGGAAGAACGGTTACCTTTATTTTACAGATGGATGATAAACCGGGGATTCTTTCGGATATTCTGCGCACCATCGCTGAATTTCGCGGAAATATCCTGACCATTCATCAGAGTATTCCGATTAACGGAATCGCAACGCTGACGCTGAGTGTGGAGATCCTGCCGGAAGCGGGAGACGCGGAAGACATGATCGGCCAGATGGAACAGCAGACAGGCGTACATTATTTGAAAATATTAGGCAGGGAGTAGAAAACAGATGATACAGATTGCAGTATTAGGCTACGGCACAGTGGGATCCGGTGTGGTGGAAGTGATCAACCGGAACCAGGAAAGCATCAATAAAAAAGCAGGGGAAGAGATCAACATCAAGTATGTATTGGACCTGAGAGATTTCCCGGGAGATCCGGTACAGGAAAAGATCGTACATGATTACGAAGTGATCGCCAACGATCCGGAGATCAAGATCGTGGTAGAAGTAATGGGAGGAACCAATCCGGCATATACATTCGTTAAAAGAGCGCTGGAGAGCGGTAAATCCGTATGTACCTCCAACAAAGAACTGGTTGCAAAACACGGTGTGGAACTGATCCAGATCGCAAAGGAGAAAAACTGCAACTTCTTATTTGAAGCAAGCTGCGGTGGCGGTATTCCGATCATCCGTCCGCTGAATTCTTCTCTGACAGCAGATGAGATCGACGAGATCAGTGGTATCTTAAACGGAACAACCAACTATATTTTAAGCAAGATGACAAGTGACGGTTCCGAGTTTGAGGATGTGCTGAAGAATGCGCAGGAACTCGGCTATGCGGAGCGAAACCCGGCAGCAGATGTCGAGGGCTGGGATGCCTGCAGAAAGATCGCGATTCTTTCTTCTCTGGCATTCGGTCATCATGTGGATTTTGAGGAAATCTATACCGAGGGAATCACAAAGATCACTTCTGCGGATATCCGGTATGCGAAAGCATTTGGCGCGACCATCAAACTGCTGGCAACCAGCAAGCGGATCGGCGACAAATACTATGCGATGGTATGCCCGGTGATGATCAACGGTGACAGCCCGCTGTTCAGTGTCAACGATGTATTTAATGCGATCGTGATCCACGGCAATATGCTGGGGGATGCGATGTTCTACGGAAGCGGTGCAGGAAAACTGCCGACAGCCAGTGCGGTTGTAGCTGACGTGGTAGATGCAGCCAAACACCTGAACCGTTTTATTATGACGGGATGGAGCAGCGAGAAACTGGAAATGATCGATATCAGCCAGGTAGAGAGCAGATTCTTCGTCCGTATGAAAGGCAGCTACACCGAGAGTCTTGCAAAAGTGGAAGAAGTGTTCGGAACCATCGATGCGAAGGTTGTCGCAGAGGTTGGCAAAGAGTTTGGATTTATTACCTCTAAGATGAAAGAGGAAGAATACAGAGCGAAAGCGGCACAGTTCGATAACATTATCGGCATGATCCGGGTTCGGTTCTAAAGAAAAAAACAGAGAAATGGCATGTCTGTGTCGTTCTGAAAAAGGACGGCGGACATGTCATTTTTTTTAGGAAAATTCGTGTGGAAAAAACATGTGACCGTGCAGGAAAGAATGGGAAAAAACTTTGAAAATAATCGCCATGGAAGCGGTTGACGCATGGAAAAAAAGGGTTTATCATTTAGTGCATATCCATGTGAGGGCGCCCGGAACGGGGGTATCACGAATGGAAATACAGCAGAGGCAGGAAGCGGATTACGCCACAGCAGGCTGATCCGCTTCTGTTTGCGTAGAAACACAGGAGGAGAAACATGTTAATCGTGAAAAAGTTCGGCGGCACTTCGGTGGCGGACAAAGAACGCATTTTCAATGTGGCAAAGCGATGCATCCGTGATTATCAGAACGGGAACGATGTGGTAGTGGTTTTATCTGCCATGGGAAAATACACGGACGAGCTGATTGCCAAAGCAAAAGAAATCAATCCGAATCCATCCAAGAGAGAGATGGACATGCTGTTTACCATCGGGGAACAGATGTCGGTGTCTCTGATGGCCATGGCGATGGATGCACTGGGTGTACGTGCCATTTCCCTGAATGCATTCCAGGTAACCATGCACACGACAAGCAATTACAGCAATGCAAGACTTAAAAAGATCGATACCGAGCGGATCCGCCGGGAGCTTGATGACCGTAAGATCGTGATCGTCACAGGTTTCCAGGGGATCAACAAGTACAACGATTACACAACCCTTGGAAGGGGTGGTTCCGACACGACGGCAGTAGCTCTGGCAGCAGCGCTTCATGCGGATGCCTGCGAGATCTATACGGACGTAGATGGTGTCTACACCGCTGACCCGAGACTGGTGCCGACAGCGAGAAAGTTAAATGCGATCACCTATGATGAGATGCTGGATCTGGCGACTCTCGGAGCAGGTGTGTTACATAACCGATCGGTGGAGATGGCGAAAAAATACGGCGTACCGCTGGTGGTACGTTCCAGTCTGAATGAATCTGAAGGTACTGTTGTCAAGGAGGTTGTAAAGAAAATGGAAAGAATGTTGATCAGCGGCGTTGCCCTGGACAGAGATGCAGACCGTATCTCCGTGATCGGAATCAAGGATGCACCGGGTAGTGCGTTTAAATTATTTAATACACTGGCAAAGAAGAATATTAATGTGGATATTATCATCCAGTCTGTCGGACGTGAGGGAACGAAGGATATTTCCTTTACGGTTGCACATGATAATCTGAAAGAGGCGATTGAACTGCTCAAAGAGTATCAGGAAGTGCTTGGTTTTGAGAGAGTGGATTATAACTGTGAAGTTGCGAAACTTTCGATTGTAGGCGCCGGCATGATGTCCAATCCGGGTGTGGCTGCAAAGATGTTTGAGTGTCTGTATAATGAGAACGTGAATATCAATATGATTGCGACTTCTGAGATCCGGATCACGGTGCTGGTGAACAGTGAGGATGCGGTTCGGGCGATGAATGCGGTGCATGGTGCGTTTGGGTTGGCTGAGGCGTAAAATAATTAGTTTGATATAGGTTTGTTGCTAAAGAGGACGTGGCGAGCCCCGGAGGGATCCAGGGTGAGACAACGAGGGCAGGGCAACTTTGAACTAGCCACTAACTACGACTATATTCACTTGGGTCAGCTGACCCAAGCGAAAGTCTCCGTAAGTGTCGGATTTCAAAGCTTGCCCTAAGCGCCCACAAAGTGTTGTCTCACCCTGGATCCCTCCGGGGCTCGCCACTGGTTTTGGCAGGAACTAATGTGGTGAAAGTTGCTGTTTTTGGTAGTATATTTTGGGAAAATCAGAAGAGAGAATAGAATGTAAAAAACATGCGATTTTTTTACTTAGAGGTAATGGATACCCAGCAAGAAGGCGGGCAAGGTTCCCCTGGAGGAGACACTTTGTTGCATTGCATCCGGAAGGAGCTGCCAGTGGCAGGTCCTGTAGGTGTGCGGTTAGAGTGAGCTTTAAGATCCTCTGCTTACGGAGACTTAGGCTCGAGCGCTCTCGCGAGAGTCTTAGTCGCAGTTAGCAGATAGCTTAAAGTCACTCTGCACACGTCTCCCCAGGGGAACCTTGCCCGCCTTCTTGCGTCCGGGGAACGATTATACCTCCCCGGTGATCTTCCGGTAGAAGTTTGCCATTGTCACCTGCAGATAAGGGATCACCCACAAAAGTCCGATCCCGCATGCAATCGCGCCCAGCAGATAGATTCCGATGAAGCTGAGCTGCAGATAAAAGAGTTTTCCCTTTTTGCCTCTCATGATCCGCACACTTTCTTTGAGTGCCTGCATGGCTTCGATGTCGATGTAGTCGGTCAGGAAGAACATGGTCTGGCTGAACATCAGGGAGAGGATCAGGTAGATCACGAGTCCCACGCACAGGACGGCGGTGCCGGCAAGGAGGAGAGTTACGGACTTCTGGCGGTAGCCGTAGATGCAAAGTCCGCTGCCAGGGAGGATGCACAGGTAGGTCAGAAGAAGGATCACACCCTGCGCCAGGATCACGCGGTCCGGATGATGCTTGAAACCGTAGAAGAGGTCCTGAAAGCGGATGTCATAGCCTCTGGCGGTGTCAAGAGCGATCTTTAACAGACCGATATTCAATACCGAGAGGATCAGTGAGAGAATAAAGGTCGACAGATAATAAACCACGGTGTGACTGATACCAAGCGTTTCCACGGTGGCGGAAGTAGCAGTCAGCGGGTTCAGGATGGATGAGGTTCCGAGTACCAGATCCATCAGATTCGAAGCGACCAGTGTGATCAGGATGTAGAGCACATTGGTTCCGATAAACGTTCCGTATTTTCCCGAAAGCTGGTTTCGGGCCATTTTTTTCAGTTCTTTTGATGAAATATTCATAAGTCAAAAACCTCCATAAACAATCACATACCGCCCTGGTACATCTCATAAAGCTGCTGATACTGCTGAAGGAGTTCCGGGAAATTCTGGTAGACGGTGACTGCGGCGTAAATAAAAATAGCAATGCCAAGGCAAAGACCGATGCTGGAAAGAATACATCCCAGTCTTGCCTGCGAATCCATCTTATCCCCTTTGCGGGAGAGCAGAGCGAATAAAATGCCGAGCGCTCCTACCGGGAAAGAAAGTCCGCTGACCAGAAAGAACAGAGAAAGCGTTCCGGCGGTCATGGAAGCGGTACTGAATCCATTCCCACGCTTCGGCGGCGGAGTTATCCGCTGTTCCGCCTCCTGCCAGGAGCCGGGATTTGGCTGTTGATCGTTGTACATGATGATAACCTCCTATTTAAAAATCGGTAACATTTATGAAAAACAGATTTGTTTTAATTTTTCAGTTGTCTTTCAGTATACCACAGAAGTAACGCGGTCGAAAGCAGGAAAATCAGAATTTGACGGAATCTGGCAGTGATCACAGGGGGACAGGAAAAATCGGCATTGACAAGGAAACCCGCCTTTTGGTAAGGTAGTACAGGACACAATGAAAGAAAAACATAACTGTGAAGTAGTGGACAGTTACAAAAGGAGACTATACATGGATATTATTCAGGCATTAACACAGGAATTACAGGTGGAAAAGTGGCAGGTAGAAGCCGCTGTCAAACTGATAGATGAAGGAAATACGATTCCGTTTATTTCCCGATATAGAAAAGAAGCAACCGGTTCCCTGAACGATGAGGTACTACGTAACTTGCATGAGAGACTGCTGTATCTGAGAAACCTCGAAGATAAGAAAAAACAGGTACTCTCAAGCATTGAAGAACAGGGCAAACTGACCGAAGAACTGAAAAAATCGATTCTGGAAGCACAGACGCTGGTAGTCGTAGAAGATCTGTACCGCCCGTATCGTCCGAAGAGAAGAACCAGAGCAACGATCGCCAAAGAAAAAGGTCTGGAACCGCTGGCGAATCTGATCCTGCTTCAGATGACAGACAAGTCTATTGAAGAAGAGGCGGAAAGCTATGTATCCGAGGAAAAAGAAGTAAAAAATGTAAAAGAAGCGATTGCAGGTGCATCGGATATTCTGGCAGAATCTGTGGCGGATGAGGCAGACTACCGCATCCGTATCCGTAAGATGACCGTAAAATCAGGCTCCATCGTATCCAGCGCAAAGAAAGAAAGCGAAAGCTCTGTATATGAGATGTACTATGATTTCGAAGAGCCGATTTCCAAACTGGCAGGCCACCGCGTACTGGCACTGAACCGTGGAGAAAAAGAGAAGATCCTGACCGTTAAGATCAACGCACCGGAAGAAGAGATTCTGTCCTGGTTAAAACGCCAGGTGATCCGTAACGACAATCCGAACACCACTCCGATCCTGGAAACCGTTGTGGAAGACAGCTACAAACGTCTGATCGCACCGGCGATCGAGCGTGAGATCCGAAGCGACCTGACCGAGAGAGCCGAAGACAGTTCCATCAAAGTATTCGGAAAGAACCTGGAACAGCTGCTGATGCAGCCGCCAATCGTGGGAAAAGTTGTTCTCGGATGGGATCCTGCATTCCGCACCGGCTGTAAGCTGGCAGTTGTTGACGAGACCGGTAAAGTGCTCGATACAACGGTTGTATATCCGACCGCACCGACCACAGAAGCCAAGATCAAAGCAGCCAAAGAAACAGTTAAGAAAATGATTGAAAAGTATCATATCGATCTGATCTCTGTAGGAAATGGTACTGCATGCCGGGAATCTGAGCAGGTGATCGTGGATATGTTAAAAGAAGTACCGACAAAGGTACAGTATGTGATCACCAACGAGGCAGGAGCATCTGTATATTCTGCAAGTAAACTGGCGACCGAAGAGTTCCCGAACTTCGATGTGGGACAAAGAAGTGCCACTTCCATCGCCAGACGTCTGCAGGATCCGCTGGCAGAACTGGTAAAGATCGACCCGAAAGCCATCGGTGTCGGACAGTATCAGCACGATATGAACCAGAAGAAACTGGGCGAAGCACTGAACGGTGTGGTAGAAGACTGTGTCAATAAAGTCGGTGTGGATCTGAATACCGCTTCCGCGTCTCTGCTTGAGTATATTTCCGGTATCAGCAAAGCGATTGCAAAAAATATCGTAGCTTACCGTGAGGAAAACGGCCGTTTCACCGACCGAAGAGAACTGTTAAAAGTAGCCAAACTGGGACCGAAAGCCTTTGAACAGTGTGCAGGCTTCATGCGTATCCAGGGTGGAAAGAATCCGCTGGATGCGACCAGTGTACATCCGGAGAGCTACGAAGCTGTGGAAAAACTCTTTGCAAAACAGGGATTTACGAAAGAACAGTATTTCGGTGACGGACCGACTGCCATCTATATCAAAGATTACAAGAAACTGGCAGAGGAACTGGGAATCGGTGAGATCACGCTCCGTGATATCATCAAAGAACTCGGTCGTCCGGGACGTGACCCGCGTGAAGATATGCCAAAACCGATCCTTCGCTCCGATGTTCTGGATATGAAAGATCTGAAAGAAGGTATGATCTTAAAAGGAACTGTAAGAAACGTGATCGATTTTGGTGCATTCGTAGATATCGGCGTACACCAGGATGGTCTGGTACACATTTCCCAGATCAGTGACAAATATATCAAACATCCGCTGGAAGTTGTCAGCGTAGGAGATGTTGTGGATGTAAAAGTCATCAGCGTGGATCTGAACAAAAAGCGGATCGGCCTGTCTATGCGTGGAATTCGGTAGACGAAGGTGATAAAATCGCAAAAGCGAGTATAAGATAAGAAAAATAAAAGATGCTAACTGTGGAAGAGAATCCACAGCTGGCATCTTTTTTGTTTGGATTTGAATGAATATGATTATATAATACATACATAGAAAAGAACTGAGAAAAGCAGGAGGAAAAAATAAGTAATTGAATATATTGTCAAATGTGATTAAATGTGTTTAAATATACTCAAAGGAGTAAATTATTATGAATACATCAAATATCACAAATTATAAGCCAAAAGATTTTGCTGAACTGTTAGGTGTGTCTGTTAAGACATTGCAACGCTGGGACAGAGAAGGAACTTTAAAGGCAAATCGAACTCCAACTGATAGGCGTTATTATACTTATGACCAGTACCTTCAATTCAAAGGCATAAATATTGAAAATGATAAACGTCAGGTAGTTATTTATGCCAGAGTGTCTACAAGAAATCAAAAAGATAATTTACAGAATCAAGTTGCATTTTTGCGACAGTTTTGTAATGCTAAAGGTATTATTATCGATCAGTGTATTGAGGATTATGGAAGTGGTCTTAATTACAATCGTAAAAAGTGGAATGAATTATTAAATGAAGTAATGGAACAGAAAATAAAAACCATAATAGTAACTCATAAAGACAGATTTATCAGATTTGGTTACGATTGGTTTGAAAAATTCTGTATGAAGTTTAATACAAGCATTGTGGTAGTGAACAACGAAGAACTATCACCACAGGAAGAACTCGTACAGGATATTGTTTCTATACTTCATGTGTTCTCTTGCAGGTTGTATGGACTTCGTAAGTATAAAAAACAAATAGAAAGGGATGAGGAAATTGCTAAAGAGCTTCAAGACGGAAATAAATCCGACGGTCGAGCAAAAAATCAAGATTAACAAGACTATTGGCACTTGTAGGTATGTCTACAACTTCTATCTCGATCACAACAAAACTTTGCACGATAACGGTGAAAAGTTTATGACTGGCAAGAGTTTCAACGTATGGCTTAATAATGAGTATATTCCTAATAATCCTGATAAAATATGGATTAAAGAAGCATATTCAAAAGCTGTAAAAAAGTCTATTGAAGATGGATGTACTGCATTTACAAGATTTTTTAAACATCAAAGTGCTTTTCCTAATTTCAAAAAGAAAGGTAAATCTGATGTAAAAATGTATTTCGTAAAGAACAATACTAAAGACTGTAGATGTGAGAGACATAGGTTGAACATACCCACTTTAGGTTGGGTACGCATTAAAGAAAAAGGTTATATACCAACAACTAAAGACGGATGGAAAATCAAAAGCGGTACAGTATCCATCAAAGCAGGCAGATACTATGTGTCAGCTCTTGTAGAAATTCCCGACGCTAAGATTGCCAATAATAGCAATGGTGGTATAGGAATTGACTTGGGCTTAAAAGACTTGGCGATTGTTTCCAATGGTAAAACTTATAAAAATATCAATAAGTCAGCAAGAATTAAAAAATTGGAAAAGAAACTGCGTAGAGAACAAAGATGTCTCTCACGAAAATATGAGAACTTAAAGAAAGGAGAGTCCACTCAAAAGAATATACAAAAGCAAAAGCTCAAAGTACAAAGACTTCATCATAAAATAGATAATATTCGTACTGATTATATCAATAAATCAATAGCCGAGATAGTGAAAACCAAACCATCTTATATAACTATTGAAAATTTGAATGTATCAGGAATGATGAAGAACAGACATCTTTCAAAAGCTGTTGCGTCACAGAAGTTTTATGAATTTAGAACCAAGCTTAAAGCAAAATGTGATGAAAACGGTATTGAATTAAGAGTCGTAGACAGATGGTATCCATCATCCAAAATATGTCATTGCTGTGGTGCTATCAAGAAAGATTTGAAGCTTTCAGATAGAATATACCGTTGTAATTGTGGCTATGTCGAGGATAGGGATTTCAATGCTGCTCTTAATCTAAGAGATGCTTTAACTTACGAAGTTGCATAATAAACGCAAACGTAAGTATGTACTGCGGGCTATCGCAGGAATTTACGACTGTGGAGTGTACACGAACTTGTGAGTAGCGTATTGTTTACAATCGCCAAAGCATACACATCGAAGCAGTAAGAAGTATCCGCAAGGACTTTAATTTCTCGATGTGTTTGAGTATATTTGAACACATTTTGAGTGGCAGGGAAGAACATGATTTATACAGTAACGTTTAATCCGTCATTGGACTACATCGTTTCCGTCAATAACTTTCAGCTGGGTATGACCAACCGAACAGCCACAGAGATGATGCTTCCGGGAGGAAAGGGAATCAACGTTTCTATCGTATTGAAGAATCTGGGACTGGAAAATACCGCACTGGGATTTGCGGCAGGATTTACCGGAGATGAGATTCAAAGACAGGTGGAAGAGATCGGAGTGACCGCGAGATTCATTCCGGTGGACGAAGGGATTTCCCGGATCAACTTGAAGTTGCAGAACATTGAAGGAACAGAGATCAACGGACAGGGACCGGCGATCAGCAGGGAAAAGACACAGCAGTTATTTGAGATGCTGGATCAGTTACAGGAAGGCGATGTTCTGGTACTGGCAGGAAGCATTCCGGCATCGATGCCGGATGACATTTACAGAAATATCCTGAAACGTCTGGATGGAAAAGGAATACTGATCGCAGTGGATGCCACGGGGAATCTGCTGGTGAACGTACTGGAATATCATCCATTCTTGGTAAAACCGAACAATCACGAACTGGGAGAAATCTTCGGTGTGGAATTAAAGGACAGAGAATCTGTGATTCCTTATGCGAAGAAGATGCAGGAGATGGGAGCCACCAACGTTCTGGTATCTATGGCAGGAGAAGGAGCGGTTCTGGCTGCAGCTGATGGAAAGGTCTACCTGGCACCGGCACCGAAAGGAAAACTGGTCAATGGTGTGGGAGCCGGAGATTCTATGGTGGCCGGATTCCTGACCGGATGGCTGAAACGTCAGGATTACCGTGAGGCTTTCCATATGGGAATTGCAACCGGCAGCGCCAGTGCATTTTCCGAATATCTGGCCGGTCGTGAACAGGTGGAAGATGTGTACAGACAGGTAAATTCAGAAGTACGGTAACAAAAAGAAAGAAAGTAAGAGAGAGAAACGTATGAGGATTACGGATATACCGGATGTAAGAAGTATATCACCGGACAGTGCTCCGAAGAGGAGGAGCGAAGCACCGGATCAGGCCGTGGAACTGATGGAAAGAAGCGGCAAGATTGATGATGTGGAGGCATACCGGATACAGGCAAATTCTGAGAGGGGAGCGCAGGATGCAGGTATATAGTGGAAAGAGTGTATTTGGCGGCATCGCCATCGGAAAGATCAGTGTATATAAGAAAAATGAGCAGCAGGTAAAGAGGGTGCGGACAGAAGATACCAAAGGAGAACTGGCTCGTTATGAGGCAGCCAAGGCAGCTGCCATAGAACAGCTTCAGGAACTGTATCAGAAAGCGTTAAAAGAAGTGGGCGAGGCAAATGCAGCGATCTTCGAGATCCACCAGATGATGCTGGATGACGGGGATTATAATGAATCCGTGGAAAATATCATCGAGACGCAGAAAGTAAATGCAGAGTACGCCGTGGCCGTGACCGGCGATAATTTTGCCCAGATGTTCCGGGCGATGGATGACGATTATATGAGAGAGCGCGCGGCGGATGTCAAAGATATCTCGGAGCGTGTGCTTTCCGTATTACATGGCGGTCAGAAGAGAAAAGTTGTGACGGATGAACCGGTGATCATCGTGGCAGATGATCTGGCTCCGTCAGAAACCGTGCAGCTGGAAAAAGATATGGTACTTTCTTTTGTCACGGTTCACGGTTCGGTCAATTCCCATACTGCGATCCTCGCAAGAACCATGGCGATCCCGGCACTGATCGGAACGGAGGAACTGCCGCTTGACGATACGGTAGACGGAAAACTGGCGGTGGTAGACGGACTGAACGGAAAGATCTACGTGGAGCCGGATGCACAGACACTCGAAGAGATGCAGAAACGTCAGCAGGCAGAGCAGGAGAAGAAAGAGCTGTTACAGCTTTTGAAGGGCAAAGAAAATGTTACGCTGGACGGAAAGAAGATCATGCTGTATGCTAATATAGGAAATATTAAAGATCTTGCAACTGTAATACAGAATGATGCCGGCGGAATCGGACTGTTCCGGAGTGAATTTATTTACCTGGAAAAGGACAATTATCCGACGGAGGAAGAGCAGTTCAGCATCTATAAGACAGCGGTGGAAACGATGGCGGGAAAACGGGTGATCATCCGTACGCTGGATATCGGCGCAGACAAGCAGTGTGAGTATTTCGGAATGGATAAAGAGGAAAATCCGGCGCTTGGTTATCGTGCGATCCGGATCTGCCTGACACGCCCGGAAATCTTCAAGACACAGCTTCGCGCGCTGTTTCGTGCGAGTGCCTACGGTAATCTGGCGATCATGTACCCGATGATCACGAGTCTGTGGGAAGTGAAAAAGATCAAGGAGATCGTGGAAGAAGTGAAGACGGAACTGACCGCGGAACAGCTGGAATTCGGCAATCCGCAGCAGGGTATCATGATCGAGACTCCGGCGGCTGTCATGATGAGCGGAGAACTGGCAAAAGAGGTGGATTTCTTCAGTATCGGAACGAACGATCTGACACAGTATACGCTGGCGATCGACCGGCAGAATCCGAAGCTGGATAAGTTTTACGATGCCCATCATCCGGCAGTGCTTTCCATGATCCGTATGACGGTGGAAAATGCACACAAAGCAGGTATCTGGGCAGGTATCTGCGGTGAACTGGGAGCGGACACCAGCCTGACAAAAGAATTTCTGGCAATGGGCGTGGACGAGCTGTCGGTATCACCGGGAAGTATTCTTCCGATCCGTAAGATCATTCTGGAGACAGATACAGAAAATAGGTAACTGTGAGGGTACTGAACAGTTACGAAAGTATCAGGAGAGAGTATGCTGACGGAAAAACGATATGAAGTTATTTTGAATCTTTTAAATGAAAAGAACAGTGTGACGGTAACAGAGATAAAGGAATTGCTGGGGATCTCGGAGTCTACGATACGAAGGGATCTGGCAGCTCTTGATAAAGCAGGGAAACTGATCAAGGTTTTCGGCGGTGCAGTGGTGGCTGACGGTGGATTTACCACAGCGGAGCCGTCGGTGGCGCAGAAAGCGGAGATCAACAAGGATGAAAAGACAGCCATCGCCCGGTATGCGGCGTCTTTGATCGAGAGGGATGATTTTGTGTATCTCGATGCGGGGACGACGACGGGGCAGATGATTGATTTCATTAAGGAGAAGAGTGCTACTTTTGTGACGAATGCGGTTTCTCACGCGCAGCGGCTGGCAGCGCAGGGCTATCGGGTGTATCTGATCGGCGGGGAGCTGAAAGGGACGACGGAGGCTGTTGTGGGGAATCAGGCGATTCTGAGTCTGCAAAAGCTGCATTTTTCGAAGGCGTTTCTGGGGACAAATGGTGTGGGGCTCAAGGCCGGGTTCAGCACGCCGGATTACAGTGAAGCGCTGGTCAAGCAGACGGCAGTGGAACAGGCCAGACAGGTTTTTATGCTGGCGGACTACTCGAAGTTCGGGAATGTGAGTTCGGTGACGTTTGCTTCGCTGGAACGTGGGGTGATTCTCACGGACCGGAGGCCGCCGGAGAGTTTTGGGGCGGTCAGGAATATTAAGGTTGTGGGGGAGTAAATGGGTGAGTGGAACGGACGAACCCTGGCTCCTCACATAGAAAAACAGACACCCGCTGGTAACGCACAGCTGAGCTAGTCATCAACTACGACTAAGTTCACGAGGGTCGGCGGACCTTCGCGAAAGTCTACGTAGGTGCCGGATCTCATCTGTGCTAAAGGCACCAGCAAAAGGGTGTCTGATTTTCTGTATGCCTATCCTGTTTTCTGTGTATTGGAAAAATGAGAGTAAGTAGAAAAGTATTGAAAAGTGGGGCCTGCAATCTATGCAGAGATGGTTTATAATCGTTGGCAGAAAAAGAAAATTCTTCGGGGCGGGGTGTGATTCCCCAGCTCAATATTCCTTGATTTTAAAAGGTTTGTTAAAGTATAGAAAAGGTGTTTACACCAAATTTACACCAAATTGCATAAGAAAATCATAAAACTCTCATAATCAGTTGATTATGGGAGTTTTTTTGTAGTGCGCCTTGCGGCGCACGTTTCGTTTGCGCGCCATGGGCGCGCTCTCGCAGGTGAAAGTCCTGAACATGCCCAGGTAGTGGGAAATGTATAGCTGAATGAGTCAGGATATTATTAATAATCGTTTTTTGGAAGAGTCGGTATTTGCTATTGCCGATGGATACTGCGTGATCAATCTCACAAAGAATATCGTACGTGGTTCCATGTATCAGGTAGTTAATGGAAAAAATATAATCTGAATGAACAATTAGGTTTGCCGGAAAATTCAAGCTTACAGAGTCTGGTAGATGCATGGGCATTGACCATACCTGAGGAAGGTCTTAAAGATTTTCTGCACGAGTTTGACAGAGAACGATTATTAAATCGGTTTGAAAATGGTGAACGGCATATATCGTTCCGATACTGGACCAGGACTGCTACTTTTGAGCCCATGCTTGCAGAAGATCACATGGCTCTGTACCGTGAAGAGGAAACTGGAGATGTCATTGCAGTTAATTATGTTCTTGACCGTACAGAACATTACCGCTTAGAGGAAAAAGAGCGGGCACTGGAAAAATCAAACAGAGAGTATGCGAAGCTTCTGGAAGAAGAGAAAAAGCATACAGCTATGATCGAGAAATTGACAAAAAAACTGCAAAGTCAGCTGGAGTTGTTTACCGTATCCATCCCCGGCGGCGTCAAAATCAGTAATGATGACCCGGAATACTCTTTCAAATATGTTTCAGAACAATTTGCAAATATGCTCGGTTACGCAACACCAAAGGAACTGTTGGATGCTTCTGGCGGTAATATTATCGGCCTTGCTCATCCAGATGACGTGGAGGTCGGACTTGCAGATGCATTAAATCAATATACTCATTTCGATCATTATGCTACTATTTACCGGATACGCTGTAAGGATGGTATATACAAATACATCGAAGATCGCGGACAGAAAGTGATAAAGGAAGACGGAACCATTGAACATTGGAATCTTATGCTGGATAAAAATGACTTCATGCACAAATCAATTGCCTTGGAAAGTGAAAAGAAAGCAAATAAAAGCAAGTCTGATTTTCTCTCCAGGATGTCTCACGATATGAGAACCCCGCTGAATGGAATTATCGGATTGCTGAAGATTGCTGAGCAACATTTTGATGACAGGGAATTGGTCCTGGAAAATTTCAGAAAAATACAGGTAGCTGCAGACTATCTATTGTCTCTTATTAACGATATCCTTCAGATGAGCAAAATTGAAGAGGGAAATGTACCTCTGACGCAGGAAATCATCAATTTTGAGGAATTAAGCCAGGATGTTCTGACTATCATAGAACAGCGGGCAAAAGACAGAGGAATCCAGATGCAGTTCTGTTCAAAAAAAGAAGGGCTTCGATATCCCTTTATTTATGGAAGTCCGTTGCATTTAAGACAGATATTTCTTAATATTTATGGAAATTGTATTAAGTATAACCGAATTGGCGGCAAGATAAGAACGGTGTCAGATTATACAGAAGCTGTTGACGGAATTACGACATATGAGTGGACCATAACTGATACCGGCATTGGTATGAGCAGGGAATACCAGGAGCATATATTTGAGCCGTTTTCGCAGGAAAGAGAGGATGCAAGAAGTACACAGCAGGGAATTGGACTGGGAATGGCGATTGTAAAAGGTCTGATTGAAAAGATGGGTGGAACTATTGAAGTTAAAAGCGAAGAAGGCATTGGCTCAACCTTTATCATCAGGATTCCGTTTAAACTTGCTCCCGCACCAGATACAGCAAAGAAAACAGCGGCACAGATGGATATCAGCGGATTAAACTTATTGCTGGTGGAGGATAATGAACTGAATGCAGAAATTGCAGAAACGCTGTTGTCTGATGAAGGTGCAAATCTGACAGTTGCAAGAGATGGATTGCAGGCGGTCAGAATGTTCCAGGAGAAACCGGAAGGTTATTTTGACGCAATTCTGATGGATATCATGATGCCTGTAATGGATGGGATTACTGCGACAAAAACAATCCGGTCACTGAAACATCCAGATGCTGAGACGATCCCGATTATTGCCATGACAGCAAATGCATTCAGAGAAGATAAAGAAAAGTGTCTGGCAGCAGGAATGAATGCTCACTTGGCAAAGCCTATAAAAATTGAAAACATAAAGAGAATTTTGTGTGAATATTGTGTGTAGTGGTTGCAACTTTTCAAATCTGTATACCCATTTTTCAGCAGAGGGGTATAATAATTTTACAGAAAGTATTGCACCTCAGAGTCTTCGTTAAGCTTTATGAAAACAGGTTAAAAAATCGGTAAACGGTTGTTTTTATGGGATTAAGGGCGAAAAAAGTATCATCATTCAGTAAGAAACAATGAGAATTGTGGAAGAAAATCCAGCACTGCGGATACTATCACCTTGCACTTGCAAGTACTAACATTTATAATGAAAAATATGAAATTTATAAGACAGAAAGTAATGCAAAAGGAAGGCGGTATAGTAAAGAATGAATGAAATTATAGAAAGTTTATACAACAGAAAATCAGTGAGAGTATATGAAGAAAAAGCAATCCCAAACGAGATGAAGAATGTGATTTTAGAGGCAGCTATGCAGGCTCCGACAGCAGGATGTCAGCAGTTGTATACAATTTTGGATATTACAGATCAAAATTTAAAAGAAGCACTTGCAGAAAGCTGCGACCACCAGCCATTTATTGCAAAGGCACCGATGGTTCTGGTGTTCTGTGCAGATTGTAAGAAGTGGTATGATGCTTATCTGGAAGCAGGGTGCAAACCAAGAAAACCGGATGTAGGAGATTTGATGCTTGCGGTAACAGATACAGCCATTGCGGCACAGAATGCAGTGGTAGCAGCAGAAAGCTTTGGCATTGGTTCCTGTTATATTGGTGACATTATGGAGAATTGCGAAGAGCAGAGAAAACTCTTACAATTGCCAGAATATGTATTTCCGGCAGTTATGATAGTATTTGGCTGGCCTACAAAGCAACAAATGAAGCGTAAAAAACCAGAACGGTGTGAACAGAAACATATTGTGCATGAGAATACATATCGTAATATGGAGGGGGATGAATTGCGAGAGATGTTTGCATATAAGTGTAAAAACAGCACCTACGAAGAGTGGTGCAGTGCATTTTGTAATCGAAAGTATAATTCAGACTTTTCGAAGGAAATGAGCAAATCAGTAACAGAATATTTGGAGCAGTTTAGATAAGGTGCCGTTTAGGATGCCATTTAGGGACGGGGTTTGCTGGCTTTTTTTGACCTCGCAGGATAAAAATTGGGAAGGTGAAAAGTTTCACTTTCCCAATTTTTTTAATATGTGCGCCTTGCGGCGCACGTTTCGTTTGCGCGCCATGGGCGCGCTCTCGCAGGTGAAAGTCGTGTGTTCTGCAAGCTGTTATCAGCTTGCTAGTGAAAGTCTGGTCAAGGTAATCGCCAGTGAGCCTTGTAGCGAGCCTCCAATGCTTTTGGGTGACTGATTGTGTTGAAGCGAGGTATGCCTGTGAGAAACAGGTGTAAAATAACAGTCCGTACACGATATCTTCTTGCAAACTCTGCAAAAGCACGAATACGGGGCTCATCGAGCATACATCCGGTGAAAGGAAATTCAGAACATTCCCAACAGCCGTTCAGCCCTTTTTCTTTACAACAGTTATAGTTTTTGCACCAGCCGTGGCTTTCACAGCCTCCGTCTTGGCAACCTACACAGCCTTTATTTTCGGAACAAACGCAACACGCAAGACCCCAAAATGCAATAGCTTTCATTATTGTGCCGCCTCCCATTCTGCTGTGAATTGTCTGATTGTTTGCTGACGGTTGGCACGATCATCACTTACTGCTCTCGTTGCGATCTCAAAGAGCTTGTCGCTGAGCTGCCACTTTTCCCGTGTGCGGTTATACTCTCCAAAGAGCGCAAAAGCGGTAGCACCAAGAGTATAGACGTTCGTAATTTCATCAATATCGGCTCCGAGCTGATGTTCTTCCGGGGATTGGAAGCGAGAGCTGCCCCACATATGTCCCATATCGTAGACACACGGTTGTTTGCGGAAAAGGTCAATATCGCAGATTGTAGTCTTTCCGTTCACAAAATCATACATAATGCTGCCGTCATAAAAATCTATGGCTACATAATTGCGCGAGACAACACATTCCAAGAAGCTCAATATGTCGCTGAACACAGCGAGCCTGTCATTGATGGGAAGCTGAATAAAGCGACGATATGCCGCGGGGTACATTCTGCCCATACAATCGCCAGCAACCCACTTGAATACCATAGCGAACCCGGCGCCAATTTCCTTGGCTTCAATAAGCTCAATCAGATTCTCGTGCTTCAGATCGCTGTAAATCGGGAGAGTAGCCTTCAATCTGGAGATAGCATCTGTAGGATCGCCGCCGTACTGCTCGGTAGGAGCACCGGCGAACTTTACAAAATAACGCTGACCGTTTTTTTCAGTACCAAAGCAGATGTTTCCGGAATCCTGGTCATCGTAAACCTTGAACACTGTTCCATACTCTTTCATAAAGCTGAAATCAAAAGTACTTTTCAGCTTGAAAGGAATCCCGTCGATGTACTGCAGATAATACCCTTTGAAATACCATGTCGGCACAGGATTACGCATATTATCGTACCAAGACAGAACCTCCTTGGCTTGGTTCAGCATGGTGTTCACTTCATCCTGTCCGAACGGAATCGCCCAATATACAGATGAGAGAGTATTGCTTGAAATGTAAAGAGCAAGCAATCTCCAAAACTCCATAGGTACGTTATTATCAAAGTATCCGTTTACCATACCGGAAGCAAAGAGAGGAGCTTTCTGAGCGCACCAAACAATGCGGTTAAATTCTTCCCATGGATCACCGTAATCGTTACGGTTAAAGTCGATAACGTGGAGCTGACCGCCTCTGTCGATCATCATATTGCCGATGTGGTAATCGCCGTGCTGATATACCTGCGGTCTGTTTTTCAGCAAATGACGGTTCTCGTTTATGTAGTCGATAAATGCCTGTCCGTTCTCATACTTGATGGGGCACTCAACGTACTTTTTGATCTTATAATCCATTTTGCGGTTAAAACGGATTTCCCAATCCTCCTGCGTTGCAGGAGCAGGAATGGAGTGGATCTTGTGAAGAATACGTCCTGCTTCCAAGCCATATACATATTGCTCGGTATCAGAATAGCCCGACATGACCTGTTCTGCATCTTCGCCGTCAATCCAACTTTGAATGGAATAAACGCCATCCTCACAAGTGCCAAATTCAATGGGCTGGCACATAGGCACTCCAAAAGAAGCGACCTGTTTCATCATATTAAACTCAGACTGCTTTGTGTCGTGCTGTGCAATATCGGAAACACGCAAAAGATACCGTGTGCCGTTTTCGTCGGTAACACAGTATTTTTTATCACTCGACCAGCCTTTGTTTATTGGTTCTTTCGTTACAAAATTCATATCTTTTCTCCGTAGCTCTATCTGCCAAACACCTTGACATCACCGAGCAGTTTAAGGTTTCCATTATCCACGAGAATTGCGCCAGCTCGCACAGCGGTTGCGTACACGGTTTTACCACGTTCAGCAAGTACCCGTTGTATCGACTCATCCTGTTCCGAAGTCCCCTCATAGTGAACTTCCAAATAAAACTCATTACACCTACGAATATGTACATCATTTTAGAACATGAAGAGAAAAATACAATGACTTTTCTATCCGACTAAAAATGGTTAATTCTAAGCGGCTTTAGGTGGTCAATTTTCCCCGCCCCTAACAAAAGTATTATTTTGTGTATATTCTATCTTGTTTTGTTTATGGTGCATACACATACTAAACGGTAAAATTAAAGCAAATTTAGATATCATTTGTGACAAAGCGCACTTCAAGTTTATCAGGGCGTGAATAACTTTCTGTATATTCAACTAAATTACCATTTTCATCGTATCCTATGAATTCAATATAGTTGACGATAGAGGTGGCACTTGGAAGATGAAGGTGTTTTTGAAGTTTTTCGCCAGCTTCTACCATCATCATTGTCTCATTAAATTTTACAGGCAAATGATTTTTGGATTTCATATAATCATAAAGCGATATGTGCTCAAAATTGTAATTATCGATATCTGAAAAAAAATGAATAGGAACATAGGTAAACTCAATTGCAAGAGGTTCCTTGTTTCCAAGACGAATTCGATGAATACCGTATATTTCATCTTCTTCAGAAAGTCCAAGTTTATCTGCAAAGTATTTTCTGTTTTTGATTATACCTGTGCCTAAGCATTTATTGGAAATTTCAATACCAAAGTTACGAACTAAAGAGGTAAAGCTGGCATTTTTTGATTCATTTAGTACTCCTAAAGCAACTCGATTTTGTTCGGGTTTGCGGACAAAAGTTCCCTTTCCGTGAACGCGAATTAAGTAATGTTGGCTAATTAATTCGTCAAAGATGTCATGAATCAAATATCGACTTACACTATACATTGTTGCAAAATCCCGTTCGCTGGGAAGCAACTCCCCAGGAAGATATTCCTGTGTTTTAATTTTTGTAATGATACTAGATTTTATTTGTGCGGCTAATACATCATCATTGCTCATAAAACTACCTCCCTGATAAAACCAAAACGATCAATTAGCATATTATTTTCAAAAAAGACTGCAAGATGTCCTTGTTTATCATACATGAGCCCTTTGTATTTCATTAAAGGGCTATCAACAGGAATATTTAAAATTTGAGCAGTCTTTGTGTCTGCGTAAAGTAAGGTGACTTTTTGATTCGATTTTGCCAAGGTTATTTGACGATTGTTTGTAATCAAATCAATTGCAGGAGCAGAAGCAGCAATTTGTTGGGTGAGATCTGGATAGATATATTCAGGAATATAAGTTGTATTGATACAAATTAGTTGAGTACCATCTGAATAAAGCCAAACAATTTTGTATATTTTCGATTTTTCAGGAAGTAACATTTCGCTTGCAAGATAGTTATCTGCTTCTATTTTTTTGAAATCATATAATTCGTAAGTTAATTGTCCGCTATATTCCTCTGAATGTAAGGAAAAATTACGAATGGATTGTAAAATGCGTTTAGGCGCTACGTAATAACCACTTCTTGGTTTTGAGATAATTGTTTTATCTTGAAGTAACAGATTCAAGGCTCCACGAACAGTTAAGCGTTGTACATGAAACAGCTCTGCCAGCTTTCGTTCCGAAGGCAGTTTGTCACCTGGAAGATAGTGTTCTTCCTTTAGCATGTATTTGATTTCTTTTGATAATGCAACATCTAAAGTTAATAAGTTTTTTTTCATAAGAACTCCTAATATTATAATTTACTTGTAAATTATAATCAAATTATACGTTGTCAGTTCTTAAAAAGCAAATGGAAAGGAAAAAAGAAATGAATAAATAAAAAATAAATATAAAAACTGGTATAGTAAATTTGAAATGTGTTTCATACCAGAATAAAAGAAATATATACATTGTGCATAAATAAATGCATTTGTATTTATAAAAATACAACAATATTCAATATTCTTTACATGAAGTATTGAAAAAAATAAAAAAAGTGGTATATTAAATTTAAAAATAGTCACCAATACAAAGGAAGGGAAAGGAGAAAACACTATGTTGAAATTTAATGAACAGAAACAGATTGAAAGTGTGAATGGAGCGCTTGCTCTGAGAAATCAAATTAATGAATTGATTGATGGAATTTGTAAAGAAGGATACAAGAATATTTGTTGGCTCGGTATCGGTGGAACATATGCATCTTGCCTCCAGGCAGAGGTCCATATGAAAGAAAAATCAGAACTTTCATTTTTTGTTGAAAACGCAGCAGAGTATTTGACAACTGGAAATAAAAAAGTTGGAGAAGGAACTATTGTAATTATTTCGTCTGTTACAGGAACAACTTCTGAAATCGTAGATGGAGTAAAAAAAGCACAGAAGAGTGGAGCAAGGGTGATTGGTTTTATTGATGTTGCTACTGCAGAACTTGCAAAACTTGTAGACTATGTGATTACATATCCTGCCAATGAACAATTGAAATTTTATATGGTAGCAGATAGATTTATGTACAATGCAGGAGAATTTCCAGAATATGAGGATTTATACAAGGAGTTGGATCAGTATTTGGCAACTGCACTTGTGGAAGTTGAAAAGGAAGCAGATGCTTTCGGAGAAGAATTTGCAAATCGTCATAAGGACGACAAAATTCATTATTTTGTTGGGGCTGGGAACCAGTATGGTGCCACATATTCTTATGCAATGTGTTATTGGGAAGAACAGCATTGGATTCGTACAAAATCTATCCACAGTGCAGAATTTTTCCATGGAATGTTAGAAATAATTGACAAAGACACACCAGTTACAGTATTTATTGGGGAAGATTCTCAGAGATCATTGAGCGAGCGCGTTGCAAACTTCTTGCCACGCATTTGTGGAAAATACAATATTATTGATACCAAGAAATTTGAATTAAAAGGAATTAGTCCAGAGTACAGAGGATATATATCACATTTAGTGATGCATGCGGTAACACAGAGAATTGATGCACATATGGAAAAAGTCAATTGTCATCCTATGGAAATCAGAAGATATTACAGACGTCTGGACTATTAAGGTGGCAAAATGGACAGAAAGATAAGAGTAGCAGCAATAGGAGATAATTGTATTGATTATTATGATTCATTGAATGAATCATATCCAGGGGGAAACCCAGTGAATGTTGCTGTATACATAAAACGATTAGGTGGAGAAAGTTCTTATACAGGTGCTGTTGGAAATGATTCATTCGGAAAAATCATGATAAGTGCAATTCAAAATAAAGGAGTCGATACTTCTCATATTCAAGTGCTGGATGGAAAAACCGCAGTTACACATGTTGACATTGTAGATGGAGATAGAGTGTTTGGAAAATATGAAGAAGGTGTTTTGGCAGACTTTAAGCTAAGAGAACAAGACATTTCCTTTATAAAGAAACATGATTTAGCGGTTACAGGAATTTGGGGAATGATTGAAGATGAGCTTCCACTTATTTCGAAAGAAATTCCAGTTGCATTTGATTTTGCAAATAAATTTGCAAATCCAATTGTTGAGAAAGCGATTCCATATGTGACATATGCATTCTTCTCTTTTGACGAGGAATCACGCAATGAGTTTAGACAGAAATATCATAGCATGGGCTTAAAAGAAAAAGAAAATTGTACGGAACAATTAAAGGAATTCATGAAAGCAATGCAACAAAAAGGACCTAAAGTCATTATTGCAACATTGGGGAAAAATGGAAGCATTGGGTATGATGGAAATTCTTGGTATCGATTTGGAATCATAGAGTGTAAAGTTGTTGATACAATGGGTGCAGGCGACAGTTTTATTGCCGGATTTTTATATGGGATTTTGAATGGATTGAATGTTCAAGATTCGATGGAAGCAGGAGCTCAGAATAGTGCGGTAACAATAGGGTATCAAGGGGCATGGTAGAGGGAGAATATAACAAATGAGAAAAAAATAGTGGCAATTTTATTGACAGCTGCGATGGTAATGGGTATTGCAGCATGCGGAAATCAAAGTGAAAGCAATAAAGAGGCAAAAAAAGACGATAATACAATTACAGTATGGTGTTGGGACAAAACATTTAATATTTTTGCAATGGAAGAAGCTGCAAAAATTTATCAAGAAGATCATCAAGGTGTGAAAATTGATATTGTCGAAGTTGGAGATGTATGGAATGCTTATGTTGGCAGTCTTAATATGTACATTGCCTACCGCCTTAGAGCGTGTCTGAAAAATCATTTCCGCAATCTGCAAACATATCAATGTATTGTGACGCAAAAGAAATAAGATTCCGTAATAGGGAGGAACTCACATTGAAATCAAAGGCAAAGACATTTTTAATTGATATTTTACTTGATATTGTAGGTGGTTGTTTCATTGCGATTGGAGTCTATAATTTTGCAGTGGCATCTGGATTTCCGGTAGCAGGTATATCAGGTATTGCAATCGTGTTTTATTATTTTTGGAAAATTCCAATTGGTACAATGACGACAATTTTGAATATTCCAATTATTTTAATTTGTTACAAGTTGTTGGGAAAACAATTTTTTTTAAGATCAATAAAGACAATGTTAATTTCTAATATACTGATGGACTGGGTTGTTCCATTGTTTCCAATTTACCAAGGTGATATGATGTTATCCTGTATTTGTATGAGTGTATTCTCAGGAATCGGATATGCATTAATTTACATGAGAGATACCTCTACAGGTGGAGCAGATTTTGTTTTGATGGCAATACACAAGGCAAAGCCACATATTTCTGTAGGAAAAATTATCATTGTTATGGATTTTATTATTGTAATTATTGGTGGAATTCTGATGCATGGAAACATTGATAAGATTATTTATGGATTAATTGGAACGTATATTCTATCATTTGTCGTAGATAAGCTAATGTATGGCGTTGATGCTGGAAAACTTGCTTTGATTGTAACAGAAAAGGGACCACAAATTGCGGCAAAAATTGATGAGCTATCACAACGAGGGGCAACTTTGATTAAGGCAGAAGGAAGTTATACAGGACGTGAAAAAGAAGTATTAATGTGTGCATGTAACAATAAAGAAATGCATACGATTCAAGAAGCTGTAAAGAAAGTAGATTCATCAGCGTTTCTTGTTACAATGGAATCGAATGAAGTGCGTGGAAAAGGATTCAAGCCAATATAATATAAAAATTAAGAAGTTCTAGAGACACTCTCTAGCATGGATCGGTATAAGATTGGATCCGGAACATTATCTTTGATTATGGAACGTTATCACGCGGGAGGAATTCCGATTGAAGAACTCCAGATGATGCCACCAAAAGAGGTGGAATTATGTAGATATGGAAAGAACAAAACGTGAGCTTGCGCGGGTTGAAAAATGGGAAAAAGATAATGCCGATGGTTACACCAAAATTTACACCAATTTGCAGTAATCATATAAAGAGTAGTGTGAATTTATGTGGATATTACACAAAATCATTGTGAAAAACAGCTAAAAAATATACTTGTATGCAGAGTTATAATGAGTTATAATGAACAAGAATTTAAGGATAATTCTTCGGGGCGGGGTGTGATTCCCCACCGGCGGTATAGTCCGCGACCCATGGAAACATGGCTGAACCGGTGTGATTCCGGTACCGACAGTATAGTCTGGATGAGAGAAGAGTGCAGCGTGTGTAAGCGTAAAATATAGATTTTCTGATTTTATATCAGGAAAGAAAAAGCACAGAGAGAACACCCCGGAAAGGATTTACTTTCCGGGATTTTTTTACGCGAGCAACGAGCCAAAGTCCGTGCCTGCACGAGACCTTGGCGACTGCCGCGATAACTTGAGAAACGCGCGAAGCGTGTTTCTCATAGTTTTGTGTCAGGCTGCAGAAACCGGGAATTTCCTTTTGAGAAAGAAAGGAGATTGAAGAAAATGAACAACACAACAACAAAAGCAGCAGAGACTGCGAAAAAGGCCGGAACTACGAGAAATACAGGTGTCAGAACCATGGTGCAGATTGCCATGCTGGCGGCTGTAGCTACTGTTTTGATGCTCTGGGAGGTACCGCTTCCGTTTATTGCACCGAGTTTTTATAAGATGGATCTGAGTGAAGTGCCGATTATGATCGGGGCGTTTGCGATGGGACCGCTGGCAGCGGCAGTGATCGAACTGATCAAGATTCTGCTGAACTTTGTCCTGAACGGAACAACGACCGCAGGTGTGGGAGAACTTGGTAACTTTATCATGGGATGCGCACTGGTTATGCCGGCCGGCTTTATTTATAAACAGGCAAAAACAAAGAAACATGCAATCATCGGTATGGTAACCGGAATCGTATGTATGGCAGTGGCCAGTGCTCTGGTGAATGGTCTGTTACTGCTTCCTGCTTACGGAAAAGCATTTGGTATGCCGGTGGATACCTTTGTGGAGATGGGAGCAGCCATCATTCCGGCGATCCACAGCCTGACTACGTTCTGCCTTTTCAGCGTTGCACCGTTTAATATTATAAAAGGTATTGTAGTTTCTCTGATAACTCTGGTATTATATAAACATATCAGCCGGTTGTTAAAAGGCTCTCAGGCATAATTGATCCGTCCTGTACAAGGAGCCTCCGACCGGGGTGGGAGGAATACCAGATGGGAAAAATCAATAAAGTAAACAAACAGACAACCAATCCATATCTGAATCTCTATGATCTGGATGTCGTGAATAAAGTAGGACGGGAAGGACACTATTATGTGGCATCCCGGGCGAAGACTGAGGATGACCTGAAACTGAGCCATGCAGAAAATAATGATCCGGACGGTGTGGCCATCTACAGTCTCTACGGAGAAAAGAAAGACAGGGTGGTACTGATCCGACAGTTCCGTTATCCGCTGGGTGGTTATGTGTATGAACTGCCGGCCGGACTGGTGGATCCGGGAGAGAATTATCACACCGCAGCGATCCGGGAACTGAAAGAAGAGACCGGACTGAAGCTGGAGCCGATCGTGGTGGATGACATATATCAGAAGCCTTATTATACATCCGTCGGTATGACAGATGAGTGCTGCGGAACGGTTTACGGATATGCTTCCGGTGAGATCAGTAAAAAATACATGGAAGACAGCGAGGAAATCGAAGTGGTTCTGGCAGACCGGAAAGAAGTGGCACGGATCCTGAAAGAAGAGCGGGTGGCGCTTTTGTGTGCCTATATGATGATGCATTTTCTTCACGATGAAGAACCATTTGCATTCTTACATACCACAAAATAAATCCGTGTATCTGACCGGGCAGGTCAGCGATATTCACGAAAACAAGACAGAGGAGAAATAGTTATTATGGAATACTGGGATATCTACGATGAAAAGAAACAGAGAACCGGTCGCACGATGAAAAGAAACGACTGGAACATGAAGCCGGATGAGTTTCACCTGACGGTGCTTGGCGTGCTGAAACGTCCGGACGGCCGCTACCTGATCACCCAGAGAAAGCTGGACAAAGAATGGGGCGCCGGCTGGTGGGAAGTACCGGGAGGCGGCGTCAACGCGGGAGAAGATTCCAGAGACGCAGTGATCCGAGAGATCCGCGAGGAGACCGGGATCGATGTGAGTCAGGCGGCAGGCGGCTATGCATTTTCCTACAAACGGGTCAATCCGGAGGAAAAAAACAACTATTTTGTGGATATCTACAAATTTATTCTGGACTTTGTGGATAACGATGTAAAAGTACAGCCGGAGGAAGTCGAAGGCTTTAAGATCGCGACACTCGAAGAGGTCCAGGCATTTGCAAAAGAAGGGATTTTCCTTCACTATGACAGTATGAAAGAAGCATTCGATTAAGGTGGGAAGCGTAATCGGGAAAATAAGAGAAGCAGTCGTTTCTGTGTAACGTGCACGGGAATGGCTGCTTTTTCAAGTGTATGCATTTTGTTAGTAAATACATACAAAAAATAAAGATGAAAATTATGCTTTTTAGCAATGGATTTTTCATGAAAAAAGATATAAACTCAACTTATGATTAAGATACAATTAAAAGTCAAGAAACGAGAGTCACTGTATCCACAGAAGAATCGTTGTCATTGTGGATAACAGATAAAAGCAAAAAGAAATAGGAGGATATTTACCATGAAATTAATATTGGATGGAATTAAAGATCGTCAGGCATGGGAAAAAGCAGGTATCAAACTGCCGGGATACGATGTGGAAGCAGTATCAGAGAAAGCGAAGGAAGCACCGGGATGGGTGCATTTTGGAATCGGAAACATTTTCCGTGTCTTTATCGGCGGAATCGCAGACGGACTTCTGGAAGAGGGCGTTCTGGATCGTGGCATTACCTGTGTGGAGACGTTCGATTATGATGTGGTGGATAAAATCTATGAGCCGTATGACAATCTGGGACTGAGCGTGATCCTCCATGGTGACGGAACCAGAGAATACAAAGTTCTGGGAGCATTGGCGGAAGCGGTAAAGGCACAGTCCTCTAATCCGGAACAGTGGAACCGCCTGAAAGAAATTTTTACAGCAAAATCCCTGCAGCTGGTTTCTTTCACGATCACGGAAAAAGGCTATGCCCTGCAGAAAGCAGATGGCAGCTGGTTCCCGTTTGTGGAAGCGGATATCAAAAACGGACCGGACAAAGCGACGGGAGCGATGGCAGTTCTGGTAGCAATGCTGTATGAGCGTTACAAAGCAGGAAAATACCCGATCGCCCTGGTTTCCATGGACAACTGTTCCAGAAATGGTGCAAAACTGCGGGAGTCTGTACTGACGATGACCGAAGAATGGAAGAAAAACGGTTTTGTAGATCAGGATTTTGTGGATTATGTGAGTGATGAGAACATCATTGCTTTTCCATGGACGATGATCGATAAGATCACCCCGCGTCCAAGCGAGCAGATCGCAGCGGATCTCGAAGCACTAGGTGTGGAAGAGATGCAGCCGGTCATCACCGGAAAGAAGACCTATATTGCACCGTTTGTCAATGCAGAGAAACCGCAGTATCTGGTCATTGAGGACAGCTTCCCGAACGGTCGTCCGGCGCTGGAGAAAGGATTTGGCGTTTACATGGCAGACAGAGAAACCGTCAATCTGTCTGAGCGTATGAAAGTAACCGTATGCCTGAACCCGGTACATTCCGCAACCGGTCCGCTGGGTGTGGTACAGGGATATGAGCTGTTTGCACATATGTTAAATACAAACGAAGACATGATGAAAATGGCACGGATGATCGCTTACGACGAGGGACTTCCGGTTGTTCCGAATCCGGGCATCCTGTCCCCGCAGGCATTTGTCGACGAACTATTCAATGACCGGTTCCCGAACGAATACCTGGGCGATACCAATATGCGTCTGTCTGTGGATGTATCTCAGATGTTGGGTATCCGTTTCGGTGAGACGATCAAGGCTTATGTGGAAAAATTCGGGGATGCGTCCCGCCTGACCGCCATTCCTCTCGGAATCGCCGGATGGCTGCGCTATATGCTGGGTGTAGACGATGAAGGAAATACCTACGAACTCGCTCCGGATCCAATGAACGAGGAGATCCAGAAACAGTTCAAAGACATCGTAGTCGGAAAACCGGAGACTTTCACCGACCAGCTGCGGCCGATTCTTTCCAATGAAAGACTGTTCTTCACGGATCTGTACAAAGACGGAGTCGGAGAGAAAATCGAGACCATGTTCCGCGAGATGCTCGCAGGACCGGGAGCTGTGAAGGCTGCGATCCATAAATATGTAAATCAGTAAAATAATGAAAAAGAGAAAAGGACTGCTGTTCGGTAGAAGTGTTATTTCTGTCGGCAGCAGTCTTTTTGATTTACGTGAGGGGAATCTGAAGGAAGGTGGATGAACTTCTGCCCTTCCTTAGAGAAAACCAGGAATGATTTTTCAAACACGCTCTAGTAGTCTATGAAAACTAAAGAACCGCCTTGGTACGGAACCGTATGCCAGGTGGTGTGGGAGGACGGTAAATAAAATAATTATTTACCTCCTACCCGATTGCATATCCATGAGAAATCTGGTAAAAGGTGAACATGAAAAAGCTGTTGAAATATATTGTAGTAGAATAAAAAATTATCAGGAATGAAACATGAATAGTCAGAAAGCAGGCAATACCTTAAATCTTGCTCTTGATGCCACATTCCGGGAGCGGGAAGCATCGATGAATCTGAATGTGGGATATGAAAAAGAAACGCAGAGATGGAATCTGATCATCCGCTATTTCGGAGAAGCATCGGAGCTGGAGACGGATGGGATTTTTATCACGCCGCTTCTTGGAAATTATGGGATCGCAGATATTCCGCAAAATCGAATCGAAAGATTTGCACAAAATCCTGCAGTAGAGTATATCGAAGCGCCGAAACGACTGTATTTTGCCGCGTATGAAGGGAGACAGGTTTCCTGTGTGAATCCGGTGCAGAATCAGTCACCCTACCTGTTTGGAAAGGGAATTCTGATCGCCTGTATTGATTCGGGTGTGGATTATACGCACCCGGATTTTCGGAATACGGATGGAACCACACGAATCCTGCGGTTGTGGGATCAGACGATCCCGGGCAATCCGCCCAAAGGATATCGGATTGGCAGTGAATATACGCAGGAGCAGATTGATCGGGCACTGGAAGCAGATACGGTGTCAGAGAGGGAGGCACTGGTTCCGAACAGAGATACGAGTGGTCACGGGACGGCTGTGCTAGGGATTGCAGCGGGAAATGGCAGAGAAAGTGAGGGGACGGAGCGCGGCGTAGCGCCGGAGAGCAGTTTGCTGGTGGTAAAACTGGGAATCCCGGATCCGGATGGATTTCCACGGACCACGGAGTTAATGCAGGGAGTGGATTATGCAATCCGTACCGCACAGGAACTTCAGATGCCGGTGGTGATCAATCTGAGTTTCGGGAACAGTTATGGATCTCATGATGGAAGATCTCTGGTGGAAACGTATTTGAATCAGGCAGTTGGATACGGTCGTGTGACGCTCTGTGTGGGAACTGGAAATGAAGGAAATCAGGCAGGGCATGCGGCGGGGCGCGTGCGGCAGGGAGAAAATTATGAGGTGGAACTGGGAATTGGACCATATGAACCGGCGATGAATCTGCAAATCTGGAAAAACTATCAGGATCAAATGGAACTTTCGCTGGTGCATCCGGACGGAACGGTTTTCGGACCACTGGAACAGATTTTGGGAACACAGAGATACCGGCATGCTGGAACGGAACTTCTGATTTATTATGGAAAACCGTCTCCTTACAGCACTTCGCAGGAGATTTATATTGATTTTCTTCCTATAGAAAGCTATATCGACAGCGGCATCTGGCGCATCCGTCTGATTCCGCGACGCATCCTGCAGGGTGAATTTTCCATGTGGCTTCCCGGCGGAAAAACGGTAGGGGAAGCCACCCGTTTCTACCGCCCAACCCCGGAAACTACGCTTACGATTCCTTCCACCGCACTGTCCGCAATCTCCGTAGCCGCCTACGATTCCCGCCGCCAGTCCTACGCCGATTTCTCCGGCCGCGGCTACACCCGCCTCCCCCTCCAGATCAAACCCGACCTCGCCGCCGCGGGTGTCGATATCCAAACCACGCGCGTCGGTGGCGGTTATCAGACGGTTACGGGAACTTCCTTTGCAACGCCGTTTGTCAGCGGCGCGGCGGCACTTCTGATGGAATGGGGGATTGTGCGGGGGAATGATCCGTATCTGTACGGGGAGAAAGTGAAGAGCTATCTGATCAATGGGGCAAGACAGCTGGAGGGGGAGAGGGAGTGGCCGAATGAGAGAGTGGGGTGGGGGGAGGACGTTATAATAAGGTTACATTGAAGAAAGTCAGTAAAATCAAGTGTTTCCGTTCATTTTCCCAACACAGAAACGAAGCACTTTTACCATGATTTTGAAGAAAATCTGCCCGGGTTGGATTCAAAATGATATGGAAAGAAAGATTTGTAGCAATGACGTAACATGAACAGTTGGTTCTGTTACAGATAAAAGTTTAAACGAAAGAGAGGTCATAGGGATATGAAACTGACTTATACAAATGTAAATGGATACCTGATTCCGAATCTCACCTATAAATCCGGTGAGCAGATGGAGCAACTTGGCAAATATGGATTTCTTCGCAGAGATTATCTGAAGAATCATCGAAATTCAACCTATCAGGTGATGCTTTTACAGGATATAATTGGAGAACACCTTCTGGAAGTAGATAAGGCAGCAAGAGAACGGGAAGAAGTGATCCTGAAGCAGCTGGAAGAAAAAGAACCACTGCCGGATAAAAAAGCAGATCAAATGGCATGGGTAAGAGCTGCTAATCAACACAGAGCGATTGCGGAAGAGATTATTCTCAAGGAATTGATTTATGTTTAAATGCAAGTTCTAAAAGGATACACAGTGCGTAGCGAATTGCAACTGTAAATCGGAACTTTTTTGCAGAGTTCACAGTAAAGTAAATAAGTGCAGAGAAAGGCGTGAGTCATAGAAATGTGGCTTGCGTCTTTTTCTTTGCCTGAAAGGAAGTGATAAGTTTGAACAAGAAGTTTTTGAAGCATTATATGGAAACCAATCCAGAAGGGACAGCACAGACCTATATCTTTCTGGTGGACAATCAGGATATCGCACTGAATATTGTGATGTCAGGTTATCAGGCACTTTGTCTGGTGCAGGAAGATGACGGATATTATTTCAGTGCAGATTCCTTTATAGAAGAAATGAGAGCTATTCAGTTTACAGGAAGCTGTCAGAGTGCCTATCATTATGTGACTGCCTGTACGGTGAAGTGGATGAATGATAAGTTACAGACATTTTTCAAAGACGCTGGTCTTGATGGAAAAGCAGGCTGGCAGTTGTTCAAAGAGAAAGAGTATCTTGGCAAATTGGATAATCAGAAAGAAGTTGAGAAACTACTGGAACAGTATATTCTTCGGTTTGAACGAGAACCGAAAGAACAACCGGAACTGAGCCGTTTTCATTTATTTGATGCAAAAGGGAATGTGAAAGGCGTCCGGGATATGGAGATTGTAGATTATCTGGTGGAGAATGTTCAGTTTTTTGTGGTAGGAATCACACCTTATTATTATGAACATGGTGCCTATTGGGAAGATCATAATGGGGTGAGAATGAAATACCGTATACAGAAGCTGATCTATCGAGATCAGATACAGAGTGGCGTAATTAAAAGAATTTATAATCTGCTGATTACACAGCCGAAAGTTCACCGGGAGGCATATGAACTAAATAAGCAGCCTGTGCGGTGGATTAATTTTAAAAATGGATATTATGATCCGATTACGGGTGAAATGCTGGAACACAATCCGGATTATCTGACAATCAATCAGATACCATTTCCCTATTATCCGGAAGACAGAGAGCAGGTGATGCAGGGTGGCGAAAATATCAAAAAATATCTTGCATCCTCTCTTCCAAATATAGAAGAACAGCAGACGTTCTGGGAGTATTTTGGATACTGCATGACACAGGATACGCAGTTTCAGAAATTCCTTACACTGAAAGGAAATGGTGGAACCGGAAAGTCTGTGGCAGTATCGCTGATTCAGCATGTAGTTGGAATCAACAATATGTCCAGCATTTCTTTACAGGATTTAAATAAACGATTCTATGCGACTGGAATGTATGGAAAGCTGTTAAATGCCTGTGCGGATATTCCCTGCAAAGCAATGGAGAACACAGATGTATTAAAGAAAGCAGTCGGTGAGGACACACTGATTTATGAGAAAAAAGGACAGGATGCAATTCATTTTCACTCTTATGCAAAGCTACTTTTTTCTACCAATGAAATGCCGCAAAATCTTGAGGACAAGTCAGATGCTTTTTACCGTAGACTACTGATTCTCGATATGAACCGGGTAGTAAAAAGTGGTGAAAAAGATCTGCACTTAAAGGAAAAGGTACAGGCAGAATCCGATTATGCAATTCATATGGCGATGATTGCATTGAAAAATCTGTACGAACAGGGAAAGTTCACGGAGAGCGAACACAGCAAAGAATGTGTAAGAGAAGTGCAACGGACGTCAGATAGTATCTGTGCTTTTATTGATGAGTCATTGGTGCGTGCTAAAGGAAAACGTCTGAAACGAAGTGAAGTGTTCCATATGTATGAGGAATACTGCAAAGAGAATGGCCGACAGGGGCATGGTAAATCCAACTTTTTCAGGAATATGACAGATAAAGGTTTCCTTCTGAAGCAGTACAATGGTGAGTTTTATTATCAGGATATTGCAGTTAAAGAAGAAGATTTTTGTCCTGTAGATCCAGAAGAAAGAATACCTTTTGAAGAAACAGATATAGATTATAAACAGTTACAATTAAATATGAATCAGGGAATTAAGGGCATTTAGGGCAAAATAAGCAAAAAGAAATGTTACCGGAGCAGGAGAAATAACAAAGATAGCTGCCAAAGTACATAATATTTTGCTTTTTTTACACTGACTGCCCTTTTTCATGTATCAACGAAATATAGGTTTTTCCCGAATTTGGGAATAAGTAAAAAATAAAAATTAAGAAAGTGTGAGGTATGATTATGCGAATGATGAAAAACAACAATAATGAAACAGTTATGGTGATCGGGATTGATCATGGGTATGGAAACATGAAAACTGCCACCAGATGCTTTCCATCCGGTGTAGCCAGATATGACAAGGAGCCAATCTTCCAGAATAATCTTCTTGTTTACAATGGTATGTATTACCAGATTGGAGAGGAACACAAAGAGTTCTGTGCAGAGAAAACGCAGGACGAGGACTATTATGTGCTGACACTGGCGGCTATCGCAAGAGAACTGGACGGGAAAGGAATGAACCGGGCAAAGGTGCATATCGCAGCCGGACTTCCTCTTACCTGGGTTGCTACACAGAAAGAAGATTTCCAGAAATATCTTCTACAGAATGAACGTGTGGATTTTACATTCCGCAATAAAGAATATCATGTGGAGTTTGCAGGAGCTGATATTTACCCACAGGGATTTGCAGCAGCCTTTTACCGCTTACAGGATTTCAAAGGCATCAATATGTTGGCAGATATTGGAAATGGAACTATGAATATCATGTATATCAATAATTCCCGTCCATTAGAGAAGAAATGCTTTACAGAGAAATATGGAACACACCAGTGTGTGCTTGCAGTCAGGGAATCCTTGCTGAAAGAACTGGGAACAGTGGTGGACGATTTGATGATTGAGCAGGTGATCCGTACCGGGACAGCAGATATTGGAGAGAAATATCTGACAGTCATTCGTAAAGCTGCCGGAGATTATACGAAAGAAATCTTCCATAAGCTGAGAGAACGGGAATATAATCCAGAACTGATGCGTCTGTATGTGGTCGGCGGTGGAGGTTGTATGATTCAGAATTTTGGAGAATACGACAAGAGCCGGGTGACAATTGTACGGGACATCTGTGCCACAGCGAAAGGCTATGAAGCAATGACCGTAAGGAAAATCCAGAGAAACGGAGGGATGCTTGTATGAGAAAAGAACGGAAAATCATCAACACAAATATCCGCTTAAATCTTTGTGATGAACAGGACCGGCAGGCATGGGAATATTTGCAGACGATGGACAGGGAAAAATATAAATCGTACACCAGAGCAGTTGTAGTTGCTTTAAACGATTATTTTTCCAGAGAGTACAGGAATGAAGCAGATCCGTATCTGGAAACCAGAGAAAAGGAAGATGCTTTTCTGGAAAGAGTGGAAACAGCTGTCCGGGATGGAGTGAAAGAATCTGCCCCGATGGCTATAGCGAAGAATCTGATGGAAATGCTTGTACCGTTTGTAAAAGAATCGGTAGGAGAAATTAATCTGCCGGACAGAACACTAACAATGGAGAAAACGGATGGAGAGATCGCAGAAGATAATCTGGACTGGGAGAAAGAAGCTGATATGGATGCAGCACTGGATTTTGCGGATAGTTTTTAGCTGTCTGTAAAAAGGAAAAGCAGTCCGGTTTGCATAAAATAAATCGGACTGCCTTAAGTGGAGCTATTCTTTTTTCTTGGGTAAGGACGTTTATCATCTGTCAGGTTTAGCAGATAGTCAACGCTGGTGTTATGAAATTCAGCCAGTTTAATCAGAATGTGAGTAGGGATATCGACATCACCACATTCATAATTACTGTAAATACGCTGACTGCAATTCAGAATTTCACCCATATTCTTCTGCGTAAGGTCACGATCTTCACGCAGATCCCGTATTCTCTGATACATGCGTTTCACCTCTAGCATAATAATAACTTAGCGAGATATTCACTATTGAAATATAGCGAGAAATTCGCTACACTGAATTTAAAAATGCAGGAGGGAGAAGTACAGAGTGAAAGAGAAAGTGAAAAAGGTGCTGGTGTGGATTTTTGAATTTGTTTTATTTTGTGGATATTTCTATGTTTTATTCGTGAATCTGGTATGTGGATTTGGATATGGAGGGATAAGCAGCAGAGGACAGGCAATAAAGATTTTATGTGCTTCGTTCTTCCTTGCAGTGGGACTTCCCGGATTGATCTGGTATCAGCATCGCAGACTTATGAAACTGGAGAATTTATTGCATGACCTGTTTGAAATTTGCGACAAAATAAAATAGCAGTAATAGAAAAATAGACTGACAGTAAGGAAAGCTTTACGGAAACAGAATAGCAGAAAAAGGTAATGGCAGTGATGGCATTTCTATTGGTAAAAATCAGTGAAATGTTCATGACTGCTATTTTTATGCTTTTCAGCAGAAATGGAAAGTGATTCAGAAAAAGAAAAGCAGAAATAACAACGAAATATGCCAGAGAGGCATTTGCAGATGGAAAACGTTGTATAAGCAAGGCAAAGAAGAAATATAGAGTGCCGGATACGGCACATGATTGTCCGATACTTCGCATCGGAGTGGTGCATGACTAGCCTGTTTCAGAAAGGAAAAATCTATGGAATGTGGAGATTTTCTCTTTCTTTTACAGTCAGTTCCTGCACCACAAAACCACTGTCATCTCAATTTTGGCTTGATAACGCAGAGGAGAATGTTGCTTACTTGGTACTGGTTCAGTGGTGGGGAGATGACAGGCAAGTTTCGCAAAGTGGCAAGCCACTCTGCACCGGAGTCAGCCTTTGGGCTGTTCCTAAACTTGCCAGAGGGCTCTGCCCCTTGGAACCCCGGCACGTCAATGGCGTAAGTATCCCTGCGAAATGTCCACCGGACATTCCTACGGAACACTTACTGATTGACTAGGACTTGTCTCCGCTGTCGCTCCGGTCGGCGCAAAGCTGACGTCCACTGGACGTCATGCGCCCTGCACCTGTATAAGGGAGCGTTGCACTCCCTTATATATCCCCTGCTAATCTACCAGCCGGAAAGGTTATGAATGATTTATAAAAAAGATAGAGTGGAGAAAGGAGACAAAGATTTATGCGAAAACGAAATTATACAGTAACGATACGAATGAATAAAGCAGAGTATAATCTGCTCCAAAATAAAGTAAAGGAGTCTGGACAGACTCAGCAGGCGGTTGTAATTCATGCAATAGCAGGTTTAAAAATTGCTTCTGCAGAGGAAGTGGAAGAACTGAAAACGCTGAATCAGATTCTTTCAGAGATACTTAGTCAGCTTCGTGGTGCAGCTACGAATTTGAATCAGATTGCAAGAAAAATGAATACGGATGGTTTTATGCCAAGGGAAGATATTCTGTATTATCTCAACAAAAATATTCTCAAATACAGGAAGGAGAGTGAAAAGATATGGCTATTAATAAGACGATTAATAAGCGGACAAATACACATGGAGCAATGAGAAATTGTATCGAATATGTTTTGCGACAGGACAAGACAAGTGAACTGCTTACTTATGTAACAGGTCCGTACTGCCATGATGAGATCAACTATGATCTGGTGTATAGAACCTTTTTAGAAGAAAAGAAGATGTGGGATAAAGATTCTGGGAGAATGTACGCTCACAACATTATTTCCTGGCATAAGGACGAGCAGATTACTCCGGAGCAGGCATTAGAATTTGGAAAAGAGTTTGCAGAAAATTGGTTCAGTGGATTCCAGACCTTAATGGCTGTGCATAAGGATAAAGATCATATCCACTGCCATCTGGTTACTAATTCAGTGAGTTATGAAGATGGAAGAAAACTGCATAACACCAAAAAGGATCTGGAACGTATGAAACAGCTTACCAATCAGATGTGCCGGGAACGTGGACTGACAGTTGTCGAGAAAGGAAAGCACTTTGATGGAAGCCAGATTGAAAAAGGGGAAGTCATTGCATGGAGTAAAGATAAATATAACCTGTTCCGTCAACAGGTAAAGGACAGTTTTGTAGCGGACTGTGCAATGGCGATATTAAAGGCACTGGAAAATTGTATCAGCAAAGAAAAGTTTATAGAAAAAATGAAACAGTTTGGATGGAGTGTGAACTGGATAGAAAAGCGGAAACACATCACATTTCAGAATCAGGATGGAAAGAAAGTGCGTGACAGCAATCTGTCAAAAACATTTCATCTGGACATCAGTAAGGAGGGCTTAGAGAATGAATTTGATAGAAATAGGCAAAAAGCCAGAGATTCAGTCAACAGAGACAGCAGATCAGACGAAGAACTTGCCGGATACTACCGACAAGTGGAAGCAGCTTGCGAAGGAGCGGACGGCGTCACTGGAGCTAGTGACGGAAGAGAGAGACGAGTTACAGGTGAGAAATCAGAAGATGAACGAGTTTATCCAGAAATTTCAGGAAAGGACACACAAGCTGAAAATGGAAAAACAGAAGTTATTCTTCGAGAATTACGAAATGCAAGACGAAATTCGGAAGTTAAACGACGAAATTCATCATTTGACAACCGAAATGTCCGAAACGCAGAAGTTGAATCAATCGCTTCAGCAGAGCAACGACGATTTGAGGAACAGAAACGGCTTGAAGAGCAGGAGCGAGCAAGAGCAGCTCGAAGAAGAAATAAAAGACGTTCGGGACCAGAACTCTAAATTGCAGATACAGGTGAATAAATCATCTGTTGAAGCGGTAGATGAAGCACAGAAGAGACAGAAAGAAGCAGAGAAAAAAGCTAGAACAATAGAATACCAGTTTAATAAGGTACAAGAAGAAGTAAAAACTGTGAAGAAAAAAACAGATCA